>NZ_MTPX02000019.1 GCF_002154335.2 Actinomyces ruminis
GGCGACGGGGAGCAACCCCGTCGCCGGACCCCGGCTGTATCGCTACTCCCATGCGCTCCTCGTTTGGTCAGCTCTCACGCCAGCAGCCCAGGCGGCGGGCCACTGGCTCAACGAGTTGCACCGTCTGCCGTGAGAGCACCTGGCACTGGTCAGCCTGAGCGGCACATAACCGCGCCGCAGCAGCGACTGGTCGCGCCGGCGGTCGTTCTCCCAGGAGTCCCGGTCGCCGTGGTAGGCGTATCCGTCCGTCTCGATGACCAGGCGCCCCATGAGCAGGTCCACCTCGAAGCCGAGATCGGCGGCGACTTCCGGCTCCTGTCCAGCCTCCTGCAGGTCGTACCGAGCAATCGTCTCCAGGAGGGATCGAGCCCGAGGATCAGCCCACCCCAACAGGGACCTCAGGCGACCATTACGCGGGCCCACCAACCTGGTCAAAAGCATGGTCTTGTCAACCAGCCCGATTCGCAGCGCGGCATCCAGCGCGATCAAGGCATCGAGTTCGTCGGCACACCGCATGACCGTCAGCACGACGGATTCGGGATCGGCGACCGGCGGCTCCAGCGGATCCCGCAGTGCCAGCCCCTCAACCCGGTGGATGACGACCCGTCCCACTCCGGACGGAGTATGGCTGCGTCCGCGCCGAACAGCGACGTGAACAACAGTCGGCTGCCGGCGGAGGGGAATCCCGTAGTGGGCAAGAGCGTGCCCGCAAGTGAGCAGGCCGCCGACACGCCTGGCCACAACCTTTGCCCGGTCTGCCCCCGGCAGCGCAACGACCCCCTGAGGATAGGAACTGACCTTGCCTCCCTCGACCAGCGCCGAGAGGGTGCGCCAGTCGGAGCGGTCATGGCACAGAGTTGCACGCCTCGCTGCGCCGCAACGACTGAGGTCAGCCAGGAGACGGGTTTCTCTATTAACACGATCCACGATCAAATGCTGTCAAACATCACAACAGATGCTCAACGAGCAACTACGGCCTGTGGAAAACAGGCACCTCCCGACGCCTCTTCGGTGCAGCGGGCCGCCCACAAGGGCGTTCCCCCCATCCACACCATCCGCAGAAACCGGCATCGGTGTCACTGGATGCACCACATTCGTGTTGTCCCGCCCACGAATCAGAAACCCGTGCGCACCATCGTGCGGATCGGTACGGCAATGAGGATGGGTGAGACCTGAAAGTGGTGCATTCCCTGACAGAACCGCGCCAATTAGGCTGGTTGGCGTGACTCAGCAGCGCCCCTCCGATCCCTCCGACCGCCACATTGAGTACGTCTCCGGGCTGTCAGACGCGGACGCCCCCGGAGCGGACTCGGCCTCCACCGGTTCCGGCGCGCGTGGGCCGCTCGGCGCCATCCCGCACCAACAGTCCCGCCCCGGCCCCGAGGACGACCTCCTGCTGGCCACCGGCGAACCGGTGCGTCCCTCGTCCACACGGGCCAGCCGCACAGAGACGCCGCCTGCTCGATCGGGCTCCGCCACAACGGGCGCTGCGGCGCGTCCGCATACGCGTCCCAATCACCGCGCCTGGCTGCCGAACCAGCACGGCGCGCATTACATGCTGCTGCTGCCTCCGATCGTGGGCTGGGTCGTGGGCGGTTCAGCTGGGTGAACCTGTTGTTCGTCCCCGCCTGGCTGGGCACCTACCTGACCTACTGGGCCTGGTCGCAGTGGGCCCGTGCCCACTCTCCGCGCCGCCGCGCACTCGCACTGCCGCCGCTGGCGGTCTACACCACCTGGACGGCGCTGCTCGTCGTGGTGACGCTGGCCGTCGCACCTTACCTGCTGCAGTGGGCGGTACCACTGGCGCCGCTGTTCGGCATCGCCCTGTGGGAGGCCTGGCGCGGCCGGGACCGCTCACTCCTCTCGGGCTTGGCCGCCACCGCCGCCGCCTCACTCGTCTCGGCCATCACCTACTCGCTCGGAGTCGGCGGCCGGGGCGGCTTCCTGGGCACCGGAGCGGACGCGACCGCTCTGCCCGGTGCCTCCCCCAACGGGGAGTTGACCGGCTGGGCGTGGATGTGGCTGGTCACCGCGCTGACCGCCGCCTACTTCTGCGGCACGGTTCCCTACATCAAGTCAATGATCCGCGAGCGCTTCAACCGGCCGCTCCTGGCCGGTGGAGCCGCCTGGCATGCACTCGTTGCCTCGGGCGCGGTGTGGCTCGCCCGCGGCGGCTGGTTGCCGTGGGCGCACGCCGCACTGTGGGTGGTGCTGGCGGTGCGCGCCTGGTGGTTCCGCTGTGGCAATGGCACCTGGTGCGCGCCCGCAGCACGCCGCTGCGCCCGCGGACACTGGGCATCACTGAAATCGTCTTCTGCCTGCTATTCCTGCTCACCATCGCCATTCACTGACGGAAAGCCACCACGCCGTTCAGCGGGCGCGCCAGGCGGCGGTGGCGGCGAGCACACGGTCATTCTCGGCTGGGGTGCCCACGGAGATACGCACACCCTCGCCGGCGAACGGGCGGGCCAGAATGCCGGCCGCCCGCAGGTGCTCGGCGAGCGCGGCCGTCTGCTCCCCCACGGCCAGCCAGTAGAAGTTGCCCTCCGCATCGGGCAGCTGCCAGCCCTGCTCACGCAGCCCGGCCAGCACCCGGTCGCGCTCGGTCGCGACGGCGGCGGCGCGCCGGGCGGTCTTGGCCAGCGCCTCCGGCTCCAGGGCGGCGATGGCAGCGGCCTGCGCCGGCAGGTTGACGCCGAAGGGAGTGGCCACGCTTCGAATGGCGGAGATGATGCCGGACTCCCCCACGAGGTAGCCCACGCGCAGGCCGGCCAGGGCGTGCGCCTTGGAGAAGGTGCGGCTGACCAGCAGGTTCGGGTGCTCCTCCAACAGGGTCAGCGCATCACCAACCTCCGGGTCGGTGACGAAGTCGAGGTAGGCCTCGTCCACCACCACGAGCACCCGCTCGGGAACGCCCTCCACCAGTGCGGCCAGCTCGGCGCTGGTCAGGGCCGGGCCGGTGGGGTTGTTCGGGGTGCAGGCGAGCAGGGCACGGGTACGCGGAGTAATGGCGTCGATCATGGCGGGCACGTCGTGGCGACCGTCAGCCGTCAGCGGCACCTTGACGGCACGCGCCCCTGCCACGGCAATGCAGATCGGGTAGGCCTCGAAGGAGCGCCACGGCAGGACGACGTCGTCGCCCTCGTCGCAGACGGCGTCCAGGATGTGCTGGATCAGGGCGACCGACCCGTTGCCCACCACCACCTGCGCGGGGGTGACCGAGTACCGCCGCGCAAGCGCCTCCACGAGTGCATCCCCGGTCATCTCCGGGTAGCGGTTGACGCCTCCGGCGGCATCGGTCAAGGCGGCGAGCACGCTCTGCTGCGGCGGGTAGGGCAGCTCGTTGCTGGAGAGTTTGGCGACGTCCTCCCCAGTGGAGCGGGCGCCGGGAACATAGGCGGGCAGGGTCTGGACGGCGGAGCGGATGTGCACGGAGGTCATGCCCTCATCCTGCACGCAGTGCCGGGCTTAGTGACCCGCATCCCGTTCCCGCCGCAGCCAGCTTCTGGGAGGATGGCTGCATGGACTTGATTGTGCGCACGCTCGGGAACGCGGCCGGCCTGTGGCTGGCGGTGGCGCTGTTGGACGGCATGTCCGTTCCGGGCACGCCGAGCCTGACGCTGACCGTGGTCAACCTGCTGGTGGTGGGCCTGGTGCTGGCACTGGTGAACTCGCTGATCAAACCGGTGGCGCACGTGCTGGCCTTTCCGCTGTACGTGGTGACCTTCGGGCTGTTCGCGCTGGTGGTCAACGGGGCGATGCTCATGCTGACCAGCCGAATCACGGACTTGCTAGCCGGAGTGAGCACCGGGGCGGGAATGACGCTGGGACTGCATGTGGCCTCCTTCGGCACCGCGATTGTGGGCTCGCTGATCGTGTCGGTTGCCTCTGCGATCATCGTCGGCATTCTGGGACCGAGCGACCGCTGACCGGGACCTTTCGGAGCCGAGTCGGCGCATCCGTGCCTCACCCCTGCTTGCCGAATTTCCGTGCGGCCCGCTCCCAAACCGTGTCGGGGCTGTCGCGGGTGATGTCGAAGATGATCTCGGTGGTGTCGGCGCCGAACTCACCCGCCCCGGTCAGGCCGGCGAGTTCTTCGGTCCACTGGTCGATCTGGGGGTCTCCGCTGATGCCGTCGACGGCGTCGGCGTAGATCGGTGCCCCATGCGGGTAACCGTCCACGTCAGCGGCGCTGGTGTCCACGGTAACCACGGTGCGGGTGGGCGTGCGCGGGGTGGCGGCGCCGTCGAGTGCGGGCACGGCGTCGCCCGTATTCTCGATATGGAGGGCGTTGACGTTGTCCGGCAGGTCTGCCCCCGCGGTGGGGCCGCCGGCGGTCAGCAGGTTGGTGATGTTGAACTGGGCGTTGACGGCCGGGTCCGCGGCCACGTTGGATGCGGTGATGGCACCCTGGGAGTGACCGTAGAGGCCGACCCTGTCGCCCGGGGCGATGCCGGCCTCGCGCATGGCGGTGACCACGGCGCTCTCCATGTCCGTGGGGCGACCGGAGACGGCCTGGAGATTGGTTAGCAGGTCCTGCGGGTTGGTGTTGCCACTGCCCCAGTCGGTCGTACCCGGGACGACGACGAGCCAAGAGGTGCTTCCGTCGGCGTGGTCGGTGCGCAGGATGGAGACGATGCCGGAGGAGATATCCTCGTCACGGCTCTTCATGTCGGCGGAGTACCGGATGACTTCGGCCGCCGTGCCGGGCTGCGGCGCACACGTGTACACCTGCGGTAAGCCGGCTGCGACGGCGGGCACAGCGGTCCCGAGGCCGAAGGGGTCTTGCACGCCGGTCGGGACCGTGACTGACTGCCCGCCGCGCGGGGTCACGGTCACGCCGGTGGGTTCCCCGTAGCGGTATGCGCCGTCTGCCTCTGCTCGCAGCGCCAGGTAATAGGCCACACGCTGCATAGGCGTAAGCGATGAGGTGTCCACCGTGCGGCTGCCGACGTGTACCTGCTCGGGGAGCGCTGCGGTGATGGCTGGGTCCAGCTCCTCGGCAACGCGTCCGATGTAGGTCTCGATGACGGCGGCCTCGTGTCCGCTGTTCGCCTGCTGCGCCCACGCGGCGAGGCCCACGATGATCATCAGGTCGGTGGTCGCCCACCCCGCAAGCAAGGGGTCGTCCAGTACGGTTTCTAGTCCCTGGAGCGCATCGTCGACGCCGGCGGGCAGGGTGGCGCCGTCGACGCTGAGCAGGGCCAGGATTGCTACGGCCATCTGAACACCCGGGGCGGTGCTTGTCACGCCGGGAATGTTCGATCCCAGGCGAGCCCCTGCAGCATGAGGAGCCACTTACCGTCGATCTCCGTGTCGGCATCGGTGTAGGCGGTGCCGCAGGCAGTGATGTCGGTGGCGAGCGTGCGCAGGCTGGTGGCGGCGTCGTCGAGCGAGCCGACCCCGCTGGTTAGGGCCTCCAGGGCGGAAATGGCGTTGGCGCACTCGGTGGCGCAGGGGTCGAGCTGCCAGATGTAGCACTGCCCGCCGCCCGATGTGAGGGCGTCGCTTTTGGAGATGAAACCGGAACTGCTCTGGTCGGAGGCGGTCGAGGACTGGCTGGGCATGCCGAATCTGAAGTTGTGCTGGTCGGAGGCGGTCATGGGCCGGCGGTACATGGTGAATCCGAAACCGTTGCAGCGCAGATCCGTGAGAGAAGTCAGCGCCAGGTCGCGGGCGTCCTCCAGCCAGTCGGCCGCGCCATTGAGGGTGGCAGCCAAATCGGTGAGGTCGTCGGTGTTGACCCCGTAGGCACCGCCGCTGACGACGACGCTGGTGCCGCTCGCCATGCCGGGCCAGGTCAGACTGTAGGGCAGCGACGCGTCCGGGGTGTAGGGACCCGCGCCGGCGGGAGTGCTGACTTGTCCGGCTGCGAACTGCCCGAACGGGGTGGATCCGGCCTGGACACCGCTCGGCGTGGCATAGCTGGCCAGCGGAGTGCGCAGGTCCAGCGCATTGAGGGCGTCGAGGTCCTCGGTGGAGGGACCGGTAGAGGTGGCGGCGGTCATTAGTCGTCCCCCGCTTGGCTCTTGGCGTTCTCGTAGACGGTCATGGCGTCCTGGGCGTCGGTCATGAGCGTGTCCAGGCCGGCGATCAGGGCGACGACTTCGTCGAGACTGGTCTGGCAGGCGGTGGCCGCGGCGCCGGTCCATCCGGCCGGCACCGAGGCCGGAACCATGGCGGTGCCGGTGGCGGTCTTATCAGCGGCGAGGCTGAGGAGGAAGGAAGACATGCCTCAACGCTAAGAACGCGGAACACGCCGCGCAGGGGGCCTGTGAATGCGGTAGCCGCAGGGCTGCACGAACGCTCCCTGTGGGTTTTGGTGACCGTCCGGGCGGGCCGCGGAGCTATGCACGTCGGGCGGGCAACACGGCTGGGCTGGAAGTCGCAGAGTGCAGCGGCGCGGGGGAGGCTGGGTTTATGTGGCGTCGGCAGGCCGCGAGAAGCGGCGGTCATTGCGTGCGCCCACACGCAGGGAGATGGCGCCGACTGCGTCCACGAGCAGGGCCAGGCCCAGCATCCACCACCAAGAGGGAGCTACCAGCACGGGGCCGTAGACGACTGCGGTGACGGCGGCCAGCGCAACAGCCGCGAACGCCGCGCGCACCGCCGCGCTGCACCGTCCGACCAGCTCCCTGACGGCAACCAGGCCGACGCCCACCGCCAGGCCCGCGGTGGCACCGGTGGCTGCGACCAGCAGTGCCCGCTCGGTTCCGGCCAGGGCCAGGCCGGCCCATGCGGCCAGGCCGGTGGCTGACAGCAACAGGTCGAGCACCACCAGTAGCGCGCCCGTGCGCCCGCCGGGGCGCAGGGCGACGGTGGGACTATCCGCCGCGGCGGAGCCCGCGCGGCGACTGATGCGCGCCGGCCCGCCGTGACGCAGCGCCAGGAATGCCCCCAGCGCCATGCACGCCGTCGTCACCCAGGGAGCCGGCAGCGGCATCAGCTGCGGCAATACCAGAACCGCGGTCACGGCGAGCGCGAGTGCCGGTGCGTCCACCCGCAGCAGGGCGCGGGCGTATTCGGCGATCGGCACCAGGTCGTTGACCCACTGGGGCACGTCGTCGGAGCCCGGCTCGGGCGCGTGCTGGTAGCGGCTGGAGGGCTCGCTCATGGCGCCATCCTCTCCGCCCTCCGGCCGCTCACACCCGCACCACGCCGCGGCGCAGGCAGACGACGGCGTCAGAGCGCCTTCCCGGCTCACCTGCGGGTGAGACGACGTCGCGCCAGCGCTCCTCGGCCGCCTCCACCTCCCAGGTGCCGGAGGCGGCAGCCAGGACGGCGTCGGCCACGAGCGCGGCCAGGGCCAGCCAGTCCTTGGGCGCACCGGATCATCCTTGCGGCGCGCCCGACAGCTACCCGGCGTTGTCGTCGGTCTCCGCAACCACCGGGGATCCCAGCCGGGCAGCCTGGCGCACCAACCGGCCTCCAATCCCGCGCCCGCGGTAAGCAGCGGACACGGCGAGGTACTTCAGCAGCACGCATCAATGCGTGCATCTCGCTGCTCGCCAGGTCGCCGGCGGTCAACCGCCGTACTTCTTCGGCTACGGCGCCCATGCTAAGACGCCGTAGCCGGCTCGAGGCTGAGACCCGGAATGTCCCAAATCGGCACGAACGAGCTTCCAGCGCCATAGGGCGTCTCGAAGATTGTTGGAATCATGCGGTTGCGGACTGACTCCGGAACGTCAGATTCGGCGTTACTGCCGATCTCGGACAAAACCACCCCGAACGCCTACACGCCCCTACCGTCGCACTTGACTCGACCCGGCTGAGATGCAGGCATCCACCACCGGCAGCACCTGGCAGAATCGGCGTCATGGTCGACCTTGCCACCGTCTCCCCCGCCATCGCCCTCGGCCCGCTCGACGGCCGCTACCGCGCCGTCGTGGCGCCCCTGGTCAACTACCTGTCCGAGGCCGCCCTGAACCGGGCGCGCCTGCGCGTGGAGGTGGAGTGCTCATCCACCTCACCGACCACCGCGTACTACCCGGCGCCCCCGTGCTGTCCGACGCCGAGAAGGCCTACCTGCGCGGCATCGTCGACTCCTTCGGCGCCGCGCAGATCGCCGAGCTGGCCGAGATCGAGGCGGTCACCCGCCACGACGTCAAGGCGGTGGAGTACCTGCTCAAGCGGCGCCTGGACGCCGCCCCCGACGCCCTGGGCACCACGGTGCTGCCCGAGGTGCACGAGATCGTGCACATCTTCTGCACCAGCGAGGACATCAACAACCTCGCCTACGCGCTGACCATTCGCGACGCCGTCGCCGCCGTCTGGCTGCCGGCGGCCCGCGGCCTGGTGGACGACCTTTCCGCCATGGCCCGCGCGCACGCCGACGCCGCCATGCTCGCCCGCACCCACGGCCAGCCGGCCACCCCCACCACCCTGGGCAAGGAGCTGGCGGTCCTGGCCCACCGCCTGCGCCGTCAGGTGAGTCGGGTGGAGGCCACCGAGTACCTGGGCAAGATCAACGGAGCCACCGGCACCTTCGGCGCGCACGTGGTCGCGGTGCCGGGCGCCGACTGGGAGCAGATCGCCCGCGCCTTCGTGGAGTCCCTGGGGCTGACTTGGAACCCGCTGACCACCCAGATCGAGTCCCACGACTGGCAGGCGGAGTTGTACGCCGACGTCGCCCGCTTCAACCGAGTGGCCCACAACCTGGCCACCGACACCTGGACCTACATCTCCCTGGGCTACTTCCGCCAGCGCCTAAGCGCGCAGGGGTCGACCGGCTCCTCCACCATGCCGCACAAGGTCAACCCGATCCGCTTCGAGAACGGGGAGGCGAACCTGGAGATCTCCTGTTCGCTGCTGGACACGCTCGCCGCCACCCTGGTTACCTCCCGCCTGCAGCGCGACCTGACGGACTCCACCACGCAGCGCAATGTGGGGGTGGCGCTGGGGCACTCGCTGCTGGCGATCGACAACATTCGCCGCGGCCTGGCCGGACTAGACGTCGACCACGCCCGCCTGGCGGAGGACCTCGACGCCGCCTGGGAGGTCCTGGGAGAGCCGGTGCAGCAGGCCATGCGGGCGGCGTCGGTGGCCGGGGCCACCGGCATGGCCGACCCCTACGAGCGGCTCAAGGAACTCACCCGCGGCAAGCGGGTCACGGCCGAGTCCATGCGGGACTTCATCGCCTCCCTGGGCATGCCCGCCGACGTCGAGGCCAGGTTGCTCGCCCTGACGCCCGCCACCTACACGGGCCTGGCCGCCCACCTGGTCGACCACCTGGAAGGCTGAGTCCGGCAACCGCCCGCATAGTCCCGGCAACGCGCGCCGGCGGGATTCACATGCTGGCGAAGATGATCATCATCAGGATGAACACCACCCACCCGATCCCGGTGGCCACCACCTTCTCGATGTTGCTGGTGTCTTGGTTCTGGTTGCGCGGCTGGGGCGCTGAGCGTGAACCGGTTGGCGCGGAAGCCGGAGGACGTCCGTAGGGATCCTGCGCCGGCGGACCTGTCCGCTGCACCTGCGCGCCGCTTGGCGACCGGTTGGCCGCGGCAGTTGGCGCCGGGTGCGATGGCAGCTGCACGCGCGGGCGTACAGGGTCCCGCCTGGGGTGCCGGGAGCCTGCTGCACCGCCGTCATGGCGGCCGGCCCATCGGGCGCGGTGCCGACGGCCGTGGACACAAGCCCATAGCCGGAAGTTGCGGAAACGGGCCGGGAGGAGGGCCGCGCCTGAGGACGAGTGGTGGACTGACGGTGGCTGGCTCGCTGCGTCACCTGCTGGTGCTGGCTGCGACTGCTGGGGGGAGCTGCGGCGGTGGGCCGCGACGTGCTGGGTGCCTGTGCGGGGCGCGGTTGGGTCTCTTCTGCGTCGGAGGTGGGCGCGGCGTCGAGCACCGAGACGTCGAAGATGGGCGAGCCCATGAGCGGGTCGCCCAGGACGGTGCCGAAGGGGGCGTCGTCAAGACCGATGTCGCTGGGCTCCCAGCCGATCGGGGCCCAGGAGGCGTCCATGTCCGCGGGCGCGCGCTGCTCACTCATGTGACCAGCATCCCACAACCGACGCGTCGGGAACCCCGCCAACATCCCTTTCCCTGCAACCTCTGTCGGGAGATCCGCTCAGCCAGATTCCCCGAACCCAACGCAACCCGCATCACTGTCACGGAATGCACCACTTTCCGCGCATACCACGAGTGGACACCCAGCCAAACCGCGAGATTGCGCGGATCACGGCGACAAGCCTGCGCCGAGACCGGTGAAAGTGGTGCGATTTGTGACATCCCGGCATTACGACGGCCTTGGCCGTGCCGCGCTCCGCGCTGATGTCGCTGGCGCCACTAATGCAGTGGCCGAGTTGCCCGTCGACGAGGTCCGCTGCACGCGGACAAGTCAGTCAGCCCACAGCGTGAGAACCGCTGCACCATCTTCCCCGACACTTTGCACCCTGCTCCGAGGCTTTGCTCTCTGGTGCGCGGCAAACTCCCGTACACCAGGAGACAAAGGCTCGTACCAGACGGCAAAGGGCGGAGGAGGCGGCAACAACTCGGAGCAGGGACCGGGCGAGTGCGGCGCCTCATCCACCGCGCGCCTCGACCCTATTGCAACCCCTACCCCCTAGGGGTATTGTCGCAGGTGGTGCACGGTGTGGCCCGCACCGCGTGGATGCAGTTGATACCGCATCCGCACAGGGCTGAGGCATGCGACCGCGGCGCGACAGACAGGAGGAACGGTGGCCGGTTACACGGGAACCAAGGAGGACTACCTCAAGCGGCTGAGCCGCATTGAGGGACAGGTGCGCGGCATCTCACGCATGGTCCAGGAGGACGCCTACTGCATCGACGTGCTCACCCAGGTCTCCGCGGTCACCAAGGCACTCCAGGCGGTCAGCCTCGGCCTGCTCGAGGACCACATGAACACTGCGTGCTGCACGCGGCACAGTCCTCCGACGAGGAGGGCCGCGCCAAGATCCGCGAGGCCTCCGACGCGATCGCCCGCCTGGTCAGGTCCTGACCGCACGGTGCGCGGCGGCACCCTTCCAGTCCGGCTCTCGCCGCTCACGAACCAGATTCAAAACCACACCTCAGTTAAGGAGCCCATCATGTCCGAGTTCACCGCCGACGGCGTCGACCGCACCACCACCCTGAGGATCTCCGGGATGACCTGCGAGCACTGCGTCGCTCACGTGACCGAGGAGCTGGAGGCCCTCGACGGCGTCAAGAACGTCTCCGTGATCCTCAACAAGGGCGGGCAGTCCGTGGCGACGGTCGTCTCCGACATTGTTCTTTCCGATGCCGCCCTGGCCGAGGCCATCGACGAGGCCGGGGACTACACCCTCGAGGCCGTCGAGCGCGACGTCGCCTGAGCTCACGATAGGAGCCTGACGCACATGTCTGAGCCGATTCAGCCCACCGGCACCACGGCGGGCACCGCCCCCGACGCCGTGTCCAGCCCGGCGCCGGTCGCCACCGTCGATCTTGCGGTCGGGGGGATGACCTGCGCCTCCTGCGTGGCGCGGGTGGAGAAGAAGCTGGGCAAGCTCGACGGCGTGCAGGCCTCCGTGAACCTTGCGACCGAGTCCGCCAGAGTCACACTGAACGCACCGGTGACTAATGAGGAGCTGATCAATGCGGTAGCGCGCGCCGGCTACACCGCCACCGTCACCGGCCGCACCGAGCTTGGCGACCACGACGGCGCTCGGGCCGCCGAGCCCTCCCCGGAGCCCGGCGCGGAGTCCGGGGAGGCAGACACCGAGCCCGACACCACCTCCACCACCGACGCGGCCGCACCAGCGGCCCCCGGGCAGACGACACCGGCCCCCATGTTCGGCCAGTCCCAGGCCGACCGGGCCGCCTACCTGCGCATCCGCCTGATCGTCTGCCTGGTGCTGTCGATCCCGGTGATGGCACTGTCGATGCTTCCCGCGCTGCAGTTCACCGGCTGGCAGTGGGTGGTGGCGGCACTGGCGCTGCCGGTGGCGACCTGGGGCGCCTGGCCCTTCCACCGCTCCGCGTTCCGAGCGCTGCGCCACGGCGCCTCCACCATGGACACACTGGTGTCCCTCGGCGTGATCGCCGCGACCGGTTGGAGCCTGTGGGCGCTGATCTTCGGCGGCGCCGGCCAACTGGGGGCGCACATGAGCATGGAGCTGCTCCCCCGCGCCCAGGGCCACCAGGTGCACATGTACTTCGAATCCGCCGCCTGGGTGACCACCTTCCTGCTGGCGGGCCGCTACGCGGAGGCCCGCGCCCGCTACCGCTCCGGCGACGCCCTGCGCGCCCTGCTGGAGCTCGGCGCCACCCAGGCCACCCGGGTCACGCTGACCGCCCCCTCCGGCTCCACCGACGCCGTCGACGTGCTCGACGACGACGGCGCCCCCCGCGCCGACGCCACCCGCACCGAGGAGACGGTCCCGATCGACGCCCTGGCCGCGGGCGACCTGTTCGCGGTACGCCCGGGCGAGAAGATCGCCACCGACGGGGTGGTTATCGAGGGCCGTTCCGCCGTAGACGCTCCATGCTGACCGGCGAGTCGGTTCCGGTGGAGGCCGGACCCGGCGATGCCGTCACCGGCGGCTGCGTGAACACCTCCGGCGTGCTGCTGGTGCGAGCGACGGCGGTGGGCGAGGGGACCACGCTGGCGCGCATCGGTGCGATGGTCACCGAGGCCCAGGCCGGCAAGGCGCCGGTGCAGCGCCTGGCCGACCGCATCTCCGGGGTGTTCGTGCCCGCGGTGATCGTGCTGGCTCTGGCCACGCTGGCGGTGTGGCTGCTGCTGGGGCACCCGGCTCAGCCCGCATTCATGGCAGCCGTATCCGTGCTGGTAATCGCCTGCCCCTGCGCCCTGGGTCTGGCGACGCCGACGGCGCTGCTGGTCGGCTCCGGGCGCGCCGCCCAGCTCGGCGTGGTCATCAAGGGTCCGGAGGTGCTGGAGTCCACCCGCACCCTGGACACGATCGTTTTGGACAAGACCGGCACCGTCACCGAGGGCCGCATGCGCCTGGACGCCGACGGGATCGTCACCTGGGACGGCGCCGAGGGCATGCGATCGCGCGCCCTCGCCCTGGCCGGGAGCGTTGAGGCCGCCAGCGAGCACCCGGTGGCCCGCGCCATCGCGGAGGCCGCCAAGGCGCAGCTGGGGCAGGTGCCGGCGGTGCAGGAGTTCTCCAACCATGAGGGGCGAGGCGTTTCCGGCTCGGTGACGCTGGATGGCACCACCTACCAGGTCCGGGTGGGTCGGCCGGCCTGGCTGGCCGAGCAGGGGGTGGCCCTGCCCGAACAAGCCACAGACGCCGTCGCCGCCGCACAGGAGTCCGGCGCGACCGCCGTCGTGCTCACCGTGGACGACGCCGCCCGCGCGGTGCTGGCCGTGCGCGACACGGTGCGTCCCTCCTCCCGGGAGGCGGTTGCTGCGCTGCGCGAGCTGGGGGTGCGCCCGGTGCTGCTGACCGGCGACAACCGCCGCACCGCCGACCGGGTGGCCCGGGAGGTCGGCATCACCGCAGATGATGTCCGCGCCGAGGTGCTGCCGGGCGACAAGCGCGACGTGATTGCGGCCCTGCAGGAGGAGGGACATGTGGTGGGCATGGTCGGCGACGGCGTGAACGACGCCGCTGCCCTGGCCCAGGCCGGTACCCGCGGGCTGGGTTTCGCCATGGGTTCGGGCACGGACGTGGCCATCGAGGCCGCGGACATCACCCTGGTGCGCGCCGACCTGGACGCGGTGGTGACAGCGATCCGCGTTAGCCGGGACACGCTGCGGATCATCAAGCAGAACCTGTTCTGGGCCTTCGCCTACAACGTGGCCGCGATCCCGCTGGCCGCGGCGGGGATGCTCAACCCCATGATCGCCGGCGCCGCCATGGCTGCCTCCAGCGTCATCGTGGTCACCAACTCTCTGCGCCTGCGCAACGCCGGGAAGTAAGCCGATACGGGGCGCGCTGCCCCGTACGCACACCGTCTGATTGATTCTGTTTGAACAGTTCGCTATCGTTCAGTTTAGGACAGGAACGTTCAGCAGGAGTCCTGCCCGCGAGCGCTACCAGGCAGGAGCGACAATGACGTCCCGGACCCTCACCATCGCCATGAACGGCATCACCGGCCGCATGGGCTATCGCCAGCACCTGGTCCGGTCGATCCTGCCGATTCGCGCCGACGGCGGGCTGCTCCTCGAAGACGGCTCCCGCCTCCAAGTTGAGCCGATCCTGGTCGGTCGCAATGAGAACAAGCTCAAGGAGATCGCCGCCCGTCACGACCTCAGCCGCTGGACCACCGACCAGGACGCGATCATCTCCGATCCCGACGTTGACATCTACTTCGACGCCCAGACCACTTCGCGCCGGTACGCCGCCCTGACGGCCGCAATCGAGGCCGGTAAGCACATCTACACCGAGAAGCCGACCGCAGAAACCCTCGAGCAGGCCGTCGACCTGGCCCGCCGCGCCGCACCCACGAATCTCACCATTGGCGTGGTGCACGACAAGCTCTACCTGCCCGGCCTGATCAAACTGCGCCGCCTGGTGGATGAGGGATTCTTCGGTCGCATCCTCTCCCTGCGCGGCGAGTTCGGCTACTGGGTGTTCGAAGGCGATGTTCGCCCCAGTCAGCGTCCCTCCTGGAACTACCGCAAGCAGGACGGCGGCGGAATGATGGTGGACATGTTCTGCCATTGGAACTACGTTCTGGAGGGCATCCTCGGCTCCGTCAAGAGCGTCTACTCCCAGGCCATCACTCACATCCCCACCCGCTGGGATGAGCAGAGCGAAGCGTATCCGGCCACCGCCGACGACGCCGCCTACGCGATCTTCGAGGTCGAGACACCTGCCGGCAAGACCGTGATCGCTCAGCTCAACTCCTCCTGGGCCGTGCGCGTGCACCGTCGGGAGCTCGTAGAGTTCCAGGTGGACGGAACCCACGGCTCGGCCGTTGCCGGGCTATTCCACTGCGAGTCCCAGCAACGCGCCAACACGCCGCGGGCGAACTGGGATCCCGACGTCCCCGCCGACATCGACTTCCTGAGCCAGTGGACCGAGGTGCCCGACGACGGCGCTCCGGCAAACGGATTCCGCGCCCAATGGGAGGAGTTCCTGCGCGACGTGGCCGCCGACAGACCGCACCGCTACGGGCTGGCTTCGGCAGCACGCGGCGTGCAACTGGCGGCCCTGGGTCAGGAATCTACCGACACCGGCCGCAAGCTATCGGTCCCGCAGCTCGCCTTTTGAACCAGCCGCCCTGGACACCTCGCTCCATAGCGCCCGTTCTACTGGCGCGCCGCCCCATCGCCTCCATGTCGCCCTACGGCGCTGCGGACTGCCGGCCTATCAGCGCACCCCGCCGTCCTCACGGAAGTCGCGCCAGACGTTTTCGAAGAAGTCGTCGCCCGTGTCCGGAATCGGGCGCCGAGGTCGCCAGGCCGCCTCCACGGCCACCTCCCCGTCGGCCCCGTACCGCAACGCGACCTCCTGCACCTGCTCATCCAGCGCCCCATCGTCGAGCACGTAGCGCATGGACTCGGGCAACCCCTCCTCCGGCAGCAGGCCCGCGGCATCGGTATAGAGCACCGAGCCGCGCGAAACTCCACCGCGCCGGAGGTAGTCGTCAATGGCCGAAAGATAGACGAACTGGCTGGTCAGAATGTCCCGCAGCAGGAAGAGTCGATCCACGCTGCGCCGAGATGACAGGTCCACCACCATCCGGTCGGACAGGCCGGTCAGCATCGCACGCACTCGCCTCAAGGCATCGCGCACGCCCTGCGCTGAGCGGACCAGGCCCGCGCGTTCACTCATGAGTCGCTGTGCACGTGCGAGCAACACGCCGGTGTTATCGGGGTCGCCATCTGCAATTCGCGCCCCGGCGTGGGCCAGGAACGCACCGGCGTTTTCCACGGCCGGGGTGGCAACAGCCGCGAATGCCGTCATGTCCAGCGGTTCGCCCTGACGGCGGGCGGCGATCCACTGCGCTGCACGCATGGATCCCACCTGGGTGGAGTTGAGTGCGGCACCGCCGGGCCGGTATACGCCATGCGCACCCGCCGCCTCGCCGACGGGGAAGAATCCGGTCAGCGCCGTCGACTGCCACCAGCAGTCGACGGCTAGTCCGCCGTTGTTGTGCTGCACGCACACGTCGATCTCCAGGCGATCCCGCGCCAGGTCGAGCGACGGGTTCTTCTCTCGGTAGAGGTCGTAGGCGGGAGGGTTCATGCGATCAGCCGCTCAACCGGGGTACCGAACAGCGCGCCCGCACTGCCCAGGTATTCGCGCGCCACCGGATCCAGGGCAGCGGGATCGAGCTGTACACCGCCGGAATTGCGGGTGAAATCGAGGAATACACGGCGGCCCCGCAATACGGTCTCGCGGTAAACGAGTAGGTCTATGAGCGAGGAACCACCACGAGCCTTGCGGATGTCGAAGGGCCACTGATATCCCTTGAGGAAGGTCAGGCTTAACAGACGGCGCAGGTCGGGGATTGCCTCGAACAGGAACTCACGCTCATCACCGCCGTCGACGTCGGTGGAGACGAAAGCAGGAAGCACCTGCATGTAGCTGCCGGAGACGTTCCAGCGCGGCGCGATGGAGGCCAGACCGAACTGCCACTCGGTGAGGTTCTTGCCGGTGGCTCCGGCCCGGAAGGCGGCGCCCGTGGCACCCCACTGTCCGTGCGGAAAGACGCTGCGCGCGTACATGCCGGCCGGGCCGCCCGTGGCATAGATGATTGAGCGGGCGCGCACCAGCAGGAAGCGGGAGGTGCCGGTGGCCGCTTCCGCCTGCGTGACTCGGCGGCGCAGGCACAGCAGTCCCACCGCCTGGTCGTCGGAGACGAGCACGTCGATGACGCGCAGGTTCTCGACAACGCGCGTGCCGTCGCGTCCGACTTTGGCCTCCAGATGCTCGACCATGGTCCGCGAGGTGTAGGGGCCTACGCTAGTAGCCCGTTGGCGCGGGTCATGATCGGTCTTGTATCCGACGAACTCGCCGTAACGGTTACGGGGGAAGGCAACGCCCAGATCGACCAGGTGCAAGAACGCCTGGCTTGAAAGAGCCGCCTCAACCAGGGCGTGGTCCCCATCCATGGCGCCGCCGTCGAAGAGGGTCTGCGCCATCTCGGCAACCGAGTCACCGGCCGGGCCGCCGAGGGTGAGTTTGTAGTAGGTCTGTTTGTCGGAGCCGGCATTGCGGGAGGAACCGGTGGTGACCCGATCGGAAATGATCAGCACGTCCTCCTGCCCATACTGCACCAGCCGGTCCGCGGCGCAGTAGCCGGCGGCCCCGGTGCCGACGACGACCGTGTTGGCGGACAGGACAGGCACGTCGACGCCGTCGATGTGCAGGGATGACTGAACGGGCATAGTCGGCTCCTGGTTCACAGACGGGGAATGTGCATGCCGCCATCGACGTGGATGACATCGCCAGTGGAATAGGGGGCGCTGCCGGAGGCGAGCATGGCCACCGTGCGGCCGACGTCGTCGGGCCGGCCCCAGCGGGGCATTGGCGAGATACCCGCAGCGAAGAGAGCGTCATAGCGGTCTTTGACACCGGCGGTCATGTCGGTGGCGATTACGCCGGGGCGCACCTCGTAGACGACGATGCCCTCGTTGGCGAGGCGGGCGGCGTACAGGAGGGTGGCCATGTGGACGCCGGCCTTGGACACGCAGTACTCGCCACGGTTGGTCGAAACCGTATCCGCGGAGATGGAGGAGATATTGATGATGGCGGCCGCCGGTCGGTCCAATGCGGGCAGGCCGCCGGAAAGGTCAACGCCGGCGGAGGCGAGGTCACGGTCGCGCTGGGCAATCATCTCGCGGGCGACCAGCTGGGTGAGGAAGTACGGGCCGCGCAGGTTGATCGCCAGAACGCGATCGAAGGAGGCGGGATCGGCCTGGAGCAAATCAGCGCGCACCTGCGGGGCGACGCCAGCGTTATTCACCAGCAAGTCGACGCGGCCGAAGGCCTCGAGCGTGGCGGCGAGGTAGCGGGAGCCGACGTCTAGGTCGTCGACGCTTCCCTGGGTGTAGGCAACCTGACCGGAACCGTCCGGCAGCGAGCGCAACTCCTGCAGAGTCTCAGTGGGTTCCGGGCGCGTGGCCAGGAGCGATACCGCATAGCCGTGACGCAACAGCTCCTCGGTAATGCCTCGACCGATGCCGCGGTTGCCGCCGGTCACCATAGCGACGGCGGTCTCGGGACGAGGGTAGGCAACGGCATCCTGCATGGGATCTCCTGTGATCGTGCGGATCTCGTGAAGGCGCGGGCGCCGCAGGTCGGTAGGCGCATCTGGAGCGGGATCCCACGACAACCACGCAAATGTTCTAAGAGTTACTATACTGATCGTTAACGATCCTTCCAAGTGACGACGAGGTCAGTGTCGTGGCGATTTCAAACAGTTTCGATCTTTCACGGTGCTCTCTCAATACCGCGACCATCAAGCACGCCACCCTCACGGAGGCCGTGACGACCGCGGCGGCGGCGGGTTATGGGGCCGTCGGGCTGTGGCGGGATCGGGTGCAGGAGGTCGGGGCCGAGGAGGCGGGTCGCATCGTGCGGGACGCAGGACTGCGAGTCTCCTCGCTGTGCCGGGGAGGCTTCTTCACCGACCTTGATGTCGAACGGACCCGGGCAGCCGTTGACGACAACCGCCGCGCCATCGATGAGGCTGCCGCCGTGGGCACCGGCGAACTGATCCTGGTGGTCGGGGGGTTGCCCGCCAACCCGGAACCGGGAATGGGCGTCTCCCCCGACGCCGGGCAACCGGAGCGCGACCTCGGCGCCGCGCGGGAACGCGTCGGACTACGGTTGGCCGAACTCGTCCCCTACGCCCGGGAACGTGGTGTGCGCCTGGTATTGGAGCCAATGCATCCGATCTTCTGCGCCGATCGCGGCGTCGTTTCCACGCTCGGACAGGCGCTGGACATTGCCGCCCCCTTCGCAGCCACAGAGGTGGGCGTGGTTGTAGACACCTACCACGTGTGGTGGGACCCGCAGCTCGCCGCGTCAATCGCGCGTGCGGGCGCGCAGGGGCGGCTGGCCGCCTACCAGGTGTGCGACTGGGTACTCCCGTTTAAGGAGGACACGCTCAACTCGCGCGGGTATGTGGGTGACGGCTACATCGACTTCGAGGCGATCACCGGCTGGGTTCGCGACGCCGGCTACACCGGAGCGGTGGAGACCGAGATCTTCAATACCGACATCTGGGAGCGGCCCTTCGGTGAGGTGGCCGAGCGCGTAGCCGCCGACTACGCAGAGCGGGTGCTGCCGTTCCTTAGCTAAAACAGCGCAGCGAAGATCCCCCGGCGGTGGCCCACGGCGCTCCCGCCTCGCGGAAGGTTTGGCCAGTGGAGGCACATCGGTGCACCCACTCGGCAGCATCACGCAGTACCGGGGCCCGGTCCAGCCCATCCGCCGTCGGCTCATCCCTCCAAGTAACCAACTCGGGCGCGATTGGGCGCGGGTCCGGCGCAAGTCGCACGGTTTCCAGCAGCACCATGAAGCCGCTCACGGATTCGAGCGGGACCAGCAGCTCCTCCTCCCCCCGCCGCGCCGACAGGAGATTGCACAACAGATCACGGCGGCCGTATTCGATGGCTGCCACCGTGTTCCCGTGCGCATCCAGTTGCCGGGCACGGTCCTCCGTATATGCCAGTACAACCGCGCCTTGGTCCCCATAGAAGGTGATTAACGGCGGTGCCTCGCTCCCCGCGCACAGTGTCAGGGCGGCGGTTATCGGAACCCCGGCCCGGTTCTGGATTCGCGCCGTCGAGGTGTCATCCGCCTGGATGTCGTTGACCCGGTACTGGTCGAGCGTGATCGGCCCGACGGCGTCGGAGCGCCCGCATCCCAGGATCGTCAGTGCCGAGGCGAAGGCGTGCGCGAATGGGTTGGTCAGCACCCCGTCGACGACGTCGCGCCCGTCGAGGCTGCGTCTGCCCGCCCACCGCGCACGCCGCCAGTAGGAGATCGGCCGGCTCCAGCAGCCCTCTATTCCCACCGCACGTACGGAGCCGATCATCTCCGCCGCGAGCGCGCGCCGGAGCCAGGGAACTGCCGTCGAGCCGAGCGCCTGAAAGCCGACCTGTACGAGGCGCCCGCTGCGGTCCGCAGTCATTTGAAGTCTGTGATAGTCCTCCATCGATGCGGTGGGAGGCTTTTCCAGCAGCACATCGCAGCCGCCGCTCAGCGCCGTTGTGGCGAGCTCCAAATGGGTGGCGATGGGGGTGGCAATGATGACGACGTCCGCATCCACCGCCTCCAGGCAGCGCCGCAACGTCTCCCAGTGAGGGGCCCCAGTCTCCACCTCGGGCGGCTGAAGGTCGACCGTTGCCGCCAGGCGGGTCCGTCCGTGGTCCTGCAACTCCAGTACGTGGCGCAGGTGGCCGGCTCCATGCCCGTGGATCCCGACGACGACGATTGCCGGGGCCCGCTTCACTGACCCCACCCGACCTCGGCCAGGACGCGCTCGACCTGCGCCGCGGTACTCAGGTCGGCGTCCAGTATCAGCGCGTCCATCCCAAACATGAAGGGACGCCCGCCGGGGAGCCGTAGCGATTCCTGCCATGCCAGGGCCGGGCCGGCACCCGGATACTCAGAGGTCCGCACGAACCAGGGCACGTATGGACCGCGCTGGCGCAGCACCACCGAGACTCCCGGTCGTCCGGTCGCAGCTTGGGAGGCGCAGAGCGGCGCGGCGTGCATAGTGATCCACTCGCCGCAGGACCCGTTTACGCGCTCCTCCCCGAGTGCCTCGGGCGAGAACACCTCCCACGTGAACCACCGCGGGAACCGCCAGAAAATTCCCCCGTAGCCGGCGCCCACGCGTCCCCTGGCGCCGGGAGTTGAGATAACCGCATCGTGCCGCGGCGTGATGGCACTGCTCCAACTCAGCACAGCCATCGTGGTGGACGCTCCGGGCGGTGACCCCGACCAGGTAATCGACCGGTCCTCGATGAGCTGAGTCACCCCGTCGGCACCGATCCAGTCAATCGTGCAGTCAAGACTTCGCCCACTAAACACGTTTCCCGAGCTATGCTTCTCACCAAGCCGTCCCAGTCGTACGTCGATTACCTGCTGACGGCCATGTCTGTTCTCCCAGAGGTATCCACGCCCCGGAACATAGGTCTTGCCACCCCAGAAGTGGTTACCGTTAACGTCGGGCAGCGCCAGCGAGAGCCCCATGTGGTGGGGGTGATCAGCGGGCGCAATCTCCGTTAGCAGGGTACCCCCAGGCGAACGGATCGGGTGCAGATAGGGCCGCGGCGACGTGGTCTCCACAAGCGTATCTCCCGCTTCGAAGAGCAACATCGATCGGTCGGCGCCGGTCAAGTCAATGGTCATGGCCGGATCTCCTCATCGCAGTCCCGCGCCTCGCTTATGTTCTCGCCGCCGGCCTCGGGCTCCAAACACGAGCGGAAGCGCAAGCGCATCTCGCCGGTACATGCGCGGATATGTACAGGCGCTGTCCGCCGAGCGCATCCGTGCCTCCCACATGACGGAGCTCCTCACCGGCTCATAGAGGGGCGGTGCCTGACACGTGTCCCCCGCTATGGTGATCCGCAGAGCGCCATCGCCCTCTCCCCAGGTCACCTCTTCGGCGTCGGGTATCCACATGCCTTCTTCAAACCGCGTGACTCCCCCGGCGGGAAGGTCCGGCAACGCCACCTCCAGGCACACGCGAGTACAAGGGCCCCAAGTCTTGACCGTCAGGTCGAAACCGTTAGGCCGAGGCACCACGGTTACTTCGGTGCTCAATGTCAGCGCGTCCCGCTCTCGATGGGAGAACGCCATGGCCGCGGCGAACCGGCCCTCGTACTCCAGGGGGTAGTGGCCGTCCGCACTGCGCGATCCATCCGGAAGCGGGTGGTAGTAGTTCGCCGCGACCCGCTCACTGAGTTGGTATGCGGCCGCATCGCCCGAGCCGACACGCCGGATGCCCTCCGCACGGAAGGGCCCCAGAGCGAAGAACTCGCGTGACAGCCGCAGGGACCTGATCTCAACGCCGCCTACCCAAGCGTGCAGGAAGGTCGGATTACGGGCTAGCCCCGACGCCGTGCGCCCGCACGTATGCCGATCCGAGCCGCCGTTGACACACAGGTACCGGTCGCGGTGCCGATTCACCGCGAGTCCCGAGCCGAACAGGCGTTCGCCCGGTTCCGGGGCGACCGGTTCAGGTAGAGGCTCGGTGCAGCGCATGTCGAGCAGCGCATTGCTGAGCTCGTCGCCCGGGTCCGGCACTCCCATGGACCAGGCCCGAGTGCACCACCAGGCCAGGTCGCCCCGGCCCCTGGTGATGCTGACCAGCCGCAGCTGGTGGTGGAACAGGCTGAGCGGCACGGTGAAGAACTGGTCCTGACGACGGGAGTGGACGGTCTCAACGTTTCCGCCCGGATCGGTCATGGCCACAATCGCCTCAAGATTGCGCACGACCACATCCTCCAGTTCGGGTCGGCCGAGTTCTCGCGCCAGTACAAGCAGACTCCTGTTGGTCACATGGGCGGCATAGTTGGCCGAGCGTTCGGAGTACTGCCCGTCGGGGTCGACGTCGATGCCCTCGCCCAGCCACTGGTCGATACGTGCGCGTCGGGCCGGGTCCGGACAGCGTGCGTCGAGCTTGGCTAGAGCCTGGCACAGTTCCCAACGGTGGTTCGGCGTGTGCACACCGCCGATGCGCAGCGGCGCATCAACCCTGTCCACACAGGCATCGAGTGCGTGCCTGAGACGGGCAGTCAGTCGCGCATCCGAACTGCCGCCGCAGTCGGGGCATTCGGCCGTGCCTTCGGCAATAGAGAGCGGCTCGAGGAGTCGCAGGGTATCGAGCATGTCGTTGGCGGTGAAGGCCGTGTCGGGCGGCGATTGCAGGTTGTCTCCGTCGAAGAGCCCACTGTGACGCTGCCGGGACCTCAGCAGCTCGGCCAACGAGCATGCCGCACGAAGCAACCTGTTGTCGGCGTGCATCCACGCTCCTGGCGCGCGATAACACGCCACCATCACCTTGATCCGGCGGGCAAGTGCGCGATCAGACGGGTTCGAGCGTAGAAAACCGTCCTGCTCCGTCACCATGCCCGCGGCCTGTCGTTCCGCCAAGGCGGTGACTTCGGCGAGATAAGCCATCGCCGGATCAGTCCTTTATCCCTGTGCTTAGATCGGCACTCATGATATTGCGTTGGAAAACCAGATAAATGATCAACAACGGCAGTATAGAAATGACCGACGCCCCCAAAAGCACCGTCCAGTTGATATTCTCTGCGCCGACGATCGAGCGTAGCGCCACCTGGAGCGTGAACTTGTCCTTATCGGAGATGACGATCAGCGGCCAGATGTAATCGTTCCAACGCCACTGGAATGAGAATATCGCCAGCGTAAGCATGGTCGGGCGGGACAGCGGCAGCATGATGCGGAAGAAGGTGGAGAACTCCCCTGAACCGTCCAGGCGTGCGGCCTCGAGAAGCTCGTCGGGTACCGTGATGAAGAATTGGCGAAACATGAATACGCCCGTGGCCGTCATGATCGACGGCATTACCAGACCGGCAAGCTGGTTGTACAGGCCCAGGTCGCGAATGACCAAGAACGTCGGCGACAGTATAACCTCCGTCGGCAACATGGTAGTCATGAGCAGGGCAATGAACAACACCTTGAGCCAGCGGTTGGAGTACTTGGCCAGCGCATACCCGGTTGCGGCGGAGACGATCACCGTCAGTACCGTGGTGGTGGATGCAACTATGAGGGTGTTCTTGAAGTAGGTGGCGAAGTCGAAGCGGGTCCATGCCTGTACATACCCGTCCAGCGTCCAACGCCGCGGGAGAAAGGACAGCGGGAAGGAGAACAACTCCCCGCCCGGCTTGAACGACGAGAGCAGGAACCACAGCACGGGAAAGCCGTAGACCACGGCGACCAGCCACATCGCGGCGGTGAGCAGGGGAGACTTACGGACACGGGCGATCTCCTGCTTCGAATGCCGCCCGCCAGGCCTGCAGGTCCACGAGTCCCACCGCCTGGACGCACCCGGCTTAGCTCGCGTCGGCCGCGTGACCGTTGTCATTGCGCCTCCCGGCGGTTGTTCACATACAACTGGGCCAGAGACAGCACCAGGAGGATAACCAGGAGAATCATTGACGCGGCAGATGCATAGCCGATCTTCGCCCGGGAGAAACCCGTGGTGTAGATGTACTGCACGATCAGGTTGTTAGCCGTGCCCGGGCCGCCCCCGTTGACCGCCTGAACCATGGCGAACTCCTTCATCGCTCCGAGCGTAGCCAGAAGGATCACCATGAACGACGTCGGACGTATTGACGGCATGGTCACGTGCCGGAAGGTTTGCCACGCAGTGGCTCCATCAAGGGCCGCGGCCTCCTTAAGGCTACGGGGAACATTGCGCAGGGCGGAGATGAACAGCAGCATGGAGAAAGCGGTGCCGGCCCAGGCCCCCGCGAAAACCACCACCATGAGCGACAGATCGGCGTCAGTCTGCCATTTCGGTCCGGTTCCACCCAACTGGGAGATCACGTAGTTGACCAGGCCGAAACTCTCCCGAACAGCCAACGCCAGATGACCCCGACCACTATGGGTGATATCAGCCAGGGCATGAAGAACACCAGTCGGGCCACGGACTTGCCGACCACTCGCTCACTGGTCAGGAACACGGCCGTGAGCAGAGACAGCACGTAGGTCAACGGCACCGCGATGATTGCGTACTCGAAGGTGCGCAGCAACGCACCGTAGAAGTCCCCATCAGCGAATAGGTCTACGTAGTTCGCCACGCCTACGATTTCATAGCTCCCCCGGCCGCGATAGTCGGTGAAGGAGTAGAACAGCCCCGTCGCCGCGGGCCAGACGAAGAAGACCGCATACAGGGCGATGATGACGGCGGTAAAAGCAATCGGCTGCCATCGATAGGTCCCTGGTGACTTTCGCCTCCGAACGAGCCCGGGCGTTCGCCCCGATGGCGCCTGCTTTATCGACTCGACAGCCATATTCGCAATCCCCCTGGAGCTTCCTTAGCCCGACTCATCGCTCGGAAACGGTCAGAATACCCCTCCAACTTGTTCAGTCATCTCAGTCTCGATGGCTGTAATCGTGGTATCGAGGTCTTGTTCACCACTGAGGTACTTGATCACTTCGTCACGCACCGGATCACCCTCCAACGTTTTACCAGCATTTTGCCACTCAAGTTGCGAAGTAATTTGATAGCCTGAGATGTCGGGCGCAGCCGCGATCTCGTTATTGTAAACATCGAAGGCCTCTTGCGCGAATTCGTAATCCACCGCGACACCTTCGATCGAGGGCAATGCGCCGGCGAGCTTGCAGTACTTCGCGTAATGCTCGTCTTGATAGGTCCAGGAAATAAAGTCCTTCGCCGCCTGGCCATGGCCATTGGCATCAAAGGCGACCATGAGGTTCGTACCCAAGTTGGTCGCTCGGGTGGGCTGAGCCGGCATGTACACCGACGCCCACTCGAAATCCGTGATGTTGGCGTTGAAGTCGGCCAACTGCCAGACACCCGAGTAGTAAGCGGCCACTTGGCCCGATTTGAACAGCGCCGAGGGGTCATCCTCCGACAACCACACGGACCTGGGCATGGTGGCGTCGTCGTTTATGTCGCCGAAGAACTCCAGGGCGGTGCGGGCGGCGGCGTCGGAGGTGTAGCGGCCGTCGTCCCCCTTGACGAACCCCTCGGAGCCGAATTGATACATGAAGGAGCGCAACCGGTGTGACGTGCGGTCCATAACCAGGCCGTATGTGGCGCCGGTATTCTCCCGGACCCGGGTAACCGCCTCCACGAACTCATCCCAGGTCCAGATGTCGTCCTCCGAGGTGGGATATGCAACACCGGCTTCATCGAACAGTGATTTGTTTATGAAAAGACCAACAGCTGTGAGTGCCGCGGGCAGGGTGGTGACCCGCCCCTCCTCATCGGGAACCAGGAGGCTGCTCATGATGTTGCGCTCGGTGGCGACGTCCGCCAGGTCCACCAGATCCTCGGAGAAGCTTGGGTCAACCGACGGGATACGGCCAATGTCGGGAAGATCATTGGCGAGCGCGGCATTGACGAGCTTGGTAACGAAGTCGTCGTAAGCGACGTCGACGATCTCGACATGGACACCGGTCTCCGCCTCGTAGTCGGCAGCGAGCGCGGCGTATCCGCCTCCCTCGTTCGCATCGCCCGAGAGCCAGAAGGTGAGGGTGTCGGTCTTCTCCTCTCCGGATGAAGATCCGCCGGAGGCGCAGCCGGCCAGCGCGAACGTCGGTATGGCAAGCAGAGCGCCCCCGGTGAACGCGCGGCGGGTGATGGCGGTCGACATGGGGGTGCGGGGGGACTGGTGCGGATGAGCCGTCGTGGCAGACATGAGCAGATCTCCTTCCTTCGTTGCAAACGAGACCTGGCAACAGTCTAGCGGGGATGTTCTAATATGTCGAGTTCCGATCTTGTGCGATCGTTTTCATGTCAACACATCATGTTCGATCGTTCATGCATGCCGTCGAGGCGGCGGTCTCGTCATCCAAGAAGCCAGGCGACCTCCCGGCGCATGAGTTCGCGACGATCCGGGTTCCGCATGGATCGTAAGTCGTGGCCGAGCGAGTCATAGACGACGCGCATGCCGTCCGCCGTGTTGACCCAGGCCGCCGGGTGGTCGGCGCCGGCCTCATACTGCGTGAGCGTCACGGTTGAGCCCGGATCGACGTCAAGCAACGTGTAGCGTTCATCGTAGACGCGAAGTTCGCCAAGGCCGGCAACGATCGGATGAGAACCGCGTACCGGGGTCCAGACCCCCTCGGAGTTCTCAGGATGGTACGTAGTACCGCGGATCCATCGTCCTCCAACAATGTACCGCCAGCGCGGGTTGTCCAGGAACGCGTTGATTCCCTGGTGGTGCACGAAAACCGGCTTGCCCGAGCCGGCGTAGGCGTTGACGGCCGCATGCGCCGGAAGCCACGAGTCGTCGTCGCCGTCGAAATCCGGATCAATGCGACCGGTACCGCCGTTGACGACCAGCAAATCGAAGTCGTCCAAGTCGGACAACGAATCGCGGAACATCGACCGAACCTCGCTGCGCATGCCCAACTCACCCAACAGCAAAGCGATTTCATGGCTCATTGCCGCATGATCGTGCCAGGGATCCTCATAGCGACCACGCCCTGCAAGGACGAGCGCCGTACGCCCACGCGCCGCGCTGCCGGTCGACGCATTCTGTGCCATGATTTGTCAGGCCTCCTCCGATAGGCTCCAGCACACCTAACCCTAGTCCGATCAGTTTCAAACACAAGTACTCTGATTGGTGCGCTACCGTGCTGTTTGGAGCTATGCTCTACCCGGTCGCCGCTGAACAGCAGGTGCCCACACTTCAACGCTGCCAGAGGGGTTCACGTGCCAACACCCAAGATCGTGTTATCCGTCGTGGACGAGCATCGCAAGAACTTCTTCACACCCGATGCGATCGCCCGCTTGGGTTCGCTCGGTCGGCTCTGCCTCGATCCCGACCCCAGAAACCACGCCACACCGCGGTCACGCGCGGCGCTTGCCGACGCCGAAGTCCTCATCACGGGCTGGGAGACCGGACGGCTTGACGGTCTATTGGATACCATGCCCGACCTAAAGCTGCTGGTCCACTCCGGTGGATCCGTGCGCGACGTCGTCGGACCCCAACTGTTCGACCGCGGCATACGCATGTCATCTCAGACTCGACTCAACGCCGAGCCGGTAGCCGAGTACACGCTAGCCATGATCATACTGGCGGCGAAGGACGTCTTTGCCACTCGACGTGCTTACACGGAGCTCCGGGACAAGCCGGATGGATTCTGGGACGCCTTCCCAAACATCGGACTGTACGGCTCGACCATCGGGCTGATCGGGCTGTCGCGCATCTCACGACTAGTCATTGAACACCTTCGCCCATTCCACTGCGTCATCAAGGTCCACTCCAACCATTTAACTGGTGCGGAGGCGAAGTCACTCGGCGTTGAGCCCACCACGCTAGAAGACCTGTTGCGTACCAGCGACGTCGTATCGCTGCACTCCGCATCAACACCGCGCACATATCGCATGCTTGGCGCCAAGCAATTCGCGATGATGAAGGACGGCGCCACATTCATAAATACCGCGCGGGGCGCGATCTGCGACCAGGAGGCGTTGATTGCGGAACTCCAGAAGGACCGCATCCGCGCGATAATCGACGTCACAGATCCGGAGGTGAACGTCCCCGACTCACCGCTGTGGACGTTGCCGAATGTGTTTCTCACGCCGCACGCCGCTGGGTCCATGGGTCGAGAGCTGCACCGGCTGGGTGACGGCGCCGTCGACGACGTTGCTAACTATCTCAAAGGTGCGCCTGTGGCCGGCGAATTCACCGCAGAGCAGTACGAAACCCGCGCTTGAGACTCATCGGTGTGCGCCCGCGTGCCTACGTCAACGCCGGTACGACGCACGGTCGGCTACGGGCCGCCGCTCCGCATCGACCGCCTTCGAAGTGATTGAGGGTAAGACCATCCAGCGGGCGTTCGCCCACACCAGGTGAAGCAGAAACCCGCTGCCGAGCGCGGCCACCAGAAACGGTTGAGCAATCAACCCAAGGAGCGTGCCGACCATCACCAGTAGGTTCAGCAGGGAGAGATACCACTTCCTAGCAACCACAACCAGTGCGAGCCGCACCACAGAGACTACATGGGCATGCCGCACCTCCGTGACCATCACTATGGCAGCCGGCCACGCCGCGAGCACCAGTACTACCGTCATCGCCAGCGCGGGGACAACATAGACACCCACCGCTGTGTTCGCTGCCCAGACGATGTCAACGCACAGGACCAGTCCTGCGCCGGCCAATGGTGCAGCCGCCAATAGAACGCGCCACCACAGCCTTCGCAGTGCTCGCATGCACGGACGAATGACCGAGCGGTCTTCATCTGGCTGCCAATACAACAAGTCTGTCGCTGCCGTGTCCGCCCCGGCCCCCGGCTGCCGGCGCAGGATCGAACGGCCGAATGCCGGGCAATCCCGAAACGCGGCGAACGCAACCGCTAAGCCCGGTGACGCCAACCAAAGCGCCCCTATCAGAGTGGGAAAGCTACGCAGTGGAGAAACCGCTCCTAGACACAGCCCAATCAACGGTGCTACGAGCACCGCTACCACCACATTGAGCCGCAGCGTCCCAAACAGGAAGTCGCCGACGTCGCGCCATATCGCTGTCGACTCCTCCTCGAGCCAACGCGCGCCCGGGGGTTCATCCCTTCATACCTGTCGTCGCTATGCCTTGCACGAAGTACCGCTGGCCGAACACGAACACGACCGCGATCGGCAGAACTGAAAGCACCGAGCCGGTCATAATGGCAGCGTAATCGGCGTTGTACTGACCAATGAACGTCTTCAACCCGAGCTGGATCGTCCACAAGTCCGGACTGCGCAGGTAAATGAGCGGCCCCATGTAGTCGTTCCAAGTGTTGGTGAAAGTGATGATTGCGAGTGACGCGATTGAGGGAATAGATAGCGGGAGCATGATTCTGTAGTAAATCTTGTACTCACTGAGGCCATCGATTCGCGCCGCCTCGCTCAACTCCTCCGGAATAGAGTCATAGAACTGCTTCATGAGGAACACGCCGAAGGCCCCAAAGGCCTGCAGCAGGATGATCGACAGCCTCGTATCGCTCAGTCCGACAGCCGACAACATCTTGAACTGCGGGATCATGTACGCCTGCCACGGAACCGAGATGGTTCCAATGTACACGATGAACAGGAAGTCCCTTCCAGGAAAGCGGATCCGGGAGAAGCCGTACGCCGCAAACGATCCTGTGAACACCTGGAGAAAGGTAACGACAACGGCCAGTAGTACCGTGTTTCCTAACCAGGTGGTCATGTCGGACTTCACCCAGATGTCCGCATAGTTGTGCCACTGCCATTCTTCCGGGAACCAGGTAATCGGAGTCGTGAATATCTCGTTGTTCCTCTTGAATGAAGACAGCACCATCCACGCGAAGGGCAGGAGCACGAATGCCGACAGTGCGAGGAGGAAAACGTCTCGGACGAACCGTCCCAGGTGGTGTTTCGCCGAGCGCCGGGCTCGATGCCGCCTCGCCGCGGATGCAGATGTACCATGCCCTAAAGGCATCGCCGTTGCCTCGGTGGACATGATTCAGGCCTCCCGCCGACGGTTGTGTACGAACTGTACAACTGTGACCAGCAGGCAGATCAGGAAGAGCACCAGCGAGATTGCCGACGCATACCCAAAGTCGTTTCGCTCGAAACCCATCCGATAGATGTACTGCGAGAGCACCAGCGTACTAGTTCCAGGCCCGCCGTTGGTCATCACCAGAATGAGGTCCAGGACCTTGAACGACCCGATCGTCAGCATGACAGTCACGAAGAAGGTCGTCGGACGCAGGCACGGCAGGGTCACATTGGTGAAGCGCTGCCACGCATTAGCGCCGTCCACACGCGCGGCCTCGTAGAGTTCTTGCGGCACCGCTTGCAGGCCAGCCAGGAACAACAGCATGTAATAGCCCATTTCGCGCCACGTACCGACGATGATGACCGCCGGCATCGCCCACGTGGCGGAGGAAGTCCACCCGGGCGCATCGCTTATCCCCACGAAGTTTAAGAACTGGTTGATCGGTCCGTTCTCCGGCGCTAGTAGCATGTTCCATACCTGCGCCACCGCGACAATCGACGTGAAGTAGGGAAAGAAGGCCGCCGAGCGGAAGAAGGCGAGTCCACGCAACTTCTGGTTGAGGAGGATCGCGAGACCCAGCGACAGGGCCAAGGTGAGGGGTATGTGCACGACCGCGTAATACAAGGTGTTCCAGAGAGCCGTCCAGAACGTCGGGTCTTTCGCAAGTCTTATGAAGTTGTCCAGACCTGTGATCTCAGGATTGCCGAACGCGCTCCACTTGGTGAACGCGATGTAGAACAGCGCGATCACAGGTATGAGCGTCAGCAACCCGAACCCAAGGAAGTTCGGCAATATGAATGACCACCCGGCAATCGTATTGCGCCGTCTCAGCGCCTTGGACGCGACACTGCCTCCCCGGCGTCCACTCAACCGCGGCTCGGTCGCTGCGGCGCCACTCATTTGCATCTCCTTCCACTTAACCACTGAGGCCTGGCAGGCATCGCCTGCCCGGCCGTCCCAGGGGTGACCCCGACGTGCCGGACCTCAATTCAAGCAGTCAGGCCCTGCGCCTTGATCTCCTCACCGGCCTTTGATAGGGCCTCGTCGACCGCGGTGGTCTCGGTCATGATCTCCGAGTGGGTGTCGTTGAGTATTGTCTGGATGTCATTGACGGTCTCCGATACGGGATTCTCGGGTCGAGTGTCGTGCGTTGAGAATGCATATTTCGAGAGTTCGTCCTGCGGCATGCCTTCGAGATCGAAGAAGGTCGACTCGATTGCTTCGGAGAAGTACGCGGGAGTAATACCGATGGCAGCCATTGCCCGCGCACCCTCTTCACCGGTTGCAAACGCGACGAATGCCTTCGCGGCGGATGCCTTGTCTCCCTCCAGCGAGGCATTGACCGCCAATGATGTGGGATCGCCAAAGGTGATCGGCTCATCCTCGTGACCGCTTTCGTACTGAGGAATCGGTGCCAGACCCCACTCGAAGTCGTCTGCGTCCCCCGTGGACTGCTGCTCGAGCAAGGTGGCTATGAACCACGACCCCATGGGCATCATGGCGGCCTTCTGGGTTCCGAACTGCGCCTGGTAGGTAAGGGACTGAGCCTGCGCGGTGGCAAAGGTCTCGACGTCGCCTGCGTCCTGCATCTCCAGGGCCGTCTCGTAGAATGGTTTAAGATAGCTATAATCGCCCGACGTCAGATCGGCGTCCGGATATTGGGCAAGCGCGAATCCCTGCACCACCGACTGCCAGGTGTGGTGATACGCGCCCTTCATCTCTCCGGCCGCGGTGATCTCCGAGGCTGCCCGCTTATAGTCCTCCCAGGTCCAGGAGCCGTCGGGCTCTTCCACACCAGCGTTCGCGAATGCGTCCTTGTTGTAGAACAAAAGCCACGAGTCCTGCCGGTAGGGTAGAGCAAAGTACTTGCCATCATACCCAAGGTACGTCAAGTCGATGGCTTCGTCCCCGTCGAATCTCGTCGCCATGTCGGACAGGTCCATCAGCTGCCCGTTAGACATGTAATAGTAATAGCGGAGTAGGTTCTTGATCGGGAACACATCAGGCGCAGATCCCGCCGACAGGTCGGTAGTGAGCTGGGTGTCGTAGTCCTGTGCAGAGTACTCCTTCACGGTGATAGTGATGTTGGGGTTCGCTGCGGTGAACGCGTCAGCCAGCGCCTGGAACTCTGGTGTCGTGTCCAGGCTCCACCCCGCGAAGGTGAGCTCCACCTTGGCATCGGTGCCGACTGTGGCCTTGCTCCCGGACGAACCGTCGGTGTTTGAGCTTCCGCATGCGCCAAGCGTCGCCAATATGGCGACAGACCCGGCGCCAAGGGCGGCACGTCGTGTGATGAGATGGGACATGGGTTTCCTCCTTATGAGCAGGCGTCGTCTTGTCGGACCGCGGTGAGGTTCTGTACAGCGCCCGCGCGCCTCTTCAACGAGCCGCAGTCGGGTGTCCCACCGTCGGCGGCGTACGCGAGGCTGCTCGAAGGCGGTATGCATGTCCCGCCACTCCGGAACACACGGGGTGCAGCTGTCACGTCTGACCGATGAGCCCGACGGCCTTCCGTTCCCAGCATCACTGCACATGTCTTCCTCGTTGAAGGTGCGCCGCCGACCGGCGACAGGACTCAGTCAAGCCGATCACTCTTGTTCTGTCAAGACCTGTCGCGTTCGAGCATGTTCGTTTTTGATTCATATGCTTATGATCGGAGGACAACGCCCGGACACCGCGTGGTTACCAGTCCGTGGCTCGGCCAGGTCACGACGGCCACCACATCCTCACCGTCCTCCACCAGCGAATGAAGAGTGGGGACTCGTCCGGCAACCGCCCCCTCACCTCCCGCGAGGCTGATGGCGAATGCGCGCCATTTGCCGGCTGAAACGGCCACAGTCATGGCCGGTACGGCGGTTAAGCCGGGCAATGGAGAGGCCTCGGCACGCTGGTAGATCACGGGATCGCAGGGACCACCATCCACAGCAATTACACGGCAGCTCAGTCCCGGCAGACAGACCGAGGTCTCACGCTCATCGGTGCGAACCTCGGGGCCTTCACCGGTAAGTGCCCAGCCGCCCACTCGCAGCGCGATGGCCTGTTCGGACGGCCGATCCACACGGACGAGACGCAGTTCCCACTCGGCGTGCACAAGCGAGACGACGGTGATCATTCCTGCATAACGCGCATGTCCGACGGCTCCGGAGCCGTGTCCCTGTTGGTGCGTGTCCGGCTCCACCCAGTGGCTGCGGGAGCGAGAGGCCGCATATCCGACGTCGTCCGCTACGTCCAGGGCGAGGCGCACCATGCCCGCACGATGGCTGCCGTCTCCCGCTGCGTTGAGAAGTGCCGTCGACATCTCCAACGGATTCGTTTCCGCCTCCACATCCAGGCATGGCGTTGTCACAGTGGAATAGCCGATCCGGGCATACAAAGGGGCGTCCGCCACCGAATCGCCCTCGCAGGCGTGGTCCGTGCCGTGGTTGATGACACGCACAACGCCGTCGCCGCTCGTCCCAGAGACTATCCACCCGGCGCCTCGATCACGCGCAGCACGTTCCCAGCCTCCACAGGCAATGGGCACGCCGAGGAGCTCCACACCGGATGCTCTCGGGGTAAGGCAAGGCCGAGGGCACCTTTAGACGCCCAGTATGGAGAGCCGGCTCCGGAGTATGACTGGCGCATCGGCTCCCAGGGAGCGAACCAGCCGAGCGTCAACAGGCCACGTTCATCTGGCACACCGTGTCGGCGGAAGTAATCAACAATCGCACTCGCACCATGCCGCAGGAGCCCCATCTCGATGTTGTCTACTCCGGCTATGGCCCCCGCCCACAGCGGTGCCGCAGCAGCGAAGCGATAGATGAGACTGCGCCCCTGAAACAAGGGGGCGCCGTCGCCGCCGATGAGGGTGACGAAGTCTTCCAAGTAGCGTTCGAGCCGTTTCACGTCGGTCTGGCCTCGTTCCGCACAGAAGTCGGATGCCCCCGACATCCGCGCCCACATGACCGGGTACAAGTGCATGGCCCAGCCGCCGTAGTAGTCAAAGCTGCGCTCGGGGCCATCGGAGAACCAGCCGCGCCCCCGGTAGTATGAGTCGTGCTCAGCGAGATCCGCGCGAATGTCCACTTCCGACCACGGCCCGCCGACCGATCGCAAGAAGGTCTCGACGATTATCCTGAACCACAGCCAGTTGCATCGCGGATAGCTGTCGTCTCCCACGACGGGCGCCAACCATGCGATGACGTTCTCCTGCTCGGTCGGCGCCAACCGCTCCCAAATCAGTGGCCGCGTCATGTCCAGGATGAGCGCAACTGACGCAGCCTCAACCTTGGCCTGCGCACAGTCACGCAACGTGGGCCAGGCCTCCGGGCCCCCCGGAGTCGTCCCAGACACCAGACCTACCCGATACCAATCCGCGAAACTGTGCGGGTCCCGGCAATCGACATCAGCGGCGGCGCCGCCCGATCCCGCCAGACGAAACCCCGCAAGCAGAAAGGTGCGCGCAAAGCCCTCCAAGCCGTCCGAGTCCGGCCCATACGAACTTGTTGGACCGGGAAGCTCGAGGCGTGCGTGTCCGGGGGTGAAGTACGGTCGCACAGCTAGCAGCAGGGCGTCGGCCCAACGCTCCCATTGCTCTCGCGTCCACTCCGCATCGACACCGTCGCTCATCGCCGTACCCATGATCGCCTCCATGCGAATCGCGTGCCAACCGCTCAGGTCACCGCGGCCCGAGAGTATCGCCGACATGACCATACACGTTCATTTCTGATCGTTCTTGATATCTTTGACTCGACTACCCAACCCGACTGCACCCGTACCACCGCAAAGTAGCGAGACCTCAAGGGGAACTCATGATCAGGCAGGCCGCCCCGCTCAGTACCATCGGTCCTCTACGCGCGGCCTGGGGATCACGTATCAGCCCCGCGGCGCTCCGAATGAGCCTGTTGCCGCCGTCTGCGGCACTGGACCTCGGACTGAGACCCGGATGCCTGAGAACTGAGCAACGAATAGCCCTGAAGGGAATCGTGGCCCCGGCTCTCGCTGCGATCAAGCAGCCCTGGCCCTGGCCACGTCCGAGCGACTACGCACGCTACTTCATCGACGGCGATCGCACGGATTACGAGGACATGGTCGCTGCACGCCAACGGCGCCTGTCTCGGGCCGTCCTCGCCCTGCTCGCGCTTGCTCCACCAGACACCGGCCACGACCAGCAGCCGGAGGGATCGGATACCGTCATGAAGCGACTCGTCGCCGAAGTAGCCGACGGCATCCTGGCCCTGTGCGAACAGTCGACCTGGTGCTGGGCTGCACACGACGATACCTACGTCCGCCACGGCGCGGTCCTACCGACCGTTACCGACCCCTTCGTTGACCTCGGAGCTGGAGAGGTTGCGGCACAACTCGCCTGGATCGACGCGGTTCTGGGCGAACGCCTTGAGCAGACCTACCCCGGACTCGGTGCGCGAGTCCGTCATGAGGTACGGGCTCGCATCATCGACCCCTTTCTCGCACGCCGCGATTGGCACTGGCTGGGTCTGGACGGCGATGTGCACAACTGGAGTCCCTGGATCCAGGGCAACATCATCGTGGCCGCGCTGCGTCTCATGGATGACGTCGATCTACGCGCGGAGGTCGTCTCCTTGGCCATCGCGGGTCTCGATCGCTACGTCGCATCGCTTCCGGACGACGGTGCCATCGACGAGGGCAGCACATATTGGTGGAACGGGGCGGCAAGGCTACTGGAAGTGCTCGAAAGACTTCGCGTGGCGACCGAAGGCGTACTGGATCCCAGTCGCATCAAACCACTTGCTGCACTCGTCGACTTCCCAGTGGCGATGAGCTTCAGTTCGGACTGGAGCATCTCCTTCGCGGATGCTCGCGCCCGTCACACGGCCGACAAGTCATGGCGTACCTTGTTTCACTGGGGTCGCATCGTTGGAAGCCCCGGAGCGGTTGCCCTGGCCACGAGCCATCGGGGTTCAAGCGCCCTGCCCTGCCCCGTAGAAGCAGGACTTGGCCGGGTCCTAGTTGCACTCGCCGACGAGGATTGGTGTGCGGCCGGCTCTGAACCAGCAGTTGACTCAGTCACTTCCGAGGGTTCCTTCCTCCCCTCACAGGTCTGGCTGCCAAGTATCCAGGTGAGCGTTGACCGCCCCCGTGCGGGCGACGTGCGGGGACTGGCGCTCGCTGCGAAAGCCGGAACCAACAACGAACACCACAACCACAACGACGTTGGCTCCTTCCTGGTTGCGCTGGACGGCATCCCCGTAGTCATCGACCTCGGTCAACCGACCTACACCGCTCTGTCATTCTCACCCAGGCGATACGAAATATGGACTAACCGGTCCGGTTGGCACTCGGTGCCAGTCATCGCGTGCCACGAGCAGAGTGCGGGAGCAAGATTCAAGGCGCGCCGCGTCAAGCGAATCCCCGAAACCGGCCAGATCAGCCGAGGCGAAACGCGCGGCCTGGACATGGACCTCGCCGGAGCTTATGCACTTCCCTCTGACGCGACTTGGCACCGCAGCTTACGCCTCCAGCCAGATGGCGACGGTGTAGTCACCCTCGAAGATGCATGGGATCTGCCATCCACCCCCGAGTTCCAAGCGCAAAGTCTCGAGCGTCTTCTCGTGGTCGGGGATATTGAGGAGCGTCCTGACGCGCTGCTGCTGACGCCCGCAGACGGCGGGCGACGCGTTGCGCTCATGTGGAGTGGTGCCCAGGCTCCGAACATTGAGAGGCGTGACATCGAAGACCCGCTGTTGCGCGAATCGTGGGGAGATCACATCAACCGCATATCCTGGGCGCTGCCCGAAGCTACCGTGCAAGGGGTGTTCTGCCTATCGATCGGAGTCGAGTCATGAGTCCTCACCGCGCCCTACCTGCCAGCCGACGCGAGTACATCGTGTCAACCGTCAACGCCAAGGGCGCAGTAAGAGTCTCAGAACTGGCTGCGGGACTCGGGCTGTCGCCCATTACCATCCGGCGCGACATCGCCCTTCTGGACGAGGAGGGGCTGCTCGAGCAAGTGCGCGGCGGAGCCCGTCGCATCTCCACCCCGGGGAACCAGGCATTACCGCTGCGATCCGACATCACCGTCGGTCTGATCACCCCCTCACTCGACTTCTTCTGGCCGACCATCATCGAGGGGGCGAACGTCGTCGCGGATCGCGTGGGTGCACATCTCCAGTTACAGGGATCCACCTTCGCAGCGAAGGACAACCTGGTCGAAATCCGCCGGATGACGGATGACGAGTCGATCAGTGGTCTGCTTCTGGTCCCCGATCTCGAAGGGCCCGGGAGCGGCGAGCTCGTTGAGTTCCTCGAAACCGTCACCAAGCCAACCGTGCTCATCGAACGCACATTGAGGCCTCACGGACCGTACTCCCGACTGTTCGAGTCCGTCATCACCGACCACGCGAGTGGCGCCTCGCTCGCCGTCCGTCACCTGGCCGCTTTGGGGCACTCGCGTATCGGACTGCTCACCGACAAGCGAATCCCCTCGCGTCATCTGATCGTCCGGGGTTGGGAAGAAGCTCTTTCCGACCTGCATCTAGACACCGAGTCACCTCGGGGAGACACCACTGAGCTGGTCGACGACGCTCGGACAGAAGGCATCAAGGCCTTCGTCGACAACTGCGTATCCGGAGAGACAACGGCAATCATCGCCCATTCCGACGAGGCGGCCCTGGTTGTCATCGAGCTGCTCGTTCAACGCGGACTGTCCGTCCCGGGAGATATCTCCGTCATCGCCTACGATGACGAAATCGCCAAACTCGCGCGCCCAGCACTCACCGCGGTTTGCCCACCCAAGGCGGAAATCGGCGAAGTCGCCATGCAACTGCTGCTCGAGCGGCTGAGCAGCCAGAACGAGCTATTCGTCAAACGGTACTCGCCCCAACCCTGGTCGTCCGCGACTCCACCGGAGCCGCGCCATCGCGTAATTAGGACCGTCGGGGCGCGAGCGGGTCGACCTGTCGGGCGGCAACGACAGGCGTTCCACCACTGCCTCACCCGGTACTCGGGCGTCCCCGTCCCTGGCCGGCAAGGCGTGTTTCCGGGTGCGCATCGACTGTGCATAGACGCTGAACCGCCCCGAGTTTGGACCCCTCGCGCCGGTTTGGACCCCTTGCGTCGGTTTGGACCCCTTGCGTCGGTTTGGACCGCCCACGCGGCACACAACGGCGGTCCAAACAGGGGATAGCGGTCCAAATGGACTTACGCGGTCCAAACAGGGAACAGGGGTCCAAACCGAAAAGGTCGCCGGCAGGCATCCCCCCAACACGCCGGTCTGGAGCACCACGTTCGCGCCGATAACCCGCGCCGACAACCCGCATCCACCGATGCACACCGCGCCGCGGCCCCACGACGCAGTTCGGGTCCGGACTCCGTGTTAGAGTCCGGACCCGAACCGACCAGGGATTTGCTTTCAGGGACCGGCGTTCCCTGCCGACATCCATAACTCTGCCAGCAACCGAACCGCCCGCCATCGGCCGATCGGTAGGCAATTCAGCTAGCCAACCGGCATCTGCGTCCGCGGTAGCCCGCCCACCAGAGCTCGCAACTGGCTCCCGACCAGCCATTTCCCGGCCGGCTCCCAAGGGGCATTCCGCAGTATTTCAGGGTTCGCCTGGTACGCTCGTGGCGCCCCGATCGGGGCATGTTCGCACCAGCAGGCCTACAGGTTGACACCGACATGACTGATGTCCCGCCCCCGGAGAACCCGGAACGCGCCCAGCGACGTCGCCGGTAGGTATTCCGCGCATCGGCCTCGCTCCCGTGGCCGACAAGTCCGCGCAGACCGCCCACGAGGCCGCCACGCCGGCCGTCCCCCGTTCCAGGACGCTGCTGGTTGATGCCCCCGAACGCCGCCTGCGCCGAGCCGAAGACCTGCTCGACCTGGTGGTGGTCGCACTTGGACTGGTCTTCATGATCATCCTGGCGGCCTACGCTCACGCCACCACCACCGGCGTTACTCAAGACGTGCAGAACGCGCTAGCGGTCGTGCTGCGACGCATCCTGGTCTTCCCGCTGCAGGCCATTGAGGGTCTGATCACCTTCACCGTGCCGGTAGCCGTGATCATGCACAACCTGCTGCGCCGTTCCTGGCATGCCGCGGGCCAGGCTCTGCTGGCGGGAGCAGGCGGCTTCGCCCTGGCGTGGCTGAGCCTGCACGCGCTGGACGCGTGGGGACCGGCGATCCTAGCTCCGGCCTGACCGTGACCGCCTCCGGGACGGCCCGGGTCGGCATCTCCACCGTCTTTGCCACCCTGGCGGGACTGCTCACGGGCGCCGGCGAGCGCCGCTCCTCCACGGTGATCCGCTACAGCTGGACCGCCGTGTGGATCGTGGTGGGCCTGGCCGTCCTGCGTGGCGCCATCACGCTACCGGGCGCCGTCATCTCCATCCTGCTGGGACGCCTGCCGGGGCTGGCCGTGCGCTATGCCTTTGGCGTCGACGACACCCGCGCCCACGGCGTCGCCTGGTGCGTGCGCTGCGCCGCGCCGGCATCGACGCCGTCCGGGTGGTGCGCATGGACCGCGCCCCCGACGCCCGCGCCTGGATGGTCGAGACCGAGGCGCCACTGGGCTACACCGAGCGCGTCCGCGAGACCCCCCTGACCACCCCCACCGCCCTGGACGAGGCCGCCGACACCCCCGTCGACGACGCCCCCGCCTCGGACGCCGCGGCCACGGAGCCGCACACTCCCGAACCGCCGGCCCCGGTCCCGTCGGAGGACACCTCCACCATCACGCCCGCCGACGACGTCGACCTGGCGGCCGTCCTGGCCGAGGCGTCCTCCGCTGCACTCACCGAGGGACGCCTGTCCGCTCACCGCCTGTACGCGGTCTGGGACGCCGCGGGCGTGCGTCGCGACGTCACCGTCCTGGACGCCGACCGCCAGGTGGCGGGCTTTCTGTCCACCCTCTGGGACCGGGTGCGCGTCAAGGGGCTGTCGCCAGAGCGGGACCTGTCGGTGCGCTCGGCCGCCGAGCACGCCGCCCTAATGACCCTGGAGGCCGGCCGCGCGGGCGTGCGCACGCCCGCCCTGGTGGGCATGGCCGAGGCCGACGAGTCCGTGCTGCTGGTCACCGATCACATCTCCGGCGCACGCGCCCTTGCCGACCTGGAGGAGGTCGACGACGACGTACTGACCGACCTGTGGGACCAGATCAGCCGCGCTCACATGGCCGGGCTGGCGCACCGAGAGATCGACTCGGCCACCGTCGTCGTCGACGACGCCGGTGCCGTGTGGCTGCTCGGCTGGGACTCCGGAGAGACGATCTCCTCGGAGCTGTCGCGGCGAGTCGACCTGGCCCAGGCACTGGCACTGACCGCATCGCTCACCGACGTCGATCGGGCCATCGTCACCGCCTCCGGTTCGCTGAGCACCCAGCAACTGGCCTCCATAGCCCCCATGTTGCAACGGGTAGTGCTGCCGGCCGCCACCCGGGAGGCCATGGGACGACGCGGCAAGGTGCTGCAGGAGTTGCGCGACGCCTTGGTGGACCTGACCCCCACGGCGCACGCGGAGCCGGCCAAGCTGAACCGCTTCTCCCCGCGCACTGTCATCATGGCGATTGTCGGCCTGGTGGCCCTGTGGACGCTGCTGGCCCGCATGAACATCGAGCAGATCACCGACGCGGTTACGGGGGCGAATGTCTGGTGGATCCTCGGGGCGCTGGTGTTCTCACTGGCCACCTACGTCGGTGCGGGGCTGGCCCTGGTGGCGTTCAGCCCGGTGAAGCTACCGCTGTGGAAGTCCACCGAGGTGCACCTGGCCTCCTCCGTGGTCTCCCTGGTCGCACCCGCGGGTGTGGGAGGGGCCGCCATCAACCTGCGTTTCCTGTCCCGCAAGGGCGTGCCGACGGCGGTCGGCGTGGCCACCGTGGCTCTGGTGCAGGTGGTCCAGTTCGTCGTCACCGTGGTCCTGCTCATTATCGTGGCCGCCACCACCGGCCAGTCCACCAGCCTGACCCTGCCCAGCGGTTGGGTGCTGGTGATCGCCGTCAGCCTGGTCGCCGTCGTCGCCATCGCTCTATTCATTCCCAAGGTGCGCACCTGGTTGTGGGAGAAGATTGAACCGACCTACCGGCAGGTGTGGCCGCGGTTGGTGTGGGTCATGTCCAACCCGGGGCGGCTGGCGCTGGGCGTGGGCGGCACGCTGTTGCTGAGCTTGAGCTACATCCTGTCCTTCGGGGCGAGCCTGTGGGCCTTCGGGCACACCCTGCCCTTCTCGGTACTGGCGATTACCTACCTGGCGGCCAACACGGTCGGCTCGGTGGTCCCCTCCCCCGGCGGCATCGGTCCCGTGGAGTTGGCACTGACCGCCGGTCTGGTCACGGCGAGCGTGCCCAGCGGGGTGGCCCTGTCGACGGCGATCGTCTACCGCCTGGTCACCTTCTGGATCCCGATCCCCGTCGGCTGGCTGAGCCTGCAGCGCCTGCAGAAGCACGGCGACCTGTAACTGACGGCGACACTATCCCCCGATTGGATCCGCCTTTCGGGGGATGCACCCGAGTTACGACGCGACAATGCTTGCGTCAATGGCATGCCGAAGGAGCCCCTGATGACCATAGAGATTCTTACTGCCATCGCCGGCAGCCTTATCACCGGCTTCGTCGTATCCCTGGTGTCCCGCCATCGCTACCGGAACTTCCTGATGGCCCGAGCCGCGATGGGTGGCACCATCACCGACGCCGGGCTGCTGGACACCCTCAGGGCGATCATCCAAACCATCACCGCCGCCGGCGCTTGCGCAGTCGTGGGAGCCTTACTGCTCGTCATCGAGAACCAACTCCTGAACCCCCTGCAGGTTGCCATCACCTGCGGTGTCATCGCAGTATTGGCCACCGCGCTCGCATGGGTATACGGCCGATACGCGGTACTGGCCGAGCTGGCCCGCATCCGCCATCTGGAGCTCCCCTACGGCCCGTGGGGAGCGCTCCTGGCTAACGGCCATCTCTGACCCAAGGAATCGGTCCACTCGCCTGGCCGCCCGCGGCGAACTATCGTCCCCGCTGACCGTACGTGTCGGTCCCACCGGCCCGTACGCGGTACTTCCCTCCCACCCACCCCGTATCCCCAGGAGTCCATATGTCCACTGCCCGCGCCACCGGTTGGTCCCTTCTGCTCGTGGGCATCACGCTGAGCGCCCTTGCCGCCTGTGCGCAAACGCCCTGGCTGTGGCTCATCGCCATCGTGGTTCTGGTGGCATCCATCGGTAGGCTGGCCGTCTCTTTTGCCAACGACTCCGACGACTCCAGGAATGGCCGGCGCCACTGAACATGACCGGCGTCCCGGTACAACCTACGTGCTTAATCCCACGTTAGTCTCACTTCGGAATCGCCAGCAGCACACGTCACCGACGGCTAACGTCGAGATCACTATTCCTGGCTTCCGATGAGTCACTCCCTCCATGACCGGAGTGACCCGAGAAACAGGGTCATACCGAAAGGAGTGCCTGCCGGTGCCGAGCGATGTCTTCGCCTCGCTGGCCGCACGCGCGCGCGAGACCCTCCTGCGCCCCGCTGAACCCCTGCCCAACCGCCGCGTATACGTGGTCATCGGGGCGATCGTCGGGCTCGGGAACCTCGTCGGCAATGTGGCGACGAACCGCGGCGCACTAGAGCCGATCGACATCGTCTTCATGCTGGCGGCCCTCGCACTGATCATTCTCATCCCCCTGCGACCGATGCCGGGAATCATCGCCTACCTCATGTGCTGGTGCAGCCTGCTGATTCTTCCCGGGCCGTACGCCACCGACATGAGCATCAGCCATCTAGCGTTCCTCTTCTTCCTGGGCAGGTTTCTGCGGCCGGGGCCATCGCTCCTGCTGCTGCTCGTGACGGTTCTCACCAACACCATCCTGTTAACCAGCCCGGGCGCCACCGCCACTGACGCGGCAGCCGATCTGGGCACGCTGTGGTACACGATGCTCATGGGCGCCTCCTGGTCCCACTCGGAGCCCTAGTGCGCTTCATTGAGGCCTCGCGCCTGGCCGACGCCAAACAGGCCGATGCGCAGTCGGAGGAGATGCGGCTGGAGATCGCCCGGGAGATGCACGACCTGGTGGCCTACTCCATGTCCCAGACCGCCCTGCGGGCCCAGCGGGCGGCCGCCGACACCTCCTACCCGCAACAGGCCCGCGACGAATTCGCTGCCCTGGAAGCCACCGCCTCCGATGCGCTTCACGAGTTACGTTTGCTCCTGCGCACCCTGCGCCAGCCGTCCTCCATCCGGGAGCAGCCCGTCTCCACGGCCACGGGCCTGGGCAGCGTGGTCACCGACCTCAGCACCGCCGTGGGTGCCGTCAGTGCCGATGTATCCGCCGCCGGCTTCGCAGTCACCTACCGCCACCTGGGCGACGCCGTACCCACCCGCATCCAGGCCAGCACCCTGTCCCGAGTGGCTCGGGAGATGGGCGCCAATATCATCCGCCACGCCGACTCCGGCGCCCCGGTCACCATCACGCTCTCACTGGGCCCCGAACTGATCCGCCTCGTATCCACCAACCGCGTGCGCGACACCGGAGCACACCTCCCCCGATCGGGCACCGGCATCCTGGGCATGCGCGAGCGACTCGCCGCCATCGGCGGAACGCTGACCACCCTGTCCGACAATGGCTCCTGGATGATCACCGCGATTGTTCCCGTCGCCGAGTACCGCAGCGGTATTCTCCTGCCACCGGAGGAGCAACCATGATTCACGTCGGTATCGTCGACGACGACGCGCTCGTGCGGCGCACGCTCACTGACCTGCTTACCACCGAAAGCATTGGCGACATACAGGTGAACTGGGCCGCCCGCGACGGGCAGGAGGCCCTCGATATTCTGCGTTCCGACGGGCCCGACGCGGACGTACAGGTGCTGCTACTGGACGTGCAAATGCCGCGCCTGGACGGCATCGCCCTGGCCAAGGTGCTGCAACGCGAACGCCCCGAAATCGCCACCCTCGTGCTCACCACCTTCGTGGCCGACTCCGTGGTGGATCGGGCCCTCGCCGCCGGAGTGCGCGGATTCATCGCCAAGGAAGACCCCGTCGAGACTCTGGCCGCCACCATCAGGCACGTGGCCGCCGGCAATATGGTGCTGTCGCCCACCTCCTCCACCATGGTCACGGGCAAGCCCACGCGGGAGAGCACCACTCCAAATCCGCCCGCGCAGGCACCACAGAGTGCACAAAGCACCGCGCAGGCACTGCCCTCGGGGGTCACGCTGTCACCCCGGGAACTAGAGGTACTCACCCTCATGGCCGAGGCGAAGACCAATAGGCAGATTGCGCGCGCCCTGGGCGTAAGCGATGCGACCATAAAGACGCATGTGTCCACCCTGATCGCGAAACTCGGGGTACAGGATCGCGTCGGCGCGGTCGTCTACGCCCTGCGCGCCGGCCTGATCTGAGATATCCGCCGATCGGCCTAGCCAGTTGGACGATACCGTCACCCAAAAACCAGACGAGTATGGGTTTGTGCGTTGCGAGACTCGCAACGATCCAGCTAGCAGAAGGATATAGTCGTGAGCATCTTCACCGGACACGCTCTGTTCAACCCCCTCGTCTACTTCCTGGGGTGGGGACGCTGGAGGTGACCCCAGTTTCCACTCTCGACGACGGCGCGGACCGGATCTGACCCGGTGCCGCGCGTCGTCATCTCTCGCCATAGCAAGCCGGCCGGTAGGCGACCCCAAACCCCGGTCGACTCCCCCTACGGCCGGTTGATCGCGCCGCACCCGGCCTGTCGCTCGGTAGGCTCCCACTGATGACCTCCGCCGACACCCGCCCTGACCGCGCTCCGGCGCACAGGTTCCACCGCTCCTCCCCGTGGCTGTTCGACCGGCTGCCGGCGGCGCTGGCCGTGACCGTCGGCGCCACCGCCATGATCGTCTACTCGGTCGGCCAGTGGCGATCCATGCAGGTGCCCAGTTGGGACCTGGCGATCTTCTCCGAGCTGGCCAAGGCATATTCACGCCTGCAGGCACCGATCGTCCCCATCAAGGGTGAGGGCTACAACCTGCTGGGGGACCACTTCCACCCGCTGCTGGTGCTGCTGGGCCCGGTGTGGCGACTCTTCCCCACCCCGCTGGCCCTGCTGGTGGTGCAGGACTTGCTGCTCGCCGTCTCCGCCTGGCCGCTCACCCGGCTGGCGACCCGCCTGCTGTCCCGCCCGGTGGCCGCCCTGCTCGGACTGTTCTACGTGCTGTCTTGGGGCTTTCAGGGGGCGGTAGCCGCCCAGTTCCACGAGATCGCCTTCGCCGTGCCGCTGCTGGCGTGGGCTTCGGCTGCCTTCGTCGAGCAACGCTGGCGCAGCTGCGCATGGTGGCTGGCGCCGCTCGTGCTGGTCAAGGAGGATCTGGGCCTGACCGTATTCATGGCGGGTCTGGCCATTGCCCTGCGCGGCCAGCAGGGGGCACCGCAGCAGCCGGCCCGCCACGGCCCGGGCTGGTGGCGCCGCCTGAGCACCACCCGCCTCGGCCTGGTCGTCGCCCTGTTCGGCCTGCTGGCCTTCCTGCTCACCGTGCTGGTGTTCCTGCCGGCGCTGAGCCCCTCGGGCACCTGGGAGTACGGCCTGTCCGACGACGGCACCTCCGCCGGCCTGCTGAGCCGCCTATTCTCGCCCGAGGTCAAGATCGCCACCCTGGGCATGCTGGTGTACACCGCCGGTGGGATCGGCCTGGCCTCCCCCTGGATGGCCCTGGTACTGCCGACCCTCGCCTGGCGCTTCCTGTCCGGCAACGAGTTCTACTGGGGCTGGCAGAACTGGCATTACAACGCGGTGTTAATGCCGATTGCGCTGGGAGCGCTGCTCGACGTCGTCGCCCGGCTCAAGACGCGCCGCACCTCGGCGGATCCGGCCTCGGCGTCGGGCTGGCTGGCCGTGCCCGTGTGGGCGCGCTGGACGGTGGCGCTCGGCGTCGTCGTCCCGCTGGCCGCCGGAGTGGGCACGGTCCGCGACTTACCGCTGTGGAGCCTGACCCAGCCCGGCTTCGGTACCGCCTCGGAACGCGCACCGGCCGCCGCCGCAGTCATCGACGCGATCCCGGACGGGGCCAGCGTGGAGACCGACCTGGGACTGCTCGCCTACCTGGTCCCGGACCACACCGTCTATTGGGTGGGCACCTCCCAGGTCGACACCGACTACGTAGTCGTGGACTCCCAGTCCTCCGCCTGGGGCGGGAACCCGCCTACTGACGCGGCCTCCTGGGCGACCAGTCAGTCGCACACCGGAGCCGTATACGAACTGGTGCTGGACACCGGCGGCTACCAGGTGGCGAGGCGGATCTCCTGAGAGCCCGGCGCGGCATGATGGGCAGAAGTCCCCATCTCCGAACCGCCCGGCTCGTGGGACGACCATTCCCCGCGGTCGCCCAGCATGTAACAATCTGGGTGCAAGCAATGCGGCAATCGAGCGGCCGGTCCGGCCCGGAGAGGAGAACATGTCCCTATTCATGTGGTGCGCCGTTCTCGGCTGCGGCGCCCTGGCGCTCTCGCTCCTGCTCGACGGCCTGTTCGACGGTCTGGACGATCTGCTGTTCGACGGCTCCCTGCCGGTACTGGCCTGCGCACTGGGCGTGTTCGGCGCCGTCGGAATGGGGGTGCAGGCGCTGGCCGGCGAGCGGCTGACGACGCCGGTGCTGGTCGGAGTACCACTGGGTTTCGCCGTCGTCGCCGGGGTGGTTACCCGCGCCGTGTGGGTACGACTGCGCCGCTCCATGCCGCGCAACGCCATCCCGCTGACCGCCGGGGAACTGGTCGGCAGCGAGGTGCGGGTGCTGTGGTGGAAGAACGGCCGCGGCGAGGTTATGGCTACCTCCCGCGGGCACCAGCTCACCCTGCCCGCCCGCTCCGACGACCTCCTGCGAGGAGGCGCCGTCGCCTGGGTGGTGGACGCGACCGCGGATGACACGCTCATCGTCGGCCGCATCGATTCATCCGAGGCTCCCATGCAGCACCCAGAACAACCGCCCGCACCAGCCGATTAGCCCGGCCGGCAATACTCCGTTAATCCCACTACCTCGCAAGGAACGCGAATGCTCTACGCCATCATCGCCGTCGTCGTCCTGGCGCTCTTGCTGGGCGCCTACATGCTCTCCCGGGTCGTAGTCGTGCCCTCCAACCTGACCGGCCTGGTCTCCGGATCCACGCGCAACGGTGAGGTCAAGATCATCCGCCCCGGTGGGCGCGACTTCGTTCTGCCGATCATCCAGTCGATCCAGTACCTGCCCTTCACCCAGAACACCATCGGCTTCCAGGTGACCGCCGAGGATCAGAACAAGATCAACGTCTCCGTCTCCGCCGTCGCCGCCGTGAAGGTCGGCGACTCCGACCAGCAGGTGCGGGCCGCTGCCAAGCGGTTCCTCGGCAAGCCGAACACGGACCGGGCGATCGCCGACTCCTCCCGTGACGCCTGATCGGCTCGCTGCGCTCCATCATCGGCCACATGACGGTCACCGACCTCATCTCCGACCGCGACGCCCTCCAGCAGAACGTGTTCGACGACGCCAAGTCGGTCATGGCCAACATGGGCCTGGAGATCGACGTGCTGCAGATCTCCGAGATCACCGACGCCTCCGGCTACATCGACTCCCTGGGTGTGCCCGAACAGCAGCGGGTTGAGAAGGACGCCGCGTGGCTCGCGCCAACGCCGAGCGGGAGGCCAAGGACGCCGAAGTGTCCTCCCGTCAGCAGATCGCCGAGCGCGAGCGCGACCTAGCGCTGCGGCAGGCCCAGCTGAAGGCCGAGACCGACAAGGCGCAGGCGGAGGCCGACTCCGCCGGACCGCTGGCCCGCGCCGCCAAGAAGCGGGAGATCGCCGTCATCGAGCAGGAGGCCGCCGAGGCCAAGGCAGCCCTGACCGAGCGCGAGTTGGACTCCACGGTCCGCAAGCCCGCCGACGCCGCCCGCTACCAGCGTGAGCAAGAGGCCGAGGCCGCCAAGGCCGAGTCGATCCGCCGTGCCGAGGCCGAGGCCGAGCGCACCCGCCTGGACGCCGAGGCACAGGCGCAGGCCACCGTCGCCCGCGCCGAGGCGCAGGCCCGCGCCACCGCCGCCAGGCGCAGGCGGAGGCCGAGGCATCGCCGCCCGCGGTCGCGCCGAGGCCGAGGCCGTGCGCGCCGCCGGTGAGGCCGAGGCTAAGGCCATGAGTGACAAGGCCGATGCCCTGGCCAAGTACGGGCGCGCCGCCACCCAGCAGATGATCCTGGACAAGGCGCCGGAGATCGCCCGCGCTCTGGCCGAACCACTGGGCAGCGTCAAGGACATGTCGATCATCTCCACCGAGGGCGCCTCCGCACTGCCCAAGGCGGTGGCCGGCAATGTGGAGCAGCTCGACGCCGTCATGCGCTCGCTGACCGGCACCAGCCTGACCGACATGATGCGACGCTTCGCCTCCGACGACTCCGCTGACAGCTCCGGTTCCTGACCATCCCGCCGAGGCCGGCCGATATGGTGGCGGCCGACGACGCCGAGCCGGCCGTACCCTTTACCGAGATGCCGCCTAACGCGGCCGGCTGAAGGACCCAGCCGCGAGCAGCGTCGGCGGCGGCTCTGAGAGACTGTCCCCATGACCTCACCCACCGGTAGCACCGCACCAGGCCAGCGGAACGCTTCCCGCAGCAATCCGATCGTCGTCGTCCTGCTCGCAGTGATTGCCATCCTGCTCGCAGTGATTGCGATCATCCTGGCGGTGCGACCCGGTCAGTCCGGCAGCGATGCGCCGACGACCGCAGCGGCTCCGACGACCGAAACGTCACAGCCGACGACGGCTCAGACCTCCGCGCCCTCACAAACCGATGCCGGGCTGCTGGAGGTTCTGCACGGCGAAGTCAAGCGTGACCCCAACGACGCCCAGGCCAAGGGCGACGTTGACGCCCCGGTGGTGATGGTCATCTACTCCGACTTCGCCTGCCCGTACTGCACCAAGTTCGCGCAGGAGGTGGACCCGGCGCTGGAGGACCTGGTTGAGAACGGCACCCTGCGCGTGGAGTGGCGCGACCTCGCCAGATCACCGAGACGTCCCCCCTGGCGGCACAGGCTGGAATCGCCGCCAGTAATCAGGGCAAGTTCTGGGAGTTCCACGACGCCGTGTACGCCGCCACCGACCCGACCGAACACCCCGAGTACACCGAGGACTCCCTGGTCGCCCTGGCAAAGCAGGCGGGCGTGCCCGATCTCGATCAGTTCCGCGCCGACATGACCGCCGCCGACACCGTGCAGGCGGTTCAGGACGCCAAGCAGCACGCCTACGACCTCGGCATCACCGGTACGCCCTTCTTCATCATCAACGATGCCTACGTCTCCGGCTACACGCCCGTGGACTACATGCGCAACACCATCCTCGAACAAGCCGCCATCGCAGAGTGAGGACCTGCCTGCCCGCAGACGTCCCACCTTTTCGACGGACCTCGGCGTAAGGCTTGCGCCCGGGGCGGGCCGATGTTGCCACGGAAGGCGGTTGGCCAGCCCCATGGCGCCTGCCACAATAGGCCCATAGATCTCCGCGTACCGGCATGAGCCGGTAAGGAGCAGGGGCGCCGACGCCTCGTGCGGCGGGTGATTTGAAGACATACAGGAATCTGAGGGAACCAGGAGAACAGCCATGGCACTGAGCATCGGCGTCGATGTGGGTGGAACGAAGATCGCTGCGGGCGTGGTCGATGAGGAGGGCAACGTGCTGGCCACCGCCAGGCGCGACTCCCCCGCCACCAACCGCGAGTCCATCTTCGCCACCATCGCCGACCTCGCGAACGAGCTCGCCGCGCAGTACGACGTCGAGTCCATCGGCGTGGGCGCGGCCGGATTCACCTCCTCCGACCGCAACACCATGGTCTACGGCACCAACCTCGACTGGACCGGCGCCCGCATCGCCGACGAGATCGCCGCGCGCACCGGCAAGAAGGTCGTGGTTGAGAACGACGCCAATGCGGCCGGCTGGGCCGAGGCCCGCTTCGGCGGCGGCAAGGGCGCTCGGAACGTCCTCGTGGTGACGCTCGGAACCGGTGTCGGGGGCGCCGTCATCATCGACGGTCACCTCGTGCGTGGCGCCGCCGGCTTCGCCGCCGAGATCGGCCACATCAACGTCGTCCCGGACGGTCGCCCCTGCGGCTGCGGCCAGCGCGGCTGCTTGGAGCGCTACGGGTCCGGCACGGCGCTGGGCGTCAATGGCTGGGAGCTGGCGAAGTTCCAGCCCGACTACGCCGCCCGCATCATCGAGCTGTCCGGAGGTGACCAGAACAAGATCTCCGGCAAGGCCGTCACCGCCGCCGCCCGCGAGGGCGATCCGGCCGCCCTGGAGTGCTACGCCCGCCTGGGCAGCGCACTCGGCCTGGGGCTGGCGGACCTGTGCGCCGTCCTCGACCCCGAGGTCATCGTGCTCACCGGCGGCCTGACCGAGGCCGGCGACATCCTGCTGGACCCGGTGCGCGCCAGCTTCGCCGAGCACCTGACCGCCCGCGCCCACCGTCCCGAGATCCCGATCGTCATCTCCACCTCGGGTCAGGAGGCCGGGCTGATCGGCGCCGCCGACCTCGCCCGCCAGGACTGACGCGGAACCGGCTACCTCGGTCCCGAACCGCTCTAGCGACCTGCCCTACGCCGACCCGCCTGTTCGCGGCGGGTGCGTAGGCGGGCGTCCGGCCCTCAGGCGTACGAGCTCGTCTCTGACGGACGCGTTCCCGCCACACGTACGCGTTTTAGAGGTTTCCCCGGGTCTGGCAATCGGATAGCTCCAAAACCCGTACGTGAGAGCAGAAGTCGTACGTGAGAGCAAAACGCGTGTGCCTGGCATCAGCCAGCGATGGCAGTGGTGCCGGCGCAATCGGCGCTGCGTGTCTGGGCACTAGCGGCGGTCTGCACCCAAGGGTCTCCGAGCAGGCTCAGCTGATCCTCGTTTTCCCCTGGAAGTATGCGGAAGTGCTTTCGCGGCCCGAATCCGCACAATTCCGCGGAATCCACCACAGCGCCCACTTCTCAAGTGTGCAGACCCACCACAAGAGCCCGAACAACACCACTGGGCAGGCCGCCGCCCCGGCCGCGGAGTGGGTGCGCCGATCACACCGACGGTCGGCTCCAACACCGGCACGCTAACCGCCCCTCGCGCCACACCCCGTGCCGGAAGAAGTGGTTCTCCCCCAAGGGGTGAGCGGGCAAGTTGCCCGATGGCGGCGTGGACGTGATGGGGGCAGGGGTGTCTTGTGTGGACCGATGCCAGACGTCGACGGACCTCGACGGGCCTCGGTGGATGGAACGCTCGAACCGGGACGGGGTCGGCCCCTACTTGGACCGCGTTCCCTCACTTGGACCGCGTTCCGGCGGTTGGACCGCCTGAGAGTGCGTCTAAGGCAGCCCAAGCGCACGCACAACACGGTCCAACCAGGCCCGGCCGACACGGAAGCCACGTTGACCGGTTGGCGAGGGGAGCAGGCAGCACGGCGGCGCCTCGTAGCGCGCCTACTCAGGCGCCGTCGTCGGCCTGTCTCCCGGGCACGGGCAGGGTGCGCGGAGCCCGGTAGGACCAGTCGCGGTCGGCGTCGGTGATCTCGCGCAGCACTCGTGCCGGCACTCCGCCCACCACCACCATCGGCGGAACATTGGCGTTGACGACGGCGCCAGCGGCAATAACCGAGCCGCGGCCGATGGTCACGCCAGGCAGGATCGTCACGTTCCCACCGATCCACACGTCATCCTCGATCACCACCGGCGCGGAGAACTGCTGGCCGTGGTCGCGGGCCTCAGGGTGGATGGGGTGCCCGGCGGTGGAGATCATGACGCGCGGGCCGAACATCACCCGGTTGCCGATGCTCACCGGAGAGTCATCGATGAGTTGGAGTCCAGCGTTGGCATAGAAGGGGGAGCCGATGCGCGTGTGGATGCCGTAGGCGACGTGCAGCGGCGGCTCCACCCACACGCCATCGCCGACCTCGCCGAAGATCTCCTCCAGCAGGCGGCGGCGCCCGGCGGCGTCCCGCGGGGAGGTGGCGTTGTACTCGGCGGCGAGCTCCTTGCCGCGGATGCGTTGCTCGGTCAGCCCCTCCAAGCCCGGCCCCTCGTCCAGGTACAGCTCCTGGGCGGCCATGCGACGGCGCACCTCCGCCTCGCGGGGGTCGATTGCGGCGTTCGCGTCGGGGGCGTTGCAGTTCTGCTGGCTCATATGCGCTCCTTCGCGTCACAGATTGAGTGGCGGCGGTATCCGCCCCTGGAACAAACCTAGGTGATCACGCCCGCGAACTGGGCGACTCGACCGGCAGGACTCGGAGTGGGGCATTACACGCACCCTGACCTATGAGGTCAGCCTCACCTCAACTAATGTGTTGGCCGTTCACTCAACTGCTACCGAGAGCGAAACCGCCGTGACCGTCTCCCGCAAGTCCTTCCTGCTGGCCGGCCTGGCCGTCCCCGCCGGCGCGCTGCTGGCCGCCTGTGGCGCCGGCTCCTCCGCCAAGACCGGCGCCTCCGACGCCGCGAGCGCAAGCGTCGCCGCGCAGACCACGACGGAGGAGATCACCGTCGAGCACGCCTTCGGCACCACCACCATTCCCGCTGGCGCCGCCCGCTTCACCGCAATCGCCTGGGGCAATCACGACGTCGCCCTGGCCCTGGACGTCATGCCCGCCGGCCTGTCCCGACAGACCTGGGGCGTCGCGGACGACTCCGGCATGCTGGAGTGGACCAAGCAGAAGGTCGACGAGCTGGTGGCCGCAGGCGCCGCCCAGCCGGTCCTGTTCGACGACACCGACGGCTACGACTTCGAGGCCATTGCCGAGACCGCGCCGGACGTAATCCTGGCCGCCTACTCCGGGCTCAGCCAGGAGGACTACGACACGCTCACGAAGATCGCCCCCACCATCGCCTACCCCGGGGTCCCCTGGGGAACCCAGTGGCGGGACATGATCCGCCTGGACTCCCAGGCGATGGGCCTGGCCGCGCAGGGTGAGGACCTCATTACCGACCTGGAGCGCCAGATCGCCGACGCCGTCGCCCAGTACCCGCAGCTTGCAGGCAAGTCGGCCGCCTTCTTCTACATGAGCGAGTCCGACACCTCCACGATTGGTTTCTACACCACCGCCGATCCGCGCACCGCCTTCATGACCGACCTGGGCATGACCATCCCCGCCTCCGTGCAGGCCGTCTCCGACGCCGACCCGGAGATCTTCTACAGCGACCTCTCCAGTGAGAACGCCGACCAGGTGGACGACGTGGACGTAATGGTCATGTATGGGGAGGAGTCCGACCTGGCCGCCCTTCAGGCCGACCCGCTGGTGGGCACCATCCCGGCCATCAAGAACGGCGCGGTGGCATTCGTCGGCAACGGCACGCCGCTGTCGGCCTCCACCAACCCCGGCCCGCTGTCCATCCCGTGGGGCATCGACCGGTACGTCTCCCTCATCGCCACCGCCGCCGACAAGGCGGACGCTGCCTCCGCCTGAGCAGCCACCCGTGACCGTTCGCTCCTCCCCGGCCCCGCCGACCAGCTCCGGCGGACCCGCACTCGCGCCACCCGAGCCCTCCAGGCCGTGCGGGACGACGGCGGCCCGCCCGGGCGCGCGCCCGCGTCGTCCGCTGCTCGCGCTTGTCGTCGTCCTCGGCCTGCTGGCACTCGCCGTCGGCTGCTCGATCGCCTTCGGCGCCCGGACGGTCGGCGTAGAGGAGATCCTGGACGGGCTGGCCGGACACGGCGACACCCTCGGCGCGCTGGCGGTGGCCGAGCGGATCCCACGCACCGCCACCGCCCTGATCGCGGGGGCGGCCCTGGGCGTCTCGGGGGCCCTCATGCAGGCCGTCACCCGCAACCCGATCGCGGACCCGGGCATCCTCGGCATCAACACCGGGGCGTCGCTGGCGATCGTCAGCGCGATTGCCTTCGCGCACATCTCCTCCCTGTGGGAGTACCTGTGGGTGGCCATGGCCGGTGCGGCCGTCACCGCCGTGGCCGTGTACGCGATCGGCTCGCTCGGTCCCGGCGGCGCGACGCCGGTGAAGCTGGCGCTGGCGGGGGTGGCCACGAGCGCGGCCCTGTCCTCCCTGATCAGCGCGATCATGCTGCCGCGCGCCGAGGGGCTGACCGACTTCCGCTTCTGGCAGGTAGGGTCACTGGGCCGGGGCACCTGGGCATCGCTGTCCACCACCGCCCCATTCCTGCTGGCCGCCGCCGCCCTGGCCGCCGCCGTCGCCCGGCCGCTGAACTCCCTGGCACTGGGCGAGGAGATGGCCGTGGGCCTGGGGGTCAGGGTGGGCCGCACCCGCCTGCTGGCCGCGGCCGCCGGGGTGATCGCCTGCGCGACGACGACGGCGCTGGCCGGCCCCATCGGCTTCGTCGGGTTGATGGTGCCGCACGCCGTGCGCATGCTGGTGGGCCCGGACAACCGCTGGCTGCTGCCGCTGTCGGCGCTTGGAGGGGCGGCGCTGCTGACCTTCGCGGATGTGCTCGGACGAGTGATCGCCCGCCCCGGGGAAGTCGGCGTCGGAGTGGTCACCGCCTTCGTGGGCGCCCCGGTGCTCATTGCGATTGCCCGTGGCGCGAAGGTGCGTGAGCTGTGAGCACCGTGGCCGCGCGTCTTCCGCACCCGTCCGCCCCCGGCTCCGCCTCGGCCGAACCGCGGCCGGGCTTTACCGAACCGGGCCGACGACGTCGTCGCCGCCGCTACCTCACCGTCACGGCGGCACTGGCGCTGCTGGTGATGACGCTGTGGTGGGCGCTGGTGCTGTCCGGATCGACCTGGTACTCCCCCGCCGAGGTGCTTGCCGTGATCGCGGGACACGACGTGCCGGGCGCCTCCTTCGCCGTCGGGCAGCTGCGGCTCCCGCGCGCCCTGGTGGGCCTGCTGGCGGGCCTGGCCTTCGGCATGGCGGGACGCACCTGCCAGACGATGCTGCGCAATCAGCTGGCCAGCCCGGACATCATCGGCATCACCTCCGGCGCCTCGACGGCCGCGGTGTTCGCGATCCTGGTGCTCGGCTGGTCCGGCATGCGCGTGAACCTGCTGGCGCTGGGGTGCGGCCTGGGCACGGCGCTGGTCATCTACCTGCTGTCGGGGGCGGGCCGCATGCAGGGCGGGCGCCTGATCCTGATCGGCATCGGCATCTCCGCCATGTTCTCCTCACTGATCTCCTACCTGCAGCTGAAGGCCTCCATCTACAACGTCGCCGACGCCATGCGCTGGCTGTCGGGGTCGCTGGCGGACGCAAGCTGGGGGCAGGTGCCGCTGCTGGGCGGCGCCGTCGTCGTCCTGGGCGGGGTGCTGCTGGCCCTGGGCCGGGACCTGACCACCCTGTCGCTGGGCGAGGAGGCGGCCGCCGGCCTGGGGGTCGCCGTCGACCGCACCCGCCTGCTGCTCCTGCTGGCGATGGTGGCACTGGCGGCATTCGCGACGGCGGCGACCGGGCCGATCGCCTTCGTGGCCTTCCTGGCTGGGCCGATCACAGCCCGCCTGGTGGGGCGCAGCGACCGGTCCCTGCTGGCGCCGTCGGCGCTGATGGGTGCCGCGATCGTGCTCGGCGCGGACCTGGCCGGCCAGCACCTGTTCCCGACGGCGCTGCCGGTCGGGGTGGTCACCGGGATCGTCGGCGCCCCGTATCTGCTGGCACAACTGGTCCGTCTCAACCGGGAAGGGGTCTCCGCATGAGTACAGCGGATGCGGAAGCAATGGACCGGGCGGTGCCGCGCGCCCTGGCCACGCGGGAACTGCGCTCCGGGTACGGGCGCCGCACCGTCGTCGACGGCGTCGACCTGAACCTCCCCACGGGCGCCATCACGGTGATCGTGGGGGCGAATGCCTGCGGGAAGTCGACGCTGCTGAAGACCATGGCGCGGATTCTGGCGCCGATGTCCGGATCGGTCCTACTCGACGGCGAGGAGGTGTCCGCCCTGCCCACCAAGCGCCTGGCCACCCGGCTCGGGCTGCTGCCGCAACAGCCGGTCGCGCCGGAGGGGATCGTGGTCGCCGACCTGGTGGGCAGGGCCCGGCACCCGCACCAGGGCCTGTTCCGCGCCACCTCCGCCGCAGACCGGCGCATTGTGGAGGAGGCACTCGTGGCCACTCGCACCGCCCAGCTGGCCGACCGGAGCGTGGACGAGCTGTCGGGCGGGCAGCGGCAGCGGGTGTGGATCGCCATGGCGCTGGCGCAGCGCACCGATGTGCTGCTGCTGGATGAGCCGACCACCTTCCTGGACCTGACCCACCAGGTGGAGGTGCTGGACCTGCTCACCGACCTGAACCGGGAGCGCGGCACCACCATCGTCATGGTGCTGCACGACATCAACCTGGCCGCCCGCTACGCCGATCACATCATCGCCATGCGCGACGGACAGGTGGTGGCCGCGGGGGCACCGGGGCAGGTGGTCAGCCCGGGACTGATGCGGGAGGTGTTCGACCTGCAGGCCGAGGTGATCACCGATCCGGTCTCCGGTACTCCGCTGGTGCTGCCCAAGGGGCGCCACCACGTGGTCGGGTCGACCGCGGGGACGACGCCGTGAGCACTGCGGAGGCTCCGGCCCCGTTCCGGTTCTTTCCGGTGCGCGTGGAGCGGGTGGAGGACGTCACCCCGCATCTGCGGCGGGTGACCTTCATCGGGGATGAGCTGGACGACTTCGCCGATCCGGGCTGGGACCAGCGGATCAAGCTGGTGCTGCCGGCCGCGGACGGGGGCTATGCGCACCTGCCCACAGGGGCGGACTGGTACGAGCGGTGGCGCGCCCTGCCTGCGGGCCGGCGCCCGGTGCTGCGCACCTACACCACGCGCGCCGTAAGAGCCGGCTCGGAGGTCGATGTGGACATGGTGGTGCACGCCCCGCTGGGCCCGGCCTCCCGCTGGCTGGAGAGCGCCCGCCCGGGTGCGTCCGCGGTACTGCTGGGGCCCTCGCGCACCTGGCTGAGCAAGCAGCCGACCGGGATGAGGCCGGGAGGGGTGGACTTCGTGCCACCGGCCGTCACCGGCCGGTTCCTGATCGGTGGGGATGAGACGGCGGCCCCGGCGATCGCCAGGATTCTGGAGCAGCTGCCCACATCCGCGCGGGGCATTGCGGTGGTCGAGTTGCCCACCGCAGCCGATGCCGCCTACCTACCCGCGCACCCGGGCATTGAGGTACGGGCGCTGGCACGCGCGGAGCGCCCATACGGCGAGCGGCTCGTGGCGGGCGTGAGGCGGGCGGCGGCCGAGCTCATTCCGGAGGGTGTCCCGCAGCAGATCGAAGAGGTCGACGTCGACCGCGAATTGCTGTGGGAGGTGCCACGCACCGCCCGCGGCGGCGCGGCGCTCAAGCGGGCCGACGTATACGCATGGCTGGCCGGCGAGGCGGGAGCCGTGTGCGCGCTGCGCCACCACCTGGTGGCCGAGCGGGGCCTGGACCGGCGGACGGTGGCCTTCATGGGCTACTGGCGCCAGGGCCGCGCGGAGGGCTGAGCCGCACAACCCTGTTCATGCTACGAAACCTGACAGTCGAGATGGGAAACCTTGGGAGAGACAATTAGGCCATCTACCCGTCACCAAGCCGAATACACAGGGTGGGGCGCTATTGACCGACTCATGCCCCAAGAGTACAGTTAGCATGGTGAGACGCATGGTTCACCATGTGAAACATATCTGGATGACGAAAGGCGAGCAATGGGGCTTGCACAGGGGCAGGACGCCCCCAAGAAAACCGCGGTCGACATGTCCTCCGCGCACGACGAGGAAGTCCGCATAAACACCCGTCGGGCCGCAATGAGCGGCTGGATCGGAAGCGCATTGGAGTACTACGACTTCGCCCTGTACTCCCAGGCGGCGGCGCTGGTCTTCCCAACGGTCTTCTTCCCCGAGGGCAATGCGAGCGCCGCACTGATCGCTTCACTCGCAACCTATGCGGTCGGTTACGTAGCCCGTCCCGTGGGCGCGATCGTCCTTGGAGCACTGGGGGACCGCCACGGCCGCAAACGGGTGCTCGTATGGGCAATGCTGCTCATGGGCTTCTCCACCCTCGCAGTGGGGCTGCTACCCACCTATCAGCAGGTGGGCATCTTGTCCCCGCTGCTGCTGGTGTGCTTGCGCCTGGTGCAGGGATTCGCCGTCGCCGGTGAGCTGGGTGGAGCCAGCGCAATGATTGTCGAGCACGCCCCGGACGAGAAGCGCGGCTTCTTCGCCTCCTTCAGCCTTCAGGGCACCCAGTTCGGCTCCATCCTCGCCACCGGCGTCATGTTACCCCTGGCGGCGTTCCTGGGCGATGAAACCTTCGCCGCCTGGGGCTGGCGCATCCCATTCCTGCTCAGCGCGGTAGTGATCCTCGCCGGCTACCTCATCCGCCGCCACGTCCAGGAGCCACCTGCCTACCTGCAAAGCCGCGACGAGAAACGCTCGGTGCGTGACCGCTTCCCCGTCATTGAGCTAGTCACCCGTTACCCGCTGCTGACGCTGCGCTGCATTCTGATCATCTTCACCAATGTCATCGGCATGACCACGCTCGTTTTTGGCGTCTCCTACGGCACCAATGATGGCTACGGCATCGGCTTCACCAGCTCGGACATGCTGTGGGTGACCCTGATCGCGAACATCGTGGCCGTGTGCACCATCCCGGTCTTCGGCGCCCTATCGGACCGGATCGGCCGCAAGACATTCATGATCGTGGGCACACTGGCCGGGGGCGCCCTGTCCGGCCTATATCTCATGGCGGTCCAGTCTCACCACCTGGTGATGGTCTTCGTCATGGTGATCATCGTGCAGGGCATCTGCTTCCAGATGTGGAACGCCACCTTCGCCACCTTCTTCCAGGAGCAGTTCCCCATGCGCATCCGAGTGACTGGTTTCGCCGTCACCCAGAACATCGGCTCATGCTGGCCTCCTTCTTCCCCACCCTATTCACCTCAATCGCCCCTCCGGGTACCGCCAACGTCCCGCTGGTGATCGGCGCCACCACCTTCGGCATCTGCCTGATCTCAGCCGTGGCCACGGCACTGACCGCCGAGACCCGGGGGCGCACGTTAGCCGAGCTCGAAACCACGAACTGAAGGAGGCGCATAACCCATGGCACAGAAGATCTGGCCGGTCAAGCACTCCGAACTGCTGCGAGCGCCGGAGCGATTTATCTCCCGTCCCCAACTACATGAACTCATCGGTCGCCTGACCGATAACCTCATCAACATTGAAGACCCGACCGGCGAATTCCTGCTCCGTCTTGATGATGGCCGTGTCATCGACACCAAGGGTTGGGCCACCGGCTGGGAATGGACCCACGGCATCGGGCTGTACGGCATGTGGCAGTATTACGAGCAGACGGGCGAGACCCGCATGCTCGACATCATCACCAAGTGGTTCGACAGCCGGCTGGCGGAGGGCACCACCAAGAACGTCAACACCATGGCACCCTTTCTCACGCTCGCCAACCTCTACGACATGACGGGCAGACGCTCCTACCTGCCGTGGCTGGAGACATGGGCCGAATGGGCCATGCGCGAGATGCCCCGAACCCCGCGCGGAGGCATGCAGCACATGACACTGGCTGAGGAGAATCACCATCAGATGTGGGACGACACCCTCATGATGACGGTGATGCCCCTGACCCGTATAGGTCTTCTCCTGAACCGCCCACAGTACGTCAAAGAGGCGACCTTCCAGTTCCTCACCCACATCAACTACCTCACCGACCGACGTTCCGGGTTGTGGTTCCACGGCTGGACCTTCGACGGCGCCCACAACTTCGCCGAAGCCCGCTGGGCCCGGGGTAACTCGTGGATCACCATGGTGATCCCGGACTTCCTCCAACTCGTTGACTGGCCCGCCGACGATCCCGTCCGCCGGTTCCTGATCGAGACACTCCAGGCGCAGGTCACCGCCCTGGCCCCGCTGCAGGATGAGTCCGGGCTGTGGCACACGCTGCTGGACGACCCCGGTTCCTACCTGGAGGCCTCGGCCACGGCCGGCTTCGCCTACGGCATCCTCAAGGCCGTACGGCTCGGCTACCTCGACAAGACTGCTTACGCACCGATCGCCGAACGTGCCATCCACGCAATCGTCGACAACATCAACGACGACGGCGAACTCATGCAGGTGTCATTCGGGACCGGCATGGGTCCCGACCTTCAATTCTACCGGGACATCCCACGCACCTCTATGCCCTATGGTCAGGCCATGGCCATACTGTGCCTGGCCGAGTACCTGCGTACCTACTACTGAAGATTGACCGCACTCACCCGACCGGCAGCTATTACTCACAGAGAAGAGATCCACGATGGAACAGCGTTACGCCACCAATCCCGAGCAGATCCCCGGCTTTGACACTCAGGACCTGCGCGACCGATATCTGGTCGAAAAGGTCTTCATCCCCGGTGAGGTGACGGCCATCTACACCCACCAGGATCGGATCGTTCTGGGCGGTGCCGAACCGGCGGGCGGCGAACTGGTGCTGCCCACCTTTGACGAGTTGCGTTCAGACTTCTTTCTACAGCGCCGCGAGATGGGTGTACTCAACATCGGGGGCGACGGCGTCGTCACCGTCGACGGGACCACCTACCAGATGCCGTCCACCGCCTGCCTATACATCGGGCGCGGCGCCCGCGAGGTCGTCTTCTCCGATGCCACTGCCGAACAGGAACGCGGAGCGCAGTTCTACCTGTTTTCCGCCCCCGCCCATGCGGACTACCCGACCATGCTAGTGCTTCCCGGCGAGGGCACGGTGCGTGAGCTCGGCGATCAGAAGACATCTAACCGCCGTACACTCACCCAGTATATCCACGAGGGTGGCATTCGCTCCTGCCAGGTGGTCATGGGATTCACCCGTCTACATGAGGGATCTATGTGGAACACCATGCCCGCCCATACCCACGACCGGCGCACCGAGTGCTACCTGTACTTTGACATCCCCGAGGATGCGCGTGTCTTCCACATCATGGGTGAACCTGAGCGAACCCGTCATCTGGTTGTCGCCGACCGGCAGGCTGTGATATCGCCGTCTTGGTCGCTGCATTGCGGAGTCGGCACCGCAGCCTATACATTCGTGTGGGCAATGGCTGGGGAAAACCAGTTCTTCGACGACATGGACACACACCCCGTCACCGAGATCCGCTGACAGCCGCAGACAGGAAGGACGGTATTATTGTGCCTGGTTCGATTTTCAGTCTCGAGGGGCGCACGGCGCTCGTAACCGGCGCGGTCTATGGCATCGGTTTCGCCATCGCCAAGGCACTCGCCGACGCTGGCGCAACCATCGTCTTCAACGCTCGCTCCCAAGAGTCAGTGGACCGGGGCCTGGCGGCGTATGCCGCGGAGGGGATCGACGCGCACGGCTACGTTTTCGACGTCACTGACGAGGACGCCGTAACCGAGGCCGTAGCGAGTATCTCCGACGAGGTTGCCTCCATCGACATCTTGGTGAACAACGCTGGCATCATCAAACGCATCCCCATGACCCACATGACTGCCGCAGAGTTCCGCCAAGTGGTAGATATTGACCTGAATGGGCCATTCATCATCTCCAAAGCGGTAATCCCATCGATGATCGAGCGAGGCGGCGGCAAAATCATCAACATCTGCTCAATGATGTCCGAACTCGGCCGCGAGACGGTATCCGCCTATGCTGCCGCGAAGGGCGGGTTAAAGATGCTTACTCGCAACATCGCCTCCGAGTACGGTCAGTACAACATCCAGTGCAACGGCATCGGGCCGGGCTACATTGCCACACCGCAGACCGCCCCGCTGCGCGAACTCCAGGCCGATGGATCACGGCACCCCTTCGACCAGTTCATCGTCACCCGCACGCCGGCCGCCCGATGGGGAAATCCAGGCGATCTGGTCGGCCCCGCCGTCTTCCTCGCTTCCCACGCCTCCGACTTCGTCAACGGACACATCCTGTACGTCGATGGCGGCATCCTCGCCTACATCGGCAAGCAACCCTGAGACAGCATTCGGTGACTTCACCGCCTCGGAATGAACCGCGGTGCGGCAATGCCCCGCGCGAGTAGCAGAGGGCCGGTAAGCTGGCATTACGTTTCATCGCGTCAAATGGTCGGGCACTCGACTAGTCCACGGCCATGCAAGGAGTCACATGCCCTCTCCCGATCGGACGTCATCCCGGTCAAGCAACCGGAGAACCGCCAGGACCACCACGATTGCGTCGGTGGACAAGGCGCTCGGGTGGTGGAGCACCTGCTCACCGTGGATTCCGACGGCGTGTCCCTTAGCCAGCTCGCAGATGAAACAGGCATTAACAAGTCTAGTCTGCACCACATCCTGGTCACGCTGCGGCAGCGCAGCTGGGTGGAGCAGGACGAAACAGGCCGCTACCGGTTAGGGCCTATGACCGGCCGCATGGCCACCTGGTGGACAAGCACGAACCAGGCTGCCGCCAAGTTGCACCCAATACTCCTGGCCATCTGCGACAAGACCCACGAACTGGTCCACCTGGGCCGCCTGTTCGAGCGAGACGTCGTCTACCTGGACAAGGTGGAGCCGGATCGCCCGGTGCGGGTCTGGTCGCGCATCGGTCAGAGCGCCCCGGTGGCAACAACGGCCATGGGACGCGCCATTCTCGGGGCCCGCCAACCCTCTGAGGCAGAGGTGAAGATGTGGCTTAGCCTGGTCGCCGAGGCAGCCGAACAGCTGCCCGGGCGGTTGGTCGAGGAGATGCAACGGGTGCGCTCCCACGGTTATGCCATCGAGATCGGGGAGGACCGTCCAAGCCTGGCCTGCGTCGGGGTTCCTATCGCCGTGGCCGGGGAGCCGGTGCTGGCGATCTCGGTAACCATGCCTGTTGAGCGCGCCACCCTTCCGCACTTGCGCAAGATCGCACATACGATCCACGAGTGCATCGCCGCCGCCGACGTCGAAGGCATCAGCGTGCCCGTAACCCTGGCGGATTGAGCGTATGCACATAGCATGCCCTGTATGCAGCGCTCCTCCACTCCTGTGACAGGTCAGCAGCAATGGCGGCGGCAGGTTCTGCCGACACTCAGGGGCACGATCCTGGACATCGGTGCGGGCAGCGGAGTGTCCGCCGCACTGCTGCATCCGGGAGTTGCTTGGCTGGCGCTTGAGCCTTCTCCCGGACGTCGGCTGGCGGCCGCAGTACGCTCCAGGCCCGGCTCCCAGTTGCTGACAGCGCCCGCAGAGCGGATTCCGCTGGAGGATGCGAGCATCGACGCCGTCATTTGTTCCACCGTGCTGTGCTCGGTGGCCGACCCCGCACTCACACTGACCGAGACCATCAGGGTGCTTCGCCCCGGGGGCGTGTTGGTGTTCTACGAGCATGTTGCCGCCGCGCCCGGGTCGACTGCCCACCGCATCCAGAGGCTTGCGAGCCCACTCACCCGCCTCCTCGATCACGGATGCGATCCGTGCCGGGACACGGCGGACATGATCAACCGAGCGGGATTCTCCAGCGTGCATTTGGAAACACTGCGCATCAACAATGTGTTGGGCCGACTTGCACCGGTCATCCACGGCTACGCAGAGCGGTGAGTCCCGGCTGCTGGCGTGATCGAATCGCTGACTAGTCCCGAGTTTGGCCCCTGCGTGCGGTTGGACCACCTCAAACGCACTCTCAGAGTTATCGGCGTGAGCGTGTTGCTTTAGATCGGGGTTTTGGTTGGTGTGGTGTGGGAGGGTCGGGGTGGTTGTGGTCTGGCGGGATAATCCGGGGCGGTGCTTGACGTCCGCGGGTGAACGCGCAGGCCGTAAGAACACGTTCCCTGTGGGCGGGGCTCTGCTCAATCTGTCGGGTCCTGATCAGAGGGAAGCCCGGCTCCACCACCACTACACGCCCGGCGGCGGATACACACCACCTGACCTGACGAACATCGGCTCGCCGAACCTCGGTCGCCGCGTGGTCTGATGCCGGGCCGCCTGCTCCTGCCTCCCCTCCCGGCCAGGCCTGCTTCCAGGCCTGCTTCGACTGCGCATAGACGCTGCTCCCCGAGTTTGGACCCCTTACGTCGGTTTGGACCCCTTACGTCGGTTTGGACCCCTTACGTCGGTTTGGACCCCTTACGTCGGTTTGGACCCCTTACGTCGGTTTGGACCGCCCACGCGGCACACCACGGCGGTCCAAACAGGGGATAGCGGTCCAAATAGACTTTCGCGGTCCAAACAGGGGCAAGCGGTCCAAACAGCGAAGGTCGGCAGCGGGCCACCCCGCGACACGCCGCACTAAAGCGCCACGCTCGCGCCGATAACCCCCAACTGAAGGAACGCGGCCCAAATCGCCGAGGCCGGCGACGCGTCCCCCGCGACACGCCGCACTAAAGCGCCACGCTCGCGCCGATAACCCGGATATGGCGAGGCCCCCGGGCCCGGGTTCGTACCCGGCCCGAGGGCCTTCGTCAGTGAGGGGCTCCGCGCCCGGGTTCCCACATCCGGGGGAGCTCCCTCCTTCGCCGGAGCGCCCGGCCCGGGCTCCCTAGTACCCGGGGCGGTCTCGAACCGGACCGGTCATCGGGTTCCCCAACCCTCGCGGCCCGCCTCGTCCGGCGGCAAAGCCCATATAACCCGCCGCATCTGAAAAGCCGCTCCGCCGAAGCTGTGAAAACCATGGGAACCGCTAGCGGGCCGGTTTCGCCGCGGCGTCGCCCGCGGTGCTCGCCTCCGGCTCCCGCCCCTTAGCGCCCGAATCCGATAACTCATCGTCGTCTCGGACGGCCCGCGGCTCGTCGCCGTCATCGTCCACATCGGCGTCCCCGGCCGCCAAGAACACGTTAATCCACCGCGAGCGCGGGTCGGAATCCACCAGCAGCGCCTTAGCGAACAGAGTCAGCGGCACCGCCAGGATCGTACCGAGCGCCCCGATGACCTGGCTCCAGAACAACAGCGACAGGAACGTCGTCGTTGTGTTCAGGCCGACTGCATCGCCGGTGAACTTCGGTTGGATCAGCGACTGGATGACGAAGTTCAGCACGCAGTAAGCCACCACCACCCACAGCGCCGTCCACGGCCCGGAGGCGACCAGCGCGATCAGGGCCGGCGGAATCACACCCAGCAGAAAGCCGATGTTGGGGATGTAGTTGGTGATGAAGGAGACCACGCCCCAGGTGACGGCCATGGGCACGTTCAGTATCCACAGCGCAACTACATCGAACACCGCCACGATCAGGCCGAAGACGGTGGACACCAGCCAGTAGGAGCGCACCGAGCTCGCGAAGCCATTGAGCGCGTCCGCGATGCCGGGGCGCAGGCGGCTCAGCGCCCGGGAGCGCACCTCGATGCGGGCGGTGTCGAACATCAGGAAGACGACTGTCAGCCCCATGACGCTGAGCACGGAACCCACGTTGGTGACCTGCCCCAGCAGGCTCTGCGCCACGGAGACGATCCGGTTGGTATCCATGGACGCCGACACCTGATCGATCAAGGTTGTCTCGTCCACGCCCACACGCGCCAGCAGGGCACGTATGTTGTCCCAGATCGCGGTGAACTGCGCCGAGTAGTCCGGCAACGTGTCGATCAGCTGCAGGATGGCGACGGCCAGGGCCGCGAATAGACCGATGACGAACGCGAAGATGATCAGGATGGCGACCACGGCCGACACCGGGCGCGGCACACGATGCAGCGTGGCCCAGGTGACCAGGGGGCGCACGGTGATGACCAGGGTCAGCGCGAAGAAGGCCGGGCCGAACAGCGACCCGATGTAGTACATGCCCGCGCAGACGACGACGAGTACGGCCAAAACGACGGCGATGGACTCGCCCTGGGTGCGGCCCGATACGGCTCGGCTTACCTCACGCATGCGCCCATCCTGACACGGGGCGATCCCCCCGACGTCCTCGACGCGACGGCCACTCAGGCAGCTCCCAGTCACGGAAACATCACAGCTGTTACCCAGGCCGAGTCAACGCAATGCCTCGAGGGCTCGCACCCGGTCAAGAGCACGCAGGTGCGGAAGCGGGTCGATGCCGGTCTCCAGCACGAAGTCGGTGAGCTGGTCGCGCACCACCTGCTGCAGCCGGGCTGGATCCCAGGGCTTGGCAATGTAGTGGTCCAGGCCGGCATCGTTGACCGCGCGGACGGTGTCGGCCTGGTCGGCCTGACCGGTCACCAGCACCTTGCGGGCAGCGGCAGTGCGCGCGTCGGTGTTCATCTCCACCAGCATGTCGACGCCGCTGCGGCCGGGCATGCGATGGTCGGCGAGGACCAGGGCGAGCAGGTCGCCGTCGTCGTCGATGTCGTCGACCGCCTCCCAGGCATCCGTGACGTCCTCGGCCGGTTCGATGCGGACCGTGGCGGCGAAGGGGGTCAGATCCCCGACGACGGCGTCGCGGACCTCCGGCTCATCCTCAACCACCAGGATGACGAGTTTCATGGCTTCTCCTTCGGGGAACGTGACTGCTTACGCGCCTGTTTGCGCGGCTTCTTTCGATCCGCGCGCCGGTGGGTCTGGCGCGGTCTCACTGCCGGGTCCGGTGGCTCTCGGGCGGGGGGCCCGCCGCCGTCACCGCCGGGTGGGCGGGCAGCACCACGGTGACGCGGGTGCGGCCGGGTTCGGAGTCGACCTTGATCGAGCCGCGGTGGGCGTCCACCACGCTCTTGGCCAGCCCCATGCCGAGCCCCAGTCCGAAGCGCACCTGACCGTGCTTAGTGGTGAAGCGGGGTTCGAAGATGCGCGGCAGGACGTCCGGGTCGATGCCCGGTCCGTTGTCCTGCACCTGTACCCGTACCCCGCCCGTCACCGGCGCGATGCGCACCTTCACTCGGCCCGGGCGCGCCTTCCGGCCGGCCTCGGCATCCGCCCTCGCCTGGGCGGCCAGGGCGTCGGCGGCATTGGCGAGAATGTTGGTCCACACCTGCACCAACTCACCCGCGTGTCCGGGGACCACCGGCAGCGCACTCGGATCGGCCGGGTAGTCCCGTTCAATCTCCACTCCCTCCAGCCGATGCGCGGTCAGCCGCAGGGCGTCTTCAACCACTTCCCGCAGGTCCACGTCGAGCATGTCCTCCCCGTCGGGGCGCACATAGGTGGACAGGCTGGCGACCAGCCCGCTGATGCGGTCGGTGGCCAGGCGCATGTTTCGTTCGGCACGACCAATGGCGGCGGCCGCCTCAACGGTGGCCAGGCGCGCGGGGTCGGCTGCCAGCGCGCGGGCGGTGTGCGGATCGCCGTCGGCGTCCATGCCGGCCGCCACCAGCCGGCGGGCCAGTTCCCGATCCCCGACCACCTGCTCCAATCGTTTGCGCTCGGCGCGTTCGGTGCGTGTGGAGGCAGCCGGCCGAGTGCGTGCGTCGGCGGCGACGGCAGCGATCAGCTCGCCGTCGGGGTGGGTGGCCAGCACGGCGGCCAGGTCCGCGCTCAGGTGGTCGCCGGCGCGCTGGAGCGCGGCCACGGGGTTGTTCAACTCGTGGGCGACGCCCGCCGCCAGCTCCCCCAGGGTGGCGAAGCGCTCCTGCGCCAGCAACTCCAGGCGGGCCTGTTCCAAGGCGGTGAGCGCCTCCTGCACCTGGATCCGCTCGGCGTCCAGCGCCGCCGCCAGCTCGATCTTCTCCACCTGCAAGACCTCCGAGCGCTCCAGCCGCTTGGTCAAGGAGCGGATGATCAGCGCCGCGAGCACCTGCTCGGTGACCGGATTCTCCCGCAGCGCCCGGTCCAACTGCTCGATGGACAGCAGGATGAGCTCCACATCCGTGGTGGTCGTGGCGGTGACGAAGGCGCGCCCATGGCTGGCCAGGGACACCAGGCCGATGATGCGGCCGGTGGTGGCATGGTGCAGCGTGACCTCGCCGACCCGGGTGTGCCGGGTCAGCGCCACCGATCCGTGGACCACCACATAGACCCCGTCAACAGCCTGCCCCTGGTGGGTCAACCGCACCCCGGCCGGCAGCTGCAAGCGCGGACGGGGACCGAGTACCTGCTCGCAGGCGGCGATGAAGTCGGCGGTCAGGGTGTCGGAGTGGTGGGTGAGCGCTCCAGCAGCGCGGAGTGGTCCCGCCCGTTGCTGTCACGCCGGCGGCGGGGATCGTCGTCGGGCAGGTGGTCGCGCATCCAGCGGCGGATCTGTGCGCGGGCGCGCTCACCGATGGCGCCCGGCGTCCAGGGCACGGCGATGACCTCGCGCACCAGATCCTCGTCGATGGCGCGGCCCAGGTCGTGCAGCTCGGCGCGCTCTGTCAGTAGCACCAACCGGGCCGTGGCCAGGGCGGGATAGTGGGCGACGGCGGCGGCGACGTCGTCGAGGCTGCCAACCTCGTCGGTGGCGATAATCAGGCCACCGGGGCCGGCCCTCCAACCGGTGCCGCGAACTCCGAGGAGTTGGGCGTGCCGGGAGCGGAGTCGGCGTCCGCGGGCGGGGGCGAGGTCTGGCCGGCGCTCGCCCACCGGAACAGCTCCGCCAGGGTGCGTACACGCACGACGTCGGCCAGCGTCCGCACCGCTGGAGTGACCTCGTGGGCGGCCTGAGTGCCCAACGACGTCGGGGACACCACGACCACGACCAGCCGATCGGCGTCGGGCGGGGGTGCGGTACTCATAGCATTCCCATCGCCGACCACAGCATCGGCATCAGCAGCACCAGCACGGCCGTGCCGGCGATGCCGACGATCAGACCGATCTTGGCCATGTCGCCGGTGGCGATCTCCCCGGTGGCGTAGGCGATCGCGTTGGGCGGGGTGGAGATCGGCAGGCTCATGCCGAGCGAGCAGGCCAGCGCCAGCACCACGGCGATGGTGACCGGCTCCAGACCGCCGACGCTCGTGGCCAGGCCCATGGCCAGGGGAACCAGCAGGTTGCAGGCGGCGGAGTTGGAGATGACGTTGGACAGGGCCAGGCCGAGCGCCCCCATGAGCACCACCACCGCCAGGGCCGGCATGGAAGTCCAGTTGAACAGGTTGAGGATCCACTGGTCCAGGCCGGTGGCGCCCACGCCGTCGCCCAGGGCGATGCCGCCGGCCACCAGCCACAGCACGTCCCAGGACAGCCCGGCCAGGTCCTTGCCGGTCATCACCCGGGTCACCAGCATGGCGACGATCGCCATGAAGCCGATGACGTTGGCGCTCAGCCCGTGCAGGGACTCGGTCATCCACGCCAGGATGGTGACGGCGGCGATCACGTAGAACATGACGGCACGGCGGTCGGTGTACCACTCCGCCCGCATGTCCAGCTCGACGCTCAGGCCGCCCGGAAGGAACAGCGCGCAGATCAGCAGCCAGGCGCCCAGCAGGATGACAAGCATCAGCGGGATGGCCATGAGCATCCAGTCCAGGAAGCTGACGGTGTGGCCGGCCTCGGCCAGGGCGCCCAGGGCGATGGCGTTGGGGGGTGTGCCCACGGGCGTGCCCATGCCGCCCACGTTCGCCGCCACCGGAATGGACAGTGCCAATCCGGTGCGGGGCCGGCCTCCGGGAGGGCGCCGAGTACGGGGATGACGACGGCGAACATGGTGGCGGTAGTGGCCGTGTTGGACATGAACATGCTCAGCACCGCGGTGATCACCATCAGCCCCAGCACGGTACGGCGCGCGGAGCCGGTGAAGGGTTTGATCAGGACGGCGGCCAGGTTCTTGTCCAGGTGGAACTTCTCGGCGCCGTCGGCAATGAGGAAGCCCCCCAGGAACAGCACGATCACCGGGTTGGCCAGGGCGGCTAAGAAGGAGGAGTAGGCGGTGGCGTCCTCGGGGACGGGCAGGACCGCCTGGTCGGAGATGAGCAGCACCTCCAGGCCGATCACTAGGACGGCGGTAGCCACCAGCGGGATCGCCTCACTGACCCAGAAGACGATAGCGAGCAGGAAGATGGACAGCATCCGCTCGCCCAGGGGGTCCAGGTCGGGGACGTCGACGAGTAACGGCGCCACGAACACGGCGACGCCGATGACTATTCCTATGATCTGTCTGCGGTTGAGCGGCTCGAGGCGATCCGGCGCGCCGGGACGCGGTCGGTTGACGGCGGGACGCGTGCGCGCTGGCATGGCTCCTCCTCGTGGCACCCGGTGCCGGTGTCCGGGGTATCCCCGACGTCTTTGCCGGGTAGAGAAAGCCTATGCGATGCGCGGCGCAAATGCCCGAGGCGGCCACCCGGCCATGGCATTGGTGACCGGACCGCAAGCGAGCGTCGAGTTCCGGCGGCGAGGGCCTAGGCCGTTGCGTCCTGTCTGTCCAGCAGCCGGTCCAGCCAGGGGTCCACGGCCGCCCAGAACCCCTCGGGACGGGTGCGCCGCACATCATGGCCCGCACCGGGTACGAGCGCGGTGGCGACGTGCGGGTTGGCGATCCGGGCCAGCAGGTCCAGGCCCGCGGGGCCTACGCGGGCCGAGCCGGGGCGGTCTCCGGTGACCAGCAGCGTAGGCACGCTCAGTGCCGCCATCGCCTCCTCCCATGGCACCGGTGGGGCGACCACGCCGGTGTCCAGCAGTGTCGGATCGACCCGCTGGCTTGCCCACACGCCGGCGATGGCCTCGGCGGCGGGCATCTCCGGGTCGGCCAGGGCGCGGGCCACGGCGCCGGGCAGGTCGGCCAGCTCGGCCGCGCGGGCTCGTTTGCGGGCGGCGACACGCTCCCGCAGCTCCTGCGGGGTGCGGGAGCCGTAGCGGGCCGGGTCCAACAACACGGCCCCGGCGACCAGCTCCGGGCGGCGGACGGCCACGACCATGGCGGTGGCCGCTCCCATGGAGTGACCAATCAAGACCGGGCGGGGGCGGGCCTCGGCAGCGGAGAGCGCCTCGAGGAGTTCGACCACATCGTCAACCAGTACCTCCCCGGCCCGGGCCAACTGCTGCGGCGTCCAACGTGGGGACAGGCCGTGGCCGCGGGCGTCGGCGGCGATGACACGGTAGCCACGGGCTACCCAGTGATCGATGGCCTCGGCCTGGGAGACGGCGGAGCCGGTGATGCCGTGCAGCAGGATGAGGGTCGGGGCGGTGGTAGGGCCGGCGACGATGCGGGCCAGAGGGGTACTCATGCCGTCATTCTTGCGTCGATTCCGGCTAGGGTGAAGGTATGGGCCAGCACCGTATGAACGTGGAGTCCTTCAACCTCGACCACACCAAGGTGGCGGCGCCGTTCGTGCGCATCGCGGACCGCAAGCGGCTGCCGGGCGGCGATGAGCTAGTCAAATACGACGTGCGCTTCTGCCAGCCCAACCGGGACCACCTGGAGATGCGGGCCGTGCACTCCATCGAGCACCTGACCGCCGAGCTCATGCGCAATCACACCGACCGGCTGATCGACTGGGGACCCATGGGCTGCCAGACGGGCTTCTATGCGCTGACCCTGGGCCTGGAGCCGGAGGAGTTCCTGCCACTGTTGGAGCAGACCTTCCGGGACATCCTGGAGGCCACCGAGGTTCCGGCCGCCAATGAGGTGCAGTGCGGTTGGGGCGCCAACCACTCCTTGGAGGCGGCCCAGGAGGCGGTGCGAGGCTTCCTGACCCAGCGCGAGGAGTGGGAGAACGTGTTCGCCAGTTAGGTTTCGGCGGAGAAGTGTCCATCCGCCGCCACTTTTACGACAGCGAACACACCACATCCTCGGCAATTGCCTGGATTGGAGCCGATTTCTACTAGACGCCAGCGGTCTGTCTCCTTAAAAGTGGCGGCAGATGGACAGATGTGTATCCCATGTTCGCGCCACAGCCCGATCTTCAAGGTGACCGGGCGGTTTGTAGATGCCGAAGCCACGGGAGGCAGCGCGGACTGGTGCCGCGCGCACCGCTGGTTGGCCCAGCAGCAGGAGAAGGACCAGCGTCGCCAGCCTGTGGACAATTACGAAGCTGATCGCGAGTTGTCCACAGGCTGGGTTTTTGGCATTGTCGGCAGCGCCTGCCCAGTCGATGCTCACTCCATGGGGTACGCGAACAGGCGGGACCAGATCCTGCGAGTGCTGGCGGCGGCGGGCGGCGCTGCCCGGGCGCGCTACCTCGCCACCGACCGCACCCAGCGGAGAGCGATCGCGCGCATGGTGGAGGAGGGCGTGGTCCAGGAGCATCCGGGGCGCGTCATCGCCCTGCCCGGGACGCGGCGGGAAGTCATTGTCGCCCGGCAGGTGGGTGGCTCATCGGCTGCGCTCATGCCGTGGTTGCGTGCGGGCTCCCCACACAGGATGATCCCAGCCCCCACGTGCACGTGCTTGTGCCCGCCACCCCAGAAGTCACCCCTGTACGCACTACCTGCCATCACATCCCCGGCCTGTATGTGGACCCACTCGGCTCGCCCTATGCCGATGCGGAGACCATGCTGATCACCTTCATGCGGTGCGCGGAACCGCTGGACGCCCTCATCGCCCTGGACGCGGCCCTGCGCGGCGGGCTCGTCACCAAGGAGCAGCTGCGGGCCAGGCTGCCGGGTCGACGCAACGGCAAGCTACACACGCTGCTGGACCGGGCCAATCCCAAGGCACGTTCGCTGCTGGAGACCATTGCGCGCTACGAGCTTGAGGAGGCCGGTGCCATCCCCGAGGTAGGAGTTGAACTGCCCATCGGAGAGCTGGACCTGCTCCTAGGCAAGCTCGATATCGAGACCGACGGACACGAGTTCCATAGTCAGTGGGCCGACTGGGAGCACGACCGCCGTCGCGACCAATGGCTCATCGCGCACGGCTACACCCCGCTACGACTGACCTCACGCCAGGTGCTCACGCATCAGACCGTGGAACTGGTGCGGCCTGTGGCGCAGCGCCTGGGCTGCTGGCCCGATCAGGCCGCCTAAACTCAGGGTATGAGCGCGAAATCGAGTCAGGTGCCGCAATCGACCCGCCGCCGGGTGGCGGCCGTGGTCGTGGTAGCGATGGCGGAGGAGGCGCAACCCTTCCTGGCTCGTCTGCCTCGACTTGCGGACGCGACCGCACCGAGCCTTCCCGGCGGCGCCGAGGCCTGGCCGCTGGACCTGGGCGGGGGCAGGGAACTGCTTCTGGTGCGTTCGGGCATCGGACTGGTGGCCTCCGCGAGCGCACTGGCAACCGCACTGACGCACGTGAAACCGGAGCGCATCGTCTCCGCGGGCACCACCGGGGGCCTGGGCCGCGAAGTGGAGGTCGGGGATGTGTGCGTATCTGCCGATCTGGCCTATACGGACGTGGACGCCACCGCCTTCGGCTACGCATTCGGGCAGACCCCGGGGCAGCCCGCGACCTTCGCCGGGGACCCGGACCTGGTCGCGCGGGCGAGCGCGGCCCGCGACGCCCTGCACGCCGCTACCCCCGCGGCGGGTGCGGCCCGCATCCATGTGGGCCAGATGCTCGCGGGCGGCTCCTTCGTCACCGCCGCGAATGTGAAGGACACCCGCGAGCGCTTCCCGCGGGCGGTAAGCACCGACATGGAGTCGACCGCGCTCGCGCAGGTCGCCCACGCCGCCGAGATTCCCTTCGCCTCGATCCGCGGCGTCTCGGACCTGTGCGGCCCCGAGGCGGGTCAGGACTTCCACATCGGTGCCGACGAGGCCGCCGCCCGCTCGGCCGCCGTAGTGCTGGCGGCGCTGGCCTGAGGCGCCGGCCCCGCCCGTTACACCGCCACCAGCACCTGCACCATGACGATCTTGACCACGATCGCCAGGGCGAACAGCGTGGCGTAACCGGCCTCCACCCGCTCATCGTCGCGCTTGGACAGGGCGAAGGCGAGAATGGCGGGCTGACCCACGAGCCCCGCCAGGCCACCGGCGGCCCGCGGCGCGCTCAAGCCCACCCGGCGGGCACCGGCCAGCAGCACCACCGCGTTTACCACCACGATGAGGGCGGCCAGCCCGCCCACCGCCAGGCCCGTGGTCGAGAACGCGGAGGCGGCGAAGTCCGGGCCGGAGGCCAGCCCGATGGCGGCCAGGAAGAACAGCAGCCCGAGCTGGCGGATGGTGGCGTTGGCGGCGTGCGGCAACTGCCAGATGAAGGGGCCGGTGCGCCCCAGGCGCCCCAGCACCATGCCGACCACGAGCGGCCCCGCCGCCACGCCGAGCCGCAGCGTGATGCCGCCGGGCAGTGGGATGGCGACGAGCCCGGCGAGCACGCCCAGCGCCATGCCGACCCCAACGGAGAAGGCATCGATCTGGGCGATGGACTTCTCCGAGTCGCCGAAGTAGTCGGCGGCCCGCTCCAAGTCTCCGGACGGCACCACGGCCAGCACCCGGTCGCCGAGTTCGAGCACCAGGTCGTCGTTAGCGAGCAGGTCGAGGTCACCGCGGCGCACCCGGGTGATCACGCCCCGGAAGCGGCCGTGCATGTCGAGCTCGCCGATGGTGCGTCCGGCCACGCGCGTGGAGGAGACGGTCAGGCGCCGGTAGTCGACGACGGTACGGTCCTTGGCCAGGCAGCGGTCGTAGCCGGTGCCGAGCTCGTGGACGGCGTCCTCCAGCGCGTTCGGGGCGCCCACAATGACCACCTTGTCCCCCGGCAGCAGCTCCTCGTCTGGGGAGACCACCCGGGTGACCCCCTCACGCTCCAGGTAGGAGATGCGAATGCGGTTGCGCTGGAAGGCCTCCAGGTCGCTCAGGGCAACGCGGCGCAGCAGGAACACGCTGGTGGCGGCCAGACCATCGGCCGACGCCGGCCGAGGGTCCCGCCGTCCCGGCCAGTCGCGGCCAATGACTAGGGCCACGATGAGGATGGCCACGGCCACACCCACGGGGTAGGCCAGGGCATAGCCGACGGCCGGCTCCTGGTTGCCGGCGGCCTCGATGGCGGAGTCCAGGACGGGGCTGGTCAGCGCCCCCGCGTAAGCGCCGGCGTCCATGGCCGGGCTGATGCCGGTCAGGCGGGAGTATGCGGCCCCGGCGCACCCGGCGAGCACGAGCGCCAGCACGCACAGGGCCATGAGCGGCAACTGGCGCCGCAGGTTGCGGAAGAAGGTGTTACCGGCGCCGATGCCGACGGTATAGCAGAACAGCCCCAGGCCGAGGCTGCGCAGCAGGGTGAGGTTCTCCCCCAGGCTCGGATCGAGGGCGCCGACGGCGAGGCCGACGAACAGGGCACCGGCGGCCCCGAAGCGGATGGGGCCGAAGGGGATCTGCCCCACGGCGGTACCCACGCCGATGACTAGAAACACGGTCAAGATCGGCGCAGAGGCGAGCACGTCGACGACGGACGCGAGTACAGCTGACACGGGGCCAGGCTAGCCGGAGCGCTATAACGAATCCCGACACGCCGACGGCGACAGATATCATGACAGTAATTGTCCGGCTACATATGGGAGAACTAAACTGCCCGCGTGCTGGCCCTCCCCGGCCCGCCGTTCGTTTATCCCGCCTCGATGATGAGAGACCGCATGGAAACCGACATAGCCCCTGCCCTCCCCACTTACACACCCGATGAAGAGCGTCTGATCATCCGCAACCGCCAGGGTGTGCCCGTTGGCATAAAACCCCACACCAAGTGGACCCCCAAGAAGATTGTCCTGTGGGTAGCCATCACGGCCCTGGGCGTGCTCGGCTGGTGGATGCTGGCCGTCGTACGCGGCGAGAGCGTCAACACCATCTGGTTCGTTGTCACCGCGATCTGCACCTACGCCATCGGCTACCGCTTCTACGCCCTGTACATCCAGCGCACCATCATGCGCCCGGACGACACCAACGCCACCCCGGCCGAGCGCATCAACAACGGCCGCGACTTCGACCCCACCCACCGCGTCGTCCTGTACGGGCACCACTTCGCCGCCATCGCCGGCGCGGGCCCGCTGGTCGGCCCCGTGCTGGCCGCCCAGATGGGCTACCTGCCGGGTACGCTGTGGATCATCCTCGGCGTCGTCGTCGCCGGCGCGGTTCAGGACATGCTGGTCCTGTTCTTCTCCATGCGCCGCGGCGGCCGCTCGCTGGGGCAGATGGCGACCGACGAGATCGGCCGGGTCGGCGGCACCGTGGCCACCGTGGTGGTCCTGGTCATGCTCATGATCGTGCTGGCGGTGCTGGCCATGGTGTGCGTCAACGCGCTCGCCGAGTCCCCCTGGGGTGTCTTCTCCGTCGGCTGCACCATTCCGATCGCCATCTGCATGGGCCTGTGGCTGCGCTTCGTCCAGCCCGGCCGCATCACCCAGGTATCCGTTGTCGGCTTCGCCGTCCTCATCGTCGTCATCATCTCCGGCCGCTGGGTCGCGGAGTCCTCCTTCGGCCAGTACCTGCACCTGTCACCCACCACGCTGGTGTGGTGCATGATCGTCTACGGCTTCCTCGCCGCCGTTCTGCCCGTGTGGGTGCTGCTCACCCCGCGCGACTACCTGTCCACCTTCATGAAGGTCGGCACCATCGCGGTCCTGGCCGCCGGCATCATCATCGTGCGGCCCGTGGTCGAGATGGCCGCCGTCTCCGAGTTTGCCCTGAACACCGACGGCCCCGTGTTTGCCGGCAAGCTCTTCCCCTTCCTGTTCATCACCATCGCCTGCGGCGCCCTGTCCGGCATGCACGCCACCGTGTCCTCCGGCACCAGCCCGAAGATGATTCAGAAGGAGAACCAGGTGCGCATGATCGGCTACGCCGGCATGCTCATGGAGTCCTTCGTCGCGATCATGGCCCTGGCGGCCGCGGTCTCGCTGAGCCCGGGCATCTACTTCTCCATGAACACCTCCGCCGCCACCATGAACACACTCGCCGGCGACGACGTCGTCGCCACGGCCTCCAACCGCGAGGAGGTCGCGGCAGCCGCCGTCTCCAACCTAGGGGTAACCGACGCCCACGGGGAGTCACTGGTCCCGGTGTGGGACTCCTGGGACGAGGACGGCAACCCCAAGACCTACACGGGTGCGGAGGCGCTGGAGCAGGTGGCCTCCGACGTCGGCGAGCCGAGCATCATCTCCCGCACCGGCGGCGCCCCCACCCTGAGCGTGGGCATGTCGCACATCCTCCACCAGATTGGCGGCGGCCGGACCATGATGGGCTTCTGGTACCACTTCGCCATCATGTTCGAGGCGCTGTTCATTCTCTCCGCCGTCGACGCCGTCACCCGCGTGGCCCGCTTCCAGCTCGGCGACGCCCTGGGCAACATCTGGCCGAAGTTCCGCGACCCGTCCTGGCACGTGGGGGCGTGGGCGACCACCGGCGTCGTGGTGGCGGCCTGGGGCTCGCTGCTGCTGATGGGCGTGACCGATCCGCGCGGCGGCATCCAGACGCTCTACCCGCTCTTCGGCATCGCCAACCAACTCATCGCGGCCATCGCGCTGCTGCTGTGCCTGGTGATGACGGTGCGCAAGGGGCGGCTGAAGCATGCGTGGATTCCCGCGATTCCGCTGGCCTTCGATACGGCCGTCACCTTCACGGCATCGTGGCAGAAGATCTTCTCCACCGATCCGCAGGTGGGCTACTTCCAGCAGTGGCGTGACGCGCGAGCACTGCTACCCACGCTCACCGACCCCGAGGCGATCAGCGTGCAGCGAGCCATCATTCGCAACACCATGATCCAGGGCACCCTGTCGGTGGTGTTCCTCGTGCTCGTCGCCTTCGTCATGGTGTGCGCTGCCATCACCATGATCCGGGCCGTGCGCACAGGTGACACCACCACGTCCGAGGATCCGTACCAGGAGTCGAACTTCTACGCCCCCGAACACCTGTTCGCCAGCCCGCTGGAGAAGAAGCTCGTCAACGAGTATGCGCTCGTTGGCGACCCGGCGCTCATTCCGGGACGCTCCGCCGAGGCAGGCGACGCCGATGCCCGGGACCGCTGAGGTGGCCCGGACGTCGAGGCCCGCCGCGCCGGGGAGCACCACCCCGGCGCGGCGGGCGCGCCGGATTCGCGCGGGCCTGGCGCGGGCGCGTGGGCTGTGGCGCGACTTCACCGGTGAGTCCGCGTACGACCGCTATGTCGAACGGCATCGGCGCGAGCACCCCGATCACGCCCCGCTGACGGCGCGCCAGTGGTGGCGAGCCCGGGCCGAGTTCGACGAGCGCAACGTGAGCGCCGGCTGCTGCTGATCCGGTTGGACCAGGTCAAGCCACTCGCATGCTCGGATCCTGGATGACGGCGCGGCGAACGCGCAGCTCGGGGGTGATGATTCGCGTGGTGGCACCGCGCGTGGTGACCTGGCCGTCCTGCACGAGCAGCTCGAGGACCGCCTGCGCTACGAGGTCAATGCGCTGGTCCACACTGGATAGGCCGACGGCACGTGCGACGGGTGTGTCGTCGAAGCCGATGACGCTTACGCCCGGCCCGGCGGCGAGTAGGGCCCCGAATGCGAGCGAGTCTGAGGCACAGACCAGGCCGTCGATGTCGGGATGACGCTCGAAGAGCTCGGCTGCGGCGTGCATGGCATCCGCGACACGGTCGGGGCAGGTCGCCACGAGTTCGTCAGCGTCCTGCTCATCTACTACGCCGCGATCCACCACGGCGGCGCGCCACCCCGCGCATCGAGAGGCACCCTGGCCGGCGGAGTCGGGCCAGCCGAGGAAGCCACCCGCCTGGCCCCGGAGTCGATCAGATACTCGGCCGCGGCCCGGGTGCCAGCGGCGCCGTCGACGTCCACCCAGGGGTGGGTTGCGGTCTCCTCCGCACCCCAGGGCCTGCCGAAGGATACATAGGGCACCTGCTGCTCATTCAGCCAGGCCGGCCGCGGGTCCCCGGCCTGCGTGTCGGTGAGGATGAAGCCGTCCACGTCCCCGGATGCGACCAATTCGCGCAGCCGGACGATCTCCTCCTCGCGGTCGGCGGCGGTGTACAGCAGTATGCGCAGGCCCAGTTCAGCGGCGCGCACCGTGACCTCGTGGAGAAAGACGTCGAGGATCGTGCCGGAGATGCCTGCCGGCAGGGGCGCCAGGCGTAGGCCGATGGTGTCGGAGCGGCGGGTGCGCAGCCGTCGAGCTGCGGCGTGGGCGCGGTAGCCGAGTGCGTCGATGGCGGAGTGCACCCTGCGGGCGGTTGCTGGCCGGACCCGCTCGGGGTTGTTAAGGACATTGGAAACAGTCTGGGTGGAAACGCCGGCGCGCCGTGCGACATCCTGAATGGTCACGGCCCTGGCTGCCATGCGTCTCCCCCTGTCATGCGTCGCGCTCTTCGTCCGAGCACAGCCTACGACACCGCTAGCGAACCTCTCCGTTTATAACGATCAAAGACAGTCGTTCTGCGTGCTTGATCGTTAAAATACGTTCCCCTATGGTAGATGCGTTCACGTCATGTCGATGAATCCGAGGCCGCCGTGCACTCTCTCCAACCCCTACTCCACGAGCAGGTCATACTCGTCTGCGCCCCGGCACAGGCGCTGGTGGCGCCGGACGGCTCCATGGGTGCGGCACCCATTCAGGGCGTATACCACTCGGATGTACGCGTGCTGCGCCGGTATGCGGCCACCGTCACCGGCTCCGTCGTCGAACACCTGAGCACCGATCAGCGCAGTGCCTCGGCAGTACGCCATCTCGCGCTCGCCCGCGGCCTCGACCGCCATGGCGCCGATCCCCGCACCGTCCTCATCACCGACCGCTCACTGTCGTGCGATGCCGAACAAGCCGGCTTCACCGAGACGCTCACCGTGCAAACCGCTCGACGCCGGCCCACCTCAACGGTGCTCACGATCGAACTGGCCGCCGATCTGTCCCCGATGGATATGGTCAAGGCTGGCGACCGGATGGATGACCTCTCCTGGTCACTGATAGACACCACCACCGCCTCGTTACAGCGCGGGGCGGTCCGCACCGCCGTCAGCGCACCGGGCGCGAGGCTGGCCACCAAAGGCACAACCCTGCTCCTGCAGTGGGACGCCGAGGCCGACGCGGCACACCCCTTCACCGCCTCCTGGTCCCTGACCGCCTCCGACGCCGACGCCGTGGTCCAGGCGGCATCCGTCCTGCCGACTCGCCGGCGCAGCCAGTACATGACGCGCAGGCCCAGGCCTGGCTGGAGGTGGCATTCGACGACCTCGACCACCTGCTGCTGGCCCGCCGGGCGACCCCGGATCGTCCTTTCGCAGCCGCAGGCGCGCCCTGGTTCCTCACCCTGTTCGGCCGGGACTCCCTGTGGACTGCGCGGCTGCTGCTGGAGGCCGACGACCCCTGGTCCCTGGCCCTGGCGGAGGGAACCCTGCGCACCCTGGCCGATCTTCAGGCCGTCGGCACAACGTCGGCACCGCCGAGCAGCCCGGCAAGATCATGCATGAGCTGCGCCGCGCCGCCAACACGCTCGACTCCACCACGGTTCTGCCACCGCTCTACTACGGCACGATAGACGCCACCGCGCTGTGGATCCTCACACTCGCCGACGCCCGTCGCGCGGGCCTGCCCGAGCACGTCGTGCGCAACCTGCTTCCAGCCTTGCGGAGTGCGCTGATCTGGTTGACCCACTGCGCCGACATGGACGGCGACGGATTCATCGAATACGACGGCGGCCTCGATTCCGGGCTGACCAATCAGGGGTGGAAGGACTCCGGCGACTCCATCCAATTCTCCGACGGCCGCCTCGCCCAGGGGCCGATCGCGCTCGTGGAGGTGCAGGCCTACGCCTACGCCGCCGCCCTCGCCGGGGCGGCTCTGCTGGATGAGCTCGGTGACGCCACCGATGCCGCCATGGTGAGGGAGCTGACCTCCTGGGCAGCGGTCCTACGTGAGCGCTTCACACCCGCTTTCTGGCGCGGCGACACCGCGACCGGATACCCCGTCATCGCCCTGGATGCCCACAAGCGACAGGTCGACTCACTGACGAGCAACATCGGCCACCTGCTGGGCACGGGCATTCTCGGCCCGGCGCAGTCGCGCCGGGTCGCCGAGCTGCTGGTCTCCCCCGAGCTCAACTCCGGCTACGGGCTACGCACCCTGGCATCCACCATGGGCGGTTACTGGCCCCTGAGCTATCACGGCGGATCCGTCTGGACCCATGACACCGCCATCGCCGTCGATGGACTGCTGCGCGATGCTTCGCCGCCCAGGCGCGCGTGCTCGCCGAGGCCCTGCTGGACGCGGCGCCCCACTTCGATTACCGCATGCCCGAATTGTTCTCCGGAGCGCCCGCCGACGGCGGCGCGCCGGTTCCCTACCCGGCCTCCTGCCGACCACAGGCGTGGGCGGCAGCCGCCAGCGCCGTCGTCGCCCGCGCGGTCTGAGTCCGACACCCCCGCAAGCCAAGCCCACACCAACCCGCAGCCCCATCCGGGGCACCTCAAAGGAGAGAACGAACATGAAGATCACCCGCCGCGCCTTCAGCACCTCCGCCCTCGCCGCCGCAATCACGGCGGCCCTGGCCGCCTGCGGCTCCAACTCCATGAATGAGTCCGACTCCGGCGGCACCTCGACGTCAGGGTCGGACGCCGGCCTCACCCTCCTGATTGGCTCCTCGGGTGACGCCGAGACCGCGGCCTACACCGCCGCCCTGGAGTCCTTCACAGCCGAGACCGGTATCGCGGTCGAGCTCCAGCTGGCCACCGACCTCCAGCAGGAACTCGCCCAGGGATTCGCGGCGAACTCGCCGGCCGACGTCTTCTACCTGGCCCCCGACTACCTCGCCGCATACGCGGGCAACGGGTCTCTCTACGCCTACGGCGACCAACTGAGCAACGCCGAGGACTTCTACCCGTCCCTGGTCTCCAGCCTCACCTACGACGGCGTCCTGTACGGCGCCCCGAAGGACTTCTCCACCCTGGCCCTGTTCATCAACACGGCCATGTGGGAGGAGGCCGGGCTGACCGAGTCCGACTACCCGACCGACTGGGCCTCACTTGAATCTGTCGCCGAAAAGCTCGCCGGTGCCGGCGTCACACCACTCACATGCAGCCCCGAATATGCCCGCATTGGCGCCTTCATGGCCCAGGCGGGCGGCGGACTCACCAACGCCGACGGCACCGAGGCGACGGCCGACTCCGAGGGCTCGATCGCGGGCTTGACCGAGGTGAAGAACCTGCTCGAATCCGAAGCTCTCGTCTTCTCCTCCGACCTCGGCGCCGGCTGGGGCGGGGAGGCCTTCGGTTCCGGCCTAGCGGCCATGGCCATCGAGGGCAACTGGCTGGTCGGCTCCTTGTCCGCCGACTACCCCGACGTCGAATACGTGGCCGTCGAGCTTCCCGCGGGTCCCGCCGGGAAGGGCACCATGCAGTTCACCAACGGCTACGGCATCGCCGAGGCGTCGGCGCACAAGGAGGACGCCGTCAGGCTGGTGGAGTTCCTGACCTCCACCGAGCAGCAACTGGCCTTCGCCCAGGCCTTCGGGGTGATGCCCTCGGTATCCTCCGCCCGCGAGCAGTGGGAGTCGGAGAACCCGACCATGACCGCCTTCATCGCCGGCGCCGACTACGCCATCAGCGTCCCGACCGCCGCCGGGGCGGCCGACGTCGTCGCGGACTTCAACTCCCAGATCGCCACGCTGGCGAGCTCCGATCCGCAGACGATCCTGGGCTCCGTCCAGACCAACCTTGAGGCCGTGATCGCGTGAGTGCCCGCCGATCCCGCTCCGGGGCGGAGGCCGTGGGGGCACGCCGTCGTCGCAGAGGAGGTGACCTGACCGGTTGGCTGTTCGTTGGTCCGGCCGTGATCGTCCTCGCCGTCTTCTTGCTCTTCCCCGTCCTGATGGCGGCGTGGGTGAGCGTGTCCGACTGGAGCGGGATCGGCAACCCGCTATCCGGCTCCGTCAACTTCGTCGGCGCCGACAATTACACCGAGCTGGTTGCCGGCGGGCTGGCGACCCGCGACTTCGGCGTCGCGCTGCGCAACAACCTCTGGTACGTGCTGCTGGTGGTGCCGACGCAGACCCTCCTGTCCCTGTTCCTGGCCGTACTCGTGAACCAGAAGGTCATGGCCCGCGGGGTCTTCCGCACCGCCTTCTACTTCCCCTCGGTGACGAGCTCGGTGGCCATCACCGTGCTGTGGCTCTTCCTGTTCAGCGCCTCCGGCGCCGTCAACAAGATCCTGTCCTACCTCGGCGTACACGGACCGAATTGGTTCCACGACCCCACCGGCATCGTCGCCGCCTTCCTGAGCCTGTTCGGCATCGACGGGTCGCGCACTCTGACAGGCAGGTTCCTCGGGGTGACGGCGTGGGAGTGGCTGTCCGGGCCGTCCTTCGCGATGACGGCGTTCATCATCATGGCGGTGTTCACCACCTCGGGCACCTTCATGCTGATCTTCCTGTCCGCCCTCCAGTCGCTGAGCCCGTCGGTGGATGAGGCGGCCATGATCGACGGCGCGGGTACCTGGACCCGGTTCTGGAGGGTGACGGTCCCTCAGCTCAAGCCGACCTTCTTCACCGTCATCACGCTCGGCCTCATCGGCTGCTGGCAGGTATTCGACCAGATCTACACGGGCACGCAGGGCGACCCCGGCAAGACCACGCTCACACCCGCGTACCTGTCCTATCAGGCCGCCTTCGCCAACCAGAAATGGGGCCGCGGCTCCGCGATCGCCTTCGTGCTGTTCGCCATCATCATTCTGTTCACACTGCTGCAACGCTGGGTGCTGCGCGACAAGGACGAGGCCCGGGCGAGGCGGATCGAGCGCCGTCGGCTGCGGCAGTCCCGGCACCGACGGCGGGGTGCCGGGCAGGCGGTCACCGTCAACGACGTCGTCGAGGGGGCAGGTAAATGAACACCTCCGAAGCATCCGGGCGCCACGTGGACCACGGCCGCGGCCGCACCGCCGGGCGGCGGGCCCGACTGCGGGTGAGCAGGGTGGGGCTGTACCTGGTCCTCGTGGTCCTGGCGCTGGGCTACGTATTCCCGTTCCTGATCAATATCGCCACCTCCTTCAAGACGGAGTCCGAGGCGACGGCCGACCCGCTGGGCCTGATCCCGCGCACCTTCTCCACGGCTGCATACGCCAAGCTCTTCGGGGCATCGGACTTCCCACTGTGGATGCGCAACTCGGTGGTCGTCACGGTCGTGGTGACTGCGGGGCGCGTGCTGTTCGACTCGATGGCCGGGTATGCGCTTGCCCGCATCCCCTTCCGGGGGCGTGGAGTCGTCTACGCGCTGCTGGTGGCGGTCATGTCGGTGCCGGGTGTGGTGCTGCTGATTCCAAAGTTCCTCGTCATTAATCAGCTGTCGATGTACGACTCCTGGGCGGGCCTGATCGTGCCCCTGCTGTGCGACGCCGCGGGGGTGTTCATCATGAAGGGATTCTTCGAATCGATACCCGCCTCGGTGGAGGAGCAGGCGCGTGTGGACGGGGCGGGAACCTGGAGGATCTTCTTCTCGATTGTGCTGCCCATGAGCGTGCCCAGCCTGGTGACCATCACGATCCTGTCCTTCCAAGGATCGTGGAACGAGTTGAGCCATTTCATCGTGGCTTCGCGATCCTTCGGGCTGGTCACCCTGACCAAGGGCGTAGCGCAATTGAGCGCCGGCAGCCTGGGGCAGGGCAATCAGTACCCGCTGAAACTGGGAGCCGCCCTCATTATGACGGTGCCGGTGGCCGTACTGTTCTTCATCTTCCAACGGCGGATCATGGACACGACCTCGGGCGCGGTCAAGGAGTGAATCCCTGGAGGTTGGGGGCTCGCTGCGGGACCCGAATGCGTCTGCTGCGCCGGCTCGCGGTCTGTTACGCCACTTAGCGGTCTGCTGTATACCGCTGCGCCCTTCAGCAGACCGTTAACCGGCGTTGTTAACGGCGAAGTGGCGTTGTAGACGCCCGGCGGGGTGGTGGTTGTGGTGGCCGGCCCCGGGGCCACCGGGGGTGTCTGGGGTGGCGAAGGTGGCGGTTGCGGGTGTGGTGTGTGGGGCCGGTATGGCGTTCGCCGAAAAGTCACGGTCGGATATACGGTACAAAGTTTGGTACGTTTTGACCCCGGCTTTTTCGCATGGCCTCGTTGAAAGCTGGTGGCTGGAGGGGCCTGGAGGGGTGTCGGTGGCGCTTGGCTTGTTTTCAACGAAAAATGGTAGTTTTGGGGTGGTGCCAGTCGGTCTCGTGGGGTGCTTGCGGGGCCGGTGGCGATCTCGAGCCTGGAAGCGGCGGTATGGCGCGGTTTCCAGGGGTAAGGTCAGGAAGCACCTCGCACCTCAAGGTGCATTAAGACGCGGAGTTGTTCGCGTCGGAGACCATGTAGCCCAGTCAGGAAGCACCTCGCACCTCAAGGTGCATTAAGACCTCATCGCGTACCTTCTTGAGCTGCCTGTAGCGGCTCAGGAAGCACCTCGCACCTTCAGGTGCATTAAGACAGGAAGGATGTAAGAATGTAGAATGTCTCGTTGCTATATAGATTCATAGCAATGGCTATTTCTCTATATGAAAGGCTGGAGGCATGGAATTACTCATATTTCTATGCTAAGATATTGACATCTGTGTTATAATGCTCAATTAAGAGCGCATGTCTCGATATTTTACTGCTCACAAGTTGCGTCGGTAGGCGGGTTGTACGTTCGCGATGTAGTTGTTTTTAGTCGCCTGAGCAAAACAAACGCCGAAGCAAAGAGGCATTTATATGAAGCGTACTATAAATGCACTGGGGTTTGTAGGAGGTTAACATGAAAACCATAGGGCTGATTGGCGGAATGAGTTGGGAGAGCACTGTTACGTATTACCAAGTAATTAACGAAACGATTAGGAGGGAGCTTGGTGGACTTCATTCTGCGAAAATCCTGCTGTACAGCGTAGACTTTGATGAAATTGAAAAGCATCAGGCAAGTGGTGAGTGGGATAAGAGCGCCGAGATATTGTCTGATGCGGCGGTACGGCTGGAGAAGGCAGGAGCCGATTTTATCGTTATTTGCACGAATACCATGCACAAGGTTGCCCCACAAATGAGCGAGCACATTTCCATCCCGATCATTCATATTGCGGAAGCAACAGCGGATAAGTTAAAAGAGCAAGGAATTACGACCGTTGGGCTGTTGGGAACGAAATATACAATGACACAAGACTTCTATAAAGCAAAGCTAATAGAAGCGGGAATTCATGTGCTAATTCCGAATGAAGACGATGTGGAAACTGTCAACTCCGTCATTTACAATGAGCTTTGTTTAGGAGATATCCGTCAGGAGTCAAAAACCAAGTATCTTGCTATCATCGAACAGTTGGCAGATAAAGGTGCGCAGGGCGTAATTCTCGGCTGCACGGAAATAGGACTGCTTGTTCAGCAAGAGGATGCCGACTTACCTGTTTTCGACACCACATTGATTCATGCTGAAAAAGCAGCGCTTTCTTCCGTCGACGATTAAATCAAAAGGCGTATCCATCTTGGTGCCAGTGGGTTGGTTAGTGGGGTTGGCGCCAGGGGTAGTTGGTGATGGTGCCTTCGAGGGTGCCGGGGCGTGAGCGGGGTCCGGTGCGGCGCGGCGGTGGGGTTGCCCGGCCTCGCGGCTGCGGTGAGGTCCTGGTAGCGCGTGGGTGGCGCGCTCACGGCCCGCTGGAGCAGTCTGAGGAAGACCAGCCCGCGGTGGTGGGAGCTGCGGCGGTTGAAGCGAAAGACGAACTCGTCCAGGTAGGAGTCCAGGTGCTCCCTGGACGCTGAGCCGCGGTAGGCGCCGGCCAGGAAGTGATCCAGCAGGGCGAACAGGCGATGGACGGCCGGCGACTCCTCGTGCGCCGGGCGCCGCGACCAGCGCAATGGGGACATGAAAAAACCGCATGATTTCAACGATCTTCAACGCCGTCACGGTAGCCGTCGGCTCGTTTGTCCCGAATCTGGATACTTCAGTCGATTTCAGTATGGAGCACCCGTACCTACGCACCGGTTCGCACCGCTCAGGCCCAGGCACGCACCAGGCGCACGATCGCGTCGGCGACCTCCTGGTCCTTGCCTGGTAGGTGTGGCCGGCGCGCAGGATCAGCACCAGCTCATTGGCGTCCGGAAAAGCGGTGTGGTCGTTGATCGTCGCGAGGAACCCGGCCGGGTCGCCGTAGGTGAACCGGCCGTAGGTACCGATGCGCATGGCGCCCGTGTGCCGCATGGCGGCTACCTGACTGAAGTCGGCGTCTGCCTCCACGTGGACGTTGTCCAGGATGTTGTCGCACAGCCACTGGCGGGCGGTCTCGGCGCGGCAGGACACCCACCCCATGAGCGGGAATGGCAGCCGCTGCTCCCCCAGGCCGCGGTCGACGTAGTCGCGCACCACAGCCCGCTCCTGCACCGTGACCTGGTTGGTTAGGTGACGCAGGTTGGAGGGGCTAAGCAGGAGGAATTGCTCCACCCGCTCATCGTGGTGGCGGGCCAGGTAGTAGATCACCTTGTTGGCGCCTGGGGAGTACCCGGCCAGGATGATTCGCCGACAGCCGGCGACCGCGGCGCACTCCAGCCAGGCTCCCGGATCCTCATCGGTGTCGGCGAATTCCTCGTGGCCGGTGCGGATCAGCTCGATCAGGTGCGGGTTGAGCAGGACGTTCTTGCCGATGGCCAGCAGTTCGGTCCAGCTAGTGTCCCAGGCGCGGATTATGTCGTCGGCCGTGTACAGGTTGCCGACGCCGATCAGCGGCAGCCGCCCGCCGATGTGCTCGTGCAGCAGCTGCATGCGGGTCAGGGAGGTGTCCGCACCCCGACGCGCCTTCTTGTGGAAGTCCCACAGGGACACGTGCAGATACCGCCACGGCTTGTCCAGCAGGGCGTCGACCAGGGCGAAGGTGCCGCAATGGTCAGGCCGCGCTCGCCGGGCTCCTCCGAGGAGAAGCGGTAACCCACGATGAAGTCGGGCCGGTCGTGCCGACGACGCACGGCGTCGACGGCGTCCACGACCACCAGCGGTAGCGCCATCCGCTTCTCGCGCGAACCACCCCAGTCGTCGGTGCGCAGGTTGGTGTTGCTGGAGAAGAACTGCTGCACCAGCCAGCCGTTGGCGCCGTGGATCTCCACGCCGTCCAGGCCGGCCTCAAGGCTCAACTCGGTGGCACAGGCGTAGGCGTCTACCAGGCCGCGCACCTCGTCGTCGGTCATGCCACGCGAGCCGGCGAAGGGAGCCGTGGTGGGGGAGATGACGTCGTGCCCCTGGGTCATCTCCCTGCGGGCGTGCAGCCCCGAGTGGGCGAGCTGGACGACGGCGAGCGCCCCCTGGCGTGAGCGATGTCCGCATACTCCTTGAGCGTGGCCAGGTGCCGGGACTCGAAGGCGTTGGGGGACTCGAAGCCGATGCCGCCCGGCACCACATTCGTGAACGGCACGATGAACAGGGAGAATCTCTTGAAGCGATCGTTCCAGAAGCGGCGCGCCGCATCGGTCAGCTCGCCGTCGGCGCCCGAGTCGTAGATGGTCAGCGGCGCGTACTTCGGGTTCATCTCACTCATCGTGGATGCCCCTCTATGGGATGGCCCCGGCCGGTGCAGACCGGGCTTGCCTCCCACAACCCAAAAGACGCCCCGTCATATCCCGTTGGCGACCGTCTATCCGGTCACGTCGCAGTGCCCATGCCCCGGCCCGAGCCCGCCTCGGGATGCTCCCGTGTTCTGCTCGGCCTTACCCCCTGAGCAGCGCCGGCACCGTCCGTTGGCCGCGCGACACTCATGGGTGACGGCGCAATAGGCCGCTACCATGCGGAGGGTGACCGACGCGCGCACCACTGCCCAGTCCCCCTCGATCCCCTTTGACGACGGCGCCACCTCGGACGCCGCTCCCGACCGCGAGGAACTGACCTGGGAGCTGTTCGGCCGCGCCGAACGCGAACTGGCCGCACAGATCGTGGCCTCCGGCTGGGTGCCGGACTTGATCATCGCCATTGCCCGCGGCGGCCTGATCCCCGCCGGCGCCATCGGCTATGCGATTGGCATCAAGGCCATGGGGGCCGTCAACGTCGAGTTCTACACCGGGGTCGGCCAGACCCTGGAGGAACCGGTGGTCCTCCCGCCGCTCATGGATGCCTCAGACCTGCCCGGCAAGAAGGTGCTCGTTGTCGACGACGTCGCCGACTCCGGCAAGACCCTGAAGATGGTCATGGAACTGCTGCAGCACCAGGGACTGGACCTGGGCGGCGAGACGGTGACCGTGGATGCTCGCAGCGCGGTGATCTACCGCAAGCCGCGCAGCATCTTCGAGCCGGACTACTGCTGGCGGGTGACCGACAAGTGGATCAACTTCCCCTGGTCGGTGCTACCGGTCATCACACCTTCATCGCTGGACCAGGAGGGCACCGACCAGTTGGACGCGCGAATGGGGCGCTGAAGGCGCGCGGTATGCGGACCGGATACCGCTCGACCCGTGTGTTGGCCGCCGGTTATCTGCTGGTGGTTCTGTTCGCGGTGCTGTGGCCATCGGGAGGGGACGTCGCTGCCGTCAAAGCCGGGTTAGGCCCCTGGTTCCTCACGTCGGCCGGAAAAGACATCGCCTTGAACCTCGCAATGCTGGCGCCGCTGACCTTCCTGGCTTGCCTGGGCTGGCCACGTGTGCCTGGTGGGCGTGGGCGCTCGTGGGTTGCGCCCTCGGCCTGGGCGCCGAACTGATGCAATGGGCCCTGCCAGAGCTCGACCGCCGCCCCTCGCTGTACAACGTCGTCCAAAACGGCGTCGGCGCCTGGTTGGGCGCCGCGCTGGCCGGGCTGCTGTCGCACCGCCGTCGGTCCAGCGGCGCAGGTTCTCGCCGTGTCTAGGATCGGCCAGCGCCGACACACGTCCACCCGCGCGAGCCCGCCCCAGGGCCGCGTCTCGTACACGAGTTCCCCGCGAATACACGCGTTTTGGAGCTTTGCATGCGCCAGTCACGTGCAAACCTCCAAAACTCGTGTATCTGGACCAAAGGCGTGTTCATGACGACGGAGCCTTCGAGAATCGTCGGCATGGACGCGGTGCGCAATCTCGGGGATTTGGCTGGTGCGGTACGGTGAAGTCGAGGCGTTCACGGTCTGGTGGGTGAGTCCGGCATGGTGCTTGTCGTCCACGGGTAAAGCTGCGAGCCGTGAAAACAAACCACAGTCCCCGCGAGCAAGACTCACCCCGATCTGCCAGACGCCGATGAAGGAAGAGTCCAGACGCGCCGCCCCTCATCCAGCGGGCACCGCCTACCGGATCCGCCCGCCTGGCCGACGAGGCGCGCTCCCAGGTGGTTGTCGGCGCCGAACTGCCCCCGGTTTGGGCCCCAAGCGTCGGTTTGGACCGCCCACGCGGCACACAACGGCGGTCCAAAAAGGGGGCAGCGGTCCAAACCGGAGAACTCACCGGCACGCCCCCCGACACACCCGAACCACACACGATCGCGCCGATAACTCGGACCGGTCTCACCGAGCACGACGAAGGCCCGGGCTGGTGAACCAGCTCCGGGCCTTCCCTGGTGCGCGGGGGGGGACTCGAACCCCCATGATCGCAAGATCACACGGACCTGAACCGTGCGCGTCTACCAATTCCGCCACTCGCGCGTTGCCGTGGGTTGATGGTATCGGCTCGTGGGCGCCCGCGTCCAATCCAGACCGCCACTGCCGACCGTGAGACCGCTCACCCACGCCACGCCTCGACAGGCGGCGTCCGATGCGCACCCCGCCCCCCGTCACGCCCCGATCGCAACACGGCCATCGCGTCCACCTTCCCGGTGTAAGCGCCTTACCCGTTACGATTGGGGCAGGTCACCTCTGGATTCCGCCCAGGCGCACACACACCACGGGCAGTCCCAGTATCGTGGCCGAATCAGGCCGCGTGCCGGGCGCCCGCCCGCCTCGCGGACGGCAGCGGAGGCGCCGCGGCCGCTGTGAAACACACGGGGAGGTAGTCCATGGGTCTCCTGGACAAGTTCGAGAAGGGCGTCGGCAGCGTCGCCAATCGGGCGATGTCCCGGTTCTCCGATGACGTCGAACCCATCGAGATCGCCTCGAAGCTGCGCGAGACGATGGACAAGCGCGCCGCGTCCTTTGCGCGCGACCGTTCCGTGGTGCCCAACGTCTTCCGCATCCACCTGGCCCCAAGCGACGTAGAGCGCCTGAACACCTGGGGCATGGACGAGATGGTGCGGCAAATGGAAGAGGTCGCCACCACCCACGCCGGCGAACAGGGCTACTCGTTCGTGGGACCGGTCGACGTCTCCTTCATCCCCGACGAGGGCCTCACGCCCCCAACATCGAGATCGACTCCTCTACCCGCCGTGGTGCCGCCGCACCCGCGGCCGCCGCCACCGCCTCCCCCACTCATCCCATCTTGGACATCGACGGGCAGCGTTACCTGCTCACCGGCCCGGTCACTGTGATCGGCCGCGGCAGCGAGGCAGACATCATCGTCGACGACTCCGGTGTCTCCCGCCGTCACTTAGAGATCCGCCTCACCCAGGGGCATGCGATCGCCACCGACCTGGGCTCCACCAACGGCACCTTCGTGGAGGGCCATCGGGTCGACGCCGCCACCCTCCTGGACGGCAACACACTCACCATCGGTCGCACCCGGATCATGTTCTGGGACGGCACCCAGGGCACAGGGGCCAACGGGTGAGTGAGCTCGCGTTCACCGTCGCCCGGCTGGGTTACCTGGTCCTGCTGTGGGTGTTCGTGTTCTTCGTCGTACGCGTGCTGCGCCGCGACGTCGCCGACCTGTCTGCCACGCCGGCCCGTCGGCGGGGTCTGCGTCGGGACGCCGGCGCCGCATCCGGCCGCAACCGCGGCCCCACGCGCCTGGTTATCACCGAGGGGCCGCTGGCCGGCTCCATGGTGCCCCTGACGCCCACCTCCATCACTATTGGACGCGACCAGAACTGCACGCTGGTGCTCAACGACTCCTACGCGTCCTCCCGACACGCCCGCGTGTTCCCCAAGGACGGCGCCTGGTGGCTGGAGGACCTGTCCTCCACCAACGGCACCACGCTGGCGGGGCGGCCCGTGTACGGTGCCGTTGAACTGCCCGTCGGAGTGCCGGTACGAATCGGCCAAACCACCTTGGAGCTGCGCCCATGACCATCTCCCTGCGCTATGCCGCCAGGAGTGACGTCGGGCTGGTCCGCGCCTCCAATCAGGACTCCGGCTACGCCGGCCCGCACTTGATGCTCCTGTGCGACGGCATGGGCGGCCCCGCCGGCGGAGACATCGCCTCCGCCGTCGCGGTGGAACACCTGGTGCCGCTGGACGCCGACTCCCACCAGGCCGGTGAGCTGCTCGACCTGCTGCGCGGCGCCGTCCAAGAGGCGCACGCCGACCTGGTCTCCCTGTCCGCCGACAACCCCGACCTGGCGGGACTGGGCACCACCTGCATCGCGATCATGCGCAGCGGCAACAAGCTCGCCATGGTGCATGTGGGTGACTCGCGCGCCTACCTGCTGCGCAACGGCGAACTCACCCAGGTCACCACCGACCACACCTTCGTGGAGTACCTGGTGGAAACCGGCCGCCTGACGCGCGAGCAGGCACGCCGTCACCCACAGCGCTCCGTGTTGCTGCGCGTGCTCGGCGACGCCGAGGGCGACGTCCAACTGGACGAGTCCATCCGCGAGGCGGTGGCCGGCGACCGCTGGCTGCTGTGTTCCGATGGACTGAGCGGCCCGGTATCCGCCGAGACCATCGGCGAGGTGCTGGACACGGTCGATGACCCCGGCCAGGCGAGCGACCAGCTCATCGACCTGGCTCTACGCGCCGGCGGCCCCGACAACGTCACCGTGGTGGTGTTCGACGTCGTCGAGAACGACCCCCAGCCGCAGACCGACACGCAGATCGTCGGCTCCGCCGCTAACCGCCGCGCCCGCCTGCGGCAGGCCGCCACCGGGGAGCAGCCCCCCATCTCCGCCGAGCCGACCGAGACGACCCAGGCGACGACGCCGGCCGCGAAGGCCGCCGCCCTACTGGCGGGCTTGGACTCCGACCCGGCACCCAGCAATACCACCGAGGAAGAGGCTGTCGCTGCCCAGGCACGTACCCAGCTTGCCCAGCGCCGCAAACGCCGGCTCCGCTCGACCATCGCCTCCCTGATCCTGGTGCTGGCCCTGCTCGGTGCGGGCGCGCTCGGCTACCAATGGACTCAGTCCCAGTACTACGTGACCACGCTGGACGACCGGGTCGTCATCTACCAGGCATCCCGCAGGAGATCGGGCCGATCTCCCTCAGCCACGTGGTCCAGACCTATGACGAGCCCACCGTTGACGAACTGAATTCGCAGATTCTGGCCATCCTTGAGCGTACCGTGCAGCAGCCCTCGCTGGCCGCCGCCCGCCAGTACGTACGCACCACGGTGATGAATAACCTGGTTCAGGAGCCGGCGGTCACCCCCACCCCGACGCCGACCCCGACACCGTCGGCCACGCCGGCGCCCACCGCCGCCCCCAGCCGGAGCGCCGGCTCCTCCTCCACCCGCGCCCGAGGCCCCGCCACACCGGGGCCATGGGAGTCGACCACATGACCTCCCCCGCCCGCCCCGCATCGGTTCCGGCCTCGGCGCCGCCACGCCGCACGGGTCGTTGGGCCGAGGCCGGCCTGCTGCTGATCGCGCTGGTCATCGGCCTGGCGGCCTTCGTGCTGACGGCCCTCAATCGCACCGGCGCATCACCCGCCCAGTCACTGCGGCTGGCGGCGGCCCTGGCCGCGGTGTGCCTGGTGGTGCACCTGTGGGTGCGGCGCACCGCGCCTTGGGCAGACCCGGTGCTGCTGCCGACGGCGGTCGCCCTCAACGGCATCGGCCTGGCCATGATTCACCGGCTGGACCTGTCCTATGAGCGCACCGGGCAGGTCCACGACTACGGCACCAAGCAGGCGGTGTGGACCGCCTTGGGCGTGGTCCTGTTCTGCCTGGTGCTGCTGATCCGCGACCACCGGCTGCTGCGCCGCTGGGACCACTGGGCCATGTGGGGCGGCCTGGGCTTCCTGGTGCTGCCGTTCGTGCCCGGGCTGGGCACCGAGGTCAATGGCGCCCGCATCTGGATCCACCTGGGGCCGATGTCCTTCCAGCCGGCGGAGCTGACCAAGGTGCTGCTGGCGATCTTCTTTGCCTCCTACCTGGTTTCCAACCGGGACAACCTGGCCCTGGCGGGCCGGCGGGTGCTGGGACTGAACCTGCCGCGCGCCCGGCACCTGGCGCCCCTGCTGGTGGTGTGGGGCGTGAGCATCCTGGTGCTGGTGCTGCAGCGGGACCTGGGCTCCTCGGTACTGCTGTTCGGGCTGTTCGTGGTCACCCTGTACGTGGCCACCGACCGGCCCAGCTGGCTGGTGATCGGTGCCGCCCTGTTCCTGCCCGCCGCCTGGTTCGCCGCCACCCACCTGGCCCACGTGCAGCAGCGCATCACCGCCTGGCTGCACGCCATGGACCCGTCCGTGTACGAGATGCCGGGAGGCTCCTGGCAGCTGGTGACCGGCCTGTTCGGCATGGCCTACGGCGGGCTAATGGGCACCGGCTGGGGCGAGGGCTATCCGAACCTGACCACCTTCGCCAATTCCGACTTCATCGTCGCCTCCCTCGGCGAGGAACTGGGCCTGACGGGCACGCTCGCCGTCCTCATGCTCTACCTGATCCTGGTGCAGCGGGGGCTGCGCACCGCCCTGGCCCTGCGAGACGGCTTCGGCAAGCTGCTGGCTACCGCCCTGTCCTTCACCATCGCCCTGCAGGTGTTTGTGGTGGTCGGCGGGGTCACCCGGCTGATCCCGCTGACGGGCCTGACCACCCCATTCCTCGCCTACGGCGGCTCCTCGCTTATCGCCAACTGGATCATCCTGGCGCTATTGGTGCGCCTGTCCGATGCCGCCCGCCGCCCCGCCGCGGCCGCTCCCCGCATCATCGACACCGCCGACCTGCCCACCTCCCTGCGCAAGCAGGTACAGGACGCCGACGACGCGCCTGCCCCGGCATCCCCCGAGCCGACGGCCGCCCCGGCCCCGCAGCGGACCGACGCGACCCGCCCGCCTTCGCCCCCGCCCTCCCACACACGCAGAGGGAGACGCATGAACCGGCAGATCCGCCAAGTCACCGCACTGGTGCTCATCATGGTGCTGGCCCTAGCAGCCTCCCTGACCAGCGTGCAGGGGTTGAACCGGCCGGCTCTGTGGGAGTCCTCCTCCCAGCAGGGCACCCTGACCACGGACTCGCGCAACTCCCGCATGGTCTACGCCCAATTCGGCACCGACCGGGGCCAAATCCTGGCCGGCAACACCGTGATCGCCGACTCCGAGGCCTCCGACGACGCCTACACCTACCAACGCACCTACCCGGGTGGGGAGCTGTACGCCCCCGTCACCGGCTATTTCTCCACCGCCTTCTCCTCCATGACCGGTCTGGAGCTGGCCGCGAACTCCGTGCTCAACGGGGAGGACCCCTCCCTGTTCTCCAGCCGCATCAAGTCCCTGGTCACCGGAGAAACCCAGAAGGGCGGCGCCATCAAGCTGACCATCGATCCGCAGGTGCAGCAGGCCGCTTGGGACGCGCTCGGCGGCCGCAGCGGCAGTGTCGTCGCCCTGGACCCGTCCACCGGTGCGATCCTGGCGATGGTCTCCTCCCCCTCCTACGACCCCAACCTGCTCGCCTCCCACGACGCCGCCACCGCGCAGTCCGCTTGGGACACACTCAGTGAGGATGCCACCAAACCTCTGGTCAACCGGGCCATTGGCGGGGACCTGTACCCGCCGGGCTCCACCTTCAAAATCCTGACCATGGCCGCCGCCCTGCGCACCGGTACGGCCGACGCGTCCACCGAGGTGTCCGCCCCGGATACGCTCACCCTGCCGGGCACCAACCACGCGCTGTCCAACTACGCCGGCGAGTCCTGCGGCAATGGCACGGTGACGCTCGCCTATGCCTTCGCCGAGTCCTGCAACACGCCCTTCGCCCAGTTGGCCATGGATGTGGGCGACGACGAACTCGCCACCGAGGCCGCCAACTGGGGCTTCGAGGAGGACCTGGAGATCCCCCTGACGGTCACCCCGTCCACCTACCCGGCCAATGACTCACAGGCACAGACCGCCATGGCCGGCATCGGGCAGGCCTCCGTGCGGGTCACGCCGCTGATGATGGCGATGGTCGCCGCCACCATCGCCAACGACGGCGAGCAGATGACCCCCTACCTGATCGCCCAAACACTCGACTCCGACCTGTCGGTCGTGTCTACCGCCACCCCGAAGGTGGCCCGTACGCCGATCGACTCCTCCACGGCCCAGGCCTTGTCCGAGCTGATGCAGCAGGCGGTCACCGACGGCACCGGCACCACCGCGCAGGTCGCCGGGGTGACGGTGGCCGGCAAGACCGGCACCGCCGAGACGGGCTCGGCCGAGGGCGGCCCGGTCACCTGGTTCGTCGGCTTCGCCGGCACGGACATCGCCAAGCCCACCATCGCCGTCGCCGTCGTGCTCGACGGCGGTGAGCAGACCGCCACCACCGGCACCGGCGGTTCGGTCGCCGGCCCGATCGCCGCCTCCGTGATCGACGCGGCGGTGGACCAGTGAAACCTGAGCCCGGCCTAGAACTGCAGGGCCGCTACCAGTTGGTTGAGCGCATCGCCCTGGGCGGCATGGGCGAGGTGTGGCGCGCCACCGACCTACGGTCCGGCCGGGCGGTGGCCGCGAAGATCCTGCGCCCGGAGTTGGCCGGGGATGAGATCTTCCTGTCCCGCCTGCGCGCCGAGGCGACCAACTCCCGCGGCCTGCGCCACCCGAACCTGGCGATGGTGCTGGACTCCGGGGAGCGGCACGGTTCCGGCTGGATTGTCATGGAGCTGGTGCAGGGGCGCGCGCTGTCGGACATTCTCGCCGAGCGACGCACCATGGAGCCGGGGGAGATTCTGCCGATCCTGGCGCAGGTCGCCCGCGCCCTACAGGTGGTGCACGACTCCGGCGTGGTGCACCGCGACGTCAAGCCCTCCAACATCCTGATCAACCGGGAGGGGCTGGCCAAGCTCACCGACTTCGGCATCTCCATGGGTGTTAACCAGCGCCCCATGACGGCCACCGGCATGGTGATGGGCACCGCCCAGTACCTGGCACCCGAGCAGGCCATGGGCAATATGGCCACCCCCTCCGGGGACCTGTACGCGCTGGGGGTGATCGCCTACGAGGCCCTGGCCGGACACCGCCCCTTCACCGGTTCCACCCAGGTGGACATCGCCTTCGCCCACGTAAACCAGCCGGTGCCACCCCTGCCCGACCACCTGCCGGCAGAGGTGCGCGCGGTGGTGATGGAGCTGCTGGCCAAGAAGCCGGCGGATCGCCCCCGTTCGGCCCGTGAACTAGCCCGCCGCCTGGACCGGATCGTGGTCAACCTCCCCAAGGAGTCCTGGGACCCGCGCGAGGCACCCGCCTGGACCGCCACCGGCCGCACGCCCGCAACGGTTGCGACGAACCGTGATTCCCGGGCGCCGGGAGCCGCCGAGACCACCTCAGCGGGAGCTGCCACGGTTGCCGCCCGCACCCACCCGGCGGCACCGCCGGGCGCCACCGCATCCACCCCACCCCACACCGCCGACACCCGCACCATCCCGGCCGTGGACCACACCCGCACCGCCGTTGTCGGCGCCTCAAGTCCGGCGACGCCGTCGACCCGGCACGCCTCGGGCCGCGAGCGCTTCGGGCTGCCGGCCGGCACGATCCGTATCGTGGTCACCATCCTGATCCTGCTCATGCTGCTGGCGGCGGCGGGTACCCTTGCTTCAGCGCACTCGGGCGTCTCCCGCGATCATGCGGTCGTGTCCCCCACCTCTTCGAAGGAGGCAATGTGACGATTCAGTCCCCTCAGCAGATGCTTGCCGGCCGCTATGAGTTACGTGAGCTCATTGGCCGCGGCGGCATGGCCGAGGTCCACCTCGGCTATGACACACGCCTGAGCCGAATCGTCGCCATCAAGCTGCTGCGCTCGGACATTGCCGGCGACCCGACCTTCCAGGCGCGGTTCCGCCGAGAGGCGACGTCGGCGGCCGCACTGAACCACCCGTCGATCGTGGCGGTGTACGACTCCGGCGAGGAAGAGCTGACCCAGCCGGACGGCACCCGCCGCATCGTCCCCTTCATCGTCATGGAGTACGTCGAGGGACACACGGTGCGCGAATTGCTGGGCGAGGGCGAGGCCGTCCCCATCTCCGAGGCCGTGGAGATCACCACCGGCGTGCTGGACGCCCTGGAGTACTCCCACCGGGCCGGCATCGTGCACCGCGACATCAAGCCCGGCAACATCATGCTGACCCAGGCCGGCGCCGTGAAGGTCATGGACTTCGGCATTGCGCGCGCGGTGGAGGACTCCGCCGCCACCGTCACCCAGACGCACGCCGTGGTCGGCACCGCCCAATACCTGTCCCCCGAGCAGGCGCGCGGCGAGGTAGTCGACGCCCGCAGCGACCTGTACTCCACCGGCTGCCTGCTGTATGAACTGCTGACCGGCCAGCCGCCCTTCACCGGCGACTCCGCGGTAGCCATCGCCTACCAGCATGTGCGGGAGATCCCCAAGCCGCCGTCGTCGATCGCGGCGGACATCCCCGACTCCCTGGATCGGGTGGTGCTCAAGGCGCTGGCCAAGAACCGGGACGACCGCTATCAGGACGCCGCCCACATGCGGGCGGACCTGCTGGCGGCGGCGCGCGGCTTGGATGTCGCCGCACCCGCCACCGACACCTGGGCGGCCACCACCGTGCTCGCCCCGGAGGCCGAGTCCGCCGCGGCGTCCCCCTCCCCGCAGGAGCAGCCGCCCGCGGAAGCAGAGGAGCAGCCGCGCCGCCGCTGGTGGGTGTGGGCGCTGGTGCTGGTGGCCCTGATCACCCTGGGCACGCTGCTGGGCCTGTACGCCGCCGGGGTTCTGGGTAACGGCGACTCCACGCCGACGTCGACGCCGTCGCCGACCGCGGTGGCCGTGCCGGAGGTGTCCGGGATGAGCGAGGCCGAGGCGCGATCCGCCCTGGAGGGCCTGGGCCTGGTCTATGCCAAGGGCGATGACGTCAACTCCGACACGATTGACGCGGGCCTGGCGGTTTCCACTGACCCGGGCGAAGGCACCTCCGTGCTGCTGGGGTCGACGGTCACCGTGCACTTCTCCTCCGGATCGGCCATGGTGGACGTACCCGACGTGACCGGCAAGTCCCAGGCCGACGCCCGCACCGCCATCACCGATGCCGGCCTGAGCGTCGGCGACGTGACCACCGAGGACTCCACCGACGTCGCCTCGGGCTCGGTCATCCGCACCGACCCGCTGGCCGGCACCTCGGTGGAGCGCGGCTCAACGGTTTCCCTGGTGATCTCGTCCGGAAAGACCACGGTACCCAACGTTATCGGCATGACCCAGGAGGAGGCGCAGTCCGCGATCACGGCGGCGGGCCTGAACTACAACAGCTCCACGGTGGAGGCGACCACTGACGACGAGAGCAAGGACGGCCAGTACCTGGTCACCGCCGTGGACCCGAGTGAGGAATCATCCATAGACACCGGCGAGTCGGTGACGCTGACCATCACGCACTACACCTATGAGGCACCAGCCACCACCGAGCCCACATCGCAGCCCACCTCGGCGCAGAGCCTGGGACCGATCGGCGACGGCGATGGTGAAGGCGAGGAATAAAGGACCGCTCCCGGTTTGAGGGTCGGTAGGCAGCGCCCACTGGTGCAAGTACGCGACGCCACACCGGCTCGCCTGCGCCGATGGCCTAGACGGTCGCCTCGCCCGACAGGTTCCAGACCTCGTTGGCCCAGGGGAAGACGATCTCGAACAGGAACAGCACCACGGCCGCCGCGAGAATGAGCGCCTCGAATGCGCGCAGCCACGCGGGTCCGGGCAGGTGGCGCCAAATCCATCCGTACATCAGTTGACCCCCTCGTCGTTCAGCACGGAGGCCGGGCGGCCCTCGGAGCGTTCCATCCAATACTCGAATTTGGCATGGGTGATCCAGCGGTGATCGTTACCCCACTCACCGACGGTCAGGGAGTGGCAGGTGGTCATGGTCAACATGCGCTCGGTGGGGGTCTCACCCGGATGTCCGGGCACCGGTGCGATGACGTCCACATCGGTAGGCTCGACGATCTCGTGGCTGGTGACCGTGTATACGTACCAGGTGTCCTTGGTGGCGACGATGATCTCGTCGCCCTCCTCCAGCAGATCGATGCGGCGGAAGGAATTGCCGTTGGTACGGCGATGGCCGGCGATGGCGAAGTTGCCGACGGCGCCCAGCTGCTGGGTGTCGGGGTAGTGACCGGCGGCGGCCTGGTCGAGCACGTCGGCACCGATGCCTCCAGGATCGGCATGTTGTTGTTGGTGATGCCGTACCACTTGGGGACGACCAGCATGCCGATCACCTCCCGTAGCCGACCGGGGACACCTCGGGCGGGTCGTCGTAGTGCTTGGTGCCCTCCACATTCGGGGACTCGACCTGGGTCTGGGTGAAGTCGGCGGCGACGGCGTCGGCCTTCGCGGTGGCGTCCAGGCCGGTCCACCACAGCTGCCACACCAGGAACAGGGCGACCACCACGCCGGCCGTGATCAGCAACTCCCCGAGCCCGAACAGGACCGAGTCGACCACGCGCCGTCGTCCCCGGCCGGGCTGCCTGCGCCTCGCCGTCATGATGCTCCGTTACTTCCAGCGCAGCAGGCCGAGGAAGCCGACCAGCATGATGCGAAGCCGAGGTACAGGTTGCCGTTCACCAGCCAGTCGCTGGCGTGGTTCTCCACGAAGTACGGCAGCGGGTAGGCGCCCTTGAACAGGTAGGTGATCACTACCCAGAGCAGACCCACCACCAGGAACGTGACCATCACCGGCGCGTACCAGCGGGGCGAACCCGTCTCCTTTACCTTCCGGGGCACGCGGGAGACCCGGTTGGCGGCGGCGCGGGACTCCTCCATGCGGGCCCGCTCCGCGGCGGCGCGCTTGGCCGGGTTGCCGGAACGTTCCGGGCGGGGCTGCCTGGCGTCGCCTCCCTTGTCCCGCGACTTGGCCTTCGGCCTGGACTTTACTTTGGTTTTGGCCCTGGTCTCGGCGGCCGTCTTCCCGGCTCCCTGGTCCGTATCGTCCTGCGTCTGCGCCACGCGCGTCTCCTCACTGGGCACCGGGCCACGACGGCGGCCCGCGACTTCAAAGCTTGCTGAGCCCTAGCCTAAGCGATTGCCGGCCGCCCGCCGGTTGATCCGCCGGGCGGGCGGACGCCGATCGGCCGCGCACCTCAGATCTGCACCTGGTCCGGGTGGGAGCCGGTGCGCAGGTCGCGGTCCAGGGCGTCGACGGCGGCCATCTGTGCATCGGTGAGCTTGAAGCCGAAGACGTCGGCGTTGGCGCGCATGCGCTCGGGGTGCGTGGTCTTGGGGATGACCACCAGCCCGTGCTGCAGGTGCCACCGGATGATGACCTGGGCGGGGGTAACGTCCAGTTCGGCGGCCACACGTGCCAGCTCGGGGTCGTCCAGCACCCGGCCACGGCCCAGCGGTGACCAGGACTCGGTGAGGATGCCGAGTTCGTCGTCGACGGCGCGCAGCTGCCGCTGATTCAGGTAGGGGTGCAGTTCGATCTGGTTGACGGCGGGAGTGACTCCGGTGGCGTCGATGATGGTGCGCAGGTGTTCGGGCTGATAGTTGGACACGCCGATGGCGCGCACGCGCCCGGAGTTCAGGATCTCGATCATGGTGCGCCAGGTGTCCACCAGGTCGATGCCGGGCGAGGCGGCCAGCGGCCAGTGCACCAGGAACAGGTCCAGCACCTCCAGACCCAGGTCGGCCATGGTGGTATCGAAGCTGCGCAGGGCGTCGTCGCGCCGGTGGTTGGGGTTGTTGAGTTTGGAGGTGACCCACAGCTGCTCGCGCGGAATGCCGGAGGCTGCCAGCGCCCGACCGACGCCGGCCTCGTTGCCGTACATCTGCGCCGTGTCGATATGCCGGTAGCCGATCTCGAGGGCCGCGGTGACGGCGCGCTCGGCGTCGGAGGCGGTGATCTTGTAGGTGCCGAATCCGAGCTGGGGAATGACCACGGTCTCGGTTCCAGACGTGCCCTGGTGGAGTGTCAGAGCCTTTGCGGGAATGGCGGTGCTCATGCTGTCAGCCTAGCTACGACGACGTGAGCACGGCTACACCCATGGCGCAGACTTGTATCTCGGGACGCAGGGTCGGGGGCGCGAGTCGGCGGGACGCATCACGGCGCCCGCCCGCCGGGATTTGGCGGTGGGCACCGTCGAAAAGAGGCGGTCGACGACCGCACGGGGCCGACGACTCAACACCGCCGGCCCCGCCTCGGATGCGTTATTCGGCCGCGGGCGCGGACGGAGTGTCGGCCGACATGTCCTTAGGCTCGGAGTCCGACTCCTCGGTGGAGTCGGCCCAGTACTCCTCGGCCCAGGGGTCTTCAACCGGCTGGCTGCGGCGCCAGATCACGTAGCGGCGCCCGCGGCACAGCCGGCGACGGCGAGCCAGCCGAAGTCTTGAGGACGGGATGCTTCTTCTTCACTGATACCTCCGGGGTCAGCGCCGCCTCCTTGGCGGCGACTGCGATGCGCTGGGCACGCTCGGTCAGCGTGCCCTCGGTGTTGGCGGCCTCCTGGGCGGCTAGGGCGGCGCGCTGGGCGGCGGGAACGTACTCCTCCACCACCCGCACGCGAGCGCCCTCAGCGGCGCGCTGGGCGGCAGGAACGTACTCCTCCACCACCCGGGTGCGCGCCTCCTCGACGACCGGCTGCGCGCGCAACTGTGCCTCCTTGGCGGCCTTGATGAACTCCTCCCGGGCGCGGTTGACGCGGGGGGCCGCCCAACCAGCGGCGCGGCCGGCCTGAGCCGCCAGGCTGTCCGCGAGCGTGGCCGCCTCCTGGCGGGCCTGATCGAGGTCGATCTTCTTGTCGAGGATGTAAGCCATTTCGGTCTCCCTGCTCGGAACGATGAGGTGGTTCACCTCAATGGTGGCACTGTAACGCAGCTCGCACCCATGAACCTGGGAGCCGTTCTGCCTGGGGTGAACACCGGGTCCCGGGATACGCCTGCCTTCCCGTGCGACGATGCGGACATGGAAGCGACCATCGAAGCGACACTCCACACCAACCTCGGTGACATCCGACTCGAGCTCTACCCCGAGCAGGCACCGGAGACCGTCTCCAACTTTGTTGGCCTGGCCACCGGCGAGAAGACCTGGACCGACCCGCGCACCGGTGCACAGTCAAACGCCCCGCTGTACGAGGGCGTCATCTTCCACCGGGTGATTCCCGGCTTCATGATCCAGGGTGGCGACCCGCTGGGCACCGGCACGGGCGGCCCCGGCTACGTCTTCGATGACGAGATCGACCCCTCGCTGACCTTCGCCGCTCCCTACGTCCTGGCCATGGCCAACGCCGGCCGCCGCCTGGGCAAGGGCACCAACGGCTCGCAGTTCTTCATCACCACCGCCCCCACCGAGTGGCTGCAGGGCAAGCACACGATCTTCGGAGCCGTGACCGACGACGCCTCCCGGCGGGTCGTGGATGCCATCTCTGCCGTTCCTACCGACCCGCGCGACCGTCCGCTTCAGGACGTGGTCATCACCTCTGTCACCATTCAGCAGTGAGGCGGGACCAGCGTCGTCGGGACGGGAGCGATTCATGACCGATTCGAACCCGCAGGTCGGCGCCCCGCCCGTCTGCCCACGGCACCCGGATCGGGTCGCTATGTGCGCTGTCAGCGCTGCGGCCGCCCCACCTGCCCGGAGTGCCAGGTGCCCAGCGCCGTCGGCATCCATTGCGTGGACTGCGCCCGCCGAGCAAATTCTGGTCGCCGCGGCGTGCGCACCGCCCTGGGCGGGCGCCCGGTAGCTGACGCCTTGGTGACCAAGCTCCTGGTGGGCGCCTGCGTGATGGTGTACGTGGGCAGATGATCTACCCGGCCATCACGGGCTGGTTCTACTTCATGCCGGCGCTCGCCGCGAGCCAGCCGTGGCGGTTCCTATCCACGGCCCTGCTGCACGGCTCCCTAATACACCTGGGCCTGAACATGTGGGCGCTGTGGGTGCTCGGGAATACGCTCGAACCGCTGCTGGGGCGCTGGCGATTCATCGCTCTGACAGCCCTTAGCGCCCTCGGCGGGTCAACGGCGATCTACTGGCTCGCCGCGCCGACGACGCCGGCGTGGATCACCGGGACCGTGGGCGCCTCCGGCGCCATCTTCGGGCTGTTCGCGGCTGTATTCATCATTCAGCGGCGCTTCGGGCGCGATACCTCGACCATCGTGGGTCTGCTCGTGATCAATGTGTTGATCTCGGTGCTGGGAACCAACATCTCCTGGCAGGGGCACCTGGGCGGTCTTCTCACCGGGCTGGTTGTGGCGGCGATCTACGCCTGGGCGCCGCGGGAGCGACGCGGCGCCGTGGGCGCGTGGGGGACGGTGATTGTGGCCGTGGTACTGGTCGCCCTAGCCGCCACCCGCATGCTCCTGGTTTAGTCACGGCGCCCGACCACACGTACGACTTCCCGCCGAACGTACGCGTTTTGGAGCTTTCCCCGTGCCAGGTACTCGGACAGCTCCAAAACGCGTACGTAAGAGACAAACGCGTACGTGAGGCCCGCCCACCCCACCGTGTCCACACCCGATCCCCCTGCTGTGGATTCTGGGGAAGTACATCTCTGTGATTCCTCCACACCTGTGGAGACCCCTGGGGAAACACAACGGTGTGGTTCTCCACAGGGTTGCGCACAGCTGGGGATGAATCGGCTGAATGCGCACGTTCACAACGAAAAGGGAGTAACCCACAGCATGGGGAGACTTCCGTCGTCCACCTGTGCAGGCGAGGCCACGGCGCCTGTGGAGCAGCGCTCACACGCGGTACGGCATCACCGCTCGCAATGGCTTCATACCGGCCACGCCCGAAACCATCGACGCGGCGCTTCCGTTTAGGGTCGCGGCGAGTAACGCGCGAGGTCGTGGCTGGAAGCGAGAGGACGTCTTCGGGCTGAGCTGCGACTCATAGTGGCACCGCTTCGGCAAGCGCCGATGCGGAGATCGGCCGTTTGAGCAGCTGCACTAGGAACACGTCGACATCGTCTCGTCCGAAGAGGGCCCGCGTCTCCTCCATGAGTCCCGACGCGCGCATGAGCAGATTGCCATCCGCAGGATCCATCTCGACCAAAATGTCGATGTCGCTGTCAGCATCCGCCGTGCCGCGCGCAACGGAGCCAAAAAGCCTGGGGTTGGTCGCCCCGTATCGCGCGAGAAGCGCGAGGAAATCGTCACGATGCACCGAGACGAGCTGACGCAAGGCGACCGTCTCCGGCGTGGCAGTGATCACAGACATGATCCAACCACACCGACATCGCTCCGGCGGGTGTCTATGTCTCCGGCCCGGGGTCCGGCGCCGGCGGCGTTACCTCGTCAGACTCCCCGTCGACGTCGGTGCGCTCCACCTCGAGGGTTACCTCCGCGACCATAGCGGCAACAACGCCGATGGCTGCCAACACCGGCGCTGCCAATACGGTAATGCCGCCGACCACCGCGCTCGCCGTCAGCGGCACACTGAGGAACTCGCGACCGGAGGAGTCGCGCAGAATGACACGGCGCACGTTCCCGTCGGCTACGAGTTGCTTGACGGTGGCGATCAGCTGGTCACCGGCGACGGTGATCCAGTCGACCACGGTGCGGGCGCCGGCGCCCGCTGAGTCGGCGCCGGGTTCATGGCGCGGGCCCGAAGCGCCCGGGGTCTGTGTGCTCATGGGATAAGTCTGACGCATGGCAGCCGCATGCAACATGGGGGATCGCCCCGAATCGGCCCGGAGCGGCGACCGAATTCGATGCGTCATTAGTGCCCGGTCTTGGTGCCGGGAATCGTGAGTGGAGCCAACGGGACTCGAACCCGTAACCCCCTGCTTGCAAAGCAGGTGCGCTACCAATTGCGCCATGGCCCCCGGTCATGCGACGGGGTCGGTGACCTCCGCCCAGGCGGCCCGCTCCGCACGGTTGGCCGCCAGTTTCAGCCAAGCGGCGTAGCCGGTCACCCCGAGGCATGAAAAAAACGCGGCCAGTACGAGCGTCCGGCTCTTCATGAAGCCTCCTCACGTTCCACCGCGGGCGGTGGGCCTAGCTGGACTTGAACCAGCGACCTCATCCTTATCAGGGATGCGCTCTAACCAACTGAGCTATAGGCCCTTGCGACGCGGAAGAGACTAACCTACCGAGTCGCCGGCAACCAAATGCGATCACTCATCTGCGAGTGTGAGATGAACCCCACCGACGAGCGCAGCCGTGATGTTGTAGAGGAACGCGCCGATCGTGGCCAGCGCGGTCGTCAGGATGATGTTGACGACGGCGATGACGGTGGCCATGGAGATGGCCCGGGAGAACTTCATGTACTCCAGCAGCGCCGAGTAGGCGTTGTAGCTCGAGTCCATCATGGTGTCCAGCAGGTCCTGGATGGTGGAGAACACGTGCATGGTGTCAAGCATGAACCACACGAAGGCCGCCGCCACCACCAGCATGATGCCGGCGGCAACGCTCAGGAGGAAGGACGCTTCATCACCGACCACGGTCGATGCGGGTCAGGGCCAGCCGCACGCGGCGCGGCCCCACAATGGTCTTGGCGGGCGACTTGGGTTGTTTGGGGCTCTGCTGACCCGCAGCGGGGGCGGCCGGCTCGGGCGCGGCCGCGGGGGACTGGGTCGGTCCGCCCGTGGCGGGCGGGAAGGACTCCGGCTGACTCATGCCTGGACCTCACTCTCGTCGTCCTCAGACGATACCGCGTCGGCGCCATTGCCCGCAGCGTCCACTCCGGCTTCATCTGCCGCCTGATCCGCCGAACCTGCCGACGGCGCGGACGCAGCCTCCTCTTCGGAATCATCGAACTCATCCTCGGCGTTGCGGGCCACGGCGATGATGCGGTCGCCCGCGTCGGGCTTGGCGAAGGTGACGCCGCGGGTGTTGCGACCGGTGCGGGAGACCTCGGCGACGGCGCTGCGCACCACCTTGCCGGAGGCCATGATGCACATGACCTCGTCGGTGGGGGCCGTGGTAAGTGCGCCCACGAGGTCACCGCGCTCTTCCACCAGGTCGGCGACCTTCACACCCAGACCGCCGCGGCCCTTGACCGGATAGTCGGTGGCCAGTGTGCGCTTGGCGTAGCGCCCTCGGTGACGACGAACAGGTCGGCGTCCTCCCAAGCGGGGTCAACCACGTCCATGGCCAGCAGCGAGTCGCCCTCCCGGAAGCGCATGCCGGTCACGCCGCTGGTGGCGCGGCCGGTGGGGCGCAGGGTGGCGTCGTCGGCGGTGAAGCGCAGCGCCTGACCGTGCCGGGAGACCAGCAGCAGATTCTGCCCCGCGGACAGCAGCGCCGCGGAGACCAGTTCGTCGGGGTTGCCCTCGGCGTCCTCGCGCAGGTTGATGGCGATCAGCCCGGCCGACCGGTTGGAGTCGTACTCGGTCAGGCGGGTCTTCTTCACCAGGCCGCGCCGGGTGGCCAGCACCAGGTAGTCGGCCTGCTGGTAGTCGCTCAGCTCCATCACCTGGGCGATCTCCTCACCCGGCTGGAAGGCGAGCAGGTTGGCCACGTGCTGTCCCTTGGCGTCGCGGCCGCCTTCGGGCAACTCGTAGGCCTTGGCTCGATAGACGCGGCCCAGGTTGGTGAAGAACAGCAGCCAGTTGTGGGTGGAGGTGACGAAGAAGTGGTCGACGACGTCGTCCTCGCGCAGGGCGGCCCCGCGCACGCCCTTGCCGCCGCGGTGCTGGGAGCGGTAGGCATCGGTGCGGGTGCGCTTGGCGTAGCCGGAGCGGGTGATGGTGACGACGACCTCCTCCTCGGGGATCAGGTCCTCGGCGCTCATCTCCCCGTCGAAGGAGAATCTTGGTGCGGCGGTCGTCGCCGTACTTGTCGACGATCTCGGCGAGCTCCTCCGAGACGATGGCGCGCTGGCGGGCCGGATCGGCGATGATGTCCTTCAGGTCGGCCACGCGCGCGGTCAACTCGTCGGACTCCTGCTGGATCTTCAGGCGCTCCAGGGCGGCCAGGCGGCGCAGCTGCAGGGAGAGAATGGCCTCGGCCTGCGCCTCGTCGACGCCGAGCAGCTCCATCAGGCCGGTGCGCGCCTCATCGGTGGTGGGCGAGTGGCGGATGAGGTCGATGACGGCGTCGAGGGCGTCGATCGCCTTGAGCAGGCCCTCAAGGATGTGCAGGCGCTCCTCGGCCTTGCGCAGCCGGTACTGGGAGCGGCGCACGATGACGTCGATCTGGTGGTCCACCCAGTGGCGCACGAAGCCGTCCAGGGACAGGGTGCGGGGCACGCCGTCGACCAGGGCCAGCATATTGGCGGGGAAGTTATCCTGCAGCTGGGTGCGCTTGTAGAGGTTGTTGAGGACGACCTTGGCCACCGCGTCGCGCTTGAGGACGATGACCAGGCGCTGCCCGGTGCGGCCGGAGGTCTCATCGCGGATGTCGGCGATGCCGCCGATCTGGCCGTCACGTACCAGTTGAGCGATCTTGTCTGCCAGGTTGTCGGGGTTGACCTGGTAGGGCAGCTCGGTGACCACCAGACACTGGCGACCCTGAATCTCCTCGACATTGACCACCGCCCGCTGGGTGATGGAGCCGCGGCCGGTGCGGTAGGCGTCCTCAATGCCGCGCCGGCCCAGAATGGTGGCACCGGTGGGGAAGTCCGGGCCGGGGATGCGCTCGATGAGCGCCTCCAGCAGCTCCTCACGGGAGGCCTCGGGGTGGTCCAGGAACCACTGCACGCCGGCCGCGACCTCGCGCAGGTTGTGCGGGGGGATGCGGGTGGCCATGCCCACCGCGATGCCCTCGGAGCCGTTGACCAGCAGGTTGGGGAAACGCGCGGGCAGGATGACGGGTTCCTGGTTGCGGCCGTCGTAGTTGTCCTGGAAGTCGACGCTCTCCTCGTCGATGTCGCGGACCATCTCCATGGCCAGCGGCGCCATCTTGCACTCGGTGTAACGGGGGGCGGCCGGTCCCAGGTTGCCGGGAGTGCCGAAGTTGCCCTGTCCGGCCACCAGCGGGTAGCGCAGCGACCACCACTGCACCAGGCGGGCCAGCGCGTCGTAGATGGCGGCGTCGCCGTGGGGGTGGTAGTTGCCCATGACCTCGCCCACCACACGGGAGGACTTGGAGAAGGAGGCGTTGGGGCGGTAGCCGCCGTCGTACATGGCGTACAGGACCCGGCGGTGAACCGGCTTGAGCCCGTCGCGCACGTCGGGCAGGGCGCGTCCGACGATGACGCTCATGGCGTAGTCGAGGTAGGAGCGCTGCATCTCCATCTGGAGGTCGACCGGGTGGATGCGGTCTCCGGTCGGCTCCAGGGCGGGGAGCTCGGTGGTCTCGTCGCTCACGGGTTTCCTTTGCTGGTGGGGTGCTGAAGTTCAGTGGTGGCGCGGTGCGCGGGCCGACGGCGAGCCGACGGGCGGCGGGGCCGGCCCGGCCGCTGTCGGGGGTCGGGAGCCCGCCGACCGCCTAGATGTCCAGGAAGCGGACGTCGGCGGCGTTGCGCTGGATGAAGGAGCGGCGCTGCTCGACGTCGTCCCCCATGAGGATGGAGAAGGTCTCGTCGGCGTCGGCGGCCTCATCCAGGGTGACCCGCTTGAGGATCCGGTTGGCCGGGTCCATGGTGGTCTCCCACAGCTCGTGGTCGTTCATCTCGCCCAGACCCTTGTAGCGCTGGATGCCGCCCTCCTTGGGCAGGCGGCGCCCGGCCTCGGCGCCGGCGGCGAGCAGCTGGTCGCGCTCGGCGTCGGAGTAGGCGAACTCGTGCTCGGCGCCCACCCACTTGAGCCGGTACAGCGGCGGCATGGCGATGTAGGTGTGGCCCTGCTCGATCAGCGGCCGCATGTAGCGGAACAGCAGGGTCAGCAGCAGGGTGGCGATGTGCTGGCCGTCCACGTCGGCGTCGGCATGATGACGATCTTGCCGTAGCGGAGCTTGGAGATGTCGAAGTCCTCACCGATGCCGGTGCCGAAGGCGGTGATCAGCGAGCGGATGGTGTCGGAGGACAGGGCGCGGTCCAGCCGGGCCTTCTCCACGTTCAGGATCTTGCCGCGGATCGGCATGATCGCCTGGTGCTCGGGGTCGCGGCCGCCGACTGCGGAGCCGCCGGCCGAGTCGCCCTCGACGATGAAGATCTCGCACTCCTCGGCGTTGCGGGAGGAGCAGTCGCGCAGCTTGCCGGGCATGGAGGCGGTCTCCAGCACCCCCTTGCGGCGGGTGGCCTCCCGGGCCTTGCGGGCGGCCAGGCGGGCGGCCGCGGCTGGGTGGCCTTGGTCAGCACGGCCTTGGCGTCGGCGGGGTGGGAGTCCAGCCAGTCGCCGAGCCGGGCGTATACGGTCTGCTGCACGAAGGTGCGGGCCTCGGTGTTGCCGAGCTTGGTCTTGGTCTGCCCCTCGAACTGCGGCTCGGTGAGCTTGACGGAGATGACGGCGGTCAGGCCCTCGCGGATGTCGTCACCGGTGAGGTTGTCGTCCTTGTCCTTGATCAGGCCCTTCTCGCGCCCGTACTTGTTGACCAGGGTGGTCAGCGCGGTGCGGAAGCCCTCCTCGTGGGTGCCGCCCTCGGTGGTGTTGATGGTGTTGGCATAGGTGTGCACGGACTCCGAGTACGCGCCGGTCCACTGCATGGCGATCTCCAGGCTGATGGCGCGCCCATCACCGAGGTCCTGTTCAGCCTCGAAGTCGATGATCTCGGGGTGAATCAGCTCGACCTTCTTGGAGCGGTTCAGGAACTCTACGTAGTCGCGCAGCCCGTGCTCGTAGCAGTAGGTGACCGAGCGGTGGCCCTTGACCGGATCGTCGGCGGTGCCGAGCTCGTCGCCGGTGATTTCATCCCCGGAGTCTGTCACGCCCTCGCGCTCGTCGGTCAGGGTGATGCGCAGGCCCTTGTTCAGGAAGGCCATCTGCTGGAAGCGACGGCGCAGGGTCTCGTAGTCGAAGACGGTCGTCTCGAAGATGGCCGGGTCCGGGTAGAAGGTCTGGGTGGTTCCGGTGGCGTCGGTCTCCTCGCCCCGGACCAGGGGGGTCAGCGGGCGGCCGCCGTCGCCGAAGCTCATGCGCCATACGTAGCCCTGCCGACGCACCTCGGTATCCACGCGGGTGGACAGGGCGTTGACCACGGAGATACCCACTCCGTGCAGGCCGCCGGAGACGGCGTAGCCGCCACCGCCGAACTTGCCGCCGGCGTGCAGGATGGTCATTACCACCTCGACGGTGGGCTTGTGCTCGGTGGGGTGCTCGTCGACCGGGATGCCGCGGCCGTTGTCGACCACGCGCAGGCCGCCGTCCGCCTGAATGGTGACCTCGATGTGGTCGCAGTAGCCGGCCAGCGCCTCGTCCACGGCGTTGTCCACCACCTCGTAGACCAGGTGGTGCAGGCCGCGTTCACCGGTGGAGCCGATATACATGCCCGGACGCTTGCGCACCGCCTCCAGGCCCTCCAGGACGGTGATGTCACCGGCGTCGTAACCGTGTTCCGTGTGGGTAGTGGTGACGGCGTCCGCCTCCGGGGCGGGCTCGGCGGAAGATTCACTGCTGCCGGTGTTGCTGTTCGCGGTCACAGGCTGATCCAGGTCAGACACGTATCAGTTGCTCCTCGTCATGTGCGCCGGGCTGATTCCCATACGGGCACCCAGGCGCCGGAATTCGGGCTTGGGACCCGGCGCGTGTAGGTGGGTACCTGGTGCCTGTCCTTGGGCGCACCATGGGCATTTCCGCGCCGATTCTACCGTGTTCGGCTCCGGTTTCGGGCGTCATGACGCCAATTGCGACGTGGGCAAAGTCACCCGGTTGATCACCCGTAGGTATCGCGCGGGCCGCGGCCGCCGCGGGCCGCGCCGAAACGCCCATGCCGCCAGGTGGGGCCGGCCGGACCCAGAATCCGGATTTCAACGGCGCCGCCGTCCTCGCCGAGCGCCTCGTTGACCTGCCGCTCGATTCCGGGCAGTAGGAGCCGCAGCTGCTGCGCCCAGGCGCTGGAGGAGGCGCGCAGGGTCAGGCGGCCGGGCTCGAAGCGCTCGATGACGGCGTGCTCGGCGATCTGTTCGCCCACGATCTCCCGCCAATGCACCGCCACCGACGCCATTGCCAGCTTCGAGGCCCAGCCGTGCCGCTCGGCGTAGCGCCGCAAGTCTTGCTTGCCGGTGCGCGGATCGAAGCGGGTTGGGCCGGGGCGGTCACGACCGGGCGGCAGTCCGGGGCCGCGATCCAGATCGGCGGCATCCACTCCGTCCGCCTCGGCGTCTCGACCCGAGCGGCGACGCCGCTGGTCCCAGGCGGCTACGCCGTCGGCATCCGCCGCCTGCCGGGAAAGCCGGCTGCGGGTCTGCCCCGCCTCCCAGGCGCGGCCGCGCTCACGGGCCAGGGCGCGGGCCGCAAGAGCGTCGGCCGGGTCGGCGTCGCCCTGAGGCGCCGGAGTGCGGGGTTCGGTCACGGTTGCACCTGCGATCCGGATTCGGTACGGGTGACGTGGAAGCGGGCTCCGGCCAGGGCGGCCGGTACGTCGTCGTCGACGGCGGCGGTGAGCAGCACCTGACCGGCGCCCGCGGCGATCCCGGCCAGGGCGCGGCGGCGGACATCGTCCAGGGAGGCGAAGACGTCGTCGAGAATGAGTACGGGCTCGCCATCTCCGGCATAGGCGTCCACGTCGTGACGCAGCATCTCGTAGGAGGCCAGGCGCAGTGCCAGGGCCAAGGACCACTGCTCACCGTGGGAGGCGAATCCCTTGGCGGGCAGGACGTCCAGGAACAGCTCCAACTCGTCGCGGTGGGCGCCCACCAGGTTGGCGCCCCGGTCGATTTCGCGGGCATGCAGGTCGCCCATCGCCGCCTCCAGGCGCGCGGCGGTAGCCGGCACGTCGTGCAGTGACGCTTCGGCGGCCAGGATGGCGGCCTCGTCGGCCGGATCGGGGTCTTCGGCACCCTCGTGAGCCAGCAGACTGGCGCGGTAGGCGATACGGGCATGCGTGCGGCCCTCGCTGACGCGGCTGTAGCAGTCGGCCACCCACGGGCGCAGCCGTTGCACGACGTCGATGCGGGCGGCGATCAGGCGGGCGGCCGCGGCGGCCAGTTGGGCGTCCCACACCTCCAGGGTGGAGAGCATGGAGGCGGTTGAGGCCCGGGCGGCCCGGGCGGACTTCAGCAGACTGGCGCGCTGCGCAAGGATCTTGTCGTGCTCGGCGCGCACGCCCGCGAGCGTGGGTCGCAAGGTGACGGCGAGGTCGTCCAGGAAGCGGCGGCGCACGCTCGGCTGTTCCCGCACCAGGGCCAGGTCCTCCGGGGCGAAGACGACGGTGCGCAGGATCCCCAACAGGTCACGGGGGCGGGCGTTGGCCCGGTTCAGGCGCGCGCGGTTGGCGCGCCCGGCGATCAGTTCCAACTCCAGGACGCTGGGTCGCTCGCCGTGGAGCACCTTCGCGCGGATAACGGCGCCGGCGGGCTGGGCGTTGCCGGGTGCGGCGCGGCGCACCAGGGCGGCGTCGGTGCCGGCGCGATGACTGGACAGGGTGGACAGGTAGGCGATCGCCTCCACCAGGTTCGTCTTGCCCTGCCCGTTGGGACCGATGAAGGCCGTCGGCCCGGGCTCGAGGGCGAGGACGAGTTCATGGAAGGAGCGGAAGTCGTCCAGGGCCAGGTCAGAGACGTACATGCCGCCTCACCTCCCCTGGATGACTCGGGCTTACGAGGGCGTCGCCGCCGATTCCTCGCACCGTCACCCCGCACCGGCGGAGGATGCGGCTGAGCGCCGGAAGCATTGGGGCCGGGGCCGCCCTCAGGCGCCGAAGCGGATCGGCATGATCAGGTAGCGGAAGGAGGGATCCTCCTCGCCATCGATGGCGCTCATGCCGGTCAGTACCGCGGGCTTGGACGGGTGCGTGAAGTCGAAGCGCACGTACGGCTGAGTGATGGCGCCCAGGCCGTCGAGCAGGTAGGCGGGGTTGAAGGCGGTGGCGATGTCCTCGCCGTCCAGGTGCGCGACCAGCTGTTCGGAGGCCTGTGCATCGTCGCCCTGCCCGGCGTCGAGGGCCAGGTTCCCGGTGGTGAAAGACATGTGGATGGGGGCGGCCCGATCCGCCACCAGGCTGACGCGGCGCACGGCGCTCATGAGTTCTTCGCGGCCGACGGTGGCATGAATAGTGGTGGTCTCGGGGAACAGGCGCAGCACCGGCGGGTAGTCGCCGTCGGTCAGCAGGCTGGTGGTGCGGCGTCCGCCGGCCTCGAAGCCAATCAGGCTGGAGCTGGCCGAGTCGGTCTCGGTCAGCGCGACGGTCACGTCGCCGGTGGAGGTCAGGGACTTGGCGACGTCGGACAGGGTGCGTGCCTTCAGCAGCGCCTGGGTGGCCATCTGAGGGTCCTGCGGCTGCCAGGTCATCTCCCGCACGGCGAGTCGATAGCGGTCGGTGGCCATGAGGGTCAGGGAAGTGCCGTCGACCTCCATTTGCACGCTGGTCAGCAGCGGCAGGGTCTCGTCGCGCGAAGCGGCAACGGAGACCTGGGAGACGGCCTGGGCCAGGTCGTGGGCGTCGACGGTGCCGGCAACACCCGGCATCTGCGGCAGCGCCGGGTAGTCGTCCGCGGCCATGGCGGCCAGCGCGAAGCGGGAGGCGCCGCAAGTGACGTTTACCTTGGTGCCCTCGACCTCCAGGTCGACGGGCTTAGAGGGCAGGGACTTGGCAATGTCCGCCAGCAGTCGGCCGGAGACCAGGACCACGCCCTCTTCCTCGACGTCGGCCGGAATCTCGCAGTGTGCGGAAACCTCATAGTCGAAGGAGGCCAGGATCAGGGAGGTGGCGGTGGCCTCGAGGCGGACGCCGGCCAGCACGGGCACCGGGGGACGCGCCGGCACGGAGCGGGCGGTCCAGGTGACGGCGTCGGCGAGGACGTCGCGGTCGACCCTGAGCTTCATGAAGTGCCTCCTCGGCGGCCGGTTGTCCCGGCGTAAATGTGTTGTGTGTGGTGTTTCGCTGAGTGTAGACGCATCCGCCCCCGCGATGCACCGTGAGCACCGGGCATGCGGTCGGCGCGGCAGCGTGGGTTACGGAGCGGGGTGGCTCGCGACCCATGTGCGGGCGGAGTTTAAAGCGCGGTGAATGACAAGTCTGGTAGGGGTTGTAGGTGATGTGGATGATGGGGAAAACCGGTGTTTGCGGTGGCGGCGTGCGGCACGCGGATGTGGAATTACAAATTCGTGGTTCCGTGGGCGCGCGCCCACGGCGGTGGATTGTGTAGTTCGCTCGCGTTGTCGTCCCCAAGCGCGGTCGAGCAAGTCCACACACCGACCCCGCGTTGTCCACTCCCGCTCCGCAGCGCCGTCCACAGGGGCGTTGGCGCGTCAGGAGCCGGCGGAGGACTGGGCCGCCTGCTTGATGCGGGCGGTCAGCTCGGCCACGTGGTTGTAGGTCTCGCGTCGCTCGGGCATCTGGGTACGGATCTTCTTATCCGCACTCATCACGGTGGTGTGGTCGCGGCCGCCGAACTCACGCCCGATCTGCGGCAGGGACATGTCGGTCAGCTCACGGCACAGGTACATGCCGATGTGGCGGGCGTGGACGATGGTGCGCGCCCGGTTGGCCGAGCACAGGTCGTCGATGCTGATGCCGAAGTAGTCGGCCGTCTGCGCCATGATCAGCGCAGAGGTGATCTCCTCGCTGGCCGGGTCGGTGATGATGTCCTTGAGCACCAGTTCCGCCAGCGTGCGATCCACCGGCTGCTTGGTCAACGACGCGAAGGCGGTCACCCTAATGAGGGCGCCCTCCAGCTCACGAATGTTGGTGGTGACCCGGCTGGCGATGTACTCCAGCACGTCGGCCGGCAGGTCCAGCCTCTCGGCGCTGGCCTTACGGGACAGGATCGCGGTGCGGGTCTCGAAGTCCGGCGGCTGCACGTCGGCCAGCAGTCCCCACTCGAAGCGCGAACGCAGTCGTTCCTCGAACCCGCCCAGCGCCTTGGGCGGCTGATCGGAGGTGAGCACCACCTGCTTGTTGGCGGTGTGCAGGGCGTTGAAGGTGTGGAAGAACTCTTCCAGCGTCTGCTCCTTGCCCTGTAGGAACTGGATGTCGTCCACCAGGAGGATGTCCACCTCCCGGTAGCGGCGCTTGAAGGCGTCCATGCGGCCGTCGGCCACGGAGGCGATGAAGTCGGAGACGAACTCCTCACTGGAGACGTATTTGACCCGGATGGAGGGGTAGAGCCGGCGGGCGTAGTGGCCGATGGCGTGCAGCAGATGAGTCTTGCCCAGGCCGGAGCCGCCGTAGATGAACAGGGGGTTGTAGGCCTTGGCGGGGGCCTCGGCGACCGCGATGGCCGAGGCGTGCGGCAGCCGGTTGGAGGAGCCGGTGACGTAGGTGTCGAAGGTGTATTTCGGGTTCAGATCCGAGTCCGCATTCGGCGGCTCCGCCGTCGGGGAGAGCTGGCTGCTCATGTAACCGGGGGTGGTGGTCGGTGCCGCCGCGGGTGGGGTCGGGGAGGTCACGGTCGGGGTGGGCGTCTCGGGCAGGGGTTCGACGGCGGGTCGGGCCAGGCGGGTGGTGGGCGCTTCGGGTCGATTGGCGAGCACGGGTGCGGAGGACTCCAGGGAGGTGTCAACGATCACTTCGAAGGGGACGTCGTAGCCGGCCACCCGACGCAGCGCCTGGGCGATCAACTCTCGGGAGCCGTCGACGACGCCCTTGGCGAATCCGGAACCGACAATGAGTACCAGCGTGCCGTCGACGTCGACGGCACGGGTGGTGCGAATGATGGACAACTTGCCCTGCCGAGCTCGGCCGAGGAGGCAAGGATTTCGAGGGCCGAGCGCCACTGTGTTGTCGCTTCGTCGGCCACGGCTGACTCCTGACTGACTGTTTGGAAACTGGTCGATGGTTGGGGATGGTGGTGTTGATGATGGCCCGGCCGGCTGGAAGTCGGCTGGGCGGATGCGCTAGTGGAACCGTAGCCGATACCGGACGCATGTTGAGCGGCCGTCTAGCACGCGTAGCGCGTCCGGACCACCCGCCCGCCGCGCAGTCAGTTGCACACAGGTTTGTCCACAGCTGGGGAAGAGTATGGCACCCCTGCGCGGGCACCGCCGGGCCCTAAGACATGCCTCGCGACGTTGGTGCCGGGCGGGGGCTAGTCGCGCTCGACCTCGGCCGAAGCCGATGCCGGCTGTACACAGGCATGGACGCCGATAGTTCACAGGCTTGGGAAAAGACGGCGGACCTCCAGTCGGGCGGGCCGCCGGGTTCAGCGTTCACGGCTGGGCGAGGTCGGCCGCGGGTTGGGCGTGTTCGGGTTCTCATCACAATGCGGCGGTATTCGTTTGACCGCGGGGAAAGCCTGCCCCTATGGTGGTGTGGACGTTCGTGTGGAGTCACGTCCCGAACCATGGGGCAGCCAACGCGAGCGACCGTGCCGCGATTGGCGATGCACGGTTCCGATCATCGCACCAGGAGAACACCCGTGAGCAAGCGGACCTTCCAGCCCAACAACCGTCACCGCGCCAAGGTGCACGGCTTCCGTAAGCGCATGCGCACCCGTGCCGGCCGTGCCGTTCTGGCCTCGCGCCGCCGCAAGGGCCGCGCCCGTCTCGCGGCCTGAGGTGCTTCCGGCGGCGCATCGGATGCTGCGGTCGGAGGACTTCTCCGCCGCAGTGAAATCCGGTGCGCGCAGCGGCAGTCGCCGACTGGTGGTGCACTACTGCGCCGGACCGAATGACGGCCCCGACTCTCGTCCAGCAGTGGGCGCGGCCGGGGCCGTAGACGCACTTCCGAAGGCCCGCGTCGGCGTCGTCGTGTCTAAGAAGCAGGTTCCCCGCGCCACCCACCGCAACCGGATCAAACGGCGCGTGCGCGCACTGATGCGCGCACGCCTGGACACGCTGGAGCCGGGGGCGCGCGTGGTCGTGCGAGGCCTGGCCGGCGCCGACGGCGCCACCAGCGAACAGCTGGCCGCGGATCTGGACCGATTGTTGGCCCGCAGCCGCCGTCTCGCGCATACCGGACGGCGCCGATGACCTCCTCACCGCAAGCTCGTCGCCCCTCTGCAGCGGCCCGTACGGCACTGACCCTGGTGGGGCTGTATCAACAGTGGATCTCCCCGGCGCTGCCGCGCCGCTGCCGCTACTACCCCACCTGCTCCGCCTATGCCGTCGAGGCGATCGGGGTGCATGGCGCCCTCAAGGGCACGCTGCTGGCCGCCTGGCGGCTGCTGCGCTGCAACCCGCTAACCCGTGGGGGCGTCGACCACGTTCCGGATCCCGGCCGGTGGCGCTATCACCTGCCCCCCGACGTGCCGCGTTTTGCTGCTCGCGCCCAGCAGCACTGCCCGGACGGCCGCCCCCGTTCTGGCGCCCCGCCGGACGGCGTCGATGCGCCGCTGGTACTGCGCGTCGACGGCGCCTAGCACCACTGCCCACCATTACTCGCAACCTTCAGCACAACCGGCCTCTCACCACCTCATGCGGCAGTGTGAGCCGCACGCCGCCCCCAGCTTTCAAGCACATTTCAACCAAGGAGTGCAATGGACACGATCCTGTGGCCCCTCAAGGTCGCCGTCGCCTGGGTCATGGTCAACATCCATCGATTCCTCGTCTTCATCGGTTTTCCCGATGGGCCGGGCGTCGCCTGGGTCCTCTCCATCATCGGCCTGACCATGTTCGTGCGGCTGCTGATCATGCCGCTGTTCGTCAAGCAGATCCGCGCCTCCCGCGGTATGCAGCTCATGCAGCCCGAACTGCAGGCGCTGCAGGAGAAGTACAAGGGCAAGAAGGATCCGGCCTCGCAGCAGCGCCAGCAGGAAGAGATGATGGCGCTGTACCGCAAGCACAACACCAACCCCTTCGCCTCCTGCCTGCCCATTTTGATCCAGATGCCGGTGTTCTTCGCGCTGTTCCGCGTGCTGGCGAATCTGGAGGCGGTCGCGACCGGCACCTACGCCGACCACGACTCGATCGGCCCGTTGACGGCCGCGCTGGCCGAACAGGTGCAGGCCTCCACGCTGTTCGGGGCGCCGCTGTCGGCGTCGTTCATGAATTCCAGCGATGTCACGGTCAAGATCGTGACCGTAGTGATGATCATCCTGATGAGCGTCACCCAGTGGTACACGATGGCGCAGCTGAGCATGAAGAATATGCCGGAGTCGACCAAGAACTCCGACAACCCGGCCATGCGCTCCCAGCGCCTGATGATGACCATCATGCCGATCTTCTTCGCCTTTACCGGCGTGCAGTTCCAGATCGGCGTGCTGGTGTACTGGGTGACCACGAACCTGTGGACCATGGGTCAGCAGTTCTTCACCATCCGTAAGATGCCGGCGCCCGGCTCCGAGGCAGAGAAGAAGATGCGGGCGCGCGAGAACGCCCGTCGCGCCCGTAAGGGACTGCCCTCGCTGGAGGAGGAAGAGCGCGCCAAGGCGGAGGCCGAGGGCACCATTCGTACCGGACAGCGGGCCCAGCCCGTCCGCAAGGACCGGCAGAAGAAGCACCCGCAGAATGCTTCGGCCGCAGCGGGCCTGGACAAGACCGCGCCCGAGGACACCGGAGCAGACAACAGTGACGCCGACCAGCCCGCCAACGCCGTCGGCCTCACCCAGGAAGAGATCGCCCGACGCCGCTACGAGCGGCGCGCTCGGGCCCGCAAGCAGGCGGCCGCCAAACGCAAGGCTCAGGCCGGCAAGAACAAGAAGAACAACAAGCGCAAGCCCCGCTGAGTCCGGATCACCGGAGGCAGGGCACCAACGAGAGGCGAAGCAGACAGTCCCATGAGCGAGCACGCACAGCACCCCAAGCACCAGGTCAGCAGTGTCAAGGACCTCGAGGAAGAGGGCGAGATCGGCGCCGACTACCTGGAGGAGTTCCTCGACATCGTCGACCTCGGCGGCGACATCGATATCGACGTCGACCACGGCCGCGCCTCGGTGGCCATCATCGCCTCCGAGGAGGGTGACGAGCGCGAGCTGGCCGACCTGGTTGGCCGCGACGGCGAGGTCCTGGAGGCGATCCAGGAGCTCACCCGCCTGGCCGTCCAGGCACGCACCGGCAACCGCTCCCGGTTGATGCTGGACATCAACGGCTACCGCGCGGCGCGCCGCGCCGAGCTGACCAAGATCGCCGCCGAGGCGGTCAACAAGGTCAAGGCCACCGGTGAGTCGGTGGCGCTGGAGCCCATGAACCCCTTCGAGCGGAAGGTGTGCCACGACGTCGTCGCCGCGGCCGGCCTGTTCTCCGAGTCCGAGGGCACCGAGCCGCACCGGCACGTGGTGGTCATGCTTCCCGACGAGGTCGACACTTCAGACGAGGTAGAGGCGGACGCGGCGGAGCCGGACGCCGACGCCGTAGACGAGTCGGGCGACATCGAGCAGGCGTGAGCCGATGAACACGCCCGAACCCGCCACCCCGCAGGTCCACGCGCCCATGGCGGTGGAGCAGCCGACCGCGGAGATGCGGGCCATGTTCGGCCCCGCCTTCAGCGCGGCCGAGCACTTCGCCCAGATGCTCGCCGAGGAGGGCGAGTTGCGCGGGCTGGTGGGACCGCGCGAGCTGCCGCGCCTGTGGACCAGGCACATCGTCAACTCCGCCGCCGTGGTCCCGTTCCTGCCCGACCACGGAAAGGTGGCCGACATCGGTTCCGGCTCCGGCTTTCCCGGCGTCGTCGTCGCCCTGCTGCGACCGGATCTCGAGGTGGTGTTGGTGGAGTCCATGGAGCGGCGCACCCAGTGGCTCGACGATGTGGTCGCGGAACTCGACCTGGACAACGTCAACGTCCGGCGCGCGCGGGCGGAGGAGCTGCGTGCGAAGTACGACGCCGTCACCGCGCGCGCAGTGGCGAATCTCACAAAGTTGATAAGGTTGACCTCACCTTTGCTCCGGCCGGGTGCCAGCCTGCTCGCGCTCAAGGGCGCGCGGGCGGAGGCCGAGGTCGAGGACGCCAAGTATGTGATCAAGCGGGCGCGCCTCGAGCCCGCCGTCATCCACGAGGTGGTCACCCCCGGCGAGGAGGTCACCAAGGTCGTTCAGGTTCGACGGCCCGCCTCGCGCTGACCGAATGGCGCCGGCAGCTCACGTAGACTGAAGCGCCGAGAGGCGTACGCCGACGGGACGCCGTAGGAGAAGCAGATTGTCAGGATCCTCCATCTTCGATCAGCTCCGCGCTGACCGCTCAGCCCTGGATGAAGTAGCCGAGGGCGGATTCTCCCGACCCGAGCACACCCGCATCATCGCGGTGGCCAACCAGAAGGGCGGCGTGGGCAAGACCTCCACCGTGGTCAATGTCGCGGCCGCGCTGGCCGAGGCGGGCCTGCAGGTGCTGGTGGTGGACGCCGACTCCCAGGGCAACGCCTCGACGGCGCTCGGCGTGGAGCACGACGAGGACCAGGCCTCCATCTACGACGTGCTGGTGGAGGGCGCTCGCATTCAGGATGTGTCCGTGCGCACCCGCTTCGCCGAGACCCTGTGGTGCGTGCCTTCGACGCTCGACGTCGCCGCCGTGGAGATCGAGCTGATCAACTCCTCTCAGCGCGAATCACGCATGCGCCTGGCGTTGGAGGAATTCCTGCGCGACCGGGAGGCGCAGGGGCTGCCTCGCATGGACTACGTGCTCATCGACTGCCCACCCAGCCTGGGCATTATGACGATCAACGCCTTCGTGGCCGCCGGGGAGGTACTCATCCCCATGCAGGCCGAGTACTACGCGCTCGAGGGTTTGGCACTGCTGACCCGCTCGGTGGATCGCATCGCACAGATCCACAACCCGGATCTGAGCGTTTCGATGATTGCCCTGACCATGTTTGATGCGCGCACCACCTTGGCCAAGGAGGTGGAGGCGGAGGTACGCACCTACTTCCCCGCGGCGACGCTCAAGACTCGTATACCCCGCTCGGTGCGCGTGGCGGAGGCGCCATCATTCGGTTCGCCGGTCGTATTCTGGGATCCCCGCTCGAGCGGCGCCGTTGCGTATAAGAAGCTGGCGATGGAGATCGCGGCGCGCGGCGCCGAGCACGCTGTGCAGGACGAACCCACGGAGGCATAACGATGGCTCAGAAGAAGCGCGGCCTGGGACGCGGGCTGCAGGCACTCATCCCCGACGCGCAGGTGGAGAACCCCAGCCGCCGCCCCTCCGACGTCTTCTTCCCTGACAACCGCGGCACCGACGCCGCTGCGGAGGCGGAGCCCGGCTCGGTGCATCGCGCGGATGACATCGCCGCGACGCTGTTGGCCCCCTCCAAGCGCTCCCGGCGGGGTGGCCGGGGTGCAGGTTCACGCCCCCGGGCGCAGACGGACCCGGATGCCGCAGGAGATGCGAAGAGCGCCGCTGTGGAGACCGCGGAGAGCGAGCGGCCCGCGGCCGCTGTGGAACAGGCGGCCCCCACTGCCCATGTTTCACGTGAAACATCCGCCAGCGGTGATGCGGAGCCCGACGTCGAACTGGTGCCGGTGCCCGGTGCCACCTTCGCCGAGCTGCCGATTGCGTCGATCGTCCCGAATCGGCGGCAGCCGCGGCAGGTTTTCGACGAGGACGACATTGCGGAGCTGGCCGACTCCATTAGGGAGGTCGGTCTGCTCCAGCCCATCGTGGTCCGCCGTATAGATGATCCGGTGGATCACGCGGCAGGCGAGCCCGAGGATGCGGATCCCGCGGAGGCCGCTACCTACGAGTTGGTCATGGGCGAGCGGCGTTTGCGCGCCGCGAAGAGGCCGGTATGGAGACGATCCCGGCGGTGGTGCGCTACACCGCGGACGAGGAGCTGCTGCGCGACGCCCTGCTGGAGAACCTGCATCGCGTGCAGCTCAACCCGCTCGAGGAGGCCGCCGCCTACCAGCAGCTGCTGGAGGACTTCGACTGCACGCAGGTCGAGCTTTCGGAGAAGATCGCGCGTTCCCGGTCCCAGATCTCCAACACCCTGAGGCTGATGAAGCTGCCCCCCCTGGTGCAACGGCGCGTGGCTGCGGAGGTGCTCTCCGCGGGGCACGCCCGCGCACTGCTGGGACTGCCCGACGCCGCCGCCATGGAGCGTGTGGCCCAGCGAGTGGTGGCCGAGGGGCTGTCGGTGCGCGCCACCGAGGAGATTGTGGCGGTGTACGGCGAACCGGCCGAGGCGACCGGTGCCATGAAGACGGTGACGCGCTCCCGCAACACCCCCCTGCCGGCCCTGTCGACGCGCCTGTCCGATGCCTTCGACACTCGCGTGAAGGTGACTCGGGGCGCGAAGAAGGGCCGCATCACCATCGAATTCGCCGGCGATGAGGATCTGGCGCGGATCGTGGAGGCGCTGGCTCCAGGCACCTCGCTCGACGAAGGCTGACGCGGGGACCAAGCGCGCGGTTGTCTCCGCGGCAACCCATCGGACACCAGTCCGCGATCAGACGGACACGAAAAGACGCGGGCCACGATGTTTCACGTGAAACATCGCGGCCCGCGTGCATCGGCGCGGTGGGTCAGGGACGCACCGCGGGGTGGCGGACGAGCTCGTCGTACAGCTTGGGCAGGTCGCCGTCCGCCTGCGCCGCCATGGGAAACAGGGAGACCTCGGTCATGCCCGGAATGACGTTGACGTCGATGAACCACGGCCGGCCCTCCGCGTCCACGATCAGATCGGTGCGCGAGAGGTTGCCGAGTCCGAGTGCGCGGTGCACGGTTACCGCCATCTCCTGGGCGCGCGCATGCACCGCCTCGTCGATACGGGCCGGAACGAAGTACTCTGAGCGGCCGGGGTTGTAGCGGGCGTCGAAGTCATAGCGACCCTGGGAGACCACCTCGACCGCCGGCAGCGCGCGCGGACCGTCGCCGGTGTCCACCACCGAGATCGCGAGCTCGGTGCCCGCGACGTACTTCTCGATCAGAGCCCGCTCGTCGTAGGCGAAGCACGAGACCATAGCGGTGCGCAGCTCGTCGGCATTCTCCGCGTAGGAGACGCCGAGCCCGGAGCCGCCCTGGTTCGGCTTGACCACCACCGGCAGGCCGAGGTGCCCGGCCACGACGCCGAGCACGTCCTGCGCGCCGAGCTGACTGAAGTACGCCTCGGGCAGTGTCACCGAGTCGGGAGTGAGGACGCCCGCGGCGCGCACGGACGCCTTGGCGGTTGGCTTGAAGGATGCTCGCTGGCAGCCGTCCGAGTGCGTGCCCACGTATGGCAGGCCCAGGGCGATCAGGACGTTCTGCAGCCCGCCGTCCTCGCCGTGCCCGCCGTGCACCAGCGGCCACACCACATCGGGCTGAAGGCCTTGAGCGAAGGGATGGTGCGGGCGTCCACGTCCATGACGAGCACGTCGTGGCCCAGGTGCTTCAGGACATTGGCGACGCGGTGCCCGGAGCGCAGCGACACGTCACGCTCGTGGCTGAGACCGCCGGCGAGTACAGCTATGCGCAGCGGCGCGTCGGGGATGGTTTCCGGGGTGTCGGACATGACGGCTCCTCGATGTCAAAAGTCGGTTCGATGTAGATGTGGTTCGGTGCGGGCGGCGGAGGCTCAGACCTGATCCGGTGAGGGGGCGGAGACCCCGCCCGAGGGACGCTGCCGGGCGGGGCCGAACAGGTTGATCAGGTCAAGGTCATGGGTGACGACCTCGGACAGACGCCGCACTCCCTCACGGATGTCGACGGGTTCGGGATAGCAGAAGGACAGGCGCATGTGGTCGCGGCCCGCGTTCCCGCCGGCGTAGAAGGCCGTGCCGGAGACGTAGGCGACCAGGTTGGTGACGGCGCGCGGCAGCATCTCCTTGGCGTCCAGCCCCTCGGGGAGTCTGACCCAGACGTAGAAGCCGCCCTCGGGCACGTTCCACGTGCACATGGGCATGAACTCCGCCAGCGCGTCCACCATGGCGTCGCGGCGCTTGCGGTACATGGTGCGGAAGCCTTCGATCTGACCGCGCCAATCAAAGTTGTCCAGGTAGGTGGAGATCGAGAACTGGCCCACCGAGCTCGGACACAGGATGGCGGCCTCGGAAGCCAGCTTCATCTTCTCCCGCACCGCCGGCGGTGCCACCGCCCAGCCCACGCGGTAACCGGGTGCGAAGATCTTTGAGAAGGAGCCGAGGTAGACGACGTCGTCGGGAGCCAGGGTCTTGAGCGCGGTGTGGGTGCGGCCCTGGAAGTCGAGCAGCCCATAGGGGTTGTCCTCGATGATGAGGATGTGGTGGCGGCGGCAGATCTCTATGACCTGTGGGCGCCGCTCCTCCGAGAGGCTGACGCCGGCCGGGTTGTGGAAGTTGGGCAGGCAGTAGAAGAACTTAACCCGCTTGCCCTGCCGCTCGAGATCCGTGATGGTCTGTTCCAGTGCCTCGGGAATGACACCGTCGGCGTCGATGGGCGCCTGCTGGATGTCGGCCTGGTAAGTGGAGAAGATGGACAGCGAGCCACATAGGTGGGGGCCTCGGTGAGGATGACGTCGCCCGGGTCGATGAACAGCTCGCTGACGATGTCTACCGCCTGCTGTGAGCCGGTGGTGATGACGACGTCGTCGGGGTCGGCGTCGATGCCCTCCAGGGCCATGACCTCGGGGATCTGCTCGCGCAAGCGAGGCATCCCCTGGCCGTTCCCGTATTGGAGTGCGCGCCCGCCGTCCTTGCGGATCATGCGGGCGGTGGCCTCGGCCAGCTCGTCCAGCGGCAGATCCTTCAGGTTGGGCATGCCGCCGGCGAGCGAAACCACCTCGGGGCGGGAGGCGACGGCGAACAGGGAGCGGGTCTCGGACTCGCGGAGGCCGTACGCTCGGGTGGCGTACGAATCGAGCCAGGGATCCAGCCGGTTGCCTCGTTGTGGGTTGGTCTCGTTCACGTGGATATCCCTCCCGGCGGGTGATGCTTCGTTGAGGAACAGTCTGCCACGCCTGGGCTTAGCGGCGATGTTTCACGTGAAACATCGGTTCGCGGTCGACCGTCGGAGGATGTCTTCGTCGAACAAGGGGCGCGGATGTTTCACGTGAAACACTTCGGCCGCCGCCCAGGCGGTCAGGGGTGCAGGGCGTCGGCGGCGATGAGCGCGCGCAGCCGCGACTCGTCGTTGGGTATGCGCACCACGTGCTGTTCAGCGCGCAGGAGGCGCTGGATGCTCTCGGGTACGGGTTGAGCCTGACCGAGCGCTTCGGCCACGGTTTCGGGGAACTTCTCCGGGCGGGCGGTCTCCAGTACCAGCGTCGGGAAGTCGGGCTCCAGCACGCGCAGTGCCACGGTGACGCCGTCGGCGGTGTGCGGGTCGATCGGGGCGCCGGTGGCCTCCTGCACCCGGCGGATGGCGGCGAGCCGATCGGCGTGGGTGGAGGCGCCGGAGACGAAACCGAACTCTTGACTCAGGCGACCGAGCTGATCAGATAGGTCCAGGACGCCGGTGCGCTCGAGCTCCGGCCAGCGAGCTGCGAACGCCTCCGGGCCGAGCAGGGTCCAGATGAAACGCTCGAGGTTGGAGGCCTTGGAGATGTCCATCGACGGGCTGGAGGTGGCCAGGGTCTGCGTGCTCGCGCGGGGCCGGTAGATCCGGTGGAGAAGAACTCGTCCAGCACGTTGTTCTCATTGGTGGCCAGAATGAGCCGCCGGATGGGCACGCCCATGGTGCGGGCCAGGTGACCGGCATAGATGTTGCCGAAGTTACCGCTGGGTACGGCCACGTCCACGCGGAAGGGCGTAGTCACGGCGTCGGTGTGATCCCGCGTGGCGGTGTCGGAGGCCCGCAGCCAGGCCCACACGTAGTAGACGACCTGGGCGGCGATGCGTCCGAAGTTGATGGAGTTGACCGCGCCGATAGCGTACTCGGCCTTGAAGGCGGGATCGTTGCTGATCGCCTTGACCAGGTTCTGGCAGTCGTCGAATACACCCTCGACGGCGATGTTGTGAATGTTGGCATCGGCCAGCGAATACATCTGCGCGCGCTGCACATCGCTCATGCGTCCCTGCGGGGACAGCATGAAGACGCTGACGCCGTCGCGTCCCCGGAAGGCATGCTCGGCCGCCGAGCCGGTATCGCCGCTGGTGGCACCGAGGATGTTGAGCACGCGTCCCTCGCGGGCCAACTCGTACGGGATCGCCTGCCCGAGGAACTGCATCGCCAGATCCTTGAAGGCCATGGTCGGCCCCTCGGACAGTCCCACCAGGGCGAGCCCGGGGGCGACGGCGTCGAGCGTACGCAGCTGCACCACCGGTTCCGGAAAATGCTCCGGACCGTAGGCGGTCGCGGTCAGCGCCCGCAGATCCGCTGACGGAATATCGGTGGCGTACAGGCCGATGACCTCCGCCGCGAGTTCCGGATAGCTCAGCGACCGCCACGACTCCAAGGTGGCGGCGGTGATGCGCGGGACTGCGGCGGGGACGGCGAGGCCGCCGTCGGGGGCCAATCCGGACAGGAGCACGTCCAGGAAGCCGGTGGGCGCCATGCCGCCCCGGGTAGAGATGTAGCTCGTGTCCTGCGTGCGGTGCATGTGCCGCCCTCCCGTGCGCCGTGGTGTGACGCGCTCATCGTATGCGACCGCCGAACCTTGCGGCTAACCGCGGTCGCACCCGCGGCCCAGACGACGGCGTCGAACAGATTCTCGACCTCTTTGTCACTAAGCCCCGAGAACAGCAGTCGCAGTGCCTCGGCCTGCCGCCGCTCCATGCTGCGCACGCTCCTGCGTGAGTGCAGCCGGACCCCGTCGGGGATGAGGAATGTCCAAAACCGGCATGAACGCGTCGGCGGACCCGAAGGGCCCGCCGACGATCATTGGAATCATGCGGTTGTGTCGTATGGTCTGGTCGTCGCTTCCGGCGTTTGTGCCGGTCTTGGACATTCCGCAGGAAGAGGGCTCGGCAGCCCCGCCGGGCGACTCAGGCGATGACCTTGTTCAGCTGCGCCTTGAAGGAGGCCTTCGGGCGGGAGCCGGCGAACTGGTGCACGACCTCCCCGCCCGAGACGACGGCGAAGGTGGGGATGGAGCGCACGCCGAAGGAGCGCGCCGTGGCCGGGTTGGCGTCCACATCCACCTTGACGAACTTGGCCCGCTCGCCCATCTCGGCGGCGACCTCGTCCACGACGGGGGCCATCTGGCGGCAAGGGCCGCACCACTCGGCCCAGAAGTCGATGACGACGGGGACCTCGGACTGCATGACCTCGGCCTCGAAGGTGGCGTCGGTGACGGCTAGGGTGTCAGACATGGTGCCTCCTCGGTAAGAACAGGAATTGTATAAGTATGGAAGACAGCAAATAAGTTCGCAGAGCTGCCCCGCGGCCGCGTCTCCGAGTGACCGCTCAGGCGTCGAGCTCGGCCAGGTAGGCCTCGGCGTCCAGGGCGGCCCGGCAGCCCGAGCCGGCGGCCGTGACCGCCTGCTGGTAGTGCGGGTCGGCGACGTCGCCGCAGGCGAACACGCCGGGAATGTTGGTGCGCTGGGAGGGGGAGTCCACCTTGATGTAGCCGGCCTCGTCCAGCTCCAGCACGCCCGCCACCAGCTCCGAGCGCGGGATCTGACCGATGGCCACGAACAGCCCGGCGGCCGGAATCTCGCGGCGCGCGCCGGTGACGGTGTCCTCCAGGGTCACCGATTCCAGGGCCTCGGCGCCATTGAGCGCCACCACCCGGGAGTTCCAGGCGAAGTCGATCTTCTCCTCCTCCTGGGCGCGCTTGGCCATGACCGCGCTGGCGCGCAGCTGGTCGCGGCGGTGCACCACGGTCACCGAGGAGCCGAAGCGGGATAGGAACAGGGCCTCCTCCATGGCGGAGTCCCCGCCGCCGACCACCACGATCGGCTGGTCCTTGAAGAAGAAGCCGTCGCAGGTGGCGCAGTAGGACACCCCGTGGCCGGACAGCCGGTCCTCGCCGTCGAGCCCGAGCTTGCGGTACTCCGAGCCGGTGGACAGGATGACGGTACGCGCCTCGTATACGGCGTCGTCGGTGGTGATGCGCTTGATGTCGCCGACCAGCTCCAGGCCGGTGACGTCCTCGTAGCGGACGTCGGCGCCGAAGCGCTCGGCCTGCTCCTGCATCTGCGCCATCAGGTCCGGGCCCATGATGCCCTCGCGGAATCCGGGGTAGTTCTCCACCTCGGTGGTGTTCATCAGGGCGCCGCCGGCGGTCACGGAGCCGGCGAGGACGATCGGTTGCAGCTGGGCGCGGGCGGCGTAGATCGCCGCGGTGTAACCGCCGGGGCCGGAGCCGACAATGACGACGTCGTGGACCATGACTCTCCTGATTCTGCGTGTTTCTCGTATGTGCTGGGCGCCGCAGCTATCGGCTGCGCTCGCCTGCTGCCCGATGAACCGGGGCGCACGGGGCTTTGTTCCGGCGGAGCCGACTACTTGAAAGTGATTTCCGAGATGGTGACCTTGAACTGCCCGTCCGCGGCGGTGGGCAGGTCGGTCACCCAGAGCACCACGGAGTTGGTGGAGGTGGGATCGAATTCGAAGGAGGTGGTGCCCTCGGTGAAGGCCCCCTCGGCCAGCAGCGTTCCCCCGGTGGGATCGTCGGCGCTGGTGGCGCGCACCTGCACGTTCCCGCCGGTGCCGGTGCCCTGCACGTCGATGCCGGAGATCTCGGCCTCCTGCTCCAGCGTTACCGCCATCCCGATGCCCTGCTTCCAGGCGAGGGAGGCGTCGTAGTAGTAGCGCGACGACCACGCCTGATCGGTGGCGCTGTCAATGACGAGGGCGGCGTTCTCCGGGTGCTCATTGTTGTCCCCGAAGGGGTCAAGCGACTGGGCGGAGGAGGGCTTTATCTCTGCGGCCGGCTCGGCCTGCTCTTCTTGCGGCTCCGGCTCCGGCTCGGGCGTAGGGGTGGCCGAGGCGGTGGGCACGGTCTTGGCGGCGGGGATGTCGTCGTCCTGGAACGTCACACCGGCCAGCCCGAGCAGGTTGTTCACGGCGAAGAACACCCCGACCAGCACCGCCAATACGACAACGATCAGCACGGCGGTGGTGGTCCGGTTGACCGCCCGCTCCTGCTCGTCCTCCTCGTAGTCGTGCTCCGGCTCCGGCGCGGTGAAGTCCAGCGCCTGCAGGTGCTCTTCACGCGGCGCCGCCGCGGCCTGCTCACGTTCGGGCGGGGCGGCGACCTGCTGATCTGTGGCGGGGGCCGGTGCGGGTTCAGCAGTGGAGGCCGCCGGGCGGGCGCCGGGCCGAC
>NZ_MTPX02000083.1 GCF_002154335.2 Actinomyces ruminis
CCCTCGCGACCGGCACCGTCCGGCGGCAGGACTCATATAACCCCTCCGACCTGGAAGCACACCCCCGCCGGGCTGAGAAGCTCCGGGGAAGTGGCGGCCATGCGGGCAAGCCGAGCCCGGCCCTGGTGTACCGGCCCCCGTGGGCCGCCCCGTGGTGCTGGATGGGTGTGCTTGGGCGGGTGTACTGCGAGCCTTTGCCCTCTGCTGCGATGTTTTGCACCCTGGCGCACGGCGAATTGCCGTACACCAGGGTGCAAAAGCTCGTAGTAGAGCCTTGAGGCCGTGTCGTAGTAGATCGGCGGCGGCAGAATTCCCGCCGTCGTCCACTTATGACCTCCGGTTCGCGGCCTCCTGCTCACGCGTCCTGGACGACGGAGCCAGTTCGGTCCGGGCCGCCCGCGGGTCGCGTGCCCGCAGCCTGTCGATGTAGCGCTGGTACCAGGCCAGCGCCGCGCCGAGGAACACCACCACACCGCCCACGTTGTAAACCAGCGTCAGCCACAGCGGCTGGTCCAGCGGCGTGGTGCCCGCCACGAACACGAAGGCGAACACCGCCAGCAGGAACACCGTGATCGCCAGCCCCACCGGCCGCGAGCCCATGCGGAACTCCCGGGGTGCGGCGTCGTAGCGCAGGCGCAGCACCAGGTAGGCCAGCAGTATCAGCAGCGGCGGGATCAACGCCGTGGCCGCCGTCATGTTGATGACGATGCCCAGCAGATCATCAATGTTGCTCGATCCCAGCGCCGGAATGATCAGGATCGGCACCACAATGGCGAACTGCAGCCAGGCCGCCCGCCACGGAATGCCCTGCCGGTTCAGTTCCACGAGCCTGCCGCCGAACACACCCGCCGGAATCTCGGAGAAGAAGATCTTCACCGGTGTCGAGGTCCACATCAGCAGCGAGCCGAGCGTGGCCGCGAGCAGTACCAGCCCGACCACCCGGAAGGTGATCGCCGCCGGCACCCCGAAGTGCTCGCCGACCGCCCCCATCACCACGAACAGTCCGTTGGAGTAGTCCAGGCCGCCTGTCGGCACGAACACGTTCATCAGCAGCGAGGCCACCGCGTACAGCAGGCCGATCATCAGGCCCGCCGCCACGATCGTGCGCACGAAGGCCTTGACGCCGCCGCGCAGGTCGTTGAGGAACACGCCCACCGACTCGGCGCCGCCCACGCCCTGGATGATCCAGGCCAGGGTCCCGAGGAAGGCCCAGGTGGTGGCGAAGGAGGAGGTGTCCGGCCGCAGTGCCCGCAGGGTGATCGGGGAGGCGGGCTCCACGCCGCCGATCAGGGCCGCCAGCGAGGCGACGATGAACACGCCCGTGAGTACCAGCACCGCCGACGCGCCGATCGAGGTAATGGTGCCGATCCACTTCGCGCCCTTGGTTGATACCCAGGTGGCCACCGCGAAGATCGCGATGGACAGCGCCGTGATCATCCAGGGGGACATCTCCCTGTCCCCGCCGGTCAGCAGGTAGGAGGTGAACACCAGGATCAGCGGCAGCAGGGAGGCGAAGTAGAAGAGGTTGACGAACCAGTAGCAGAACGCCGTCATGAAGGCCCAGCGCCCGCCCATGGAGGTCTTCACCCACTGGTAGACCCCAGACTCCGAGGACCGGTTCATGGCCACGAACTCGGCGATGATCAGCGTGAATGGAACGAAGTACAGCAGTGTGGCCAGGAAGAAGGCCGGCGCTGACGCCAGGCCGATCGCAACGTTGTTGTTGATGACGTTGCGGATGTTGAAGACGGCCGAGACCGTCATGGTGAGCAGCGCGAACTGGCCGATCCGCGCCCGAGTTTCGGAAGACGAAGACATGGTGCAGTCCCTTGATTCGTGCAGACTCGTGTGCGCTCTCAGGCCGGTGACGACGCTGCGATCCCGGCGGCGCGCACATGAATCGTGCGGTTTGCGGTTGATTGGATGGTGGGTGCACGGCGCCGACGGCGCCTCGGTTCGGTTACTTGTTGGGGAAGGAGGCCTCCTCGACGGTGACGCGGATGATGGCGGCGTCGCCGCTGCCGGGAAGCAGCCGGAACGCCTCGGAGACGTCGACCACGCCGATTCCCCCGGCGGGCACGGTCACCGTCCGCAGCGACTCGGCGGGCTCGTGCACCTCCCTGTCGGTGAGGTCGTCGTAGGGGGTGCGCACGGGGGCGACGGCGACCGGCACCACCTGCACGGTCAGATCGGCGTCGACGGCGTGCAGCACGTTCAGATAGCGGCGTGAGGCCACCAGGCCGTCGCCTACGCCCCAGGCGGCCAGCAGGCGTTGGGTCGAGTCCTTCCAGTAAGTCAGGGAATCGCCCACCGAGTACGCCACAGCGGGCCGGAGCGCGGGCAGGTGGTCGATCGCCTGGCAGGTCCGCAGCCACTTCTTGGCGGCCCCGCGCTCGCGGGCTAGTGAGTCGAGATCGGGGAAGAGCCGCATCGGTTCACGCTCCTGTTCCGGGGGTTGTGGGGGTTTTGGGTGCTGTGCCCGTCCCGGGCAGGCCGGACGCGGACTCACCGGCCCCTCCGGCGGGGGCCACCCCGTCGGCGTCCAGGGGGATCAGATCGAAGGAGAAGGAGAAGTCCTCCAGTCGGATCCGGTAGGTGTCGAGCACCTCCGAGCCCCACGAGTTGGAGCCGAGTCCGAGCACGCGATGGTTGACGTTGACGGTCACGTTCTCCCGAGGTGCCAGGTCGGTGCGGTGGCGGGCGGCATCGATGTCCTGGCACGTCCACGGCCACACCGAGAAGTCGAAGTCCTCCGGCGGCTCGCAGGCGCCCCGCAGCGGGGTGCGGGCCACGGCCAGGCCCGCGCCGTCGGCGTCGGTGAGCGTTAGCCAGCGCACCCCGCCCCGGTTGGCGCAGTCCTGCGGCACCACGTAGGGGGTCTGCATCTCCTCCACGGTGGTGCTCCACCGGCCCACGACGGCGGCCGCGCGGGAGTCCGGGTAGTTCTCGCCCGGGCCCAGCCCCAGCCACTCGACCCGATGGGCGGAGCCGGGGACCTCCCAGGTGAGGCCGATGCGCGGAATGATGTCGTGGTATTCGCCGTAGGCGCGGCCGACGGCGCCGACGCTGACCGTGGAGCCGGTGATCGTGTAGGTCAGGTCCACCTCGAAGCCCAGCTCCTGCGCGGGCGGACCGATGATCTGCGCCACCTCCACGACGGCGGCGTTCTCCTCCCTCCGCAGCACGACCGACCGGGTGGAGGTCTGCATCAGCTGCAGGTTGCGGCCGGTCCACAGCGCATCCGCCTCCTGCTGGTGGTTGTCGATCAGCGGCGTCCAGAAGCCGACGGCGGGCGGTGCCGCCAGCACCGGTCTGCCGCCACGCACCCAGGAGGTCAGGGCGCCGGTGACGATGTCGAAGCGGAGCTCCTGATCCACTCCGAAGATGACGAGCTCGTCGTCATTCGCCCGCACCTCCATCCGGGAGGCCTCCGTGCGCAGGTGGGCGGCGGCGTCGGGACCGGTCGAGTCGGCGACGACGAACTGGAAGACGCCCAGCTCGTGGCCCCGCGGCGCCCAGGCTGTTGCCGCGGTGGAGCGCACGCGCACCCGCAGGTGGGTGGAGCGGCCCGGCTCGACAGGCACGGGCAGCGCCGTGCCCATCTCCTGCTGCGGTGCGAGCGGCCCCGGTGTGAGACGGCCCAGCGGCTCGGCGACGCCGTCGACGACCCGCTCCAGGTCCAGGACGATGTCGGAGGCGTCGGTGAAGAACCGGCCGTTGCGTACCCGCAGCTCGCCGTCATCCCAACCCACCCCGAGCGGACACAGCAGCTGCTTGTACTCGGTCAGGCCCGGGCTCGGCTCCTGCCAGGGGAAGATGAGCCCGTCGATGCAGAAGTTGGAGTTGTTCGGGTAGTCGCCGTGGTCACCGCCATAGGTGTGGTACTCGCGGCCGTCCTCGGTCATGGCTGCCAGTCCGTGGTCGCACCACTCCCAGATGAACTGGCCCTGGATGGAGTCCCAGCGGTCGATGACCCGCTGATACTCCGCCAGGCCGCCAGGCCCGTTGCCCATCGCGTGCCCGTACTCGCACAGGATGCGCGGCTTGGGGTGCGGGTGCTCGCCGAAGTCGTTCATCTGCGACACGCGCGAGTACATGGTGGAGATCAGGTCCACGCATTCGCCGTCGCGATCCTCCTCGTAGTGCACCGGCCGCGCATCCAGCTGCTTGCAGCGGGCGTACATGGCGCGGATGTTGCAGCCGAATCCGGACTCGTTGCCCAGCGACCAGGCCACGACACAGGCGTGGTTGCGCTCCTGGATCACCAGCCGCTCGATGCGGTCCACGAAGGTCGGCTCCCAGGCGGGGTCATCGGTGATGCGCGCGATGTCGCCGGTGTTCTCGAAGCCGTGGGTCTCCAGGTCCGTTTCGGCCAACACCAGCAGACCCAGCTCGTCGCACATCTCGTAGAAGCGCGGATCGTTGGGGTAGTGGGAGGTGCGCACCGCATTGATGTTGTGCAGCTTCATCAGCTCCAGATCGCGGCGCACCCGTGCCATGCCGACAGCACGGCCGCGACGGTCGTCGTGGTCGTGCCGGTTGACCCCGCGCATCTTGAAGTAGGCGCCGTTCAGCAGCAGCCTGCCATCTACGATGCTCAACTCCGCCAGGCCCAGGCGGTGCGGCACGGTCTCGACGACGGCGCCGTCGGCGTCGTGCACGGACATGACCAGGTCGTACAGGACGGGGGACTCGGGGCTCCAGGTGCGCGCCTCGGGCACGTGCAGGGTGCCGGGGGCGTCGTCGGCGGCGGTGCTCTCCAGGCGGGTGCCGTCCGGGCCGATCAGCGTCAGGCGGACGTCGCGGACGGCGCGGGTGCGCACCGCCACCGTTACGTCGGCGCCGCCGTCGTCGGTCAGGTGCGTGGTGACCTGGAAGTCCTCCAGCCGTGCGGACGGACGGACCATCAGGTAGACGTCGCGGAAGATCCCCGACGCCACCACATGTCCTGGTCCTCCACGTAGGTGCCGTCGCTGAACTGCTGAACCTTGACAGACAGCAGGTTCGCGCGCCGGGTCAGCAGCTCGGTCACGTCGAACTCGGCGCTGAGCCGGGAGCCCTTGGTCATGCCGACGAACTCGCCGTTGAGGTAGATCTCGGCGTAGGAGTCGACCCCGTCCAGGCGCAGTACCGCCTGCTCGCCCGGGGCCAGGACGGGGCGGAGCAGTTCGCGCTGGTACACGCCCGTCGGATTGTGCGAGGGGACCAGGGGCTGCTTGACCGGGAAGGGGAAGCCCTCGTCGGTGTACTGCAGGGGGCCGTATCCGTCCACCTGCCACAGGTGAGGGACGCGAACCCGCCCCCATTCGGGGTGGGGTAAGGCCAGGTGCTCGGCGTGCACCCGGCGGGGGGAGTCGAACAGGCGGAAGAACCACAGACCGCTCAGGTCCGTGAATCCCCGGGAACGCGCCCGGTCCCGGGTGGCGGCCGCCTCGGGGGAGTCGTATCCGAAGAAGTAGGCCCGTGCCGGCAGGCGGTGCCGGTGGGGCAGACCCGGGTTCTCCCAGTCGTTCGCATGCGCCATTGACGTGCTCCTTGATTTGTGGAACCGCTTCCACGCTCTTGTGGAAGCGGTTCCACAATCTAGGGCGCCCCGCCCGCCGATGCAAGTGGGATGCAAGAATCGAGATGTTCTAGCAGGATGGGCCCGTGACATCTCCGGGCAGGCGCGTGACCATCGCCGACGTCGCCCGCGCCGCGGGCGTGGCGCCGTCGACGGTCTCCCGTGCGCTCAACGGTTCCCCCAAGTGCAAGCCGGCCACGCGCGAGCGCGTCATGCGCGCCGTGGAGCAGACGGGATTCGTCGTCAACCGGCGGGGGCGGGCGCTGGCTGTGGGGCGCTCCGAGGCGATCGCCCTGCTGTTCACCGATCCCTTCGCCGAGCTGTTCACCGACCCCACCTACGCGCGCCTGTGCGAGGGGATTGTCTCGCGACTCGCGGACGGGCCGAATCTGCCGATGATCCTGGAGGCGGCCACGCCCGCGGAGCGCGAGCGTGTGCTGGAGCACATCGGGCGGGGTGCGGTGGATGCCGTCGTCGTCATCACCCCCTACGAGGGCGGCGAGCTGCTTGACCGGCTGGTCGATCTGCCCGTGCCCGTGGTGCTGTGCGGCCAGTTGGAGGGCGACCCATACCGGGGGATCTTCTCCACCGTCTACTCCGACGACGTCGACGGCGCCGCTCTGGCCGCGCAGGCTCTCGTGGGGGCGGGTCGGACCGAGGTCGTGTGCATCATGGGGCCGGCGGACAACCCCGCCTCCGCCGACCGCATCAGGGGCTATCGGCGTGTGCTCGGCGAACGCCTGAGCGAGGATCGGATCGTACACACCGGCTGGGATCAGCTCGGCGGACACCGTGCCATGCGCGGCCTACTGGCCTCCGGTATTGAATTCGATGCGGTGCTGGCCGGTTCGGACCGCATAGCCGTCGGCGTCATTGAGGCGCTGCGCGATGCGGGCAGAGATGTTCCCGGTGAGATCTCGGTGATCGGGTTCGACGATCACCCTCTGGCCGCGCAGTACGAACCGGGAATCACCACGGTGCATCAGCCGCTGCGTGAGGAGGGGGAGCGCGCGGCCGAGCTGGCGCTGGCGATGATCGAGGGCGAGGCGCCTCAAACAGTGGTCATGGAAATGGAGTTGGTGGAGCGGAGCACGGTGTGACGGTACAAGGACGGTCCGGGACATGAGCCCGGCGCTGCCGCCGACGAGTCGCAGCCGAAAGTACCTTCTCGCTGTCGAGTGAGGGCTGCTGAAATGTGTTTTGGCCGGTGGGGTCGGGTTGTCTCTCCCGGCCCCACGGCCCGTGGCGTTGAGGGGAGCCGGCCCGGGGTTCCCATCTCCCGGGGGCTCTCGCCTCCTTCGCCGGAGCGGACCAGCGTGGGCTCCCATGTACCCTCGTGGTTCTCGGTGGCGGTGTCGGTCTTTGGGCTCCCCAACCCTCGCGACCGGCACCGTCCGGCGGCAGGACTCATATAACCCCTCCGACCTGGAAGCACACCCCCGCCGGGCTGAGAAGCTCCGGGGAAGTGGCGGCC
>NZ_MTPX02000055.1 GCF_002154335.2 Actinomyces ruminis
CGCCTGGCTGGCCACCATGTCCGCTGGCGGCGCCGCCCGCGCCACCCTGCCCGCCGCGCCGCGGCCTGCCGTACCTTCTCCACCTGGCTTACCGCAGCGGGTTGCTGGATGCCGACGTCGCTGCCCGGCTGCGCTCGCCCCGCGCCGACGGGCGCCTGCCCTCCGTGCTTACCCCCGCCCAGGCCGCCGCCCTGCTGGATGTGGCGGCCGACGCCGTTGCCACGGTCGGGGTGGCGGATGACGATGCTGCCGAAACCAATCGCGCACTGGCTCTGCGCGACCGCGCGATCCTGGAGGTGCTTTACGCCACCGGCGTGCGAGTGTCCGAGCTGTGCGCCCTGGACTTCGGCGACGTGGACGCCTCCCGCCGCACCATGCGCGTGCTGGGCAAGGGAGACAAGGAACGCATGGTGCCCTACGGGGGGCCCGCCGCCGCGGCCCTGGAGGACTGGCTGGCTGTGCGTGGCGCCGTAGCCGCCGCCGACGCCGGGGCGGCCCTGTTCCTGGGCGCGCGCGGGCGCCGCATCGGACCGCGGGCCGTGCGCGAAATCGTCCACCGTGCCGCCGCCCGGGCCGGTGTGCCGGACCTGGGCCCCCACGGGCTGCGTCACTCCGCGGCCACCCACGTGCTCAGCGGGGGAGCGGACCTGCGCAGCGTGCAGGAGCTGCTGGGCCACTCCTCGTTGGCCACCACCCAGCGCTACACGCATGTGTCCGCCGAGCGCCTGCGTGCCGTCTACGCCCAGGCCTTCCCGCGGGCCTGACGGCTGCTTGACGTCGAGTTCGCCTGTCGCGTGCGGTAAGCCGGGGCGGCACCAGCGGGTTCGGTCAGTGGAGCGGCTTGAGGCGGATCACCGCCGGCTGAAGCAGGCGCAGCGGGTTGACGTAGGTCTTCGGGCCGGTGCGAGCGCCCCAGTGCAGGGCGTCCGCACCGTCGGTGCGGTGACCGGATTGCAGTGTGCCGATCACCTGGCCACGCGCCACCACGTCGCCGGCCTTGACGCACGGTTCCACCGGCTCATAGGTGGTGCGGATGCCGTCGGCATGGTCGATGGACACCACCGGCCGTCCGGCCACCATCCCCGCGAAGGCCACCGTCCCGTCGGCGGCCGCCAGCACCGGCGAGCCGGCCGCCAGCGCCAGGTCCACGCCGCGGTGCCCGGAGCCCCAGACCACCGCCGGCGGATCGAAGTCGGCCAGCACCGTGGTCGCCATGCCGGTGGGCCAGGCGTAGCGCACCCGCGCGGCCAGCACCCCGGTCAGCGTCGCGGTCGGTTCCGATGCGGTCCCGGAGGCGAATGCCTGCAGCGGATTCGGGTCGCTGCCCCGCCAGGCCATGACCACGGGCCGCGGCGTGGCTGCGGCGGACGAGGCCTCCGCTTCGGCGGCCGGCATCGGCGACAGTACGAGGGCGGCGCAGGCGGCCAGTGCGGCACTGGCCCCCGCCAGGCTGCGGGCCCACCGTCGCGGTCCGCCCGGGCGTCGTCGCCGTGGTCCGACGGGTGAGCGGGCGCCGTTGGCACGTCCGACGAGTTGGGCAGCAGGGTGCTCGCGGGCGCCGCAACTCGGGTCGGCGGTGGTCGTGGAACTGAGTGGTGTGGAGGCGCCGACGCCGGTGTCGGCGGCTGTGAGGTTGCTCATGGCGCCAGGGTGCGTCGGCGTGCGGCGGAGCGCATCTGCGGCGCCGCTCACCTGTGGACAACTGGCGCAGCCGCCTGTTTCCAACCGCGCCTGTGGACGCCGGTGCGCGGTCCCCGGCCTCCGCCGCCTACCGATGCTCCGCTTCGGCCGCCGCGTCGAACTCGGCGGCAGGGAGGGGCCCGCGGGCACCCCGACGGCGCTGTGATAGCCTCGCGCCCGCAGCCCCGCGCGGGTGCGGCGATACCCGCCGTTCCGGTGCGCGGCTGACTTCGCGTGTCCGCGCCCGCTCCGCCGTCGGCGGAGCGGGAACGTCCTTTCGGGCGCCACGGCCGAGGTCCCGCATTGCGCAAGCACGGCGGGTGGCCCAGCGCCGCGGACACCAGGCCCCATGCCCGGCTTCCGGGCAGCCGCGCCCCGCCCACAGGGACCGCGGTCAAAAGGGATTAACCACCCATAACCGGGTGCCCCGCTACGACTGCGGGCGCCCCTGACTGCGCGTCCGCCGGGCGCGCCTGAAAGGACCCTCATGGCGATTGTCACCATGCGCCAGCTGCTTGAGAACGGTGTCCACTTCGGTCACCAGACCCGCCGTTGGAACCCCAAGATGAAGCGGTTCATCCTCACCGAGCGTAACGGCATCTACATCATCGACCTGCAGCAGTCGATCGACGGCATCAACACCGCTTACGACTTCATCAAGGAGACCGTCGCCCGCGGCGGCAACATCCTGTTCGTCGGCACCAAGACCCAGGCCCAGGCCGCCGTGGCCGAGCAGGCCCAGCGCGTCGGCATGCCCTACGTCAACCAGCGCTGGCTGGGCGGCATGCTCACCAACTTCACCACCGTGCGCGGCCGCCTGGACCGCATGAAGGAACTTGAGCAGATCGACTTCGACGACGTGGCCGGCTCCGGCCACACCAAGAAGGAGCTGCTCATGATGCGTCGCGAGAAGGACAAGCTCGTCAAGACCCTTGGCGGCATCCGCGACATGGCCAAGCCGCCGGCCGCCATCTGGGTGGTGGACACCAAGAAGGAGCACCTGGCCATCTCCGAGGCGCAGAAGCTGGGCATCCCCGTCATCGCCGTCCTGGACACCAACTGCGACCCCGACGAGGTCACCTACGCTGTGCCCGGCAATGACGACGCCATCCGTTCCGTCAGCCTGCTGACCCGCATCGTCGCCGACGCCGTCGCCGATGGACTCGTGGCCCGCTCTGCCGGCCGCGCCCGCACCGGCGAGGAGGCGGAGGTTCCCGCTGCTGAGGCCGAGCCGCTGCCCGAGTGGGAGGCCCAGCTGCTGGCCGGCGCCGAGAACACCGACGCCGCCGACTCCGCCGCGACCGAGGAGCCGGCCGCCGCCGAGGCGCCTGCACCGTCCGACGCGGAGGAGCCCGCCGCGGCCGCCCCCGCCGAGCAGGCCTGAGCCGTCCCAGCCACGAGTCTTCCTTAAGCAATTCCAGGAGATATTCATGCCGAACTACACCACCGCTGACATCAAGGCGCTGCGCGAGAAGACCGGCGCCGGCATGCTCGACGTCAAGAAGGCGCTCGACGAGGCGAACGGCGACGCCGAGAAGGCCATCGAGATCATCCGCGTCAAGGGCCTGAAGGGCATCGCCAAGCGCGAGGGCCGTTCCGCCTCCGCCGGCCTGATCGCCGCCAAGGTGGTTGACGCCGACGGCGCCCAGGTGGGCGTCCTGGTGGAGATCAACGCCGAGACCGACTTCGTCGCCAAGAACGAGAAGTTCCTCGACTTCGCCGACAAGGTCCTTTCCGCCGCCATCGACTCCGGCGCCGAGACCGCCGAGGCCCTGGCCGAGGTCGCCGTCGACGGCACCACCGTCAAGGAGCTCACCGACTCCATGCAGGCCGTCATCGGTGAGAAGATCGTCGTGCGCCGCGTGGGCCGCCTGACCGCCGACCGCGTCGAGCTGTACCTGCACCGCACCAACCCCGACCTGCCCGCGCAGGTGGGTGTGCTGGTCGGCACCGACGCCGCGGCCGCCGAGGTCGCCCACGACGTTGCCATGCACGTGGCCGCCTACTCCCCGCTGTACCTGGACCGCGACTCCGTCCCGGCCGAGATCGTGGAGAAGGAGCGCGCCATCGCCGAGGAGACCACCCGCGCCGAGGGCAAGCCCGAGAAGGCCATCCCGAAGATCGTCGAGGGTCGCATGAACGGCTTCTACAAGGAGAACTGCCTGGTGGACCAGGCCTACGCCAAGGACCCCAAGACCACGGTCGGCAAGGTCATCGCGGCCACCGGCGGCAACCTGACCGGCTTCGTCCGCTTCCGTGTCGGCGCCTGAGCGCGCGCGTTCATAATTCGCCCGGCATAGCCGGCATCCGGGGTGGGGTCCGTGAGCATGTTCACGGACCCCACCTGGTTCTTTGGCCGGGTTCGTCCCGAGCATTGGCGCCACGACGGCGTTCCGACGCCGGGCCGGACCGCGGCACGGTAGGCTGTGCGGAGCGCCCGCATTGACGCCGCCGAACCGTCCGCACCCAGCAGGAGGCATCACGCATGAGCGAGTCCCCGGACCGCGACGACCGCATCGCCCACGGCACCCACCCCCGGCGGTGCTACTGAAGCTCTCCGGCGAGGTGTTCGGCGGCGGGGCGGTAGGCCTGGACGCCGATGTCGTCGCCGACGCCGCCCAGCAGATCGCCACCGCCATCAAGCAGGGCGTGCAGGTGGCCATCGTCGTCGGCGGCGGCAATTTCTTCCGCGGTGCCGAACTGTCCGCCCGCGGCATGGACCGCGCCCGCGCCGACTACATGGGCATGCTCGGCACGGTCATGAACGCCCTCGCCCTGCAGGACTTCATCGAGAAGGCCGGCGTGCCCGCTCGCGTCCAGTCCGCCATCACCATGACCCAGGTGGCCGAGCCCTACATCCCGCTGCGCGCCATCCGCCACATGGAGAAGGGCCGCGCCGTCGTCTTCGGCGCCGGCGCCGGCATGCCCTACTTCTCCACCGACACCGTCGCCGCCCAGCGCGCCCTGGAGACCCACTGCGACGAACTGCTGGTGGGCAAGAACGGAGTCGACGGCGTCTACACCGCCGACCCGCGCCGCGACCCCGAGGCCGTCAAGCTCGACCGCCTCACCTACGCGCGGGCCCTCGCCGACGGGCTGCAGGTGCAGATGCCTCGGCCTTCGCCCTCAGCCGCGACAACGCCCTGACCATGCGCGTGTTCGGCATGGGGGAGCCCGGCAACATCACGCGCGCCCTGCTGGGGGAGGACATCGGCACCCTCGTCACCCGCGACTAGCGCCGCCCACGCGCCGGCGCTCCGCGCTGAGCCGCTCAGCCAAACGACCAAAGGCTGACCAACAGCCGACCGACAGCTCAATACCACTGCTAACAACCGAAGGAACCCACCATGATCGACGACGTCATGCTCGATGCCGAGGACAAGATGGACAAGGCCCTGGAGGCCGGCAAGCACGAGCTCGCCGCCATCCGCACCGGCCGCGCCAACGCGTCCATGTTCAACGGGATCATGGTCGACTACTACGGGGCGCTACGCCCCTGCAGCAGCTCGCCTCCATCACCATCCCCGAGGCCCGCTCCGTGATCGTCGGCCCCTACGACCGTGGCGCCATGAAGGAGATCGTCACCGCCATCCGCGAGTCCGACCTGGGCGTCAACCCCACCGACGACGGCACCGTCATCCGCGTGACCCTGCCCATGCTGACCGAGGAGCGCCGCCGCGACTACGTCAAGCTCGCCCGCTCCCGCGCCGAGGAGTCCCGCGTGCAGGTGCGCGGCGTGCGCGCCAAGGCCAAGAAGGAGCTGGAGGCCATCAAGCGCGACGGCGAGGCCGGCGAGGACGACGTCAAGCGCGCCGAGGGGGAGCTGGACGCCCTCACCAAGCGCTACGTCGAGCAGATCGACGCCGCCCTGGCCGCCAAGGAGTCCGAGCTCCTCGAGGTCTGATTCCACTGCCCCGACCGCCTCCCCGCCGCCCGCCGTGAGCCTGCTGTCCACTCTGCTCACCCCGCCGCCGACGCGCAATCGTGCCCCCCTGCCCGCCACCGGGCGGGCGGGACGCAACCTGCCCGCCGCCGTCGGGGTCGCCGTCGTCCTGATTGGGGCCGTCCTGGCTTCGCTGGTGTTCAACAAGATCGTGTTCGTCGGCGTGGTGGTCGTGGCCGTGTGCGGGGCGCTGTGGGAACTGGCCGGCGCCTTCGCTCGCAAGGGCATCCGCCTGCCGCTGGCCCCGCTGTGGATCGGCACCCTCGGGGTGGCGGTGTGCGCCTGGCGGGCGGGCGCGGAGGCGGCGCTGGGCGCCTACATCGCCACCGCCGGTGCCTGCGTGGTGTGGTGCTTCCTGGACCAGGCGGAGGCCGAGTCGGGCACCGTCCTGGAGGAGGCCGGCCACGATGTGCTGCGCACCGAGGCCCACGACGCCGTGCGTCGCTCCCGTTCTGTAAACGTCTCCGCCTCCGTGTTTGCCGCCACCTACCTGCCCTTCCTCGCCGGATTCGCCGTGCTGCTGGTCGCCCAGACCCACGGGGTCGGCAAGGTCCTGACCCTGATCGCCCTGCCGGTCGCCAACGACACCGGCGGTTGGCTAGCCGGCATCAACTTCGGCAAGCACCCCATGGCGCCCAGCGTGTCACCGAAGAAGTCGTGGGAGGGCTTTGCCGGTTCACTGCTGGCCACCGTCGGCGCCGGTGCGGCCTGCCTATGGGCGTTGGACGGGCCGGTGTGGGCGGGCGCGCTGCTGGGAGCCACCGTGGTATGCGTCTCCACGCTCGGCGACCTGGGGGAGTCCCTGCTCAAGCGCGACCTCGGGCTGAAGGACATGGGTACCCTCCTGCCCGGCCACGGCGGCCTCATGG
>NZ_MTPX02000012.1 GCF_002154335.2 Actinomyces ruminis
GACCAATGCCGGCTCAAGAACAGAATGGAACCTCTCCACCTGCTCATCCAGACCCTCATCCGGACCCCAATAAGTCAACCTCGCCAACAGCACCTGGTTGTCGCTGTACCGCCAGGCCACATAGATACTGACATCAAAGGTCCAAACCCAACCCTCACCCTCCACACCCTCGAAAGTCACCTCCCGGGCCGTATCGGGATACTCGACGGGAATATCATCGAACTCCAACGCCGGCCCCTCATTCGTCTGCACTTGACTACCGATGTCGTACCTGAGCTTAAGCACCCCAAAGGGCTTACCGGTAGACCGTATGTCGCAGCGGTAGCTGTAACCAGATTGGCCGGTTTTCACATTCGATGTGGGGCCGGTGATGTAGTCATACCAGTAGGTGTCAAAGCCTAGGGTCTCCTGGAGGTCCTGGTTGGGGAAGACACCACAGATGGTCTCATCCACCAGCGGAGTGCTCGGAGCACGGGTTGGATCAGCCGAACCATCAATAAGACCGCAGGCGCCCAAGGACATGGCCAGGCAAAAGGCCACGACGGCATGACCGCCCCACCACCGCCAAGCTCGCCATCTGGCGTCGCGGCCAGGCCGTCTAGCCCCTCTTGATCGTGATCTCACGGTCTTCACCACACGCACGCCGTCACCGCCCAAGACCAGGAGCATCACCGACAACCATCCCACACGAGCCTCCACCTGACATCTCAAGGTTCGTCGGTGGGCCGGACAATAATCGTCTGGATCTCCGCCACCGGGATCGTAGTGGTCGTGGAGGTGGTGTGAGTATCCATGGAGCCCGAAGCGCCATCGGAGGCGGTGTAGGTGATCGCGTAGGACACCTTCACATCCACCGGAGTCACAGAGTCCTTGAAGTGCGCACTGGACCGGTCAAACACGATCACACAGTCCGTACCCTTGGCGTCGTTCTCCTCAGTCCAGGGGATACCGAACCCAGTACACGTAGCCGTCCCATCATCGGGCTGCAAAGTCAACATCGAGGCCGTAGCCGTGATCGTCGCCGTAGTCGACCCCGCCGTAGCCGTCACGGTCACTTCCTTGGGAGTATCACCCGTGGCCCACACCCAGGTATCCATACCCACAAACGTCGCCCCCACACCCCCATACATCGGGTTATACGAGATCGTCGCAGTAGGGATCGTGACTGAGTCCCACGCCGCCCGCGCCAGAGTCGCCCCATCAACCTCCGGGGCGGGAGCAGACTCGCCAGCAGGCACATACACGGGGTCGTGGTCGGCGATGTAGGCGTCTTCGATCTCACGGAAGTCGCGCTCATCATCGTCAGTCATGTACCGGGGGTCACAGTACGGGATGTACCAGTGCCCCTCCTCATCATCCGCATACGACTCATAGTCAGGGAAGTGAGTCTTGTACTCCTCCACCGAACCACTGTGGTTGAAACGGATGTACTCCGCCGCCTTCCCCGAATCAATCCACTCCGCCCGATCCGCACCAGTACCATCCTGCTCATACCAGCACACCGGATGCACCGCAGCGGTCACCACCTGCGACCACACCGAAACGCCACCACCAGAACCAGCCGACCCATCCGAAGCAGCCGACACAGACTCCACCTCCACACTCATCGTCACCGAACCATCCCCACCAGCAGACACCGAACCAGAAGAACTGCCACCTGTATTCGAGTCTTTGCCGTATGCGGCATATGCCGAGGGGGACAAAACGCAGGCAGATACTAGACAAATGGATGCCGCCATCTTCGCCAAGTATTTGATCGATGTTGCCATAACCTATACCGCACATTCATTTGCGGAGAGAGTCTGCTCTTCGACTGCTTTCCAATTCCCGTCTTCGTAGACCATTGTTATAGTTTTTTCGAATCTTCTCTGTAGAGTCTCAGGGTTACTGATGTCATTACCGTCAGCGTCATAATCAACCAGGTCGGTCTGGTCGTCGCAGATCTCAACCGTGGCTTTGGGCGTCGAGCATACAGCGACGTCAGGTACACCGACGTCACGGCGATCCTTACAGTACCGTCCGTGTACCCCTCGACGGCATCTTCATAGTTGTCTTTGAGTATCTGGTACGCCTCGTCGGTCATGAGCGGTTCAGCGTTCTCTACCCCCTCGCGGGTGAACCAGATGTTCCAGGTGACCTGGTCATAGTTGACGAAGGCCTTGAGCACCTCGGTCTGCTTCTCATCCAGATCCTCGGGGATGGAGGTCACCACGTAGCGGTCGGTAGACAGCGACTCCGCAGTCACCACACCCGCCGCCTCCGCAGAGGCCGCAGCCGACGCCGAGGCTGCCGCGGCAGCCGCCGACTCCGAAGCCTCCGCAGACGCCCAAGCCTCAGGATCATAAGTAGGGATATCCAGGCCACCCTCATCCGAACCCGACGAACACGCCACCAACGGCCCACACGCCACAAGCAGCACCACAACACCCGCGACAGCACGGCGCAGTCCGAGCGAACCAGTATGGAAACGACGCATCAGTGACTCCTAAGGGGCAAGAGCTTGTCATCAGGATGTTACAAAGTCTCACACGCCCACACACCGCACGCAAGCATCGACGACGCCAGGCCCCGTTAGGGAACATCACCGTCGGACGCTCATGGCTGCTTGGTCGGTTGGGTGTTGATTACCTGGATCTCAGCCACCGGGATCGTAGTGGTAGCGGAGGTGGTGTGAGTATCCATGGAGCCCGACGCGCCATCGGAGGCGGTGTAGGTGATCGCGTAGGACACCTTCACATCCACCGGCGTCACAGAGTCCTTAAAGTGCGCACTAGACCGGTCGAACACGATCACACAGTCCGTACCCTTCGAATCATTCTCCTCACTCCAGGGGATACCGAACCCAGTACACGTAGCCGTCCCATCATCGGGCTGCAAAGTCAACATCGACGCCGCAGCGTGATCGTCGCCGTAGTCGACCCAGCGGTAGCCGTCACAGTCACTTCCTTGGGAGTATCACCCGTGGCCCACACCCAGGTATCCATACCCACAAACGTCGCCCCCACACCCCCATACATCGGGTTATACGAAATCGTCGCCGTCGGAATCGTGACTGAGTCCCACGCCGCCTGAGCCAGAGTCGCCCCATCCACCTCCGGAACGGGAGCAGACTCGCCGGCGGGAACCCACACCGGCGCATGAGAAGCCACGTAGTCCTGAATCACGTCGTAGAAGTCGCGTGGGTCGTCGTCGGCCATGTATGCCGAGGAGCAGGTCGCCACATACCAGTAGCCCTCCTCATCGTCCGCATACGACTCATAGCCGGAGTAACGCGCCTTTTGCTCCTCCAGCCCTTCCGGGTCGTCGTTGTTGTTATTGCGGTGGAACAGATCGAACGCGGCGCCATCCGGAGACTCCAACCACTTCGCGGTCTCAGCGCCCGACATGCCCCGCGTGTACCAGCACACCGGATGCACACTCGCGGTCACCGCCTGCGACCACGCCTCAGCACCGCCAGAACCAGCCGACCCATCCGGAGCAGCCGACGTGGAGGTCACTGTGACAGTCATCGTCACCGAACCATCCACACCCGACGAAATCGAACCAGAAGCAGCAGAAGACGAACCAGCAGTATTTCGGCCCCCAACTCCTGCGGCATACGCGGGCGCCTCAATGCCTAATAGAACGGAAAGTAGAAGTAAGACGATTGATACTGCGGCGAGGCTGCCGTTATTTTGGTAACTCTTCATGACTCAGACCCAGCACTCGTTTGTGGAGAGTGTTCGCTCATCGTCTGTGCGCCATGTCGTACCGTCATAGACGAGAGTCACGACTCTTTCGTAACGCCCTTGGAGTGTTTCAGGATCGGTGTTCTCTGTGCCCGAGGTGTCATATGAAGTCAGATCTGCTTGATCACTGCAGACCCTGACTTCGGCCTGCCTGCTGGCCAGGTCGGGCGCTGTAACGGCTACGGAGATGATCGCTATACGCAAACCACCATTCACCGTCTCGCCCGCTATGGGGTCGTAGTAATTCTTGAGGCTCTGATACGCGTCGGGCGTGGTGAGGGGTTCGGCGTTCTCTACGCCGGTGCCGGTGAACCAGATGTTCCAGGTGACCTGGTCATAGTTGACGAAGGCCTTGAGGACCTCGGTCTGCTTCTCATCCAGATCCTCGGGGATGGAGGTCACCACGTAGCGGTCGGTAGACAGCGACTCCGCAGTCACCACACCCGCCGCCTCCGCCGACGCCCACGCCTCCGGATCATAAGTAGGGATATCCAGGCCACCCTCATCCGAACCCGACGAACACGCCACCAACGGCCCACACGCCACAAGCAGCACCACAGCGCCTGCCGCGGCACGGCCCCGCCAAGGCAAACCAGTCGGGAAACGAGCCATGAGCAACTCCTCGCACGTACAAGCAAATCTGCAGGTCACGTCATCAGGACGTTATATAGCTTCACACACCTAGATGTCACGCACAAGCAACAACCACAGCCGGCGGTTCCCAGCCTCCCCTTGACTAGTACCCAGCAGCCGGACTACAGTAGTATGCATTGAAACGGTTCACATCGTTGGCCGTCACCGCGAGACACGCGGCACCAGATTCGAACAAGGACGTTCAATGACCGACTCCCCCGCCGCCGACACCCCCATTGCGGGCGCCGCCGAACCAGCACCCCTAACCGAGCTGCTCAGCACCACCTCGGCCCGCTCTCCCCACCGCTGCTGCTTCCTGCTGCACGTGCGCCCAGACCGCCTCAACGAATACGTCGAGGTCCACCAGCACGTCTGGGAGGAGATGCGCCAGGCCCTGACCCGCTGCGGATGGCGCAACTACTCATTGTTCCTGCGGCCCGAGGACGGGCTCGTCGTCGGCTACTTCGAATCCGACGACGTCGACGCCGCCCAGGCCGCCATGGCGAACGAGGAGGTCAACACCCGCTGGCAGGCGGAGATGGCCCAGTACTTCGTCCAGCCCGACGGCGGCACCAACGAGATCCTGCCCCCGTACTTCTACCTTCCCTGACCTCGACTCCAGCCCGCACACCAAGAGAATCCTTAACCAACACCCATCCACCGCCTCACGAAACGGAGAGAACCCATGACTGCCACCACCCCTACCCTCAGCGACCTCAGCGCAGAGGCCCGCAGCCTGCTCCAGACCCAGACCATCGAGTTGCCCAGCTGGGCCTTCGGCAACTCCGGCACCCGCTTCCGCGTCTTCACCACCGCCGGCGTACCGCGCGACCCGTACGAGAAGATCGACGACGTCGCCCAGGTCAACAAGTACACCGGCGTCACCCCCCGGGTGTCCCTGCACATCCCGTGGGACAAGGTCGACGACTACGAGGCGCTGCGCGCTCACGCCGAGGACCAGGGCGTCACCATCGGCACCATCAACTCCAATGTCTTCCAGGACGAGGACTACAAGCTCGGCTCCCTGACCAACCCGGATGAGCGGATCCGCCGCAAGGCGATTGACCACCACCTGGAGTGCATCGACATCATGCGCGCCACCGGCTCCCCCGCCCTGAAGATCTGGCTGGCCGACGGCACCAACTACCCCGGCCAGGACTCCATCCGCGCCCGCCAGGACCGCCTGGCCGACTCCCTGGCGGAGATCTACGCCGCGCTCGACGACGATCAGCAGCTGGTCTTGGAGTACAAGTTCTTCGAGCCGGCCTTCTACCACACCGACGTGCCCGACTGGGGCACCTCCCTGGTGCACTGCCTGGCGCTGGGCGAGCGCGCCAAGGTCGTCCTCGACACCGGCCACCACGCCCCGGGCACCAACATCGAGTTCATCGTCGCTCAGCTGCTGCGGCTGGGCCGCCTGGGCGCGTTCGACTTCAACTCGCGCTTCTACGCCGACGACGACCTCATCGTGGGCGCCGCCGACCCCTACCAGCTGTTCCGCATCATGAACGAGATCGTCGCCGTCGGCGCGCTCGCCCCCGACTCCGGGGTCAACTTCATGCTCGACCAGTGCCACAACCTGGAGGAGAAGATCCCCGGCGAAATCCGCTCGGCCACCAACGTGCAGGAAGCCACCGCCAAGGCGCTGCTGGTGGACCGCGAGGCCCTCGCCCAGGCGCAGCGCGCCGGCGATGTCCTGGCCGCCAACGACATCTTCGTCGACGCGTACAACACCGACGTGCGCCCGCTGCTGGCCGAACTGCGCGAGTCCCAGGGCCTGGCCCCCGACCCCATGAAGGCCTTCCTGGAGTCCGGCTACCTGGACAAGATCCGTTCCGAACGCGTCGGCGGCAACGCCGCCGGCTGGGGAGCCTGAGTCGCCTCACGGCGGGGCCGGGCACTCGTCCGGGCGCCGGCCCGCCGCCCG
>NZ_MTPX02000084.1 GCF_002154335.2 Actinomyces ruminis
TGGGTGTGTTGTTTGGGATCTCGATAGTGTGTCGTGTTTGTTTGTTTTGTTGGTTTTTTGTTGGTTTCTTTGTTTGGTTTTTGTTTTGTTTGGAGAGTTTGATCCTGGCTCAGGACGAACGCTGGCGGCGTGCTTAACACATGCAAGTCGAACGGATCTTCCTGCTTTTTTGGTGGGTTGGTTAGTGGCGAACGGGTGAGTAACACGTGAGTAACCTGCCTCTTCTCCTGGATAACTGCTTGAAAGGGCGGCTAATACGGGGTGGTCTGGCCTGCCTGCATGGGTGGGTTGGTATAGGTTCAACTGTTTTGGTTGTTCTGGTGGGGGATGGGCTCGCGGCTTATCAGCTTGTTGGTGGGGTGATGGCTTACCAAGCTTTGACGGGTAGCCGGCCTGAGAGGGTGGACGGTCACACTGGGACTGAGATACGGCCCAGACTCCTGCGGGAGGCAGCAGTGGGGAATATTGCACAATGGGCGGAAGCCTGATGCAGCGACGTCGCGTGAGGGATGGAGGCCTTCGGGTTGTGAACCTCTTTTTCCGGTGGTGAAGGCTTGCCCCTTGGTGGGTGGGTTGACGGTAGCCGGGTTAGGAAGCGCCGGCTAACTACGTGCCAGCAGCCGCGGTAATACGTAGGGCGCGAGCGTTGTCCGGAATTACTGGGCGTAAAGGGCTTGTAGGCGGCTGGTCGCGTCTGCCGTGAAATCCTCTGGCTTAACTGGGGGCTTGCGGTGGGTACGGGCTGGCTTGAGCGCAGTAGGGGAGACTGGAACTCCTGGTGTAGCGGTGGAATGCGCAGATATCAGGAGGAACACCGGTGGCGAAGGCGGGTCTCTGGGCTGTTGCTGACGCTGAGGAGCGAAAGCGTGGGGAGCGAACAGGATTAGATACCCTGGTAGTCCATGCTGTAAACGTTGGGCACTGGGTGTGGGGGCCCTTTTCCGGGGTTTCCGCGCCGTAGCTAACGCGTTAAGTGCCCCGCCTGGGGAGTACGGCCGCAAGGCTAAAACTCAAAGGAATTGACGGGGGCCCGCACAAGCGGCGGAGCATGCGGATTAATTCGATGCAACGCGAAGAACCTTACCAAGGCTTGACATGGGCCGGTTGCTGCCGGAGACGGTGGTTCTCTTTCTGCTTTTTGTGGTTTGGGCTGGTCTGCAGGTGGTGCATGGTTGTCGTCAGCTCGTGTCGTGAGATGTTGGGTTAAGTCCCGCAACGAGCGCAACCCTTGTCTCGTGTTGCCAGCACTTCGGGTGGGGACTCGCGGGAGACTGCCGGGGTGAACTCGGAGGAAGGTGGGGATGACGTCAAATCATCATGCCCCTTATGTCTTGGGCTTCACGCATGCTACAATGGCCGGTACAGTGGGTTGCGATGCCGTGAGGTGGAGCGAATCCCTTAAAGCCGGTCTCAGTTCGGATCGGTGCCTGCAACTCGGCACCGTGAAGTTGGAGTCGCTAGTAATCGCGGATCAGCAACGCCGCGGTGAATACGTTCTCGGGCCTTGTACACACCGCCCGTCACGTCATGAAAGCCGGTGACGCCCGAAGCCCGTGGCCCTATGGGGAGCGGTCGAAGGCGGGGCTGGTGATTGGGACGAAGTCGTAACAAGGTAGCCGTACCGGAAGGTGCGGCTGGATCACCTCCTTTCTAAGGAGACTGTTTTGCCGGCGGGGCAGGCAGGCACTCTGTTCGTTTGTTTGGTCGCGTCTGGTGGCCTGGCGGACAGAACCCCTTTTTGTTCTTCCTTCCTTTGTGGTTGGGGGTTGGGGTGGCATGCTGTCGGGTTCCGGGGCTGCGCGCCCTGGTGTTGCCTACTGGTTGGTTCTGGTTCCTGGTTTTGGGGGTTGGGGCTGGTTGGTTGGGTGGGTTGGTTGTGAACTGTATAGCGGACGCGAGCATCAACGTTTTGTTTTGTTGGTTTGTTGTTGCTTGTGGTTGTTTTGCGTGTTTTGTTGTTTGTTCTGTTTGGTTTGCTTGCTTGTTTTGCTTGTGTTTGTTTTGTGTTGTTTTTTTGGGCGTTCGGTGGATGCCTTGGCACTAGGAGCCGATGAAGGACGTGGTGGCCTGCGATATGCCTCGGGGAGCCGGCTTGCGGGCTGTGATCCGAGGGTTTCCGAATGGGGGTACCCGGCGCGAGTTGTGTCGCGTCACCTGCCTCTGAATTGATAGGGGGTGGGGGGTTACGCGGGGAAGTGAAACATCTCAGTACCCGTAGGAGAGGATATTCTGTGAGTAGTGGCGAGCGAAAGCGGATTAGGTTAAACCGTGGTCGTGTGATTACTCGGCAGGGGTTGCGGCTGCGGGGTTGTGGGGCGTGCTTGTTTGGTCTGCTGCCGTGGGCCTGCGCTGTTGCTGGTGGGTAGCCGGATTCTCTGGGATGGGGAGCCGTAGAGGGTGATAGCCCCGTAGGTTGAACCTGCTGGTGTGGTGTTGAGCGTGTTTTCCCCTTTTTTGCGTGGGGTTCGTGGAGTCTTGCGTGAGTCTGCCAGGACCACCTGGCTGCCTAAATACTTCCTGGTGACCGATAGCGGATTAGTACCGTGAGGGAATGGTGAAAAGTACCCCGGGAGGGGAGTGAAAGAGTACCTGAAACCGGGCGCCTACAAGCCGTCAGAGCCCGCCTGTCCTGACTTGTTTGGGGTGGGTTGGGTGGTGGCGTGCCTTTTGAAGAATGAGCCTGCGAGTCAGGGCGTGTCGCGAGGTTAACCCGTGTGGGGTAGTCGTAGCGAAAGCGAGTCTGAAATGTTTGGCGTTTTAGTGGCGCGTTCTGGACCCGAAGCGGGGTGATCTACCCATGGCCAGGTTGAGGCACGTGTAAGAGCGTGTGGAGGACCGAACCCACCTCGGTTGAAAACGGGGGGGATGAGCTGTGGGTAGGGGTGAAAGGCCAATCAAACTCCGTGATAGCTGGTTCTCCCCGAAATGCATTTAGGTGCAGCGTCGCGTGTTGCCGTGCGGAGGTAGAGCACTGGTTGGTTGAGGGGCCTTACAGGGTTGCTGATGCCAGTCAAACTCCGAATGCCGTGTTCGGTTGTAGCGTGGCAGTGAGACTGCGGGGGATAAGCTTCGTGGTCGAGAGGGAAACAGCCCGGATCGCCGGCTAAGGCCCCTAAGTGTGCGCTAAGTGGGAAAGGATGTGCGGTCGCGGTGACAGCCAGGAGGTTGGCTCAGAAGCAGCCATCCTTGAAAGAGTGCGTAATAGCTCACTGGTCGAGTGGTCGTGCGCCGACAATGTAGCGGGGCTCAAGCGCACCGCCGAAGCCGCGGACCCTGGCCGTTGTGGTTGGGGTGGTAGGGGAGCGTCCTGCGTTGGGTGAAGCCTCGGGGTGACCTTGGGGTGGACGGCGTGGGAGTGAGAATGCAGGCATGAGTAGCGAGACCGGGGTGGGATTCCCCGGCGCCGTATGACCAAGGGTTCCAGGGGCAGGTTCGTCCTCCCTGGGTGAGTCGGGGCCTAAGGCGAGGCCGACAGGCGTAGTCGATGGATGACGGGTTGATATTCCCGTACCGGTGGAGTACCGCCCATGCTGACGTGCGGGTACTAACCCACGCCGTTAACCACTGTTTTCCCTCGTGTGGGGCTTTCGGGTCCCGGCGGGGGTGGTGGTTGTGGTCTGGGGACCGACCGTGCTGGTAGGCAAGCGTGTTAACTGGGGTGACGCACAGAGGTAGCCTCGCGGGGCTTATGGCTTGTCCCGTTCAAGCGTGTGGCCCGGCGCCCAGGTAAATCCGGGCGCACACCCTGCTCCCTCCTTGTGGGGGGGGTGGGGTTGGGTGAGGCGTGATGGTGACCCTGCCTGTGGGTGGGGGATAGTAGGGTGATCCTGTGGTGCCTAGAAAAGCCTCGACGCGAGGTGCTTCACCGCCCGTACCCAATAACCGACACAGGTGGTCGGGCAGAGTATGCCCAGGCGTGCGAGTGAATCATGGTTAAGGAACTCGGCAAAATGCCCCCGTAACTTCGGGAGAAGGGGGGCCTGAGCCTTGAAGCCCCGTTTGCGGGCTAGGGGTGAGGGTCGCAGGGACCAGGGAGGAGCGACTGTTTACTAAAAACACAGGTCCGTGCGAAGCCGTAAGGCGATGTATACGGACTGACGCCTGCCCGGTGCTGGAAGGTTAAGAGGATCCGTCAGTCCCACGCTAGTGTGGGGTGAAGCGGTGAGCCTAAGCCCCAGTAAACGGCGGTGGTAACTATAACCATCCTAAGGTAGCGAAATTCCTTGTCGGGTAAGTTCCGACCTGCACGAATGGCGTAACGACTCCTCTACTGTCTCAACCATGAGCTCGGCGAAATTGCATTACGAGTAAAGATGCTCGTTACGCGCAGAAGGACGGAAAGACCCCGGGACCTTTACTGCAGCTTGGTATTGACGTCCGCCATTGTTTGTGCAGGATAGGTGGGAGACTGTGAGACGGTCGCGCTAGCGGTCGTGGAGTCGTTGTTGGGATACCACTCTGATGGTGGCGTGCGTCTGAACCTGGGCCCGTGATCCGGGTCAGGGACAGTGCCTGGTGGGTAGTTTAACTGGGGCGGTTGCCTCCTAAAGAGTAACGGAGGCGCTCAAAGGTTCTCTCATCCTGGTCGGCAACCAGGTGTTGAGTGCAAGCGCACAAGAGAGCTTGACTGTGAGACTGACGGGTCGAGCAGGCACGAAAGTGGGAGCTAGTGATCCGACGATCCCGTGTGGGTGGGTCGTCGCTCAACGGATAAAAGGTACCCCGGGGATAACAGGCTGATCCTGCCCAAGAGTCCATATCGACGGCATGGTTTGGCACCTCGATGTCGGCTCGTCGCATCCTGGGGCTGGAGCAGGTCCCAAGGGTTGGGCTGTTCGCCCATTAAAGCGGTACGCGAGCTGGGTTTAGAACGTCGTGAGACAGTTCGGTCCCTATCCTCTGCGCGCGCAGGAGACTTGAGGAGTGCTGTCCCTAGTACGAGAGGACCGGGACGGACGAACCTCTGGTGCGCCAGTTGTCCCGCCAGGGGCACGGCTGGTTGGCTACGTTCGGGTCGGGTAACCGCTGAAAGCATCTAAGCGGGAAACCGTCTCCAAGATAAGGTCTCCACACACCCCCCCCTTGGGGGGGTGTGGAAGGCTCCCAGTAGACTACTGGGTTGATAGGCCAGGCGTGGAAGCAGGCAGCCCCGGGTGGGGTGAATCCTGTTGGACTTGAGCTGACTGGTACTAACAACAGCCGAACACAACACAAAACACCAAACACGAGCACACACACAAACGAGCACGCAAACACACACGCGAGCGGGCACCACCCCCCAACCCGGGGGGCGGCCCAACCACACCAACACACCCAAACAACAAAGACGATCGTTGATGCGCCTGATGCTTCAGGCCGCGTCCGCTGTACGGTTCACACACAACCCACCCCCACACACGCCACATACGCGGGCGTGTGCTGGCAGGCAGGCGACCCCAACCCACCCCAACAGCAACAAGCGTGGGTTGGGCCGGTGATAACTGGATAACCGCACAAAACAAACACACGCACCCCCGGGCAGTAAGAACCCCGGGGGGTGCGCCAGCCAACCAACCACGCACGCATGTGGGATCAGAACGTGGGTGTGGGTTGGTGCGCGTGCCGGTGGTCATAGCGGGCGGGGACATGCCCGGAACCCATTCCGAACCCGGAAGCCAAGCCCCCCAGCGCCAATGGTACTGCCCCCGACAGGCGGGCGGGAGAGTAGGACACCGCCGACACACGCACCAACCCACACCCACAAACACAACCAAC
>NZ_MTPX02000038.1 GCF_002154335.2 Actinomyces ruminis
AGAACGCGGACTCCACCACGACACCACCCTGACCAACAACTACCGCCAATGGCTCAACACCCACCCACCCCTAACCACTTGACAACCATAGGAGCATCACTCTGCCTCTGTGTGAGCGGGCGTTGGCGGCGTCAGAGTGCGGCGACCGCGGCCAGCCCGCGCTCCAAGTCGGCGATGATGTCGTCGACGTGCTCGATGCCGATGCTCAGGCGCACCGTGCCGGCGCTGATGCCGGCGCGGGCCAGCTCGTCGTCGGTCAGCTGGGAGTGGGTGGTGGTGGCCGGGTGGACGCACAGGGAGCGGACGTCGCCGATATTGGCGAGGTTGGAGAACAGGGACAGGGCGTCGATGAAGCCGCTCCCGCCTCGCGGCCGCCGACCAGGTCGAAGGCGAACACGCTGCCGGCGCCGCGTGGGCAGTACTTGCGGTGCAGCTCGTAGTAGGGACTGGACTCCAGTCCGGAGTAGCGCACCTCAGCCACCTCGGGCCGGCCCTCGAGCCACTTCGCGACGGCGAGCGCGTTGTCCACGTGCCGCTCCATGCGCAGCGAGAGGGTCTCGACGCCCTGTGCGAGTAGGAAGGAGTCCAGTGGGCTCGCGGCGAAGCCGAGGTCGCGCTGGCCGGCGGTGTGGGCCCGCAGGATGAAGGCCATATTGCCCAGCGGGCTGCCCACGCCGAGGTCGCGGGCGTAGACGAGTCCGTTGTAGGAGGGGTCGGGGGTGTTGAAGGCGGGGAAGCGCTCGGGCTGAGAGGCGTAGTCGAAGTTGCCGGAGTCGACGATCACGCCCATGACGGTGGAGCCGTGTCCGCCGAGGAACTTGGTGGCGGCGTGCACGATGATGTCCGCCCCCCATTCGAAGGGCCGGGTCAGGTAGGGGGAGGCGACGGTGTTGTCCACCACCAGTGGGATGCCGAGCGCGTGCGCGGCCTGCGCGGTGGGCTCGATGTCGAGGATATCGCCCTTGGGGTTGGGGATGGATTCGCCGAAGAAGCAGATGGTGCGCTCGTCGGCCAGTGCGGCCCAGGCGGCCGGGTCGCCGGGGTCGGTGACGAAGCGAGTCTCGATACCCAGTTTGGGGAGGGTGTGGTTCAACTGGTTGACGGTGCCGCCGTACAGGGACGGGGAGGCCACAATGTTGCTGCCCTGCCCGCCCAGGGTGAAGAAGGTCAGGGCCTGCGCGGCCATGCCCGAGGCCACCAGATGGGCGCCGATGCCGCCCTCAAGGGCCGCGATGCGACGCGCGACGATCTGGTTGGTGGGGTTGTCCAGGCGGGTGTAGATGGGGCCCAGCGACTTCAGGTCGAAGCGGTCGGCGGCTTCCTGGGCGTCGGGAAAGACGAAGGAGGTCGACTGATAGATCGGGATGGCGCGGGCGCGGTGTCGGAGTCCGGGGTGTGGCCGGCCTGCACCTGCATGGTCTCGAAGTGCCAGCCGGTCGGGTCGGCGGGGGAGGGAATGTGTGCGGGAGTGCTGGACGGGGCGTCAGCCATGAGAACTCCTTGGGTTGCAGATCGGCGGGAGCTTCGCGGGACTGCCGGCCGGGTGCGGGAGACCGCTGGTCGGCGGGCCTGCAGGCAAAACGCTACCTCAGCATGCAATGTGATGAACGTCACGTCAGTGGGGAGTGTGTCGCAGATCCGCGCGATTGCAGGGTTTGTGGTACGTGAGTTGACTCTTGTTACTCCTGTGAAATCTGTTGTTTGTGTTTCTCTTGCGGGCGTTGGTAGGTACGGTATCGGCAGACACCCAGGGTGCGTCGGTCAAGGAGGCGCGCCGTAACACGTTCGGAGAATCTGTGAGCACGACCCATCGCCCGCGCCGCGTGAATGCAGTCCGGCGCGTGAGTCTTACGGCCGCTGCGCTTGCACTCGCCGTCACGCTCACGCCGGCCGCCGTGGCCGACGACGTGACTCAGGACGACATCGACCAGGCGAAGTCCGCCGAGGATACGACGGCGGCTTCCATTGCCTCCCTTGAGGCCTCCCTGTCCGAGTTGAGCGCCAACACGGCCGCCGCCGAGCTCGCGGCCGCCGTCGCCAACGAGGACTATCTGACCGCGCTCGATGAACTAGAGGCCGCCACCACCGCCGCCGAGGATGCCCAGGCCGCTGCCGACGCCGCAGCCGCGGACACCGAGGAAGCTCGCGCCGACATGGGTTCGGTGGTCGCCGAGACCTATGAGGCCGGCAGCGCCGGCACGCTGGACTCCCTGGCCCCTTACCTGTCCGGCGAGTCGCTCGGCGATGCGACCGACGTCAGTGTGGCCCTGGCCCGCGCCGGGGAGAACACCGACGCCCAGCTGCAGAACGTCGAGGCCCTGCAGGCGGTTGCGGACACGATGCAGTCCATTGCGGATGAAAAGGTGGAAACCAAGCAGACGGCCGCCGACACCGCCGCCACCGCCAAGGCCGACGCCGATGCCGCGGCCACCGCCGCCCAGACCGCCCAGCCAACGCCGAAACCGAGCGCGCCAGCCTCATCGCTCAGCTCGCCGAGCAGCGCAACACCACCGTAGAGCTTGAGACCGCCTACCAGGAGCAGCTGGAGGCGGAGCGTCAAGCGCGCGAGGAGGCAGCCGCGAAGGAGGCGGCCGAAAAGGCCGCTGCGGAACAGGCCGAGCAGGAGCAGGCCGCGGCCGCCCAGACGCAGGCCTCCACAAGCTCCGGCAGTGCGTCCGGCTCATCCGAATCCGGCACCGGCTCCACCGCTAGCTCCTCCGCATCGTCGTCGGCGCAAAGCCAGCAGGCCACGCAGTCGCAGTCCTCCTCCAACAGCTCGTCTTCTTCGTCTGGTTCGTCGTCCTCCTCGTCGGGAAGTTCCTCGTCCGCGAGCTCTTCCCGGTCGTCCTCGCAGAGCTCGCGACAGACAACCACGAGCAGCACGACCACCACCAGCACCTCGTCCTCGACCGGCTCCACCAGTTCCACCGGCTCCACCAGCAAGGCGCAGGCGGCGATCGCCGGGGCGAAGGCCCAGTTGGGCATCCCCTACGTCTGGGGTGGGGAGTCCGACTCCGGCGTCGACTGTTCCGGCATGGTCATGCGCGCCTACCGCAACGCCGGGGTGTACCTCACGCACTCCTCACGGGCGCAGTACGGGCAAGGCACCAAGATTCCGCTCGCCCAGGCGCAGCCCGGTGACCTGCTGTTCTACTCCTCCAACGGCACCCAGCCCGGCATTTACCACGTGGCCATGTACCTGGGCAACGGCATGCTCATCGATGGCAATGCCGGCCGCGGCGTGACGATCCGCGCCGTCTGGTACTACCAGATCATGCCCTACGCCGTGCGTCCCTGAGCGGCGGAGCCAGACGCAGACGGCTGTCGGTACCTGTGGGGTGCCGACGGCCGCCGTCGTTTTAAGCGGTGCGGTGCGCTCAGTGCCCCTCGCGGGCGATGCGGGCGGCCTCGCGCTCGTATGACAGGCGGATCTCCGCCTCGGCCTCCTCGCGACCGACCCAGTGGGCGCCCTCCACGCTCTTGCCGGGCTCCAGGTCCTTGTAGACCTCGAAGAAGTGTTGGATCTCCAGGCGGTGGAATTCGGAGACGTCCTCGATGTCGGTGCGCCAGGAGGCGCGTTGGTCGCCCGCGGGCACGCACAGGACCTTGTCGTCCCCGCCCTTCTCGTCGCGCATGCGGAACATGCCCAGCGCCCGGCAGCGGATCAGGCAGCCGGGGAAGGTGGGCTCCTCCAGCAGCACCAGGGCGTCGAGTGGGTCGCCGTCCTCGCCCAGCGTGTTGTCAATGAACCCGTAGTCGTCCGGGTAGCGGGTGGAGGTGAACAGCATCCGGTCCAGCTTGATACGCCCGGTGGTGTGGTCGAGCTCGTACTTGTTGCGGTTCCCCTTCGGGATCTCGATCGTCACATCGAATTCCACGGCTGTCTCCGTATCTCGCGTTGTGGCAGATGTTGGCGGCTCGATGCCGGGAGGGGCCGCCCTTTGGCACTAGTGTGGCCCATGACGGCGCTTCCGGTGGGAAATGCCATGCCGCCCGGCTCCCGTGCGGCCGCCGCTTCCCGGCGTGATCGCGCCCGTCACCGGACACGCCGCCCGGCGCGTCCGGTGGAGATGCCCGCTCGCAGTAATCGCCCGACCCCGGAGGAGCCGTGCACAAGGCCCAAATCGCCGCCCTGACAGCGGCCACCCTCGTCGTCGTCGGGGCCTACTACGGCCTGGCCGACACGCTCGACCTGGTACCCGGCGTGCTGACGGCCTCGCCCGTCGATTACGCGGTCCAGCCCTTCCCGAGTGCCTCCGCTTCCGCGCAAGACCCCGACGCCGTCTCCGCCCTGGCCGCCGATGCGCCGGCGCCAGAGGCGGGCGAGCTGGCCGCCCTCGCGAACGCTCTGGCCGCCGACGAGCGCATCGGTGACGCCACCGCCGGCGTGTCCATCGTGGACGTGGCCAGCGGCGAGGAGCTGGCCGACCTGAACGCCGGCTCGGCCCTCACCCCGGCCTCCTCCAACAAGGTGTTGGTGGCCTGGGCCGCCCTGTCCCTGCTCGGCGCCGACCACACCGTGGACACCACCGCCGTACTGGCCGGCAGCACCGTCACCCTGGTGGGTGGCGGGGACGTGCTGCTGGCCGAGGACGAGGGTGATCCCGACGCCACCGTCGGCCACGCGGGTCTGGGCGACCTCGCCCGAGGTGCCGCAGAGCAGCTCAAGGAACAGGGCGTTACCAGCGTCACCGTGGCCCTGGACGACACCCTGTTCACCGGCGCCACCTGGAACGACGCCTGGGCGGACGGCAACGAGGCCTGGGTCGCTCCGATTCAGCCGCTCATGGTGGACGTCACCGCCTACTCCTCCGGAACGTACCCCACCGATCCGGCACTCGACGCCGCCCAGACCTTCGCCGATCACCTGCGCGACGCCGGCATCACGGTCACCGGCACGGTCACCCGGGCGGCCGCCGCCGACGGCGCCACCGAGCTGGCCCGGGTCACCTCCGCCCCGCTGGCCGACATTCTGTCCGTCTCCCTGAAGGCCTCCGACAACACCATGACCGAGGTCGAGGGGCGGCTGGTCGCGCTCGCCGCCGGCGAGGAGGCCGACTTCGACGGTGCCACCCGGGCCGTGCTCGCCCGGTTGCGGGATGACGGCTTCGACATCAGCGGCGTCACCCTGCGCGACTCCTGCGGCCTCGCCCTGGGCGACAAGGTCCCCGCCCGGCTGCTCGCCCAGATCATCGCCCGGGCGGCGGGCGACGACGGCGGCACCGTCGGCCGCAGCCTCATCACCGCGCTGCCGGTGGGCGGCCTGGACGGCACGCTCGACGACCGTTTCATCGGCATTGCCGGCGCCGGCACCGTGCGTGCCAAAACCGGCTCCCTGGACACGGCGGCGTCCTTGACCGGCACCGTGGTCACCAAGGACGGACGGCTGCTGGCCTTCAGCGTGATCGTGGACGGCTTCGAGGAGGGCGGGCTGTACTCGGCCCGCCTGGCCATCGACGACGACCTGGTCTCCCCACTGGCCGACTGCGGCTGCGGGGGCTGAGTGATGACCGGTATGAACCAGCCCGGCGGGAGCTCGGTGCGGCGCAGCGCCGCCGACGGCGTCGACTGGGACCGGGCCCTGCGGTTGGCGCGGGTAGCCACTCCGGCCGGG
>NZ_MTPX02000087.1 GCF_002154335.2 Actinomyces ruminis
TTGCCGGTAGCAGCCGCCTCGATGGTGGTGTCATTGAGTAAGCCGTAGTTCGCGGCATCAACGTAGGCCTGAGCAGTCAGCACTCTCTTCATGTCGGCGGCGTTGATGGTGTCGGAGGTGGTGTTGTTGTTTGTGTGTAGTTCGGCAATGCCGTCGAGGTAGCCCATGGTCTGCGCGGCGGACCGATACAGGCCGAGCAGGGTTGTTTCGGGATCGGTGGCCGTGGGCATTTTCTCGTCGATTTGGTTGTGGTGGTATTGGAGCATGCCGGTGACCAGTGTGTCGGCGGCGTGCTCGTCGTCGATGACGCGGTACAGGACGGTTTCGAACTGCGTGTCGGTAACCAGGCCGGACAGGCCATACAGGTCCGAACTATCCAGAGACTCACCACCCGCCAGGGCGGCGACCTCGTCGGGGCTGTTGGCGAGCAGGACGGCGAGGTTCTGCTTCAAGGTCTCGGTGTAGTCCTTGAGGGGAACCTGGCCGACGGCGAACTCCATTGATTTGGCGACTATCCACGTGGCCTTTGCGGCGGTTTGCTCGTCTTGGCTGCCGCGCATGGTCGAAGCCGCCGCCATGGCTGCCGTGAGCTCCTCCAAGCCGCTGGAGTTCCAGCGGCCTTCTTCGAGCGCCTCCCACCGCTGCAGGGCCTGTTCCCCAGGCACCCACTTCCCGTCGCTGATCTCACCATCGGGAGCCAAATACTCGAGGGCACCCTGGGTGTTGGCCTGGTCGCTGCTTGCGGTGCCTAGATCAAAACCAGGAATGTCCAGTTCGCTTCCGAAATAATGCGCGCACGCCACCAAAGGTGCGCATGCCAGTAGTAGCGTCATCAGGGCAGCGGACAGACGGCGCCTGGGGCGGGGCGTGCTGGCTCCGGATCGCATAATAAGAGAGTTCCTCATAAGGCCGACACGTTCTGCTGGCTCATTTGATCACCTTGGCGGCCTTGCCCTCTTCGTAGCCGCTGTTGCTGCTGGCTGTATCGATTTTGGTATCGAGGGAGTTCATGGTTGAGTCGTGTACGTCCCCATACCAGATCATGTATTCCTGGGCGGCGTCTGGTGTCATGGGGTCAGGGGCGGTGATGGTAGGTTGCCCGCCAACCTCGGTGTAGAAGGAGAACGGGGCGCCGTTGTTGCCGGTAGCAGCCGCCTCGATGGTGGTGTCATTGAGTAAGCCGTAGTTCGCGGCATCAACGTAGGCCTGAGCAGTCAGCACTCTCTTCATGTCGGCGATCTCGATAGTATCAGGCGTGTTCCAGTCCCGGGTCAGCTGATCAACGACGATGGGCTTGGCCACGGTTGAGCCGGTGCTGTACAGCAGCGGGCCAGCTACCGCCATACCGGTTCCGCCCGTTACAGCGCTTACCCCGGTGCCGAGCACGGTGGAGAATACGCTCAGTGCGGTTCCCATATTAGACTTGGCGTTGGCCTGTGCGGCGCTGTCGTCACCTGCGCGCAACTCGGCAATGCCATCAAGGTAGCCAATGGTCTTGGCCGCGAACGTGTACTCACTTGTCAAGGTCGCCTCAGCATCTGATGCGTCCGCCGCGGCCATCGCAGTGTCGATCTGGTTGCGGTGATACTGCCCCATGGCGGCGGCCAGAGTACTGGCGGCGTTCTCATCGTCAGTGACGCGGTACAACAGGGTCTCGAACTCCGCGTCAGTGACCAGGCCAGACAGGCCATAGCGCTGGTTGATTTCCAGTGATGTGCCACGGGCCAGGCCTGCGAGCTCTTCGGGGCTGTTCCCGAGCAGCACCGCGAGGTTCTGTTTCATGGTGGAGGTGAAATCGGCTTCCTCAACGTCGTTGACGAAGAAGGGGATGGCCTGCGCGGTCATCCAGGTGGCGCGCCCGGCGGCATCGGCCGGCGCGTTGGGGTCGCCGTCGGCGCCCCGATAGGCGGACGCCGCGGCGGTGGCCGCACTCAACCCGTCCAACCCGGTACCACCGTGGTAGTCCCAGTCACGTTTCCTGAGCATCTCCCAGCGCTTCTTGATCTCGGCGTCATTGGTGCCATCGCTGGTGAGATAGTTCAAGGAGGCCTCGGAGTTGGAACCCATGGCGGTCAGTACGCCGGCCAACGGGTCCGCCGTATAGAACTCTCCATTCACGAACGGTGGCGCACCGGCGAAGGGGACCGAGGTCGGATCGATGTCTTCAAGGTTGTCTGCGAGCGTGGTGAGGAACTCGGTACCGTACGCCGTCCCGGGCACAGACAACAGCGCATTGAGCGCCGTCATTGGGTTCGCAAGCTGCGGCTGAATGACCGCCGGATCGACCGCCTTGGTGAAGTCGGAAGCGAGCTCCGCCCCACCGACCTGATCCTGGCTGGCGGCGGCCAGGACGTGTGCAAGAGTCTCCAACGACTTAGTGAACCGCTCACCACCGTCATCCCCCTCATAGTCGACCTGATAATGACCGTCTAGCGTGTAGACGAGCTGCAAGTACTCTTCAGCGGAGAACTCACCGACGAAGGCGGCCCCATAGATCGGGATGTCGCGGTGCTTGTCGATTTGGTCGAGGATCTCCTCGGGGGTGCGTCCTTGGGAGGAGGTGCCGTTGGCGAGTGCCTCTCGGAGCTCGGTGGCTTCGGCCTTGGCGGTCTCGGCCGAGCCGGTGTTGTAGGCGTGGACGTTGGCGGCGGTGTCCATGCTGCGCCAGTAGGCGGCTTCGTCGGTGGTGCCTGGGGGTGGGTCGGGCAGATAATAGGACAGGGTGCCGTCGGGGTTGGTCATGGTGATGCCGGACTCGTTGATGTCGATGGCTTCCTGGCGGCGTGAGCGCAGTTCCTCGGCGAGATCGCGCAGGGTGTAGGTGGACTGTGCCAGGGGTCCTGAGCGCGGTCCTGCGGCGGTTGCGTCGACGACGGATGGCACCGGGTCGTGGTAGTAGCCGCTGGTTTGGTTGATGCCGTTGCGTTCGTGGTTGATTGCTTCGGCGCGGTCTTCGAGGTTGTCGATGACGGTTTGCATCTTGTCGGTGTCGATCTTGATGTAGGCCATGGGGCTTCGCTCCGTGCTTTGTGGGGGATATTGTGGGTGGCTCAGGGGCGTGTGGGTGTTAGGTGAGGGGCCATCTGGCCAGGGCGGGGCCCTCGGGTACCGTCTCCTGCCCGGCGTCGTAGAAGGCGTTCTCGGCGTCGGTCAGGTCGGAGACGATGTCGCCGATCGCCTCATAGGCGCCGGAGTCGGCAGTGTCGATGCTGGTGCGGTAGTTGTCGGCGACCGGCGAGGTCCACACGTTCTCGCTCAGCCCGGTATTGAAGGTCTCACTGTTTTGGGTGGTGGTGCCAGTGGTGGGGGCGGGTTCCTGGGCGTCCAGGCGGTAGCGTGAGCCCTGCGCGTATTCCTTGACCGCCTGGATCGCCTCCAGCTTGCGGTTGGGCACCTGCGGGTGTCGTCGCCGGCGGCATCGTCGTCGGCGTCGTAGGTGGGGGAGGACGGCATCAGGGCCTCGGTTCTCGCTGGTGGTGGTCTGGGAAGGTGTGTGGGCGCCCGGGCGCCCCGGTAACGATGGAGTCAACTTACCCTAAACGTAACGCCCCCGTCACAAGAAGACTGGTCGGTAGTCGTCCACCAGCGCCAGGGTGGCCCCAGCGGAAGGCGGGCGCTGGTGGACGACAACGGGGCGAGGGCGTTGGGTGCGGCTGTCACGTGTGGTTGACGTTGGCGCCGCGTCTTGTATGTCCGTCAGTCCTGGCAGTTGCTGTTGCTTGCGTGTGACCTGGGGTCGTGTGAGACTAGGTAACATCCCGATGACGAGCCCTTGCCCCATAGGAGTCACTGATGCGTCGTTTCCCGATTGGCTCACCCCGGTGGGTCCGTGCCGCCGCAGGCGTTGTGGTGCTGCTGCTGGTGTGTGGGCCGTTGGTGGCGTGTTCGTCGGGTTCGGATGAGGGCAGTCTGGATATCCCTACTTATGACCCTGAGGCTTGGGCGTCGGCGGAGGCGTCGGAGTCGGCTGCCGCTGCGGAGGCGTCTGCGTCGGCTGCGGCCTCTGCGGAGGCGGCTGGTGTGGTGACGGCGGAGTCGCTGTCCACTGAGCGGCATGTGATCACGTCGATCCCGGAGGATCTGGATGAGAAGCAGACCGAGATCCTCAAGGCCTTCGTCCACTATGACGAGGTGACCTGGAACATCTGGTTCACCCGCACCGGCATCGAGGATGCCCAGCCCCTCATGACCGCCGAGGCATACCAAAGACTTAAGAACAACGTGGACCAGACTGTCGCCGGACACACCGACGGTACGGTAAGAATCGCGGTGACGTCGGTCCTGACGTCCCCCTACTCTCCACCCAAGGCTACGGTCCAGGTCTGTGACGACCAGACCGACCTGGTGAAGTATGACGCTGACGGTAATGACATCAGTAACCCTGAGACGCTCCAGGTGCGCTACGAGATCGTTGTCACCATGGTTTATGAGGACGGCACCTGGAAGGAAGCCGCCGAGGAACGCCTGTCGACCAACGAGTGCACGGTGTGAACCATGCGGCGGAACTCTCGAAAGCTACTCGTCGCGCTGAGCGCGGCACTCCTGCTGGTACCTCCACTCGTAACCGCAGCTCCAGCGCACGCAGTCTGGCTAGATGATGATGCTGCCGGCGGCTCGTCTTCTGGTTCGGTGTCGTCTGGTGGGGATGGTTCGGTGACGATGACGGTGTATGCGGAGTCCACGTCGGCGGCGGCGGACGGGTCTGGGTCGGCTGGTTCTGGTGGTGGGGTGGCCACATCGTCGCAGGTGGTGACCGCTGCGGTGCATCCGGTGTGCTGGTACATGCAGAGTAGTACCGGTGCGGAGAAAGCGAAATATATCGAATCACCGAAATCCACCAGCTACATGAGTATTACACGCGGCAGTATGTGGGACGACTATAAGGCTCGCTACCCTGACTATGAGTCGTATGCGGATGATGAGGAGGGGCACTGGTACGTCCCGCGCTGCGACCCCCGTTACATGGCCGATGATGATGAGCGCGACTTCGGTGATATCATGGCGGACTACTACGCCGACCACGACCCCGTGTATGTGCCTGCTGGCGAGTCTGCTCCGGTTCCGGAGGTGGATGGGGTGACGTTGGCTCGGGCGGCGTGGGATGCGGTGACGATTCCTACGGCGACGATCAGTTATAACCCGATGTATGGGGGTGTGGGGGCGACGTTTGTGGGTATGGATACCTGGGTGTGGGCCACCGGTGACACCCCCAAGGAAGTGAC
>NZ_MTPX02000088.1 GCF_002154335.2 Actinomyces ruminis
TGGGACGGCCACGTGTACTGGGTTCGGTATCCCCTGGAGTGAGGAGAATGATTCGAAGGGTACGGACTGCAAGATCGTGTTCGACCGGTCTAGTGCGCATTTCAAGGACTCTGTGACGCCGGTGGATGTGAAGGTGTCCTACGCGATCACCTACACCGCCTCCGACGGCGCCACCGGCACCATGGACACCCACACCACTTCCACGACCACCACGATCCCGGTGGCGGAGATCCAGACGATTATTGTCCGGCCCACCGAACAGCCATGAATCCCAGGTTGGTTGATGGGCTGGGTGTTGTTGTGCTGGCTTGTTTCGCTCGGACACTTTGAAAGGATCTGACTGCTGATGTCTTATCCCACACCTAGCCCGTCACCGGGCCCGTCGCCTATCGCACCGCCGGCTGATGGGGAGGAGTATAACTATAAGAAGTTCGCTTTGAAGAAGGTGGTTGATGCGCTTGAGCAGGCTCAGGATGATCTGGATGCGGATCCGGCTACGGAGGGTATGACTCCGAAGTCCACTCTGCTGACCGAGGGCCTGGGCGGGACCGAGAGTGTGTGGCAGTCTCCTCTGGCTGACACTATGCACGACACGGTGGTGGGGGTCGTCGACTCCATGATCTCCAACCTGCGCAACGCCACCGTTGAGGTCAGTAGTGACTGGGAGGGTGAGCCGACCTATGTGGACGAGGACGACTACCGTGCGAAGTGGGGGCAGTGAGCAGTGACTTATGTTTCGCTTGACGCCGATGGCGTTCAGGACATCATTGACAAGCTGACCGAGTACAAGGAGCAGTCCGAGACCAGTTGGGAGACGGTAACCAGCACTAACCGGATACAGGACTATCCTGCCGAGCTGAGCGGGCGTTCCAACACTGCTGGCGAGCATGCTGCTGCCCTGGAGACTGAGATCAATTCCCTGCAGGCTCGTCTGGATGCTGCTAAGGCCGCTAACGAGGGCGGCATAACCATGACTGGCGCGGACGGCATGATCTGCTACTGGCTGCCCGAAGGCGCCGAGGACACCGCCGAGAACGCCACCACCTACAATCAGGTGGACAAGGTCAACCAGGCCCGCGCCGACGCCCAGACCATGGTGGACTACTCCATCAACGGCTGCACCCCAGAGCAGTGGGATGAGCTCATCGGGCGTGTCCAGGCCGGCCAGGACGATGCCGTGTATGCCAACACCATCCTGGCCAACATCGGACCCGCCCGCCTGCTGGACCTACCCACCGACATCCAGGACCAATTCACTACCAAATCTGATTTACGGGGCGCCACCACCAGTGACCGTCCGAACGCTGGTAGTGATTTGGCTGATGCTCTGGGGCATGTGTTGGCTACTGCCTCGTGCACCTGGGATGATGGCAAGGCCGAGGCCTACGCCAACCGGCTGGTGGACTATGCCGAGCAGAAGGGCAAGGACCTGCGCATAGGCGCGCTGAACCAGATGCTCGCCGCTTCCCGGCCCGCCGACATCGACTCCGACGGCACCCCCGAGGACATCGGCCTGAACTACAGTGACGCCCTCCTGGTCACGCTCGCCAACCGGCTGGAGAGCTTCAGCCCCGAGCAGGCCAAACCATGGAACAGCGAGTACTGGAACCCCACCAGCGCGACCAAGCAGCCGGTCGGATCTACCGCGAACCCGTTGTTCGGGGTGGTGCATGCCATGACCGGCAATCCCGACGCCGCCATCGAGTGGCTGGTCGCCAACCAGGACGGCACCACCACCCCGGTCACCGCGGCCCAGTCCCTCGAGCATGCCGAGCGCATCCAGCAGCTCGTTGAGATCGGCGGCCTGACAGACCAGTCGTGGACCGCCAACTGGGCGATGCTCGCCAACCAGATCGACCGCACCACCACCCCCGGCCCTAGCCCCACCCAGCAGCAGTACCAGGAATCCGCCCGCGCCACCGCCACCTCCGGCATCCTCAACGGCCTCGGCTCCGGAAAAGACCCCCTGAACCTGTCCCCCGAGGCCCGCCAGTCCGTCGCCGCGGTCATGGCCCGCCACCCCCAAGGCGTAGACGCCTCCACCGACACAGGCAACAGCGGCGGACCGGTCGGCAGCAGCGTCGACGGCGATAACACCACCTACTACCCGTTGTTCACCGACCGGGCGCTTACCAACCTCATCGGCCAGGTCTCCCTGGACGAGTGGGCCTCCACCACCCTGGGCCAGGCGATGACCGACTACCACACCCAGCAGCTCCAGGACGCCGTCAACCAGTACAACACCACCGGCAACGCCACCGCCCTCCAACAGGCTGTCACTACTCAGAGTCGGACCAACGGCTTCTTCGCCGGGGCCGCCGCCCACCAGCTCATCGCCCTGGCCGAGAAGCAGGACTCCGCCCACGAGGACATCAACACCGCCACCTCGTCCCTGGCCGGCTCATACCCGTCGTCGGCCCCGCAGCCTCCCTCGGCATCAGCCTGAGCGAGCCCTTCAGCACCGACAACGCCGACGACGCCAGCAGCCAGGCGGTACACACCAAGAACACCGCGGCCGCCGACAACAACCGCCAGATCACCCTGGCACTGCTCAACTCCGGCCTATACAACCAAGAGGACCTCAAAGCCACCCTCGAACGCGAAGGCACCAGCGTCAACGCCCTCAAAGTCATCGACCCAGACGGCAACAACCTCACCCAGAACATGACCCCCGAGCAACTCACCGACTACGACTTCGGTGTCGGCCTGTCCGAGATCGGCAACAACCTCTACAGCCCCACAAAACCCGGCCTCGACTTCACCGACACCCGAGACGGCACATTCGACGACGTACGTAGTCGCCAACCCAGGAGGCGACGACGAGCCGGACGGCGAATGGTAAACAACAAGACCCCTAACCAGCGTCAGGCAACAGCCATCCCACAAAGGACCAGCCATGCCACCCACACCACCCTCACCCGCAGGCAAGCACCACAGGCCCAGGCCCACAGCCGCCCAGCACCGCCGTCTGCCAGCAGGCCGCACCGCCCTGACGACGCTAACAGCGCTTGCGGCCGCGTGCCTGGCACTGGCCGGCTGCTCCCTAATACCCGACACCCAGCCCACCACCCTCCCCACAGCCGCGGTAGTACCCACCACCGCACCCACCGGAGAAGGCGAGAAGTACACCTGCCCCGGCATCCCCGACACGGCCCTGTACGCCATGTTCGGCAACAACGTCACCATCAGGGCCTCAGACAAGAACAGAACCACCGCCCCCGAGTGCCGTGTGGACGCTCCTGGCCAGGGCAGCAGCGTCTTCTACTCGGAGTTCTGGTACATCTACGACGACCGCGGCCCCTGGGATGGGGGATCACTAGCCTGGGGGCGGGAGGCGTCAACCTTCACCTTCGACGGCATCGAGGGGCAGGGCGAGGCCCATACCTCCAGCCCCGGCGCCAAGTACGACTACGGCAGCACCGTGTTCACCTGCGGGGACCACTACCTGGCCATGAGCATCCGCCACGCCTCGGTCATGGCCGGGGACATGCGAGAAAACCTCATCGCCCTGACCCAATCAGCCCTCCCCTGGCTCTGCCAGGACCAGCCCATCCCCGGCCTGGGCAAAACCATGGAACAAGCCCGCCCCTACTACGCCTACCCCACACCCCTACCCTCACCCACCCCCACCAACACCCCAAACAACCCAGACAACTAACTGCCACCCACACCCGCCGACGCTCATACCAACAAGGAGACCACCCAACATGCGGACCACACCCCGTTCCACCGACACCCACCGACACCGCATAACAGCAGGCCTCCTAGCCCTCCTCCTAGCAGCCGCACCCCTGACAGCATGCTCCTCCGACTCCAACGACAACCCCCTGGGCATCGGCACCTTCGACCCCGAGGCAATGGCCTCAGCCGACGCCTCCGAATCCGCAGCCGCAGCAGCCGCATCCGCATCTGCCGCAGCCTCGGCGGAAGCCGCAGGCATAGTGACCGCCGAGTCACTGTCCACCGAGCGGCACGTGATCACGTCTATCCCTGAGGGCCTGGACGAGCAGCAGACCGAGATCCTGAAGGCCTTCGTCCACTACGACGAGGTGACCTGGAACATCTGGTTCACCGGCACCGGCATCGAAGATACAGAATCTTTACTTACTCCGGAGGAGTACAATAACTTCCTCAACAATTTCAACGCTGTAAAAGACGAGACAACTGACGGAACGGTAAAAGTAGCTGTTTACTCGGTGTCCATCACTTCACCGTACTCCGACGAGGTTCAGGCCAGGGTCAGTATTTGCGATGACCAGTCCGAAGTGGTCGCATACGACGCCGCAGGCAACGATATCAGTGACCCGGAAACTCTTCAAGGTCGATATGAAAAGATCGTGACCATGATCTATCAAGATGGAGCTTGGTTGGAAGCTGGAGGAGAAACCCTTTCCGTCAACGAGTGCGCGGTGTGAACAATGAAGATCAAGAGCCAAGCACTGCGACCTATATCTGTCGCGCTATTATTGGTCGCCTTCATGGTTGCAATGTCTCCAGCAATTGCCGATACAAATCGAACCACCACTACAACAGGTTCCTCCGCAGGTTCGGTGTCGTCTGGTGGGGATGGTTCGGTGACGATGAGTGTGGAGGTGGAGTCTGTGTCGGCTGCTTCGGATGGGTCGGCTGGTTCTGGTGGTGGCGCTACGGCGTGGTCGCAGGTGGTGACCGCCGCAGTGCATCCGGTGTGCTGGTATGAGCAAAGTGACACCGGGGCGGAGCGGGCGGAGTGGATCGATTCGGGGAAGGCGGCGGAGTACATCCGTTTCAACCACAGTGGTTCGGTGGAGGAGTACAAGACTCACTTCCCCGACTACGAGTCGTACGCCGATGACACGGAGGGCTACTGGTACATCCCGTACTGCGACCCCCGCTACATGGCCGATGATGACGAGCGCGACTTCGGCGAGATCATGGCGGACTACTACGCCGACCACGACCCCGTGTATGTGCCTGCCGGCCAGGCGGCCCCGGAGCCCGAGATAGATGGTGAGACTCTGGCTCAGGCGGCGTGGGATGCGGTGACGATTCCTACGGCGACGATCAGTTATAACCCGATGTATGGGGGTGTGGGGGCGACGTTTGTGGGTATGGATACCTGGGTGTGGGCCACCGGTGACACCCCCAAGGAAGTGAC
>NZ_MTPX02000067.1 GCF_002154335.2 Actinomyces ruminis
CGCCCCCCGCCAGGTGCATCAGGCGGGCGCACACGGATAACCGTGCCCGGCACCGCCGCGGCCCGCCCCTACGACGTCGTGATTGGCAGCGGGCTGGCCCAGGCCGTCACCGATGCCGTTGCCGCCGCCCCAGGGGCCGGCGCGGGCGGGGTGGCAATTGTTCACGCCGACGCGCTGGCCGCCCCCGCCGCGGACTATGAGCGGGCTTTGAGCACCGCCGGGCTGCGCGTGACCCGGATCGAGGTGCCGGGCGGGGAGAGCGCCAAGCACACGGGCGTACTCAACCAGATCTGGGAGCAACTGGGCGCCTTCCACCTGGGCCGGGACGGCTGCCTGGTGGGCGTTGGTGGCGGCGCCACTACTGACCTGGCCGGTTTCGCCGCCGCCACCTGGCTACGCGGCGTACCCATCGTGCAGGTGCCCACCAGCCTGCTGGCCATGGTGGATGCGGCCGTCGGCGGTAAGACCGGCATCGACACCGAGGCCGGCAAGAACCTGGTGGGCGCCTTCCACCCGCCGACCGCCGTGATCGACGACCTGGCCGCCCTGGCCACCCTGCCGGTGGCGGAGCTGCGCGCCGGGATGGGCGAAGTCGTCAAGTGCGGGTTCATCGCCGATCCGGCCATCCTGGACCGGGTGTTGGCCGCACCCGCCGTACCGGCCGCCGACTCCCCGGTCATTGCGGAGTTGGTGGCCCGCGCGGTGGCGGTCAAGGCCGCCGTGGTGGGGGAGGACCTCACCGAGTCCGGGCTGCGGGAGATCCTCAACTACGGACACACCTACGCCCACGCCATTGAGAAGGTCACCGACTACACCTGGCGGCACGGCGAGGCCGTCGCCGTGGGCTGCGTCTTCGCCGCCGAGGTCGCCCACCGGCTAGGTCGGCTCGACGTCGCGGCAGTGGCCTTGCACCGGCGCGCCTTCGCGGCCGCCGGGCTGCCGGTCGCGTTCCCACAGGGGGCGGGTGCCTTCGACGCCCTATACGACGCCATGACCTCCGACAAGAAGGTGCGCGCGGGGCGGCTGCGCATGGTACTGCTGGATGGAATCGCCCAACCGGTGCGCGGTGTGGAGCCCGAGCTGGAGGTGCTGCGCGCCGCCCATGAGGCCGTCACCGCTCCGCCCGCCGGCGCAGATGCCGGAGACCCGGCATGAGCCCGGCGAGCGTGGTGCTGCTCGGCGCCCCCGGCACGGCTGCAGCAGTGTCGGGCGCGCTCTGGCGAACACTACCGGGCTGCCGCTGCTCGACGTCGGACGGGAGACCGCCGCGACGTTGGGGACCGTTCCCGAACTCGCCCTGGTGAGCATTCCCGAGGACCACTACCGGCGCGCCGAGGGGGCCACCGCGCGACGAATGCTCGCGCGGGCCGCGGACGGCGCCGTTATCGCCCTGGGCTCCGGCTGCCTGGATGACGACGGCGTGCAGGCAGCCCTGGCGCAAGCCCGGGCCGATGGGGCCTGCCTGGTGCACCTGACCGCCACGCCGCGGCGCCTGGCCACCCGCAACGGCCTGGATGCGCCGCGCTCGGTGGCGCTGGGCAACGTCCACCAGGCCTTCACCCGGATGCTGCGCGAGCGGGAGGAGGCGTGCGCCCGGGTGGGTGCCGTCGTCGTCGACACCACCGAAACCACCCCGGAGCGAGCCGCCGCCCTGGTGCTGGAACGGGTTGCCGAGCGGTAGGAACTCGACCCAGCGGCAAGCCGAGCCATAGGCTGAACACATGTATGTGCCGCGGCACTTTGAGCTTCCCGAGGATTACGTCGCCTCCCTGCTGGACCAGCCCCACGTCGGCAACCTGATCACTGTGCACGCCGATGGGCCGGCGGCCACGCTCGTGCCCTTCTACCGCGACGCCGAGCGCGGCACGCTGGTCACTCACCTGGTGCGCAACAACCCACAGGTACGCGAGCCGATCACCGGCCGCGGAATGGTGATCTTCGACGACGTCGACGCCTACGTCTCGCCCCGCTGGTACGCCACCAACGAGGCCAAGCCGAATGTGCCCACCTGGGACTACATCACCATGCACGTGTGGGGACCGGTGCGCATCGACCCCAGCCCGGAGGCGGCGTTGCGTGCGGCTCGTAGGCTCACCGAGCTGCACGAGCCCGACGAGATGCTCGGTGCCGTGGGGGAGGAGAAGCTGGAACGGATGGCGCGGGCGATCGTGGCGGTGGAAGTCGGCATCGAGCGGGTGCAGGGCAAGGCCAAGATGAGCCAGAACCGGCACCCGGACGACATCCGCTCCCTCGCCGCAGAGCTGGCACGCCAGGGGCAGGACCGCATGGCCGAGTTCCTGCTGGAGGTCTCCCTGCCGTACGCCGAGCAGCGCTATGCCACGCTCGCCCGTCTGGGCGAAGTACACGCCCTGCGCGAGGACGTCACCAGTTTCCACTAGCCGTCATCTCGCCCAATACCGCATCGCATCGCCCGTCCCCATTACCGGGACCGGCACTTGTGAAGCGCCCAAACGGTTCACCGCGGCCCCCTCGCCGTGACCGGCATGACAGGCGGCAGCCGGGGGAGTGGCCGGGTCGTCGCGGTAGGCTTACCCGGTCTGAGACTTCCAGCAATCCTCTAGCGAGTTAGGAACCGCACGTGGCAACGACGAACGACCTGAAGAACGGCATGGTGCTCAACCTGGAGGGCCAGCTGTGGCAGGTAGTCGAGTTCCAGCACGTCAAGCCGGGCAAGGGCCCCGCCTTCGTGCGCACCAAGATCAAGAATGTCCTGTCCGGCAAGACCGTCGACAAGACCTTCAACGCCGGCCTGAAGGTGGAGACCGCCACCGTCGACCGGCGGGACATGCAGTTCTCCTACAAGGACGGCGAAGACTTCGTCTTCATGGACGTCAAGACCTACGAGCAGACCTATGTGTCGGCCGACGTGGTCGGCGACGCCGCCGACCTCATGCTGGAGGGTCAGGACGTCATCGTCGCCTTCCACGAGGAGACCGTGCTGTTCGTGGAGCTGCCGGCCGCCGTCGTGCTGACCATCTCCCACACCGAGCCCGGGCTGCAGGGTGACCGCTCCTCGGCGGGAACCAAGCCGGCCACGCTGGAGACCGGCGCCGAGATCCAGGTCCCGCTGTTCCTCAACATTGGCGACAAGGTCAAGGTCGACACCCGCTCCCGCTCCTACATCTCCCGCGTCACCGACTGACCGCCGATGACCGAATCCACACCGGTGTCGCAGCCCGACACCGTCGAGGAGCCGCTGGACGACGGCGCTCCCGCTGCTGCGGGCGGGCACCCCAAGTTCCCGGTCACCGCGCGCACCAAGGCGCGCCGACGTGCCGTCGAGGTCCTCTTCGAGGCCGATCAGCGCGGTCTGCTGGCCGGGACGGCCGGGGCACAGAATCTGCGGGAGTTGGCCGCCGAGCGCGCCTTCCACTCCGCCAATCGCACCGAGGCACCCGCATACACGCGTCAGGCGCTGGCCGGCGTCGCCGACCACCTGACCGAGATCGACGAGACCATCGAGACCTACTCCCACGGGTGGGTGCTCAGCCGTATGCCGGCCACGGATCGGGCCATCGCGCGCCTGGCCACCTGGGAGATCGTCTGGAACGACGACGTCGACGCGCCGGTAGCAGTGGACGAGGCGATCACGCTGGCCCGCATGCTGTCGACGGACGACTCGCCTCGCTTCCTCAACGGACTACTCGGACGCATCGGCGACCTGGCCGACACGCTGCGCTGATTTGGATTCCTCAACCGATCCCGTTTACCTACTGCGGTGTCCGGTCTGTTCCGGACCGTTGTTTCGAGAGCCACGGAACCTGCGCTGCGAGCGTGGGCACACATTCGACCTCGGACGCTCCGGCTATGTCAATGTCCTGGTTGGACGACAACGGCCAGGAGACAGGCGGGGTTATGACGCCGCGATGATCGCCGCTCGGGCCCGGGTCTTCGACGCCGCCGCCTATGCGCCGATGCGAGACGTTTTGCGACATGTGGTGGCAACCACCAGCCCCAGCTCCGTTCTTGACTTGGGGTGCGGCGAGGGGTACTACACCCGTTCGCTATGCGACCTGAGCAAGCCGCCTCTTCGTATCGGTATTGACCTGTCAAAAAAGGGTATTTCACGCGCCGCTCGGTTGGACCCGGGGGGAATGTACCTGGTCGGGAACTGCTTCCAGCCTCCACTGGCTGACGACTCGATCGATACGATCATCAGTGTATTTTCGCCGGTTCCAGAGGCGGCAATCGCACGGGTATCGCGTCGCGGGGCGTATTTGGTGGTGGCCGGACCGGGGCCTGATCATCTGATCGAGATCCGCAAGTCCATCTATCGGGAAGTGCGCAAGCAGACCGGTACAACGCCAGCGGTTCCGGACTCGTGGCAATTGGTTCACGAGGATGAGGTTCACTCTCTCGTCGAGGGCAACGTGGCAACCGTGGGCGCCGATATTGTTCGCATGTCGCCGTACATCTGGTCATCCCAGTCGGATCGCGCACTCGATGCCGTGTGCCGTCTCACCTCCATCACCCTGAGCTTCCGGTTCAGCGTCTACCGGCTTCCATAGCTCGTGGGCAACGTGGTACACCGCTCGAGCCCGCTTACCTAGCTCAGGATCGTGCACGAACGTGCAGCGGGGGCGGTGACTGTTTGCCCCGCGGCGAGCAGGATCGTGATGACCACAAAACATGGCCGGCAGCGAGCCGGCCCGTCACGAAGGAGTGCTCTCATGGCTGAGAAGACCGAGCGGATTGTGTTGGCTGATTTGGATGATGGTGTGCGTGGGGCGGTGGCGGCTGCGCGTGAGCGGGTGGCTGGTTTGCATGGGGAGTTGATTCGGTGGGGTTTGGTGGTGTGGACGGCTGGGAATGTGTCTGAGCGGGTGGTGGTGACCCGG
>NZ_MTPX02000053.1 GCF_002154335.2 Actinomyces ruminis
CTCGATCCGCGCCCGCCCGCGGTCGACGTCCCGCTTGGCCCCGACGGCGCCCGCGGCTTGCCGCAGAACTGTCCAAGGTGTACGTCGACGCCCGCCTGCGCGCCTCCGGCATCGCCCCCACCTTGCTGGCGGAGGCCGTCTGCGACGCCGCCACCATGGGGGTCACCGCCCTGTGGCTGGGCACCAACGACGCCAACCGCCGCGCCCAGAAGGCCTACCGGCGCGCCGGCTTCCGCAAGGTCGGTACCCGCACCTACGAGGTCGGCGGACGGCGCTGCCGCGACGTCGTCATGGCCTTGAACCCGCAGGAGACCGCTGCGTAGATCGTCCGCAGCCGTCGGTTGGATGCCCACCGCGCTCCGGAGGGCGTGAAATCCGGCACGAAGCGCCGTAGGACCCGGCTGACGCCGTGGAGCCTGTGGCAGACTGGACCGGCCTCGGGCCTCGAACCGCCCCTGCCACTGGGGAGGCGGTCAGGAGCAGGACCCGCAGGCACCCGCATGCGGCACGAGCCGCTCGACCGACACCCCGGTCGACGGCGCCGCCCGTTTAACGCTCGCTGACCAGTGGCACGGGCGTGGAGAGAAATCAATGACCAACCTGATCGACGCGATCGACGCCGCCTCCCTGCGCGACGACATCCCCAACTTCCGGGCCGGCGACACCCTGCGGGTGCACGTGAAGGTCGTGGAGGGATCCCGCACCCGTGTGCAGGTGTTCCAGGGCGTTGTCATCGCCCGCAAGGGCTCCGGCATTTCCGAGACCTTCACCATCCGCAAGATCTCGTTCGGCGTTGGCGTGGAGCGTACCTTCCCGCTGCACACCCCCACGATTGAGAAGATCGAGGTCGTCACCCGCGGTAAGGTGCGCCGCGCCAAGCTGTACTACCTGCGCAACCTGCACGGCAAGGCTGCCAAGATCAAGGAGTACCGCACCAACTGACGGCCCGGGACACTTCCGAGCCCTGGTGCCCGGGGCCTGCGGGTCCCGGGCACCGACGCACCTACTCGACCCCGACCCTGAAACCAGCCAGCCACTATTCGAGAGGGATACGGTGACCGCACCGCAGGAAGACGCCGAAGACCTGCCTGAAGCCGGTACCTCCGCTCCCGCAGCTACGAATACCCCCGACGCCGCGGACGATCTGCCTCCCTCCTACAAGCCGGTCCGCCGGCCCACCCCGCTGGCCGCCCCCGAGCGGGCCGACGCCGAGCGCGCGCCGCGTCGTCGCGGTTCCACCCTGCTGATCGTACTCGCGGTGCTGGTGGTGGTCGCCCTGGTTAAGACCTTCGTGGTCCAGACCTTCGGTATCCCCTCCGGCTCCATGGAGGACACCCTGCTGGAGGGGGACCGCGTGGCCGTAACCATGTACGACGCCGACGATGTCAACCGCGGCGACATCGTCGTATTCACCGACCCGGACAACTGGCTCACCGTCACCGAGCCGACCGGCGTGAAGGGCTTCGTGCAGGACGCACTCATCGTGCTGCACCTGCTGCCCGAAGACTCCGGCCACCACCTGATCAAGCGCGTCATCGGCGTGGGCGGGGACCACATCGTTGCCGACGGCAAGGGATCGCTGACCATCAACGGCGTCGAGGTCGACGAGCCCTATCTGAAGTCTGGCCGCTCCGCCTCCGACGTCGCCTTCGACGTCACCGTCCCCGAGGGCTACGTGTGGGTGATGGGTGACAACCGCGCCAACTCCGCCGACTCCCGCTTCCATCAGGACGACGCCAACGGCGGATTCGTCCCCATGGACAACGTGGTCGGGGTCGCTAAGGGCATCCTCTGGCCATTGTCACGCCTCGAGGGACTCGACGACGGCGGTGCCTTCGACGCCGTCCCCGACGCCACCCCCGCAGCCGGGAACACGCCGTGACCCGCATTCGCCCCGACCGTGCCCTGGAGGAGCGGCTGCTGGCCCGCTACCCGTTGGTCGGGGGCATGGACGAAGTCGGGCGCGGCTGCCTGGCCGGGCCCGTCAGCGTCGGCCTGGCCGTCGTCTCCCGCACCACGCCCGCCGTCTTCCCCGCGGGCCTGGCCGACTCCAAGCAACTCACGCCCCGCCGCCGGGAGGCTCTTGTCACGCCATGTCGCGCCTGGGTGGCCGACCACGCCGTCGGTCACGCCACCCCCGCGGAGATCGACGCCGTCGGCATCATCGGTGCGCTACGACTGGCCGGGCAGCGGGCCCTGGCCGAGGTCGCCGCTCGCGGCCACCTGCCCGGCGCCATCATCCTGGACGGCACCGTGAACTGGTTGCGCGAGCCCACGGGCCCGGCCGTCGCGGCGTCGGTGGATCAGGCCGCGTCAGCGCCCGCTGTGCGGCCGGCCCCGTCCGTGTACACCTCCGTCAAGGCGGACGCCCACTGTGCCGTGGTTGCCGCCGCCTCCGTGCTGGCCAAGGTGGAGCGCGATGCGCTCATGACCGCCCTGCCCGACCCCGGCTACGACTGGGCCCGCAACAAGGGGTACACCTCACCCGCTCACGTCGAGGGCCTGGCCCGGCTGGGCGCCAGCGACCTCCATCGCCGCACCTGGCATCTGCCGGGGCTTGACCGCTTCACCGGAGCCGCTGAGGCGGTTGTGGCCGACGCGCCCGCGAGGCCTGCTGCACGCGGACTGGGCGATTAGGCATGATGTAAGGGTGAGTGCTGAAGATCTGGAGTCGTATGAGAACGACTTGGAGCTCGACCTTTACCGCGAGTACCGCGACGTCATCTCCCTGTTCTCCTATGTCGTCGAGACGGAGCGCCGCTTCTACCTGGCCAATGCCGTGGACGTGCAGGTGCGTACCAACGGCGGTGAGGTGTTCTTCGAGTTGACGCTCGAGGACGCCTGGGTGTGGGACATCTACCGGGCCAGCCGTTTCGTGAAGTCCGTGCACGTGGTCACCTTCAAGGACGTCAACGTGGAGGAGCTGACCAAGCCGGAGATGGACATCCCCTCCTAGCGCTGCGGTGGGTGCTTACCGGAGTCCACAGGCACGGTTCGTGCACCCCTAATCCACAGAGATCAAAGGTCGCGCTGGCCCCCGCCACACCCCGCAGGCACGCTGGTGGCGGAGGTCAAGCCCATGCAACCAGCACCAACCACCACGCCGACCGACCCGCGTCGGCTCATCGGTCAGCGCGGCGAAGCCATCGCCGCCCGCTACTTGAGCGATCAGGGTTGGAGCATCCTGGACCGCAACTGGCGACCCGGATCCGGCCTGCGCGGTGAGGTGGACATCGTCGCCCGGCAACCCCACCCCGACGGCCCCGGAACGCTGGTGATCGTGGAGGTCAAGACCCGGACCTCCGCCGTCGCCGGGTCCCCGGCCGAGGCCGTGGACGCCCGCAAACTCGCTCGCCTGCGTGCCCTGGCCGCCGCCTGGGCCGCCACCCACCGGTGCCGCACGCGGGCCTGCGCCTCGATGTCGTCTCCGTCCAGCTGCGTGCCGCCCGCCCCGCCCTGCTGCGTCACCACCGGGGAGTGGGGGATTGAAATGGGCCTGGCACGCACCCTCGCCGTCACCCTGACCGGACTGGCCGGACACCTGGTGGAGGTGGAGGCGCACTCCGCCCACGGGCTGCCCGGATTCACACTCGTCGGCCTGCCGGACGCGGCCATACGCGAATCACGCGAGCGTGTCCGGGCCGCCCTGTCCACCTGCGGCGTCACCTGGGGCGAGCACCGGCTGACCGTCAATCTCTCCCCGGCCGACCTGCCCAAGACCGGCACGGGCTTCGATCTGGCCCTGGCGCTCGCGGTCCTGGGGGCCCGCGGTCAGCTGCCGACCCGCGCCATCACCCATCTGGCCCGCACCGTCTACATCGGGGAACTCGGCCTGGACGGCTCCATCCACCCGGTCCGCGGCATCCTGCCCGCCGTGCGCGCCGCCGCCGACGTCGGCGTAACCGAGGTGGTAGTCGCCGCCGGCGCCGGCCGGGAGGCGGCCCTGGTGCCAGGTGTGGACGTGACCGCCGTCAGCCACATCGGCGAGCTGCTGGAGCGCTACGGCGGAAAGCTGCCCGGCCGCGCCCGCGAACTCATGCGCCGCGCCGGTAGCGAGGCCGCCCGCGCCTCCCGCCCGGCCGCGGGGCACAACCCGGCGCGCGAGCCCGACCTGGCCGACGTGGTCGGTCAGGCCCAGGCCCGCCACGCCCTGGAGGTGGCCGCCGCCGGCGGACACCACCTCCTGCTGGTCGGCCCGCCCGGTGCCGGCAAGACCATGCTCGCCGAGCGCCTGCCCTCCATCCTGCCGCCCCTGAGCCCCGACGATGCCGTCACCGTCACCTCCATCCACTCCCTGGCCGGTACCTTCAACGCCGACGCGGGACTGCTGACCCGCCCGCCCCTGCGCGCACCCCACCACACCGCCACCCGTGCCGCCGTCATCGGTGGCGGCTCCGGCTCGCCCCGCCCCGGCGATGTGTCGCTCGCGCACCGCGGCGTGCTGTTCCTGGACGAGGCCCCCGAGTTCCCCGCCGGGGTGCTCGACTGCCTGCGCCAGCCCCTGGAGTCGGGGGTGGTGTCCATCGACCGGGTGGGTGGGCGCGCCACCTACCCGGCGGCCTTCCAGCTGGTGCTGGCCGCCAACCCCTGCCCTGCGGGCGCGCCACCGGCCGCGGCCTGGAGTGCACCTGCACCTCGCTGCAGCGGCGCCGCTACTTCTCCCGCTGTCGGGCCCGCTACTGGACCGGGTGGATATCCAGGTGGAGGTTGCCGCCGTCACCGCCGGGGACCTGGCCGTCGGCGCCGGAGTGAGCCGATTCTCCCGCTGTCGGGCCCGCTACTGGACCGGGTGGATATCCAGGTGGAGGTTGCCGCCGTCACCGCCGGGGACCTGGCCGTCGGCGCCGGAGTGAGCC
>NZ_MTPX02000002.1 GCF_002154335.2 Actinomyces ruminis
GAAAGGCGGTCCGTCTGACGGAACCCGGTCCGACCGCGGGGGGCCCGGTCCAAACACCGAGGGAGTTGACCGTGGTCCTCCCCACAACCCGCCGGGCCGAAGTACCACGTTCGTGCCGATATCCCGTGATGGTTCAGCACGAGGCTGGAGTGTGAGGGTCGTGTTCGGGCGCAGGAGGTCGTGTTCGCCTGGCCGGGCCGGGTCGTTTTGAGGCTTGCGAGGACGTCTTCGGGTCAACAGCTAACAAGGCCGGTGTCGGGCTGACAAGGTCGTTGTCGCTTCCCGGCCCGGATCGTTCAAGGACGTGGACTAGACCTTCAGGACGTCGGCCGGCCGGCGAGGACGCCCTCCCGTGCGGCGTCCTGAAGGACTGGACCACTTCGTCGCGGGTAACTCACTTCCTCGACGCATCCCCACCGACCCGCCACACCCTCGAACCCGAAGAACCGGTTTTCCACAGGACCCAAGCTCCGGGTGGCGGGCCTACGGGTGCGGTGCCATGCTGAGGTCGAGGCCGTCGGCACCGGTGCCGGCGGGAGCAGACAGGAGCCCTCATGCGTATCCGCGGCCACTCCCCCGTCCTGTGGCGTGCCCCAGGAGAGACTCAGATCGGGGCCGAGCCGGGACACGCAATGGTCCTGTCGGGCCTGACCAACGGGGAGCAGCTGCTGCTCGACCGACTGCCGGAGGAAATCCGCCCCGCCGGCATCTACCGCGCCGCCCGCTGGAGTCGAGTGCCGCTGGAGCGGGCCCGCGAGATCGTGCGCGACCTGCGCGAGGTCGGCATCATCGACGCCTCCTCGGAACCGCCAGACAACGCCGATACGCTCTACTGGGACCGACTCACCACCGCCGCGGCCGATCGCACCGCCAGACTGCGGGCAAGTAGCGTGGGTCTGCTGGGTGGTGGGGATCTGGCCCGGGAGATCATCCGCCTGCTGGTGGAGGCCGGGGTCGTGACCATCCTGCCCGACGACGAGGCGCTGGCGGACTGGGCGGCCGACCTGTCCCCCGCGGTGCGTACCCGGGCCCCGCTGGATCTGCGCCCGGACGTGGTCGTCTCCCTGCACGGGCACGTCGTCGACCCGATCCGCTCACGCGACCTGGCGCGAGCGGGCATCACGCATCTGCCGGTGCTGGTGCGAGAGGTGACTGTGCGGGTGGGGCCACTGGTTACCGAACAGTCAGCGGTGTGCACCACCTGCCTGGACCTGTGGGAACGGGACGCCGACCCCTGCTGGCCGGCCCTGGCCACGCAGCTGCGGCTGCTGCCGGCCCCGGTGCTGGAACGACTGCTGCTGCATCAGGCGGCAGCGCTGGCGGCACGGGCGGTTATCGACGTCGTCACCGGGCGCGGGCCACTGTGGAGGGACACAGCGTGGAACTGTCCGCAACCGTCCCCGCGGGGATGGAGCGGCACTGGCAGCCCCACCCCGAGTGCCTGTGCAGCCGACTGGCCGCCGAACCCGCGAACGCCGGCGGAGAGCCGGACGTAGTCGGTACCTCCGCCGACACAGATGAGTCCGCCGCCCCCGCATGAACCGTAGAAGAAGACTAGGGCTGCTCCCCCGCACCGAACTCGCGCACGATCCGCAGCACGTCGGCCCCGTACTCCTTGAGCTTGACGGCGCCGACCCCACGGATCAGGGACAGTTGTGGCAGCACGGTCGGTTTGACGATGGCGATAGAGCGCAGCGTGGCGTCGGCGAACACGGTGTAGGCGGGCTTCGATCCGTCTTTGGCGACTTGCGCCCGCCAGGCGCGCAGTTGCTCAAATAGCGCCACGGTGGCCGGATCGTTCTCCGCCTCGAATTCGGCGGCCGCCTGCTTGGCGCGGGCGCGCGGTCCGCTGCCGGAACTGCGGTGGCTCACCGGAGTGCCGGCCTCGGTGGGCCAGATGCCGTCCAGGAAGCGGGAGGGCTTGCGGGAGGCGCGGCCACCGGGGTTGCGGGCGCGCGCGTAGGAGATGACCAGGTGCTCGCGAGCGCGGGTGACGCCCACATACAGTAGGCGCCGCTCCTCCTCGATCGCGGCCGGCCCCTCGGCCAGGGAGATCGGCAGCAGCCCCTCACAGGCCCCGATCAGCAGTACGGCATCCCATTCCAGCCCCTTGGCGGCGTGCAGCGAGGACAGGGTGACGCCATCAACGGTGGGGGCATTCTGGGCGTCGGCACGGGCGGCGAGCTCGGCCACCAGCCCGTCCAGGTCGGTGCCGCGGCGCTCACCGAGCTGATCGGCCAGCTCCACGATCGCGTTCAGCGAGTCCCACCGCTCCCGCATGGCCCCACGTACTGCTGGCGGCTGCTCGGCCCAGCCCTCCCGGGCCAGCACCATGCGGCGTCCGCCCCGGGGTCCCCGGTCAGCTCGGCGCGCTCGGTGCGGGCGGCGGCCCGCAGCAGCACCATGGCGCGTTTGACCTCGTCGCGTTCGAAGAAGCGCTCGCCACCGCGCACGAGGTAGCCGATGCCGGCGTCGGCCAGGGCCTGCTCGACCACCTCGGACTGGGAGTTGGTGCGGTAAAGGACGGCGATCTCCGACAGGGGCACGCCGGCCGCCTGCAGCCGCTGCACCTGGGCGACCACCCCGGCGGCCTCGGCGACGTCGTCGTCGTAGGCGTCGAAGCGCACGGCGGGGCCGGAGGGCCGCTGGGCCTGTAGCTGCACCGCCCCGGCGGGCAGGGCCAGTGCGCCGGCACCGCGCCGCGAGCGCGACAGCACCCGGTTGGCCAGGGACACCACCTGCGGGGTGGAGCGGTAGTCGCGGGTCAGCCGCACGGTGCGGGCGCGTCGTAGCGGGAGGCGAAGCCGGTGAGGTACTCGGGGGTGGCGCCGGTGAAGGAGTAGATGGTCTGGGAGACGTCGCCGACCACACACAGCTGGCGGCGCCGCCCGAGCCACAGGTCCAGCAGTCGCTGCTGGAGCGGGGAGACGTCCTGGTACTCGTCGACCACGAAGTGCTTGTACTGGCCGCGGATCTGGGCGGCGATGTCCTCGCGGTCCTTGAGGATGCCGACCATGAGCAGCAGCACATCCTCGAAGTCGATGACGCCGCGCTCGGCCTTGACCTCCTCGTAGACGGCCAGCAGCTGGGCGACGGTGGCCGGGTCGAGATCGCCCACCCCAACGCGTCCCTGGGCGGCGGCCGCCTGGGTGTAATCCTCCGGCAGGGTCATGGTGACCTTGGCCCATTCGACCTCGGCGGCCAGGTCGCGGATCAGGGCGCGGTCTGCGGTCAGGCCCAAGCGGTGGGCGGCGGTGCCGACCAGGCGCCCCTTGTGCCGCTCGATCTCGTGGCGGCGCCCGCCGATGGCGCTGGGCCAGAAATACGTCAGCTGGCGCAGGGCGGCGGAGTGGAAGGTGCGGGCCTGGGCGCCGTGTACGCCGAGGTCGGTCAGGCGCGAGCGCATCTCCCGGCGGCCCGGGCGGTGAAGGTGACGGCCAGGACCTGGGTGGGCTGGTAGGCACCCACCGCCACGCCGTGGGCGATGCGGTAGGTGATCGCGCGGGTCTTGCCGGTGCCGGCGCCGGCCAGCACGCACAGGGCCCCCTCGAGGTGCTCGGCCACCTGCCGCTGGTCGGGGTCGAGGGCGTCGAGCAGCTGGGCGGGGCTGGGCAAAGTACCAGGCGTGCCCACGGGGCGCGGGGCGTCGGGTGCCGGGGCGTGGTCATTCATCACCGCCCAGCCTGCCACGTCCATCCGACACGATTGACCGGGGCCGTGCGCACCGGCCGCCCCGGCCGCATGAGCGGCCGGTCAGCCAATGGGGCCGCCGTACCAGTCCTCTATCAGCATCCGGGCGATGGAGGTGGGGCCAGGCAGGGCGACGGTGCCCGCGGCGATGGCCGCGGTGAGTTCGGTGCGGCTGAGGACGACGGCGTCGGAGACCTCGTTGCCGTCGGGGCGGGCCAGGTGCTCTCCGGGTGCCAGGCGGGCCCGGTAGCCGAGCATGAGGGAGCGCGGGAAGGGCCAGGGCTGGCTGGCGACGAACTCCACACTGGCCACCTTCAGCCCGGTCTCCTCGGCAACCTCGCGGACTACGGCGGCCTCTGCGGACTCTCCCGCCTCCACGAAGCCGGCGACGGTGGAATAGCGGTGCTGGTCCCAGGAGGCGCCGTGAACCAGGACGATGCGGTCGGCGTCGTCGGTGACGGCCATGATGACGGCCGGGTCGGTGCGCGGGAAGCTGAGGCGTCGCAGCTGGTGCAGCGGCGGGCCCAGCCGGCCTGCGTGATCTGGGTGCGGCCGCCGCACAGGGGGCAGAAGCCGGAGCGGGCGTGCCAGGCGGCCAGGGCGCTGGCGGGGGTGGCCAGGCCGGCGTCGTGGGCGTCCAGATCGGCGCCGACCGCCCGCAGGGCGGACAGCGGGTAGCGCTCCAGGGCCGCGCTGAGGGAGGGGTGGGGGTGGCCGGCGCCTCGGCATCGGTGGGTGCGGCGAGGTCGTCGGCGGGGACGACGACGGCCAGCCAGGACGCCCCGGCGGCGTCGCCGATGCCGTTGCCCTGTTCGCGGCCCAGGTAGAAGCGGGTCAGGCCGGTGGCGTCGAGGTCGGCGGCGGTCAGGGGTGCGGAGCCGGGGCGGGCGG
>NZ_MTPX02000082.1 GCF_002154335.2 Actinomyces ruminis
CCCTCCCCGCCCCCTCGCCGAGACCGGCACCAGAACGCGCCGAGACCGAGCGAAATGACGTGCCGCGTACGCCGAGACCGCCCCTGTTCCCCGTACACTCGCCCCATGCGTAGGACCCTGCTCGTCACCAATGACTTCCCGCCCGTCGTCGGCGGCATTCAGTCCTACCTGGACGATTACACCCGCCGTCTGCCCGCTGCGGACCTGACCGTCCTGGCCTCAACACCCCCCGAGGGCCCCAACGCCGCCGCAGACTTCGACCGCCAGGCCGCCTTCGACGTGGTGCGCATGCCCACCCACATGCTCCTGCCAACCCCTGACGTGCGTAGGCGCATGCAGGAGCTCATCCGCGAGCGCCACATCGAGACCGTGTGGTTCGGGGCCGCCGCTCCGCTCGGCCTGCTGGGCCGCGCAGCGAAACAGGCTGGGGCCACCCGCGTCATCGCCACCACCCACGGGCACGAGGTCGGCTGGGGAATGGTGCTCGGCGCCCGGCAGGCGCTGCGTCGGATCTTCCGCGACGCCGACGTCGTCACCTACATCTCCGACTACACGCTCGGCGAGCTGCGCCCCCACCTGCCAGCCGACCAGGAGGTCCTGCGCCTGCCCAGCGGCATCGACGTCGACCGTTTCCACCCTGACCCCGAGGCGCGCGCCGCCCTGCGCGCCCGGTACCGGCTGGGTGAGGCGCCCACGGTCGTATGCGTGTCCCGGCTGGTCGCCCGCAAGGGGCAGGACTCTCTGATCTCCGCCTGGCCGCGCGTGGTGGAGCAGGTGCCGCAGGCCCGACTCGTCATTGTCGGCTGGGGCCCTTATGCGAAGAAGCTAGCGCTATTGCGCCGGTCCTCCCCGGTGCGCGAGTCGATCATCCTCACCGGAAAGGTGCCCTACGAGGAGCTGCCGGGGCACGTGGCCATGGGCGACGTCTTCGCCATGCCCTGCCGCACGCGCGGGGAGGGGCTCGACGTCGAGGGGCTCGGCATTGTCTTCCTCGAGGCCTCCGCTGCCGGGCTGCCGGTGATCGCCGGCACGAGCGGCGGGGCGCCCGAGACGGTGGTGGAGGACGTGACCGGGAATGTCGTTGACGGCCGCGATGAAGATGCGCTGGTCGCGGCCTGGTACGTCAGCTGACGGATCCCGACTTGCGCGCGCGCATGGGCGCCGCCGGGCGTGCACTCATGGTCGAGAAATGGACCTGGTCGGGACTGGTCGAGAGCCTGGTGCAGGCCATTGATGCCCGGTGATCGCTCGAGCCGGCAGACACGGTGGGCGCCTGCAACTGTCACGCAGTTGCTACCGCTCGCCGATGACGCAACCGCCCTGCTCGAGTTGGCCCTACTTGCCGCCTGGCGCCCGCGGACCATCCTGAGCACTCCGGATCTGCCGGACTGTGTGCTGCGCGAGCATGCCGGCCTGACGAAAAGAGCCAATTCTCTGCTGGTGCTTGCTCCCAAGGTTCCCGCCCGCCTGTCGGCAGCAACCGACTGGTATCTCCGACGCGGCATGCCCGGGCTGTCGATGCTCCGTCACGACGCCTCCCCGCCTCCGGAGTTGCGCCCGGTTCCCGTTCCCCGAGTCCTCGTAATGACTGCGCAGGCCGACCTCGTTGCCGACGGCGAGTCCGGCGCGTCGTCCACCCTCACCAAGATGCCGCCCTCCTCGCTGATCAGGCGTATCGCCCGCCGCGCCGACCCCGGCACCCCCTCGCAGCAGGCCGTGGATGACGCCTTAGCGCTGTTGACCAGCGCACCGGTTCAGCTCTTCGCCCGCACCCCCGGGGGAGGTCACGGGAGACTCGCCATCACGGAAGTCGCCGGCACGGCCGTCATCGATGGACTGTTCGTCCCACCCGAGGAGCGACGACGCGGCGCCGCCACCGCCATGATCAAAGCGCTTGCCGGTGCGGCGCATGCACACGGTGCGAGCACCGTCGCCCTGGAGGTTGAAGAGGACAACGCGCCGGCTGTGACGTGCTACCGACGCCTGGGGTTCAGCACCGTCCACTCGCACCGGTACTTCACCCCGGAACCCCGCCGCCCTTAGTGGAACCAGCCCCAGTAGCTGGATTAACCCCTCACGCCCCACCGGCAGCTGTCAGTTGCACCATGTTCGTGCCGGTCTCGGTGCGTCATTGGCGCCGGTCTCAGTGCTGATTGTTACCGACCTCGGCGGCGGGGCCGGGGGTGGCCGCGTGGGAGGCGCGCAGGTCGGCGATGGCGGCCTCGAAGTCGTCCAGGGAGTTGAAGCCGGAGTAGACGGAGGCGAAGCGCAGGTAGGCGACCTCGTCGAGTTCGCGCAGCGGCTCCAGGATCGCCAGCCCCACCTCGTGGGAGTCGACGATGGCGTGCCCCTTGCCGCGCACCGTCTCCTCCACCTTGTGGGCCAGCAACGCCAACTGGTCGTCGGTGACCGGGCGGCCCTGGCAGGCGCGGCGCACGCCGTTGATTACCTTGTCGCGCGAGAACGGCTCGGTGGCACCGGAACGCTTGCGCACCGACAGGCTGGCCGCTTCGATCGTGGTGAAGCGCCGGCCGCACTTGGTGCACTGGCGGCGGCGACGGATCGAAGCGCCGTCGTCCGAGGTGCGCGAGTCGACCACGCGTGACCCACTGTGCTGGCAGAAAGGACAGCGCACGCCGACCACCTCCGGTTCCCCGTCTTATGCGTATGGTTCGGAGGTTATGCTTCCGGCGCGCGGATCCGCAAGCGTTTACGGGCGCGAGCCCGTCAGACCGGCGGCGACTCAGCCGGCGGGGACGACGAGCGTCTGGCCGGGCTGCAGGGTGGAGCTGGTCAGTCCGTTGAGCTCGACGATTTGAGCCATTACCTCATTGACATCACCGACCCCGGTAGCCACGGCGACGTCCCACAGGGACTGGCCGGACTGGACGGTAGTGGTGGTGGTCTGCGCCGGGGCCGCGCTAAACCCGGAGGCGACGATGCCGCCGGCCGCCACCAGGACCGCGGCCAGCACCAGCGCGCCCGCAGCAAGCAGTCGGCGCACGGCTACGGGCAGGGCGGCGCGGTCGGCCGACCGCTCAGCGATCCGCTGTGCGGAAGCGGGCTCCACGCGGCGCTGCATCACCGGAGCCTGCGCTACCCGGATCTCCACCGAGGTCAACGCCGTGCGACTGGCGCGCGCACGCACCGCCGGATGGGTGGGAGCCAGCTCCTCCAAGGAGCGCCGTCGGGGCTGCGGAGCGACAGGACGCCGCTTTACCTCCGGCGGTGCGGCGACATGAGACGACGCCACAGTCGACTCGGAGCCGGCCGCTTCGCCGCCGACGACCAGCCGCAGCTGCGGACGAGGCACATCCGCCGACGCCCCCTCGGGCTCCGGGGAAGGTGCAGTACTGCCGGCGGCACCGCCGATCACGAACAACCTTGAGCCGTGCTGCTCCTCGGTGGGAACCAGCCGGAGACGCGGCGGCACTGGGGCGGCAAGAGCACTCATGAAAGCCTCCTAGAACACACGTTCGACGAACGCCTGTTCGATAGATTACCGGTTCACGTCCGACACGTCCAGAGCGTTTTCGAACACATGTTTGATCGCCCGGACAATCGGCCGTAGTCTTGACGAGACAAGGCCATCACAGGCCACCGACATGAATTCGGGCTCCTTAACCGGCACCCGGCCCCCGGGCCGCCGGCAGCCCGGGGAATGAGGGACAGGCGATGAGCACAACCACCCGCCGGGCGGGACGCCGCGGCACCAACCCGGCCCCCGCCGATGTCCCCACTCCCCTTCCTGTTCCCACCGCCGACGTCCTGGAGTCCCTGGACGCACGCGCCCGCGCCGTCTACGAATCGGTGCGCGCAGCGGTCACCGCCCACGGCTACCCGCCCTCCATGCGGGAGATCGGCGCCCAGGTGGGCCTGACCAGTCCCTCCTCCGTCAAGCACCAGCTCGACAAGCTCGAGCGTCTCGGCCTGGTGCGGCGCGACCCCAACCGACCGCGCGCCCTGGAGGTCGTGGTCCCCACGGCGGAGCCGGACGCCGGTTCCACGAGTTCCCCTCAAGCCGCCCCCGTCTTGGAGCCGTCGCTGCCGGTGCTGCCCGGCGTCGCCGACGGCGAGGCCGTGGCCGTGCCGCTGGTAGGGCGCATCGCGGCCGGCACGCCGATCCTGGCCGAACAGGACGTGGAGGACGTCCTCGCCCTCCCCCGCCGCCTGACCGGCGACGGCGAGCTGTTCATGCTGGAGGTGCACGGCGACTCCATGATCGACGCGGCCATCTGCGACGGCGACTGGGTGGTGGTACGCGCACAGCCGGATGCCGACAACGGCGACGTGGTGGCCGCGATGGTCGAGGACGTCGACGGCGCCTCCGCAACCGTCAAGGTGCTCTCCCGCAAGGACGGGCACCAGTGGCTGCTGCCACGCAACCCCGACTACGCCCCCATCCCTGGAGACGAGGCCACGATCATGGGCAAGGTCGTCACGGTGCTGCGGGCCCTCTGAGTGGAAACCTAGGCGCAAGCGCACAGAGGTAGGCCTCATTCGGGTTGTCGGGCCCCGGGGCTGCGATGCGGTGGTCGCGTTCGGGCCGGCGAGGGCGGTGTCGGGCCGGCGAGGCTGGCAGCGTTGACGGCCGCGCGCGAAACGCAGGGATCGTGCGGGGTGCCGGTTCGGGGATCGCGGCCGTTGACGGTGCTCGTCGGTGATGCTGATGTTCGTGCGTCGCGCCCTGGCGCGCACGCCGTCGCGGGGGCGGCCTGTTGGGGAGGGGACGGTTCATGTGTCCCTGTGACAGTTCGTCAGGTAGCACCCACGATTCGCCATGAATGGTGACTGGTTCGTGTGCCTACCTGGCGAACCGTCGCCGGAGGTGGCGAATCGTCGACCCGAACCCGCGAACCGTCACACGCGAACGGTTCGTCCCGCTGGGGGTAGGCCTGGTCTGACGCGTCGGGCCCCGTGGGGTTGTTCGCGGACGCGGCTTCCGGCCGCCGGCATATCCGCCCGGGACCGCAGCAACGGGCACCCCACCAACCCGAGAACGTCCCCGCTAGACCGACGACGCCCCGCGTTCGGCGAAAACGTCCGGTTACACCCCAAACCCTCTCGGATGTGGAGGGCTTGGGGTTGATGAGGACGTTTTCGGCAGATGGGCGGACACCGGCCACGACCTCGTGAGCCCGAAAGCGACCTCTGCAGCCCGAACACGTCCTTCGCTGAGGCGGATGTCGCCATCGACTATGCCCGAGTTAGAGGCGTGTGCGTGTTGCTTAGGATCGGGGTTTTGGTTGGTGTGGTGTGGGATAGTCGGGGCGATCATGGTCCCCGGGGGATCCGGGATGGTGCTTGCCCCCTGTGGGTGAGCGTGTGCGCCGTGAGAACACGGTCCCCGCTCTGCTCTAGACCCGTATGAACAGGCTAGAACGTACAGCGGCCGGATCACAGTGCCGGAGGTGCATCGAGTGCAGTGTGACCGCCACCGCGCCCGGCCTCGCCGCCCAGGTCGAGTGGGTGGACATGAGAGATCTCATTGACTGGGCGACCGGCAGCCGCTCCCGGGCCGACCTGTCCGGTGGCAATGGCGGGGCGTTTCGCCGCCGGACCGCCTGCGTCGGTTTGGACCCCTCGCGCCGGTTTGGACCCCTTGCGTCAGTTTGGACCCCTTACGTCGGTTTGGACCGCCCACGCGGCACACAACAGCGGTCCAAACAGGGGACAACGGTCCAAACAGGGGACAGCGGTCCAAACAGGGCAGGTTGGCAGCGGGCACCCCCGACAGCTGGCCTAAAAACCACCACGCCCACGCCGACAACCCGCAGAAGGGGCCGATCCCCAAACGGGATCGGCCCCTTCATGCTTGCGGACGGCGTTGCGGCCGCCGCGGCGCAACTCAGTACCCGAGTCCGCGGGCAACCTCGCGCAGCCGCTCGGCGGAGGCGGTCAGCCGGTCGCGCTCGTCGAGGGTGAGCGGCAGCTCCAGCCGGCGCCCGGCGCCCTCACGGCCGACGATGGTCGGCACCGCCATGCACACGTCGGAGATGCCGTGCCAGTTGTCCAGCAGCGGGAGATGGTCAGCACCCGCTGCTCGTCGTTGAGGACGGCCCCGATGATGCGGGAGACCGCCAGGCCGACGGCGTAGTTGGTCGCGCCCTTGCCCTCGATGATGCGGTAGGCGGAACGGACCACGTCGTGGGCGATGCGGTCGCGCTTGGCCTGGTCGAACACGCCACCGTCGAGGGTCTTGCCCCACTGAGTGACCGGCACGCCGCCGATCTCGGTGGAGGACCACAAGGCGACCTCGGAGTCGCCGTGCTCACCGGCGATGTAGCGTGAATGTTCTGAGTGGCGGTGCCGGTCTCCAAGGAGACGAGGTACCGCATACGGGCGGTGTCCAGAACCGTGCCGGAGCCGAAGATCTGGTTCTCGGGCAGTCCGGTGATCTTCTTGGAGCAGTAGGTGACGACGTCGACCGGGTTGGCGACCATCACGAAGATGGCGTTCGGCGCCACCTCCACCAGCTTGGGCAGGATCTTCTCCATGATGCCGACGGTCGCGCCGGCGAGCTCGAGACGGGACTGTCCGGGCTTCTGCTTAGCACCGGCGGTGACGGCGATGACATCCGCACCGCGGCAGATCTCCGGGTCATCCGAGCCGGAGACGGCACCTGCGGAGGTGAACTGAATGCCCTGGGCGATGTCGAGCGCCTCCGCCTCGACCTTCTCCTTGACGATATCCTGCAGGACGATCTCGCGGGCGACACCCTTGGTAACGCAGGCGTAGGCGAGCGTTGAGCCAACCGCGCCGGCACCGATGATGGCGACCTTGGAAGGACGGCCGGAGCGGGCCGTCGGGTATGAACCTTGAGCGCTGTTGGTGATCGTGGAGTCTGACACTGTGTGCCTCCGTATCTGGACGGTTGTCAGGTTGGTGAGCTGGCCCACCCAGGGCTCAGACTACGCGGTCGGCCCCAACGTCGCACGAGTACCGGAGAGTCAGTTCCGTTGAGGTCGGCGGTCACTTCCCGGCGGCCAGCCGTCCCAATGCCGCCAGGACGACGTCGCGGTCCCGCGTCGGCCACAGCGGCGGCATGGAGCGAGCCAGGAAGGCGCCGTAGCGGGCGGTGCGCAGCCGCGGATCCAACACGGCCACGACGCCGCGGTCGTCGGCCCGGCGCACCAATCGCCCCACCCCCTGCGCCAGCAGCAGGGCGGCGTGCGTGGCCGAGACGGCCATGAAGCCGTTACCGCCTGCGGCCGTGACGGCCTCGCTGCGGGCCTGGGCGACCGGGTCGTCCGGTCGGGGGAAGGGAATGCGGTCGATCACCACCAGCCGACAGGTGCGGCCGGGCACGTCCACGCCCTGCCACAGGGACAGGGTTCCCACCAGGCAGGCGTCCTCGTCGGCGGCGAAGGCCTCCACCAGGGTGGACAGTCGGTCCTCCCCCTGCGCATACACGGTCAGGTCGGTGCGCTCGCGCAGCAGCGCCGCGGCGTCGTCGGCGGCCCGCCGGGAGGAGAACAGGCCGAGCATGCCGCCGCGACTGGCCTCGGCGAGGGCCACTACCTCCTCCAGGGCGCCCGCAGAGATGCCCGCCCCGGGGCGCGGCAGGTGGGTGGGGGTGTACAAGATCCCCTGGCGCGCGTAGTCGAAGGGGGTGCCGACGTCGAGCCCCTCCCAGTCGGCATCGGTGAGGGTGAGCCCGAGGGCCGCCGCCATCGGGTTGAAGCTGCCACCCAGGGCGAGGGTGGCGGAGGTGAGCACGGCGGCGTGGTCGGCCAGCAGCGTGTCGGCCACCGAGGCGGCCACGTCGATGGGCGCGAGGGTCAGGCGCGGCGGATCGGCGCCCAGGCGCGGGCGTTCCACCCAGGCGACGTCGCGCCGCTGGGCGACCGAGTCGGAGGTCATGCGCTCGACCACGTCGGTCATGTCCGCCACCGCGGTGCGGGCCAGGGCCACTCCCCCGGCCTCGCGCCCGCCTGTCCACCGCCCTGGTTCGCCGCGCGGGCGGCCTCGCGCACATCGGTGAGCACCTGGCGGCAGGCGGCCTCCAACACGGTCAGGGCGTCAGCGAGCGCGGGCGGCAGCCCATCGGCCAGGCGCCCGTCGGGCAGTTCCGCCAGGGCCAGCTGCAGGGTCTGCCCGGCTTCCTCCAACTCGTTGACCAGCACGCCGGCGTGGCGGCGGGCGGTCGTGGCCACGCGCGCGACCGCCGCAGCGGACAGGCTGGCGGTGCCCTGGGAGCGCACGCGGTCGGCCAGTTCATGGGCCTCATCGATCACCAGTACCTCGTGCTCGGGCAGCACGCCGGGGTTGCCGGCGACGGCAATGCCGAGCATGGCGTGGTTGGTGACCACCACGTCGGCCTCCGCGGCGGCGGCGCGGGCGCGCACGGGGAAGCACTCGTCGTGCAGGGGGCAGCCGGAGCCAGGCATTCCGCGGCGGTCACGGAGGCCTGCGCCCAGGCGCGGTCGGATACGCCGGGCACCAGGTCGTCACGGTCGCCGGTGTCGGTCTGCTCGGCCCACTGCCGCAGCCGCACCACCTGCTCACCGAGGGTCTGCTCGGCGCCCTCGCCGATGCGGGCGCGGGGCGCGGCCGCGGCGGCGGAGAAGAGGGTGTCGGCGTCGTCGTCGGGGTAGCCGCCGGCCAGGCGGTGGCGGCACAGGTAGTTCTGCCAGCCCTTGAGCAGAGCGACACTGGGCCGGACGCCGGTGGTGCGTTCGACGGCGTCGGCGGCCAGTGGGGCGTCCTTGGTGAGCACCTGGCGCTGCAGGGCGAGGGTGGCGGTGGAAACGACGGTGCGCTCGCCGGCTTCGACGGCGTGCACCATGGCGGGCACCAGGTAGGCCAGCGACTTGCCGGTGCCGGTGCCGGCCTGCACCAGCAGGTGGCCGCCGGAGGTGATGGTGCGGGTCACGCGGCGGGCCATTTCAATCTGGCCCTCCCGCGGGCTGCCGCCGAGCGCGGCCACGGCGGCGTCCAGTGCGGCCCGGGTGCGCGCCTGCTCCGTCGCGCCCGGTTTTTCCGTCACGGTCGCGTCCGTGGGTGGCGGTGCGGCGTCGGCGTCCCTATTCGCCCGGTCCGCCGGGCCGGGCGTACTCACCTCGCGCACGGGTTCACCCGGCGTCGACGGCGGTCAGCTCCGCCGCCAGGGCGGCGTCCACGCGGGCGACCACGTGCGTGCCGGCCTCCACGTATTCGACGGCGGTTATATCGCCGTCGGCGTGCACGCGGGAGACCAGGTCGCCGCGTGAGTATGGGACGACGACGTCAACGGCCACATCCGGGCGCGGCAGCATGGCCTCGATGCGGCTGCGCAGTTCCTGCAGCCCCTGGCCGGTGCGGGCGGAGACGACGACGGCGTCGGGCAGGCGGGTGCGCAGGGCGGCCAGCGTGACCGGGTCAGCGAGGTCGGCCTTGTTCAGTGCGATCAGTTCGGGCACGTCCAGGGCGCCGGGAATGTCGGCCAGGACGGCGTGGACGGCGGAGATCTGGCCGAGCGGGTCGGGGTGGGCGGCGTCGACGACGTGCAGCACGACGTCGGCCTCCGCGACCTCCTCCAGGGTGGAGCGGAAGGCCTCGATCAGCTCGTGCGGCAGATTGCGCACAAAGCCGACCGTGTCGGTGAGGGTGTATATGCGCCCGTCGGCGGCCTCGGCCTTGCGAACGGTCGGGTCCAGGGTGGCGAACAGGGCGTCCTGCACCATGATGTCGGCGCCGGTGAGGGCGTTCATGAGGGAGGACTTGCCGGCGTTGGTGTAGCCGGCGATGGCGACCGAGGGGATGGGGCCGCGGCGCCGGGAGCCGCGCTTGACCTCGCGCGAGGGGGCCATGGCCCGGATCTCGCGCCGGAGCTTGGCCATGCGCTGACGGATGCGACGGCGATCCAGCTCGATCTTGGTCTCACCGGGGCCGCGCGAGCCGATGCCCTGACCACCGGCGACCCGTCCGCCGGCCTGCCGGGACATGGACTCGCCCCAGCCGCGCAGGCGCGGCAGCAGGTACTCCAGCTGGGCCAGCTCCACCTGGGCCTTGCCTCCCGGGACTTGGCGTGCTGGGCGAAGATGTCCAGGATCAGGGCGGTGCGGTCCACGACCTTGGCGTCCACCACGTCCTCCAGGGCGCGGCGTTGGGAGGGGGCGAGTTCACCGTCGACGATGACCGTGTCCGCGCCGGTGTCGGCGACCATCTCGGCCAGCTCCTTGGCCTTGCCGGAGCCCAGGTAGGTGGCCGGATCGGGGTGGTCGCGTCGCTGGATGAGGGCGTCGAGCACCTCGCTGCCGGCGGTTTCGGCCAGGGCGGCAAGCTCACGCAGGGAGGTCTCGGCATCCTGGGCGGCGGTTCCGGTGCCCGCCGGGAAACCCGGATTGGCGGGCGCGCCCGGGCGGGGCAGTTCAAGGCCGACGAGGATGACGCGCTCGAGGCGGACCTGCCGGTACTCGACCTCGCTGATGTCCTCCTGCTCGGTGGACAGCCCGGCCACCCGGCGGGTGCCGGCGCGGGCCTCGCGCTCCAGAGCGCCGGCATCGGACTCTTGGTCCTGCGGGCGGCCGGAGGTGGAGGCCAGGGCGGTGCCGGCGCGGGAGCGGACCCGGGAGGCGAGCGCCGCGGCGGGGTCGTCGGCGGCCGCAGCGGCGGGCGCGTCATTGCGGGCGGCGTCGTTGTCGGCGGTGGTGCTGTGGGCGGTGCGATTGCTGGGGTTCGACGTGTTTTCCATGCGAGTTCCGATGCTACTGCCTGGCCACTTCCTTGCCGAGTGCCCGCGGGCCGCGTTCGCCGACGGCGGTCGCTGTGGCAACGGCGCCCCGGGCCGATACGCTCGGGCGGTGAGCTCCGTCGATGCCGATCCGCCCACCGTCCCGGATGCCGGAGATCCCAGCACGGTCAACGAAGGCGCCATGCCGTCGTCGCCCCCACCGCCGTCGCTGCGCGCCCTGGTGACCACGCCGGTGGGGCACCTGGCCGCCTCAATGCTGGTGGTGGAGCTGCTGGCCGGCATGCAGACCTACATCAACCAGACGGTGCTGCCGCTGGTGGCCACCGATCTGGGGGCGCGCGCCCACTACGGACTGGTGACGGCCGCCGCCATGGTGCCTACCTTCCTGACCATGCCGCTGGGCGGCGCCATGCTGACCCGCTGGCGGGCGGACCGGCTCATGACCGTGCTCACCGCCGTGCTGGTGGCGGGTGCCATAACCGGGGCGCTGGCGCCGAATGTGGGCGTGTACGTGCTCGGCGAGGTGCTGCGGGGGCTGGCGGCCGGCGCCCTGGCGACGGTGACCATGGGCGTGCTGGTGGCGGGTCTGCCAGAGGCGTGGCGGCGGATGTTCCTGGCGGCGGGCTCGGCCACCTGGGTGGTCTCCTCCATCCTCGGCCCCGGTTACGCGGCCGCGGTGTCACAGGCATGGGGCTGGCGCTGGGCGCTGGTCGTGTACGTACCGCTGCTGGTGGCGGCGCGGCTGCTGATGGCACGGGAGATCCGCGGCCTGCAGGTGAGTGACGACGAGTCCCATCCACCACTGGTTCCGGCACTGGTGATGGCCGGCGGAGTGGCGGCCATTGGGGCGGTGCCCGCGGCGTCGGCGCTGTTCGCGCCCGTCGGTGTGGCCGGGGCGGCGGCAGTGGTGTGGGCCTGCGCACAGGTGTTCCCCAGCGGGACCATGCGCCTGGCACCGGGAAGGCGAGCGGCGCTGGCCACGCTCGCCTGGCTGTGCGCCACCTATTTCACGCTGGACTACCTGGTCTCCCCCGCCGCCCACGACGTGCTCGGCCTGGGGCCGACGGCAATCGGCTGGGCGCTGACCTGCGCCGGATTCGCATGGTCCTCCATCGCGATTTGGACGGCGGCGCATCCGGCCCGCGAGCCGCGCCGATACCGAATGCGGGTGGGCGTCGGCGGGGCGTGCCTGGCGATCGGCGGGGCGGTGATGACGGCGGCCTTCGGCGGGGCGGCGCCTGGTGGGGGCTGCACGTGGGCTTCGCGACGGCGGGTGCCGGAATGGGGATCATCCACCAGGACACAATGATCCGCTGCGTGACCGCGCCGGAGGACCTGGGCGGCGCGCCTGACGGCATCTCCCAGGCGCGGGCGGCTACGTCGGCGACCGTGGCGAACGCCGCCGGCGCAGCCGCTCTGGGCACGCTGGCGACCGCTTTCGTGGCGCCGTCGGCGGCCGGCGTGCAGGCGAACCTGCTGGTGCCGACGACGGCGGTGCTCACCCTCGCCCTCACCCTCACCCCGCTGCTGGCCCGCCGGGCGGCCTGAAGCGGAATCGCTTATGACGACCGCGGCCCGCGCCCGGTAGGGTCGGGCGCGTGAGCGAGCAGCACTACTTCACCGCCTCCCCCGAGGCCCCCGCCGAGGAGCGGCGCCACCACTTCGTCATCCGCGGCACCGAGCACGACGTGACCACCGCCTCCGGGGTGTTTTCCGCCGACCGCCTGGACCTGGGCACGCGCGTGCTGCTGCGGCAGGCGCCCGAGCCGCCGCAGGCGGGCACCTTCCTGGACCTGGGCTGCGGCTGGGGCCCGCTCACCCTGGCCCTGGCCGACGCCGCCCCGCAGGCCACGGTGCTGGCCACCGACGTCAACGAGCGCGCGGTGGAGCTGGCCGGGCGCAACGCCGCCGACGCCGGACACACCCGCGTGCGCGCCGTCCTCGCCGACGCGCTGTTGGACGAACTGCGGAGCTCGGGCACGCGCTTGGACCTGATCTGGTCCAACCCGCCGATGCGGATCGGCAAGGCCGCGCTGCACGCGCTGCTCACCGACTGGTTGGGACTGCTGGCCGACACCGGGGAGGCCTGGCTGGTGGTGCAGAAGAACCTCGGGGCCGATTCACTGGCCAAGTGGTTGGGCGACCAGGGCTGGACGGTGAGCCGGGAGGCCTCCTCCAAGGGCTACCGCGTCCTGCGTGTCACGCGCTGATCCCGCCCCACCGACACCGGCACTTGTTACGCACCGAGACCGGTCGAAATAACCCGCCGCAACGGCTGCCCGCCCACCGCTCCCCTACTCCCACATTGCACCAGTAGCAGCCGTGTTCGTGATCGCGGGCCAGGGTTTGCCGAGCATCCTCGCAGGGGTATAGTAACTTCCGGTTTTGAACACTCATCGGAGAGACTGAGGGGCGGACATGACCGAGTCATTCCCGTTGCAGCCGTCGCCCGGCGCGGTCCTCACGGGCCAGGCGGCCGCACAACAGCTAACGGCCATGGGGCTCGATGCAGACCTCCTAGCCGAGTCATGTCACGAGGGGCTTCAGGCCGCCATCAACCAACACACGCCATTCGATCCCGTAATTGCCTTCGGCTTTGAGCACTGGGCGAAGACCGTCAGCGCCGTACGCAAGTATCTGGACATCTGCGGCTGGCAGGCCCACGACCGCGCCAATGCACCCCGCTCGGTAAGCCCGGAGGGTCTTGTCGCCATCGCCGCTATGGGAGGAAACGCCAACACCGGAAACCCGGACAAGCGGCCCGCCAACGCGAGAAGCAGGGGCCCTGTCTTCCGCAACGAAGTTGACGACAATGCCGCGCTCTCGCACATTCAGCTAGTCCACCAACTCGTCCTCGACTTATCCGAAGGCGTAACAACCGCTGCTGCCGCCGCGGCCCGAGGTATTTCACGGCGTACCTGGATACTGTTGTATTACTGGGATCGCAGCGAGAACGTGCTTCGCTGCGAACTCTCGCTGCCCGTAGCATGCGACGACGGTGTCATCACGCAATGGCATACCCGCATCATTCTGCCGGAAGCACCACTGGAGCCCGCTGGCCTCGAGGCATCCCACAGCGAGGGCCCACCGACGACGTCGACTTTGACGTGGTGGCGCTATAACGCCCATCCCAGCGCTATCGACTCAATCACGATATGTCCATCCACCCCACACGTGTCACGATCGCCCGCGAACGCGGCGGATTGTCCCGGGTAGACCTGGCCACCGCCGTCGGCGTGACAACTCGTACTCTTACAAACTGGGAAGACATAGGCGCACCCGACACCAGGGCCGACGCGCTCTCCACCGCCACCGCACAACCCGTGGCATTCTTCCAAACTAATCCGGCCGCCACGGTGACCGATGATCGGATATTCTTCAGAACGCGCCGCCGTACGAGCGCAGTTCTCCTACACCAGGCCACCGCCCTCGGGTCTCTGGGGATGGAGATGTTCAACGAGATAAGCCGACGACTTGGCCTGCCTGTGCTTACGCTGCCGGAACTCGATCCGGGCCTGTCCCCTCAAGCGGCGGCTGAGGCGGTGCGCTTGCAATGGGGCTTAGGCGACTTCCCACTGCCGAACCTCGTACAGCTTGTTGAGTCCCATGGCATTCGGGTGCTGGGGATCCCGGCAGCCGAGCAGGACGTTGACGCCTTCAGTTTCTGGGGTCCAGATGCACGCCCATACGTGTTCCTCGCCCGCCGGAAGACGCCGGAACGGTCCCGCTTTGATCTCGCCCACGAGCTCGGTCATCTCCTGATGCACTCCAGCACAAAGACCGACGACGCCGCCACGGACCGGGAGTTGGAACGGGAGGCCAACGTCTTCGCAGCAGCGCTCTTGCTTCCGCCCGATTCCGTACGCGCGATGGTGCCCTCCGCCCCACCGCTGGACGCAGTTATTGCGCTCGCCCGTCGTTTCGGCACCTCCGCCGTCGCTGCGGCGCACTCCGCCCACGACGTCGGAAGAGCTTCTGATTGGGGACACCGCCAGCTCATGGCCGAACTCGCCCGCCGCGGTTTTGAAACCGGTGAGCCGGACAGCTCGCTCCCCTATGAGCGCTCGCGGATCCATGACGCCTGGTGAAATATCTGCGCCAGTCTCGGATGACGACGACCGCCTGGGCACGCTCCATCGGCCAGCGCCCCGATGATGTAGCTTCATTTACCCTTGGACAGGCGCTGTCAGCCGCGCCCTAGGCGCTGATCTGCCCGTGCGGCGGAGCCATCTAGCCCGACGATCTCTCCGTGCAAGAAGGCGATCGTCGCGTCCGCCAACGCGCATCGCTCGCCGTCGACTGCGCACCGCAGCTGACCATCTCGCGCGGAGGCCTGCCAGGCGCGAGCATGCGCCTACCCCAGGCGCTCCGCCCAGAACGGGGCGATGTGGCAGCGGCCGGAGCCGCATACTGGGTCCTCTTCCACACCGAGTTTCGGCGCGAAGCTGCGTGACACGCAGTCGAATTCGGCCCCGACGGCGGTGGCGTGGCAAAGCACCCCGGGCAACCCCACGATCCGCCTCATATCGGGCTTCAGGGACCGGACCGTCGCCTCGTCGTCGAATACACACAACAGGTCGCACCCCATCCAGGCCTCGGTCGAGCGCGCCGAGGGCCGCCGCTATCTCCTCGGTGATGTCGACCCGGCGCCGCGCGTGAGCCGGGAAGTCCATCTCGTACCGGACTTCGGCTCGACGCACGGCCGCATCCTAAGGCCGCTAGGCGCGGCGCTCCCGGACGGCTTCCGTGGCGACGACGGCGATCCCGCGGCGACGCAGTGCGGCGGCCAGTACTCCACAGCCCTGCTTGAGTTTGCCCGTGTGGGTACCGTCGTAGATGGTGCGCACGCCGCATGCGGGGCTGCGCTCCTGCAGCACCGCGGCTGGGCACCCCATCTGTGCCGCTACGGCGGCGGCCGCATTGGCGCCGCGCACAAAGGCGTCGGTGACATCCTCGCCGTCCCGAGTGATCACATGCGCATGCCCATCGAGTACGTCTTCGCCGTCGCCGCCCACGATCTCGGCGGGTGAGCGCGGGATGGGCAGACCACCCATCAACTCGGCACACAGCGGCAGGGCGAGTCCCTCGGCAGCCAGGCCGGCGACGTCGCGATTGGGCTTCGCGCTGCCGTCATACCGGCACCTGAAGCCGGCCAAACAGGCGCTGACGAGCAGCGGGCCATCCGGAGAAGACAAGTTCACGGCGAATAGCCTAGCGGCGATGCTCGGACCGGCGCCGCCGGGGCGCTCCGTGTTACTTGTGCCGGTCTGGGTGTGTAATAAGTGCCGGTCTCGGTGAAGAAGCGGGGTGGGGCGGCGCCGGAGAACCGGCACCGCCCCACCCAGTTGAGTTCCTCCCGAGCCCGCGGCCCGGGAGACGCTCGCTTACGCGGAGTGCGGCGAGCGCGGGGCCTTACGGGAGGACAGCACCTGGTCGACGATGCCGTACTCCTTGGCGGCGGCGGCCGTCAGGATCGTGTCGCGCTCGAGGTCGGCGTGCACCTTCTCCACCGGCTGCCCGGTGTGAGAGGCCAGGGTCTCCTCCAGCCAGGTGCGCATGCGTCGATCTCGTTGGCGATGATCTCGATGTCACTGGCCTGCCCCTGCACGCCCTCCATGGCGGGCTGGTGGATGAGCACACGCGCGTTAGGCAGCGCCAGACGCTTGCCGGGAGAGCCCGCGGCCAGCAGCACGGCGGCGGCGGAGGCGGCCTGCCCCAGGCACACGGTCTGCAGCTGCGGCTTGATGTACTGCATGGTGTCGTAGATGGCCGTCAGCGCCGTGAAGGAGCCGCCGGGGCTGTTGATGTACATGGTGATCAGACCATCGGGGTCCTGGGACTCCAGTACCAGCAACTGGGCCATGATGTCGTCGGCGGAGGCGTCGTCGACCTGCACGCCCATAAAGACGATCCGGTCCTCGAACAGCTTGGCGTAGGGGTCCTGCCGCTTGAAGCCGTAGGCGGTGCGCTCCTCGAACTGGGGCAGCACGTAGCGGGCCTGCGGCAGCGCCTGCGGGGCCATGCCCGCGGCGTCGAGCTGCCGGGCGACGGCGTCGAAGTAGGGGCGAGAGCTCGTCATCTCAGTTCTCTCCGTTCTGGTTGCCGATCTCGCGGCTGGAGCTCACGATGTGGTCGACGAAGCCGTACTCGAGGGCCTCGGTCGCGGAGAACCAGTGGTCGCGGTCGGAGTCACGGATGATCTCCTCGACCGTGTGCCCGGTGTTCGCGGCGGTGATCTCGGACAGCTCCTGCTTCATCTTGATGATCAGGTCGGCGTTGATGCGGATGTCGGTGGCCGAACCGCCCGCGCCACCGGAGGGCTGGTGCATGAGCACGCGGGTGTGCGGCGTGATGTAGCGCTTGCCGCGGGCGCCGGAGGACAGCAGGAACTGCCCCATGGAGGCGGCCAGGCCGGTGGCGACGGTGACGACGTCGGGCTGGACGTACTGCATGGTGTCGTAGATGGCCATGCCGGCAGTCACGGAGCCACCCGGGGAGTTGATGTAGAGGTAGATGTCCCGCTCGGGGTCTTCGGCTGCCAGCAGCAGCATCTGCGCGCAGATGGCGTTGGCATTGTCGTCGCGCACCTCCGAGCCGAGCCAGATGATGCGTTCCTTGAGCAGGCGGTTGTAGATGGAGTCGGTCAGGCCCAGGCCCGTCCCGGATCCGTCGGCGGCGGCCGGGGTGATGGCCGCCGGGGGCGTGTGGAGCTCGCTCACGTCAGTCCTTCCGTGTTCGGTGATGCCAACGCTAACCCGATGCCCGTCCAGCGCATGCCCAGGATCGGGGGCTTTTCGCTCACGGCCCACACGACGACGGTGCGGTTCGCCCACCCCGACGCCGTCGCCCGCCGCTTAGCGACGGGGTTCCAAGGGACGAAGTGTGCCGGAGCCCACCGATGCGCCTACTCAGAACACGGGTAACCTCGGCTCAAGGATTTGAAACGGCATACGCGGTATTAAATCCCTCCGCAGCGTACGCCAAGTCCGCACATTCCACGCGCAGCCGTGAAAGGAAGTCAGCCGTGCCCACCACGCCCGTCTCCGAGTCCCTGTTCCGCCTCGGTCTGAATGAGGCCCTCCCGATCAGCGAGGAGGCGACCACCTCACGCGTCGTGGTCAACAACGCCGTCCTGCGCACCGTGATCTTCACCTTCGACGCCGGGCAGCTGCTGACCGAGCACGCCTCCACCAAGGCGGTCGTCGTCACGCTGCTGGAGGGCGAGATGGACTTCGCGATCGGCCAGCGTACCGAGCGCATGCGCGCGGGCGACGTCATCTACCTGGCCCCCAACGACCGCCACGCGCTCACGGCGGTCACCCCGTGCCGCCTGCAGCTGGTCATGGTGGAGGTCGATGATCGCGAGTCCCGGGGCTGACATGCCCGGTTCCACCGGGCCATGCACGGCCATCATGCGCACGCCGGGCGCGCGTCAGCCCACCGCGGATCTGGCGGTGCGGCACAGGCAGGCCGCCGCTAGGGCGGCGCTGATCGCTACCGCTCCTGCCGCCCATGGCTGCCATATCTGCCCATCGAGTATCGCGGCATGTGCCCGCAGCGGCCACCACGAGGGCACCACGGCTGACAGGCTCCACGGCCCGCCGCGGTCCAAGACGGCGGCGGGCAGTACGAGCACTACGAATCCAAGCTTGACTCCCGTCACCCCTTGAACCGTCGAGTCTGCGAATGCGGCCAGCGCCAGGGCGGTAACACCCGCCAGGGGCGCTCCGGCCAGAGCCAGGCCCGTGCCCGCACCCCAGCCAGATCGTTCAATCCGCCTACACGTAGCCCCAGGAGCGCGAGCGGACCGGCGAGCCCCACAGCCAGACCGGCGCGCCAGACCAGGTAGCCGCGCAATGACACCGGGGTCACCGCCACGGCCCGCCAGGTGCCGTCCTCCTTGTCCGCCAAAAGCATGAAGCCGACGACGGTTCCCATCAGCACGGGAGTGATCACGCGAATGCCACCGCGCCCAACGGCTCCAGCCAGGAGCCCGCGTCCAGGCCAAGATGCGAGAGCGCGCCGACCAGCCCCGGAGCGGCCATACGCAGCACCGGGGCAACTACCAGCGGCAGCACCGCCATCCACGAGAGCAGTTCATCGCGCGTCAGACGGCGCAGGTCCAGTGGCGCCATGCGGGCCAGTGCCCCGATCGTCGTCGCCGTGCGGGCGCCTCCTGGAGTCCTCGCCCCGGCTCGGCAAAAACCTCTGCGTCTCATGACTTCTCCCCGGCCTCGATGCTCATCGCGTGCAGACGCCGTCGAGCGGCTACCATCCCCACCGCGGCCCAGAGCGCCCCCACGACGACGGCGGGCGCCGCGAGCGCGCCCGTAGCGCGGTCGAAGGCGACCTCCACGAGGATCACTGCGGGCTGTAGGGGGTGGAGCCACAGCCACCAGCCGCCGCCCAGCCCCACAAGGGGCAGCACCGGGACGATGAACACCGCGGTCCACAATCCCGAGGGCAGCAGGAAGGCCGCCACCGTGTCGTATCCGGCCACGACGATCACTCCGTAGAGCACCTCGAAGGCGGCCAGTACCAGCACGCTCGCGATCAACGCGGGCCAGTGCCGCGGCGCGTCGCCGGTAACCAGCACCAGCACCGCCGACTCCACCACCGCCAACGCCCCGAGGGAGAGCATTAGAGCGGCCAGGTACTCCTCCTCCCGCGTCGGCGTGAGCGCCCGGGCCGTCAGCACTCCCTCCCCCCGCTCGGTCAGGACCTGCACGGCGGCGAAGTAGAAGCAGGTCACCGTCAATTCGCCAAGGAGAAGGATCGGCCACCAGCGGGTGGCTCTACCCCCGACCCTCGTACCATGCCCGCCACCACCGCCCCGACCAGCACCGCCACCAACCAGTAACCGCCGACCGCCTGGCGCCGCAGATCCAGCAGGAGGGTCGCCGCCGTGCGCCGCACCGCGTGCCTCATGACAGCTCCCGCCCCGTGACGGCACGGAACACCTGGGCCAGGTCCGCCTCCTGGCTGTGGAGGGTGTGCACCCGGCGCTCGCGCAGATCGCGGTGGAAGCCCGGGTCATCCGCCAGGCCGTCGAGGGGAAACACGGACCGGCCCCCGTCCCAGGTCAATACCACCTCACGCCTGCCGTGGCGCCGCCGCAGCTCAGCGGGCGCACCCGTCTCGACGATGGTGCCGTCGACGACGAAGCCGACGCGGTCGCACACCTCCTGGGCGAGGACCATGTCGTGGGTGGTCACGACCACGGTGCAGCCGCGCTCACGTTCACGAGTGATGAGATCAACCATCCGGGACGCGGCGACCGGGTCCAGCCCCGAGCTCGGCTCGTCTAGGAAGAGCAGTTCAGGACGGTGCAGCAGTGCCCGCGCGACGTTCAGGCGTATCCCCATGCCCTTGCTCATGGCCGAGGCGCGCAGGCCGGCGTCCTCTGCCAGCCGAGTAGCTCCAGCAGTTCGTCCGGTTCACGCGTGTCTGCCGGATACATGCGCGCGAAGTAAGCGAGATTCTCTCGCAGTGTCAGGCAGCCGACGGCCACCGGATGCTCAAAGCCGACCCCGACGCGCTCGTACAGTTCGCGCCCCCATGAGGACAGCTCCCGCCCGAGTACCCGGGCGTCACCCGTCGCGCCGCGCAGCTGCCCGGTCAAGACCCGTTGCAGGGTGGACTTACCCGCACCGCTCGGCCCGAGCAGACCGATCACCTCTCCGACACCGACCGTCAGATCGATGCTGTGCAGTGTGGGAGCGGCAGCACCTCGGTAGGCGAATCCGAGAGAGCGGGTGGCGATCGCCTCAACCATGGGCCCGCCCGCCCGTGCGGTTCTGCGGCTGAGGCATCAACGCGGCTACGAGCATGGCGACGACGTCGTCGGCCACCGCCGCGATCTCGGGGCGGTCGAAGGCGCTGCCGTCCGCGGCCGCCTGCTGCGGGCTCACCCCGAACCGGGACACGACGTACTCGGGCACGCCCAGCAATACCCTCTCCATCATCCAGGCGGCGGTTTCGGGGTCCACGTCTGCGCGCAGCTCGCCGCCCGCCTGTCCGGCGGCGATCGCGGCAACCGCCCACCGATGCACGCCCGCATTGACGGTCTCGTCCGAGCCGAGCACGACGGGAGCGTCGGCGGATAGTGCACGCGCAAGCACCGCCCAGCCGCGGGGATCGCGCCGGAAGAAGTCCCGACTGCCCAGGACCATCGCGCGAAGGACCTCGTCGAAGGGCGCCTCGGGCACCGGCGCGTCCTGGACGTCGATACGCGCGTCCATGAGTTCGCGCACCAGGTGGGTGTAGGCATCGAGCTTGTCGTCGAAGTACTGGTAGAAGCTGCCCTTCGAGACGCCGGCGGCGGCCGTGACGCGGTCGACCGATGCCTGCGCGTAGGAGCGTTCCGCGAACTCCGCCTTGAGCGCATCCATTACGCGGGCACGCTTGTCCTGCGTGAGGTTGAAGAACGTGTCCTTGGGCATCAGTACTCCGTCCACATCGATATGACCACCCAGTCATATGACTGTTGAGTCATACGGTACCTGTCGGATATCGGCGCCGCAATACTCTCGCCGCCTGTCCGCCGCAATGCACGAGGGGCCCGCGCCTTACCGGCGCGGGCCCTCGTGAGCGTTCCGGGTGGACGTCACTCGGCGTCGTCGGCGCTGTCCGCGGACGGGGAGGACGCGGAGGAGCCGGAGTCGGCCGAGTCGTCGTCCGCGTCGGCCGGGGAGACGATGACCTCGTCGGCGTCTGCGGCGGCCTGGGCCGCGGCGGCGGCGCTCAGCTCGGCGTCGAGCTCGTCGGAGCCGATGAACTCGGTCAGGTCCACAACCTCACCGTTGGAGTCCTTGACCGTCACCTGACGCAGCCCCATGGCCAGCGACTTGTTGCGGGCGATCTCGGAGACGAAGGCGGGGATCTGACCGGCCTGCTGGGCGCCTGCATGAACTGGGCGGGCTCCATGCCGTACTGCTGGGCGGTCTGCATGAGGAACTCCAGCAGCTCGTCCTGGGTTACGGACACGTCCAGGGACTCGGCCAGCACGTCCAGGAGGATCTGGTCGCGCACGCCGGAGGTGACGTCGTCGCGGATCTCGTCGGCGTGCGGGTCGTCCTCGGCCTTGCCCTCGGCCTGCAAGTGCTGCTTAATCTCGTCCTCGACCACGGACTCGGGCACATCGAAGGAGACCGCGTCGCGCAGCTGCTCCAGCAGGGCGTCGCGGGCGGCAATCGCCTGGTCGCCGGTCTTGCGCTCGGCGGCCTGCGCCCGCAGGTCCTCGCGCAGCTCGTCAACCGTGTCGAACTCGGAGGCCATCTGGGCGAACTCGTCGTCCACCTCGGGCAGCTCGCGCTCCTTGACGGCGGTGGCGGTGACGGTGACCTCGGCCTCCTCGCCCGCGTGCTCGCCCCCGGCCAGCTTGGTGGTGAAGGTGGTGGAGCCGTCGGTCTTCAGGCCGACCAGGCGTCGTCCAGCCCCTCGAGCATGTTGCCCTTGCCGATCTCGTAGGACACGCCGGACACGGAGTCGACCTCCTCGCCGTCGATGATGGCCTTGAGGTCGATGGTGACGAAGTCGCCGGTCTTGGCGGCGCGCTTGACGGACTTGAGCGAACCGAAGCGGGCACGCAGGTTGTCCAGCTCGGTGTCGACGTCGGCATCAGTGATCTCGACGGCGTCCACGGTCACGTCAATGCCGCCCAGCTCGGGCAGCTCGAACTCGGGGCGGACGGTGACCTCGGCGGTGAAGGCGAGCTGGCCGCCCTGCGGGCCGGTGACGTTGACCAGCTCGGTGACCTCGATGTCCGGCTGACCCAGCGGCACGCGACCGGACTCGTTGAGGGCGTCACGGTAGAAGTCGGGCAGCTTGTTGTTGACGGCCTCCTGGATGACGGAGGCACGGCCAACGCGCTGGTCGATGACGCGCGGCGGAACGTGTCCGCGGCGGAACCCGGGGATCTGGACCTGCGAGCCGATCTCCTTGTAGGCGGCGTCGAGGCTCGGCTCCAGCTCCTCGTAGGGGACCTCCACGGTCAGCTTGATACGCGCGGGGTCAAGATTCTCGACGGTGCTCTTCACGGGGTTCTACTCCGAATGTGTAATCGACTGGTAGGTGCGGGGCCGGCGGGCCCCGCGGACGCCCTGGGTTGGCGTCAATTCCGGGCCATCCTAGGGCACGGTCGCGGCCCGGTGACAAATGAGCCCACCCACAGACGGCGGGAACTGCTCACATTCCGCCCCCGGCCGAGGCCGTCGGGCGCCCCGGGTGCAGCGACCGCGCCATGTGCCTCACAGGGATACGACGCCCTCGGCCCGAGCGGTCGTCCGCCGTGCCGCGGCTGGTCCTCATGCCTCCAGACCGATGGGCACGCTCCGCCGGCCCGCCACCTTGGCGAGCGCCTGCTGCGGGACCACGGCGACCTCCCGGACCCCCGCGACGGTACGCCGGTGGACGGTGCGGGCCTCGGTGTCGTCGGCCCCCGTGAAGCGGATCGTGACGCGCGGCCGACCGCGCACGACGTCCACCTGGAAGGCCTCCAGCGTCGTCGAGGCGGTGACGGCGGCGCGGGCGGCGGCCTCCACGTCCTGCGGGCCGTGGCCGGGCAGCAGGTCGGTGACCGTGAGAATGGTGCGGTATGAGGGCATGGCACGAGCCTACGGCGCGGTGCGGACCGTAGAGGCCGCACCCCCGCCGTCGTCCGCCTCAGGCCTTGACCCAGCCGCGCCGCAGCGCCAGGGCGTGTCCGGCGTAGCACAGGGCCACGAAGGGCACGGTCCAGTACAGGGCGGAACGCTGGGAGGGGTCGAAGACGATCAGGATGCAGGACGCGGCCGAGCCGATGAAGGCGGCGATGGGGACCCAGGGGTAACCGGGGGTGCGGTAGCCGAGCTCGGCGGGGCTGTGCCCGGCATCGAGCCAGCGGCGGCGGAAGACGAACTGGCAGGCGGCGATCGCCATCCACACAATCACCACCGCCAGCCCGGAAATGGACACCAGTGCCAGGTAGACGGTGTCGGCGGCCACCACGGAGCTGAGCAGGGCCAGCAGCCCGCCCAACATGGACAGAGCCAGCGCCACCACGGGCACGCCCCGCATGGTGGTGTGGGCGACGATCTTCGGCACGGTTCCCTCGTTGGCCAGCGACCACAGCATGCGGGTGGACGCGAACAGGCCGGAGTTGGCGGCGGAGAGAATCGCCGTCACCACCACGATGTTCATCAGGTCGCCCGCGTGGGGTACACCGATCATGTCCAGCACGGTGACGAACGGGGAGGCGCTCACGCCGGCCTCCTGCCAGGGAATAAGCGCGGCCATGACCACGATCGAGCCGATGAAGAAGACGGTCAGCCGCACCAGGGTGGTGCGGATGGCGCGGGGGATGTTGCGGCTGGGGTCGGCGGTCTCCCCCGCGGCCACGCCGATCAACTCGGTGCCGGAGAAGGCGAAATTGACGGTGAGCATCGTGGTCAAGACGGCCCCGAAGCCGTTGGGAAAGATACCGTCGCGGATCAGGCCTCCCAGGCCCGGGGCGGGCGAGCCGTCGGTCATGGGGATGATGCCGACGATCGCCAGGGTGCCGAGCACGATGAAGGCGATGATGGCGAAGACCTTCACACCCGCCAGCCAGGACTCGGCCTCGGCGAAGACCCGCACGGAGAACACATTGGAGGCGAATACCACCACGATGAAGATGGCAGCCCACATCCACACCGGCGTGGTGGGGAACCAGTGGCGCATGATGGCGCCGGCGGCGGTGAACTCCGAGCCGAGCGCAATGGTCCAGGTCAGCCAGTACAGCACGGCCACCACGAATCCAGTGCCCGGGCCGATCAGCTCCTTGGCGTAGACGTGGAAGGCGCCGGTCCAGGGCATGGCCACGCTCAGCTCCCCCAGGCACAGCATCACCAGGTAGACCAGCAACGCGCCAATGGCGTAGGCGAGCACGGTGCCCAGAGGACCGGCCTGGCTGATGGTGTAGCCGGAGGAGAGGAACAGACCGGTGCCGATCACCCCGCCGAAGGAGATCATGGTCAGGTGGCGCGAGCTCATCTTGCGCTGGAGGCGGTCGTGCCTGCGGGCGGCGGCGTCGGGAGTGGCAACCATGGCGTTCCTGAGGTGGACGGTTCCGGGATGTTCCCGGCTAAGGTAGGTGAGCCGCCAAATACTGGTGGACGGGGAGTCGACAGCAGGGTCGGGAGGCGACTCGGTTTGAGTGATGTGCTTACGAGGTTACTGGCGCAGCGGGGGACGATCGTCCTCGACGGCGCGATGGCGACAGAGCTGGAGAAGCGGGGCGTGGACACCTCCGGGCCCCTGTGGTCCGCACTGGCGATGCGGGACGCACCCGAGGCGATCGCGGAGGTGCACCGCAGCTTCTTCGCGGCCGGCGCCGACGTGGCCACGACCAACACCTATCAGGCGAATCTAGACGCCTACCGGCGCGCAGGCCTGAGCGGCCCGGATGCTGAGAACCTGGTACGAGAGGCGGTGCGGCTGGCTCGTCGGGCTCGCGACGAGCATGCGGCCGCCACCGGGCGCCACGGCCTGGTGGCCGGTTCGGTGGGCCCATACGGCGCCTACCTGGCCGACGGCAGTGAGTACACCGGCGCCTACGCGCTGTCGGACGCGGACTTCCGCGGTTTCCACCGCCCGCGGCTGAGACTGCTGCTTGAAGCGGGCGTGGACGTGCTGGCCCTGGAGACGATGCCGCAGGGACCGGAGATCCGTGCGCTGCTGGGGCTGCTGGCCGACGAGGCAGCTGGGGTTCCCGCGTGGCTGTCGCTGTCGGTGCGCGACGACGGCGAGGCCCTGCGCGATGGCACGCCGCTGGAGGACGTGACGGCGTGGGCGCAGGCCTGCCCGCAGGTGCGCCTGCTGGGGGTCAACTGCACCCGGGTGGAGACGGCGACGACGGCGCTCGGCCTGCTCGCGGATCTCACCAGCCTGCCGCTGATCGTCTACCCGAACTCCGGTGAGGAGTACGACGCCGCCACCAAGACCTGGTCCGGTGACGGCGAGAACGAGGGCGTGCTGGCCCAGGCGCTGCCCGCCTGGAAGGCGCTGGGAGCCCGCGCCGTCGGCGGTTGCTGCCGCACCACCCCGGCGCAGATCCGGGCGCTGGCGGCCGCGGTGGGCGAGCCGACGGCGTAGGCACCAGGCAACGGCGGGGTGAGCGCGCCCGGGTCCCTGCCCACGCCGCCTGCTGCGACACTTTGTACCCTGCTGCGACGTTTTGCACCCTGGCGTGCGGCAAATTCCCATACACCAGGGAGCAAAAGTTCGTATCAGGAGGCAAAAGCTCGTAGTAGACAGCCGAGACACCGCAACGCGAGGACCAGGGCGCCCACTACCGGGTTAGCTGCCGCCAGACGACCACGTACACCACGCACAGCACGATGATCCCGAGGTACCCCAGGAAGGCCAGCACGTGCGCCTTGCGCAGGTTGTGGATGTTGGACACAGTCAGTCCGGGGACCGGAAGCAACCCGATCAGGAGCGCGAACAATGCGGAGGCCGCCCCAATGAAAAGCCCCACGGGAGGGAGCAGGGGGCCGAGTCCAATAGGAAGGACGAGTACGCAGCCCAGCGGCAGCAGGAGTGCGCTCCAACCGATGCAGGCACGAGTATGTCCCTTGCCGAAGGCGTCGTATGACAGCATCATGCAGACGACGCTCAGCGCGAGTACCACGAAACTGACCGGCTTCGCGATGATGAACAGCGGCTCGCCCCGTTCGTCCCGCAAGGCATCTGCCGACGTTGCATAGGTCACCACTATGATCGCGGCGTAGACCAGCGCGACGCCGACGTCCGCCCGCCGAATCCGGTGCAGGCCCGTCTCATGGCGCTTGTCGCCACGCAGCGCACCGATCGCGAGCGCGTCGAAACCGCCCGCAGAGCCCAACACCAAGCCAATGGGCAGCGCGTTCGGGTCGTGTCGATTCACCAGCCCATAGGCAAGGCCAGTAAGCACCGGGATGCCCGACAATCCGAGAGCCACACGGTGTCGCTTGCCCGACAGCAACTCCACACAACCGATCGCGCCCGCCACCGCAATGATGACCAACATTCCGGACAACACAGAGACGACTGTAGGCGATCGCCCGGCAAAGCAGAGCCCGGAGAATCTGCCGATGGTGTTGGGCAGCGAGCCCACGCCGCCTGTTGCGACACTTTGTACCCTGGTGTGCGGCAAATGCCCATACACCAGGGGCAAAAGCTCGTAGTAGAGGCGAGCGGAGCTCGCGGGCATCCTCGTCGTCGGGGTATTCGGCCTGGCGGCCTGTTGCCCCGTCCTCCTCGAAGGTCTCATGAGCAAGCTCATGGACCTTCTCGTCGTCGGGGTGGCGGGATTTGAACCCACGATCTCCTGCACCCAAAGCAGGCGCGCTACCAAGCTGCGCCACACCCCGTGTAAACGCCCGCGACCGCCACCGGAGTCCGGGGCGGCCGCGCGTTCACCGAGCGGGTGACGGGAATCGAACCCGCGCCATCTGCTTGGAAGGCAGAGGCTCTACCATTGAGCTACACCCGCATTGGACGGACCTGCGTCCGCCATTATTGCCGGTTCGTCGCCGGCACTGCCGGGACGGCGGCGATATCAGTACTCGATGAGACCGGTCCGGTAGGCCTTGGAGAGCCGACCGGGCACGGCCACCTTGCGCCCCGCAACGGTGATCGTCTGCAGCTCGGGCAGCTTGGCCTTCCACTGCGAACGGCGATTGCGGGTATTGCTGCGGGACATCTTCCGCTTCGGCACTGCCATGAGCCCGCTCCTCTCAAACTCGTAGGGCCGCCCGGTCACGGGCAACCCGAAGGATAGTTGACCAGGGGTCACCCTAGCGGCTCGCCCGGATTCCATTCCAGCCCAGGCGCCCCACCCAGCGTGTGAGATCAGTCCCGTCCCGACTGCAAACAGCACCGCGCCAACGCCACCGCCGCACCCGAGCCGCTATACATGACGCCATGACCGCCGTTCCACCCTCCCCCGCCGCCAACGCCGTGGTCACGCTGGCACGCGGCGAGCAGCCGGAGACCGACCTGGAGGTCAAGCGCTCCCACTTCCTGGGGCGGGCCGCACGCACCGAGGACGAGGCCGCCGCCCGCGCCTTCATTGCCTCCGTCCGCACCCGCTACCCCGACGCCCGCCATCACTGCAGTGCCTTCACCGTGCTGGTCCCGGGCGCCCAGCCCATTGAGCGCTCCAGCGACGACGGCGAGCCCTCGGGCACCGCCGGCGGCCCCATGCTGGACGTCCTGCGCGGCACCGGCCTGGTCAACACCACGGTCGTGGTCACCCGCTACTTCGGGGGGACGCTGTTGGGCACCGGTGGCCTGGCCCGCGCCTACTCGCAGGCGGCCGCCGATGCACTGAACGCCGCCTCTCGGGTCCGCCTAGCCACCCGTCACCTGTGGCGCGTGCAGGTGCCGGTCGCCGACGCCGGCCGCCTGGAGGCCCAACTGCGCGGGCACAGCGGCCCGCACGACATCGGGGTGGAGGACACGCAATGGGGAGCCGCCCATGCCCTGCTCACCCTGTCCACCCCCACCACCGACGTCGACGCACTCGCCGAGCAGCTAGCCGCGCTAACCGGCGGAACCGCCCATGCCGAACCGGCCGGCAGCCGGGTGGTTGAGACACCCCTGCCCGCGAGCTGAACACGCCCGCAGGCTCTGCACTGGCCGCGGCGCCCGGGCCAAAATGAAGCGCAGTTCACCATACGGATGAATTGACAGCCGCGCCGGCGCGGGCACTACTGTGGCTCCAGCGGACTGCCGCGCGTCAGCGCTCACTGAGCGCCGACGGGATACAGAGAACTTCGTCGCACCAGCAAGAGGAGGACCCCATGACGGCCAAGAGCCTCATGCGCGTGATGTCCCTCTGCTGCTGCCAGTGTCGATAGAGCGCCTGGCCACGACACTGTGCGCGCGTCGCAGCGCGCATGCCCGGCGCTCGGGCGCGTGACGCGCCCTATCCCCACAAATCTTCAAGCGCCTTTCATGCCCCGGGTGTATGCCTGTATGTGTCCCTGCCGGAGCGGCGCACCCGCACACTCAAGACTTAAGGAACAACCATGACCTACGCGAACAACATCACCGAGCTGGTCGGCTCCACTCCCCTGGTCCGCATCAACCGCATCACCGACGGCGCCCCGGCGACCGTCCTGGCCAAGGTCGAGGCCTTCGAGCCCGCCAGCAGCGTCAAGGACCGCATCGCCCTGGCCATCGTCCGAGCCGCCGAGGCCTCCGGCGACCTCAAGCCTGGCGGCACCATCATCGAAGCGACCTCCGGCAACACCGGGGTCGGCCTGGCCATGGTCGGCGCCGCGCTCGGCTACCGGGTGATCATCACCATGCCGGAGACCATGTCCAAGGAGCGCCGCGCCATTATGCGCGCCTTTGGCGCCGAGCTGGTGCTCACCACCGAGGGCGGTGTCGCCGGCGCGGTCAAGCGCGCCGAGGAGATTCAGGCGGTCACCCCCAACTCGGTGCTCGCCTCCCAGTTCACCAACCCCGCCAACCCGCAGATCCACCGCGAGACCACGGCCCGGGAGATCTTGGACGCCACCGACTCCCAGGTTGACGTCTTCGTGGCCGGCATCGGCACCGGCGGCACCCTGACCGGGGTGGGGCAGGTGCTGCGGGAGCGGATCCCCGGCGTGAAGATCTTCGGCGTTGAGCCGCCGAGTCGCCGCTGTTGAGCGAGGGCAAGGCCGCGCCCCACAAGATTCAGGCATCGGCGCCAACGTGGTTCCCGAGGTGCTGGACCAGTCCATCTGGGACGAGCTGTTGCACGTCGAGTCCGACACCGCGCTGACCTATGCCCGCCGCGCGGCCGCGGAGGAGGGCCTGCTGGTCGGCATTTCCTCCGGTGCGGCCCTGGCCGCCGCCTCGCAGATTGCGCAGCGGGAGGAGTTCGCGGGCAAGACCATCGTCACGCTCCTGCCGGACACCGGTGAGCGCTACCTGTCCACCCCGCTTTACGCCGAGTACCTAAACTGACGGCAGGCGCCCGTCCCACTCCCTGTCTGGCGGTTCCGTCAGTCTCGTCTGTACGGCTTTTGTCCTAGGAGCACCATGCACAAGTCCAGCCGGTCGTTCATCGAGCTTGCCAAGGAGGACTTGGCGACCGCCCGGCGGCGTGACCCGGCGGCACGCACGAACCTCGAGGTGGCCCTGCTGTACCCGGGCGTGCACGCACTGTGGGCCTACCGTGCCACCCATCGCCTGTGGCAGGGCGGTCACTACTTCGCGGCGCGCGCACTGTCCCAGGCGGCCCGTGCCGCCACCGGTATCGAGATTCACCCCGCCGCCAAGATCGGTGAGCGCTTCTTCATCGACCACGGCATGGGGGTGGTGATCGGGGAGACCGCCGAGGTCGGCGACGACGTGCTGATGTTCCACGGCGTCACGCTCGGCGGGGTGTCCATGAACCCCGGCAAGCGGCACCCCACCATTGGCAACAATGTTCAGATCGGGGCGGGCGCCAAGGTGCTGGGGCCGGTCACCGTGGAGGACGGCGCGAAGATCGGTGCCAATGCGGTGCTGGTCAAGAACCTGCCCGCCGACCATGTGGGCGTGGGGGTGCCGGCGCGGGCCCGCGATCCGCGCACCGACCCCGAGTTGATGCTCGACCCGACCATCTACATCTGACCGCCCGACGACGGTCTCACCGTCCGCTTCGACGCGCCCCGCGGCCGGCCGGCTCATGCCCGCCCGGTTGCGGGGCGGCGTCGTCAGTGCTGGTAGACGATGCCGCGTTTGACGGCGTCGACCGCGGCATCGTCCAGGAAGTGGCGCACGATCTCCAGGCCGAGTTCGATGGCGGTGCCCATGCCGCGGCTGGTGAGCAGTTCGCCGTCGACGACAACCGCCGCCTCGGAGGTGCGGGCCCCGTGCTCCGCCAGGACCTTCATGAAGCTCGGGTTGGAGGTGGCGTCGCGGCCCTGCAGCAGCCCCAGTTCGGCCAGGATCGACGGGGCGGCGCAGATGGCGGCCACGGGCAGGCCCGCACGCATGCGGGCGGTGACCTCGGCGGTGACGGTGGGGTCGGCCTTGAGGTTGGGGGTGCCGGGGATGCCGCCGGGCAGGAATACCAGGTCGTAGTCGGCCAGGTTCACCTCCGCCAGCAGCGCATCGCAGGTGAGCACCACTCGGTGGGAGGAGGTGACGGTGCGCGAGTCGCCGACGGCCACCAGGTCGGCGCGGATCCCGGCGCGGAACAGCACGTCGACCACCGCGAGCGCCTCCACCTCCTCCAGGCCCGCGGCGATCAGGACGGCGACCTTCTTGTCGGTGGTGAGCTTGCCGGGTGTGGGCATGGTTCCTCCTTGAGTGCGGTAGGCCGGCGGGCCAACGCCTTCAGCGTACGCGGACCAGTCGGGTCATGCCGCGGTCAATGATCGGGCGGGCGGAGGCCGGCACGTACACCGACAGACCCGTCTCACTAACGGGGAACTCGGCACTGCCGTCCCCGCCGATGGTGACCGCCCCATGCCCTCCGATCGCGCAGATCCATCGCTCCCCCGCGTGGCGGGCACCGGCGTACAGGCGCTTGCTGGCGGCCACGCCCGTGGACAGGACGACGGCGAGCCCGGACCCGGGGTGGGCGTCGTCACCCTCGCGGGTGAAGCCGACCAGGTCGGCGGCGTTGAAGACGTCGTGCTGCGGGCCGAAGGCGAGACTGCGGCGCAGGCGCATGAGCAGGGGCAACTCGACGCAGGCGGACAGGTCGCCGGTTTCCGGCGTGCCGAACAGATCACCCCAGAACACGCAGGGGGTGCCGGCCTGGCGCAGCAGGATCAGTGCGTAGGCGGCCGGCTTGAAGCCGGGCTCGACGAACGACTGCAGGGACTGGCCGGGCTGAGTGTCGTGATTCTCCACGAAGGTGATGGCGTGGTCGGGGTCGGCCTCCACCAGGGTGTGCTCGAAAATCTTCGACAGGTCGAAGCGGTCCTTGAAGGAGGCGTGGTACAGCCGGTAGTGCAGCGGGGTGTCGAACATGCTCATGATCGGCTCCTCGCCCAGGTAGGCGCACAGCTCCGCAGCGTCGCGGGACCAGAACTCGCCCACGGCGGGCACCTCCCGGCCGGTGGCCTCGCGCAGGGCGGGCAGCCAGCGGCGGTAGAACTCGCGGCTCATGTGCTTCAGGGCATCCAGGCGCACGCCGTCGACGCCGGTGGTCTGCAGGTACCAGCGGCCCCAGCGGATCAGCTCGTCGGATACGCGCGGGTTGTTCAGGTCGACGTCGGCGCCCATGAGGTAGTCGAAGTTGCCGAGCTCATCGGTGACGTCCTCGTTCCACTCCTTGCCCTCGAACAGCCACACGCCGTTGCGCCGGGTGCGTTCATCCCAGTCGGTGCCCAGGAAGCAGGTGTGGTCCCAGGTGAAGTCCGAGTAGGTGCCGTCCCGGCCGGGAAAGGTGAAGCGGGTCCAGGCGGTGATGGTGGCCGGGTCGGCGATGGGCTTGCGACGGTCGGCGGCGTCGACCTCGGTGGCACACACCTCCTCGGCGCCATCGGCGCCCATCCGGTGGTTCAGGACGATGTCTGCAAGTACGGTCATGCCGGCGGCGCGCAGGGACGCAACGGCGGCGACGTACTCGTCCTTGGTGCCGTACTTGGTGGGGATGGTGCCCTTCTGGTCGAATTCGCCCAGATCGTAGGTGTCGTAGACGCCATAGCCGACGTCGTTGACGCCGGCCTGCCCCTTATAGGCGGGTGGCAGCCAGATGGCGGTGACGCCGGAGTCGGCGATCAGCGAGGCATTGTCCGCAAGGTAGCGCCAGTGGCTGGAGTCGGCGGCAAGGTCCCAGGCGAATCCCTGCAGCAGGATCGGGTTCTCGCGCCCACCGAAGCCAAGGGTCGTGCTGTCGCTCACAGGGGCAGCCTACCGGAGGGGTGCCGCGGCCACCGCGGGCCGGGCCCGCGGTCGGCTTCACTCAGAGCGCAGCGCCTCCACCGGGTCCTCCCGGGCCGCCTTGCCAGACGGGACCAGGCCGGCCAGCACGGTCAGGCCCACGGAGATCAGCACCAGGATCACCCCGGCACGCACCGGCAGCCGGGCGATGGACTCCACGCCGAAGCGCCCGTAGATGAAGGCGTTCAGGGGCAGGCTCACCAGCAGGGTGATGCCCACGCCCATGAGGCCGGCCATGAGTCCCTCGATGACGGTCTCGGCGTTGAACACGTGGCGGATGTCCGAGCGGGAGGCACCCACCGCCCGCAGGATGCCGATCTCCTTGCGGCGCTCCAGCACCGAGATGTAAGTGATGATGGCGATCATGATGGAGGAGACCACCAGGGAGATGGCCACAAAGGCGATCAGCATCCAGGAGATGATGTTGACGATCCGGGTCACCGAACTCATCAGGACCCCGACCACGTCGGTGTAGGTGATGACCTTGTCGTCATCTCCGGCGGCCACCTGCTGGGCGTTGTAGTCCTCCAGGATCTGCTTGACCGAATCCTTGGCCTCGAAGTCCTTGGGGTAGATGTCGATCTCGCTGGGGTTGTCCAGGTCCGCCCAGCCCAGCGCGGTCAGGTTGGACTCGTAGGTGGCGGGCTCGGTGGTCACCAGGGTGGCCAGCAGCTGGCTGAGTTCCTCCGGGGTCATGTCCAGTTGGAAGGCCTGCGCGAAGGCGTCCGGGTCCACGCTGACGGCGTCGGCCAGGTTGGTGACCAACTGCGTGGTGGCGGCCTCGATCTGAGCAGTGATCTGGGTCTGGATGGCGGTCATCATCTGGCTCATGGCGGTGGCCATGGCCTGCTGCACGGCGCTGGACAGGGCGTCGGTGATGGAGCTGGTGACGGCGCCGGCAACCTGGGACCCGATCTCGGCCACCAGCTGGTCGCGCACGGCGTCGGAGATGTCGGCGACGGCAGGGTCGGCGCCCAGCGCAGCGGTCAGGTTCTCGGTGAGTTTGGTCGAGTCGATGACCTCGTCGGAGCCGAGGGTCTGCGCGATGGTGCGCTGCACATCCTCCTGGGAGAGGTAGTCGGTCACGAGCGTGCCCAGGTCCGGGTCGGCTGCGGGATCGTCGGGGTCCTCCCCGGACACGTGTTCGGCGTAGTAGTCGGTGAAGTCGGCGATCAGCCGTTCATCATGGTGGCGACCTGTTCGTCGGCGCCCTCCTTGATGACGCCGTCGGACAGGGCCTGCGTGATCAGGGTTACGTAGTCGACGTCGGCGAGCTGCGGGAACTGCTCCTCCAGGTCGGTCAGGCTGAGCGAGGACAGATCCAGGTTCGACAGGTCAATGTCGGGCTGGGCATTGGCCAGCCCAGACAGGTCCAGGGCGGAGAAGTCCATCTGGGTGGTGTCCAGGCCGGACAGGTCGATGCCCGACAGGTCCATGCCGGAGATGTCCAGGGCGCTGGGGTCGATCTGGAAGGCGGCCCGCAGCTGGGACTCGTCGATGTTGAACAGGTTGGCGAAGTCGAACTCGGTGTCGCCGGTTGCGTCGGCCTCCTCCGCGAAGGTCTTGCCGGTGAACACGTCCACCTCCGGGTCCGCCAGCTGGGCCTTGACGATCTCGGAGTCCGCGGCCTGTTCCACCAGGTGCTCGGTCAGCGCGGGGGTGTAGTAGACCCCGGGAGTGAGAGAGGCCTGGGCGCCTTCCGCACGCACGATGCCGACCACGGTCATGGTTTCGCCGTTGGCCACCAGATCGGACATGAAGGCGGCATCGGTGGACTTGTCGGTCCAGACGCCGTAGTCAGCGTCGTAGGCGTAGCGCTCGTAGGCGGGGACGAGGCTCAGGGTGCGCCCGATCAGGTCGTTGTAGGCGTAGGTGCGCTCTGCATCGGAGTCGGCCGAGTCGACGGCAGCGGTGGAAGTCGGGCTGGCAGTGGCGGTCGCGGAGCCCGCCGTCGCCGCTGTTGTCGCGTTCGCGGAAGCTGCGGCCACGCCGTCGGTGGCTGAGCCCGTGGTCATCGCGCCGCCGGTCGTAGTGGTGCTGTACATGCTGCCCGTCATTCCCGACACATAGGTCTGCACCAACTGCTCCAGCTCATTGTGCTCGCGTAGGCCGAGTGCGTACTCGGTCAGGTCACTCATGCGGCCGTCCTCGGGAAGGACGATGACCAGCTCGTTGTATGCGGTAGGCCAGCGGCCGGCGGCGAGGTCGTATTGATCGGCATACAGGTCCGTGTCGGTGGCCAGCTGCTGAAAGGCGGTCATTTGCATGGTGGTCGTCATGGCGCCGAAGCTGGCGAAGGCCGTGTCTGGGTTGACCTGGGTGGGCATCTGTCCGGTGGAGTCGGCGTCGACCGGTAGGTACAGCTGCGGGGTGACGTCGTAGAGGTACTCGATGGCGTTGGTGTAGGCGTCAATGTTGCCGCCGTCGGCGTCCAAATAGGATTTGAGGGAGGCCAGGTCGTTGGTGTTGGCGGAGCGAGCATGTTGCTCAGGGTGCGCCGCTCCCCCACGACGCCGTCGGGCAGGTCGTCCTGTGTGGTGGTCTCGGTGGCCTGGGCGATCAGGGAGGTGTAGTCCATGCCCAGCCGCTCGATCTGGAGTGGGTAGGAGGAGAGCGTCTCCTCCTCGGTGCGTGCGATGTAGGCGTTGACCCCGTTGGCCAGCGCCAGGATCAGGGCAATGCCGATGATGCCGATGGACCCCGCGAAGGAGGTCATCAGGGTGCGGCCCTTCTTGGTCATCAGATTGCTGAAGGACAGCGACAGCGCGGTGAGCGGCCCCATGCGGGTGCGGCGCGGCGAGCGGGCCTCGCGGGCGTCGTCGGCCGCAGGCTGGTAGGGCGCGGTGTCGGAGGTGATGCGCCCGTCGGCGAGCTCGACGATGCGGGTGGCGTAGTCGTGGGCTAGCTCGGGGTTGTGGGTGACCATGATGACCAGCCGGTCGGAGGCGACCTCGCGCAGCAGGTCCATCACCTGGATGGAGGTGGTTGAGTCCAGGGCGCCGGTGGGTTCGTCGGCCAGCAGGATCTCCGGGTCATTGATCAGGCGCGGGCGATGGCGACACGCTGCATCTGGCCGCCGGACAGCTGGTTCGGCCGCTTGTGCACGTGCTCGGACAGCCCCACCTGGTCGAGGGCCTCCAGGGCACGGCGGCGCCGCTCTCCGCGGGAGACGCCGGTCAGAGTCAGGGCGAGTTCTACGTTGGCCAGCACGCTCTGGTGCGGGATCAGGTTGTAGGACTGGAAGACGAAGCCGATGCGGTTGTTGCGGTAGGCGTCCCAGTCGCGGCTGCGGTAGTCCTTGGTGGAGATGCCGTCGATGACCAGATCACCGGAGTCGAAGTGGTCCAGGCCGCCGATGATGTTGAGCATGGTGGTCTTGCCGCTGCCGGATTGGCCGAGCACGGCGACGAACTCGTTGTCCCGGAAGGACACGGTCACGCCATCGAGGGCGGTCTGGTCGAGGGAGGCGGTGCGGTAGGACTTGGTTATCTCGTGCAGCTCAAGCATGGGCTCTCCGGAGCGGGGGTCGAGTCCCAGACCCTATGACGTTTTCCTGAAAGAACCAACAAAGCTGCGCCGCCCGCATCCAGTCATGGGGCGCGTCGGCCGAACATTGTCGCAAACGGTCACAAACGCCAGATCCGACGCCCCACCCCGGCTCCAAAACCGCATGATTCCAACGATCCGCAAACAGCCATCCGGACCCGGAAGCGCGTTTGTGACCGATTCAGACAATCAGCCGCTCCGCAGGGCGGCCAGGACCGCGCCGGCGCGCCCGCACCGGACGACGATCTCTGCCTCAGTCCTCCAGGACACCGGTCCAGGCCAGGAAGTCCACGGTGCGCTCCACCGCCGTCTCGAAGTCCGCATCCGCGAAGCCGTGGCCGGCGCCCGGGATGCGCTCCAGGCGGGCGTCGGGGAGGGTGCGTGCGGCCGCCTGGGAGACGGCCAGCGGCACGTCGGCGTCTGCGTCACCGTGTACCAGCAGCACCGGGGCGTGGTAGCGGCGCATGTCCGCCTCGACGTCCCGGCCCCACAGCTCACGAGCGAAGTCCCGTCCAAGCACGATGTCGCGGCCGTCGACGTGGGAGGTGAAGGTCTCCGGCACCGCGCCGAGGCGTCCGAAGCGACGCCGCACGGCGGCCGGAGCGGCGAGCGCCGGATACCACAGCGCCAGCGCCGCGATCTGCGCCGGGCGGGCAGCGGCCGCCTCCATGGCGACGAGCCCGCCCTGGCTGCGGCCGAACAGGGCAATGCGGGAGGTGTCCACGAAGGGCCAAGCCCGGGCCGCCTCCAGCACCGCCTCCAGGTCGGCCACCTCGGTGCCGACGGTCATGGCGGTGGTTGGACCGGCCGTGGGTGCCCCTCCCCCGCGGAAATGCGGGGCAATGGCGACGGCGCCCGCGGCGGCCAGGCGCTGCGCCACCGGGGCGACCCGCAGCCCGGACTCCCCCAGCCCGTGACAGCACACCACCAGCGGGGCACGCGCCCGTCCGGCTGCGGCGGCGCGAGGCACATAGGCCAGGGCGTGGACGAGCCGCCCGGGTCGACGTGCGTGGCGGGGACCGGTGCGGTCAACTCACGGGCCAGGTAGTCGTACCCGCTGGCGCCGGTGGCCGCAGTCATGGGCGCCCGTCGCGAGCCTCGAGGCGCGCGGAGTCACCCACAGTAACAGCGCAGACGCTCATGCGACCGTCACTCCTTCCAGCCGCAGCAGGGCGGCCTTGCGCTCGGGCCCGCCCGCGTAGCCGGTCAGCGCCCCGTTCGCCCCGAGCACTCGATGGCAGGGCACGAGCACGCTGATGGGGTTGCGGCCCACGGCGGAGCCGACGGCGCGGGCGGAGGTGGGGCGGCCGGTCTCGGCGGCGAGGTCGGCGGCGATGCGCCCGTAGGTGGTGGTGCGTCCGCGCGGGATGGTGCGCAGCTGCGCCCACACGCGCTGCTGGAATTCGGTGCCGGCCGGCGCCAGGGCGGGGGTCGGCCCGGGGTCCGCGGCGGCGAAGTAGCGCTCCAGCCAGGTGCGGGCCTGCGCCAGCGCCGCGGGCTCGGCCGGGTCGCCCGCGGCCACGGTCAGCGCATCGTCGGCCAGCCCGGCGCGGTCGTGGTTCTGCCTGTCGAACCAGGCGCCGACGACGGCGCCGCCCTCGGGCAGTCCCTCCCCCGTGGCAGCGGCCAGCGTCATGGGGCCGAGCGGCGAGTTGAAAGCGCTGAGGTACTTCATGGCTCGCAACACAGTCAATGACTGTACTCGCATCACTGAGCTCGACGGCGGCAACCGGAAGCAGACGGCCGAGGAATGCGCCATGCGCCGTCACTCGCGGGGGTGATCGGCTGCCATCCTTGCTCCCAGTTCTTCGGATCGGGCATGCCCCGGTAGTACAGGATGTTGCACTCGTCGGTCGGTTCGCCGTTGTGAGCGGCGATGAGGAGGATCGTGTCCTGATACGGAGGGGCGACGTCCCCTGTGTCCCTGGGATCGATTACGCGGATGCTATCCATCTGCGCCACGAGGCGGTGCCGGAGCCCGGCGTATTCCGGGTCCTCAATCAGTGCAGCACTGACGACGAGGGCGACGACCCCGTAGTCGGGGATGTGCTCGCACGCCCAGGTCAGTATGCGCGTATCCATGTTGGCCGGTATTGGAGCTCCGGCGGCGTCGTATGCGGCTGCGAGCCTGGCGTCCAGACCGGCGTACCGAGACTCCGGCACCTCGGCGGCTGCTTGCCCGCGGGGCGGGTTGCAGACGATCACGTGGGGCGGGTAGTGGCAGATGGCGGCCTTGTCGAACTCGTCCTGCTCGAACCACGTGGGCTGAAGAGGTAGGTGGCCGAGTACAGGCGCTTTGGCGCCGGACCCAGTGCAGGCAGGTCCAGAAGCAGCGGATCCGCGAGGACCCGCAGTGGCAGCTGGAGACGGGGACCGTCTATGGAGTCCCAGCCGAGTGGATGGTCGGCCGGCCCTGCGCCTCCCATGCGGTATCGATCCGCGCGTTGGCGAGGAACCTGGACATGACACCGGAACTGATCGTGTAGGCGCCGCCGCGAGACCACACGGTCTTCGCCGTCTGCTGACTGACGGCTCCGGGAATCAAGAAGCGCGAGATGAGTTCACCCGCCCCGGCCATTGGGTCGAGGACGTGGGCGTGCTCAGGGTTGCGCAGGCCGAAGGGGCGCAGATAGCGCAGGGCCATCTCATCGGCGGCCCATATGAGAGCGTCTGCGAGCGCGTCAGGCAGCGGGGCGTTGATCCTGCTCATGGCCTCGGGAAAGACGGGGGTGAGGAAGTTCTCGACGAGCTCGTCCAGGAGGGCCATCACAAAGTGGAGGTCGGGATTGATCCAGCTTCGGCGTTGGACCAGGGAGCGCAGGTCATCCAGCGGAGCGAGCAGCTCGAGAATCCGCTCGTTGGGCATTGGTGCCTGGATGAGCTCGAGCAGCGAGCGCATGCTCTCGGCGTCCCGAGGTCCCCTGGTGCGGTATTCCGCCGCGGTAAGGCCGGAGGGCTCACGCAGGAGATTGCCGGTGAGGACGGCATGGACGGTGAGTTCCTCGGCCACTCGCCGCTCCCCCACGATACCGGCGTCGCGCTCAAGCGCGGTAAGGAGAGCACGGATCCACGGATCACTCCGGCGCAGGCACAGCTGGCCCTCGAAGAAGGCATCCAGGTCTGTACGAACCGTGCGTCCTACGCCTGCCCAGCGCTCCCAGTCCACGGGGCCGACGACGTCATCGGCTACCTGCACCAGCGCCCGGTCGCGCTCGGGGCCGGCCGCCGTGCCGGCGTGAAGGATCGTCGCCTTCTCGGGCAGGGTGTAGCCCTGCCCACCACGTCCAGCCGCGAGGTTGCCCGAGTCACGCACCGGATGCCTGGACAGCACCTGCCGCACTCGGGTGAGCAGCGACGCCGTCGGCGCCTGGGGATCAGCCGCACCGGGCGCCTGTTGCCCAGCGATGACGGGTACGACAACGTTGAGGCGGCTTGCGCGCACGGGAACGCACAGGGCGTTGACGAGCACGGTGGTCAACTCCGCCTCGTTCAGCTCCGGCGGCACCACGAGCGTGGCTCCGCGCAGGTCGCCCCGGGCTGCTGCGTCACGTGCCTGCGTGAGCGGAGAACGATCGGAGACGATCGCTACCGCCACGCTCGCCTCGTTGATCACCACCGGTTCGGCGGCGGGGTCCAGGAGCTGCGACGGAACCAGGCTGCACGCGGAGCCGAGCAGACCCATCCGTCCCGAAAGCCGCGCCTTCTCGCGAGCACGCCGCACTCGACCCTGATCTGGGTCCATCGCTGATCTGGGCGTGAAGCCCTCCATACCGGTCATGAAGCCAGAGTATGGCGCAGGTCCGACACGAACTCGGGGGCGTTAGCCCATGGGCAGCGCTCGGTCCCTTACGCTGCCCAACACCGGCCCGAACCAGCGCCTCAGCCCGATCCGGGCCGCCTCGGACCGGAAACCCAGTCACCCCCGTCATGCAAAACAACCGGCACAGCCCCGGCGAAAGAGCACCATCCCCAAGACGAGCCGTTTAACAACGGCTATAACAACAACAGCGGCCAGAAGGACTACCAGCGTTCACGACTGCTACCCTGACATCCAGCAACGAGCCCTACGCTCTCTCGCCATGGCCAACTAAGGCGCTCTGCCGTCATCATCCACCCATACCCGTCTGACACCGACGTCCAAGTACCAGAAGGAACCGGCATGACCTCAGCGTCCACCAAGATCGATCCAGCCGTCCGGTCCCAAGTTGCGGACGAGCTTGGCCGCTACGTCTATATGCTCGTTGACCCGCGAGACGGAGTCCCCTTTTATGTGGGCAAGGGGAGAGGTGAACGGTTTGGCGCACACGGCTGGGAAGCGATGCTCACAAAACCAGAGGAGAAGGAGGACGAGGAAGACACTCAAGACACGGTAAGTAAAAAGGTGCAGAAGATCCGAGACATCCGCGCCGACGAGCGTGAGCCCCAGATATGGATTCTGCGTTATGGCATGAACGATGTCGAATACACGGCAGCTGAGGCGGTCTGCATAGACCTGCTCCGATCCATGCCGATCACACCGATCACCGACGGATCATTGCGCCACCCTGACGGCTTAAAGAAGGAGCAGCTAACGAATGCTCGGCGCGAGCTTAACCGCGGCCACGGGGCAGTGCTTCTCGATGACCTGATCGCCGAGAAGGCGGCACCCGAGCTCACCTACCCCGGCCCACTGTTGACAATCAAACTCGGAGGTTGGACAGAGACTCCCGATGGGGAAGATATGCCCGGAGGCTACAAGCGTTATGGTCATGGGTTCCGATCAGAATGGCTGACTCGCGAGAAACGCGAGGAGAATTACCAGAAGATCGGAGAGTCCGCCTGCGGGTGGTGGCCTCTTAGCATCACTAGAGTAAAAAACAGTGGGATCGAATACGCCGTTGCGGTGCATCGCGGCGTCACACGCGCACTCCTGAGGATCAAACCCGAGTCTTGGGAACCGCAGAAATATCCTAACGGGACTCAGCGCAGCGCTTTCCAGTTTGAAATCGTTGACAGCGGACCGCTGTTCGACGAGCTTGTCGGCCCGTACGGCCACTGGATTCCATCCGAGAAACGCAAACAGGGCGCCTTCTACTGGCCGAGGTGAGCCAGCCCGGTTTCTCTGGAGCGTCCGCCCAAGGCGATCCAGAGAAACCGTGCCGACTACGGATCTACCTACCGGCGACCCTGCGGCTAGCCGCACAGCACGCGCACCCAACCGCGCCTTAGCGGCTACATCGACCGACTTCGACGGTTATATCTACCGATCTCGGTGAGGGGAGGGCGGCGAGTCATCCGCTGAGGCCGCGACGCAAGGCACCAGTGTCGCATTACCGGTACGCCTCCGAGGAGGCGTTGGCGTCGTACTTGGCCACCAGCACCAGGCCGGACAGGGCGTAGGGGCCGCCGATGTAGGGCATGGCCTGCACCAGGGCGGCGGCGACCTTCTGCCGGGTGTTGCCGGCCTTGATCGCCCCGGCCACGTGCGGCGTGAGCTGGGTGGCGGCGCCGATGGCGGCGATGGCCACCAGGCTGATGATCTCCCGCTCGGCCACGCTCAGCACGCCGCGGGACTCGACCTCCCCGAAGCCGATGGCGGTGAGTAGGTGGGGCACCTGGGTGTCGAAGGGCTCGGGCAGGGCGGCGAAGACGGCCTTGACCTCGTCCCCATACAGGGGGATCTGGATGGCCGCGCCGGCCTCGTCCCGGTCCTCGTAGGCGATCGTGGCGGCGCCCGGCAGGGGCAGCTCGACGCCCCGCTCGGTGAGCACCTCGTTGACCACGCCGATGGCGTTGAGAGTCTTGGGGTAGCCGATGTAGGGCTGGCACTGGTAGATGACCTCGCGCAGCTGCTCGGGGGTGGCCCCGACGTTGAGCGCGGCGGCCGCGTGGGCGCGCAGCTGCGGCAGGGTCTGCATGGAGGCCAGGCAGGTGACGGTGATCAGCTCGCGCTCGACGTCGGTGAGCACGCCGGCGGAGAAGACCTCGCCGAAGATGTGGTTCTGGAGGGTCTCCATGAGCTCGGGGTCGGTGTGGCTGGGCTGGGGCTCGACGCCGAACAGGCGGGTGAAGGTCTCGATCGCCTCGGGGGTCAGTGCCATGGGGTCTCCTTGGGACTCGTTCGGATTCTGCTTGGTTGTTCCGCGCCGGGGCGCGGGGCCGACGACGCCCTCGGCGGGACTCGGGCATGATCCTGGCACGGCGCCGACCCCGGCGGACACACCTGAGGGGGTGTCCACCGGGGCCTGTCAGTGCCGCCCGATCGCCGTACGGGCGGCCGGGTTCAGCAGATCCGCCGCATCGGTTGCCCGGCCCTGGCCCGGTCCGGGCAACCGGTGAGGGCCGGCTCAGACCTCCGGGGCGGCGGCGACGTCGCCCAGCAGGTGAGCCATACGCACCACCCGGGCGGCCTGCTTGGCCAGCTCGGCGCGGGTGAGGACCGCGCCGGACTCCGACTCACCGCGCAGGGCGGCCAGGATGTCCTGACGGTCCTCCTCGCAGCCGGGCATGAACAGCTCGTTGCCGGCCTTGATGGTGGCCGCGGCGGTGGCGCGGGGGTACTTCAGGTCGGTGCGGGTCATGGAGTAGACCACCCAGTCGGTCATGACCAGACCCTCGTAACCCCACTCCTCGCGCAGGATGGTCTCCAGCAGCTCCGCGGACTCGGAGGTGTGCACACCGTTGACCAGGTTGTAGGAGGTCATGATGGCGTGGGGCTGGGCCTCACGGACGACGATCTCGAAGCTGCGCAGGTACAGGTCGCGGGCGGCCCGCTGGGAGACGTGGCTGCAAGAGTTCAGCCGGTTGGTCTCCTGGTTGTTGAAGGCAAAGTGCTTGACGGTGACGCCGCGTCCCGGGTGGGCCTGGACGCCGCGGGTGATGCCGGCGGCCATGCGCCCGGCCAGCAGCGGGTCCTCGGACAGGTACTCGAAGTTGCGCCCGCACAGGATGGTGCGGTGCAGGTTGAAGGCCGGGGCGAGCCACAGGTGGGCGCCGAAGTGGTCCATCTCTGCGCCGACCAGGTCGCCGTAGGACTCGGCCAGCGCCGGGTTCCAGGACTGGGCGATGGCCGTGCCGATCGGGATGGCGGTGGCGTACTGCTCGTAGGTGCGTTCCGGGGTGCGCTCGGCTGCGGCGTCGTCGGCCTCACCGCCGAGCGCGGCGATGGACTCGGCGTCCATGAGCTCGGCGAACAGGCCACCCAGGGCCTCACCGAGGGGGAACTTGCCGTCGGCGTCCTCGCCCACCTGGGGCGTGAGGCGCAGGCCGGCGGGGCCGTCGGGCATGACCAGCGAGGGCAGGCCGGCGAAGCGGGTGGTTGTCTGGCCGGCGGCGCCGACGAGCGCCTGAGAGGCCTGACCGATGATGGACTGCTTGTCCGCGGTGTCGGCGTACTGGCCGAGCACGATGTAGGACAGCTCGTCGTCGGACAGGTCCTCCACGAAGTCCAGGGCCTCGCTCAGGTCCACGGGGGCGTGAGTATCCTCGCGCCGCAGGTCCGCGGCGGCCACGGTCAGCCGCGGGGCGTCGGCGGGAACCTCGACGGCGGTCGGGGCGGCGGGCTTGAAGTCGGTGAAGCCGGGCTCGCCCAGGACGTTGTGCAGCTGGCGGACGATCGCCGTCTCGGCCAGCTGGACGACCGCGGCGGGCACCGTGTCGCGGCTGGAGGCGCCGACGCGGACCACGTAGTCGCCGGCCTCGAGCACGGTGGCGGCCTTGGCGGCGTCGTAGGAGGCGATGTCGGTCAGGTCGAAGGTGACCGTGACGTCCTGGCTGGCACCTGCGGCCAGCTCTTCGGTTTTGGCGAAGCCGGCCAGGGCCTGGTAGGGCTGGTCGAGGTCACCGGCGGGCACGGAGACGTAGACCTGGACGACCTCCTTGCCCGCGGCGGCGCCGGTGTTGGTGACGGTGGTCTTGACGGTGATCTTGGAGCCGGCAGCGCTGGCCTCGGGGGCGCCGATGGCGAAGGTCGTGTAGCCCAGGCCGTAGCCGAACGGGAAGATCGGGGCGACGCCGACCGAGTCGAAGTAGCGGTAGCCGACGTACACGCCCTCGCTGTAGTGGGTGTCATCGGGGTCGCCGAAGTCGCCCTCGGTGGAGTAGTCCTCCCAGGCAGCCCAGGTGGTGGACAGCTTGCCGGAGGGGTAGCTCTTGCCGAGCAGGACGTCGGCGAAGGCGTCGCCGATTGCGGCACCCAGCTGGGAGAGCAGGAGGATGTTGCGCACGTCCTTAACCGGCGTCAGGTCGACGACGCCGCCGACGTTGAGCACCAGCAGGAACTTGTCGAACTTGGCGGCGAGTGCGGTGATGTCGCGGATCTCGGAGTCGGTGAGCTTCACGTCTCCCGCCTCGGGGTGGCGGTCGTTGCCCTCGCCGGAGTCGCGGGCGACGACGTAGATGGCGGCCTCACCGTCGCCGTCGAGCGGCAGGTCGAAGGCGGGGGCGGGCTCGACGGCGCCCATGCCGAACATGATCGCGGGCACGCCCGCGGCCTTGGCCTGGGCCTTGAGGTCGGCGACGAAGGCCTGGTGGTTGTCCTCGGCGACGGCATCGTAGGCGTCCAGCCAGGACTTGGTGGTGATGGTGAAGCCGGCGCTGACCAGGCCCTCCTCGAGCGACACGACGTGCCGGGAGTTGACGTCGCCGCTGCCGGTGCCGCCCTTGATGGTGCGCCGCGCGCCGGCCCCGTACAGGGCGAGCCGGCCGGGGGCGGCCAGGGGGAAGGATCCGTCGGTCTTCAACAGCACCATGGATTCGGGCGCCCCCGCGCGCACCGTTGCCAGGTGGTCGATCTCGTACTGGTTCATGTTCTGCTCCACTGTGAGCCCCTCCGTCGGGTCAGGTTGTACGCGCGCTCCTCGGAGAGCACCCGCTGATCACAATCCTACCGCTCGGTCCATTGTTTGGGAAGACCCCGCCCGCCCCCGCCGCGATCGGCAGAAGTTACGCGCCGAGATCGGTAGAAGTGACACGCCCAGATCGGTCGCCGCGGCACGGCGGCCGCGGACAGCGCCACCCCCGCCCCAGTCCGGCGAGCCTGTCGTGTACTATGTCCGATCTCGGACTTACGATGCGCTGGGAGGCACCCATGACCACCGATCTGCTTTCACTGCAGAAGACCATCAACGCCGCGAGCAAACGCATTGAGGAGGCGTACCACCGGGCCGCCCACGCGGCCGGACTCTCAGACTCCGCCTTCGACATCCTCTACGCACTACACGTCGCAGGTGAGGGCTGCTCGCAGAGGCAGCTGTGCGAACTGTGCTTCACACGCAAACAGACGGTCAACTCCGCCATCAAGCGGTTGCAGCAGAACGGAACGGTACGTGTGGAGACGGGCCCGGGACGAGCAACTCACATCTTTCTCACAGAGCGGGGACGAGAACTCGTGACCAACCGCGTCACCCCGATCATCGACGCGGAGATGGCCGCCCTGGACGCACTGTCGCCTCAGCAGCGCACCACCCTCTCCACCGGGCTGCCACGCTACGCCGATGCCCTGGTGAATGCGCTCGACGGTACCGGAGGCCGGCGATGACCACGGAGACGACCATGGACATGTCACGGCACCTGAGCGCACGCGAGCTACTGCGCTACACCCTGCCCTCCATCGCGATGATGGTATTCACCTCTATCTACGGGGTCGTCGACGGCCTGTTCGTCTCGAACTACGCAGGCAAGACGGCATTGGCCGCCATCACCCTGATCATGCCGTTCATCATGATCCTGGGCACCCTCGGCTTCATGATGGGCTCGGGCGGCAGCGAACTCATCTCCCACACCCGCGGCCGGGGCGACGGCGAACTGGCGAACCGCTATTTCTCCATGATCGTCTATGTCACGCTCGGCGCCGGCACCGCGCTGGCGCTCATCGGCGCACTGGCCATGCGGCCCGTAGCCCAGATGCTGGGCGCATCCGGCCAGCTGCTGGAGATGTGCGTCCTGTACGGGCGGATCCTGATGGTCTCACTGCCGGCGTACATGTTGCAGTATGCCTTCCAGACCTTCGCCTCCACGGCGGGCCGGCCCCGACTCGGCCTGTACGTGACGCTCACCGCAGGTCTGACCAACATGTCACTAGATCTGCTGTTCGTCGGGGTCCTCGGCTGGGGGGTGGCCGGAGCGGCCTGGGCCACCGTCACCTCGGAGCTCATCGGCGGGTTCGTGCCGCTTGCCTGGTTCGCACGGCCCAACCCAAGCCTCTTGAGGCTGGGGCGCCCCGCGCGGGACCCGGCCGCGCTGGCCAGGGCCTGCGTGAACGGCTCCTCGGAGATGATGGCGGTGGTGGCCATCTCGGTGGTCAGCATCATCTACAACCTGCAACTGCTTAAGTTCATCGGCCAGGACGGGGTGGCCGCCTATGGCGTGGTCATGTACCTCAGCATGATCTTCACCGCGATCTTCGAGGGCTTCTGCATGGGCGCGGCCCCGCTAATGAGCTACCAGCACGGCGCCGCCAACGACGCGGAGAAGCGCAGCCTGATGCGCACCTCATTGGCCATACTCGGCGTCGCCGGGGCAGCGATGCTGCTCGCCTCCCAACTGCTTGCGCACCCGCTGGCGCTCATCTTCGCCGGCTACGACCACGATCTCATGGCGCTGACCGAGACGGCCCTGCGCATCTTCTCAGTCTCCTTCTTGCCAATGGGCGTGAGCATGTACGGCTCGTCGCTGTTCACCGCACTGGGCAACGGGCTCGTCTCGGCAGCGCTGGCGGCGGGCCGTACCCTCGGCCTGGAGGTGGCCTCGGTCCTGCTGCTGCCGCGGCTCGTGGGCCCCATGGGCATCTGGGCGGCAATCATCGTGGCCGAGGCCATGGCCGCGCTGGCCGTGGGCGCGCTCATCAACTGGCTGGGACCCCGGTATGGACTGCGAGACCGCCGAACCATCTCCGAGGAGCAGACCAAAGCGCCTGCGCCTGGGCACCCCGCCGCCATGGCCGCGCCACTGCCGAAGAGGTGATTCGGGCCGTGCATCCTGCGTTCGCACTGCTCCATAAGGCCCGCGGAGACGGTCAGCCGGGCAGGATACCGACCCGGCGCAGGTAGTCGACGTCGGCGGACACGGCCTGTTCCCAGTCCGAACCGGTGAATCCGTGTCCCGCACCGTCGATGGTGACCAGCTCCGCATCGGGATAGGTCTGGGCGGCTCGCTCGGAGTAGGCGATGTCCACAACCGCGTCGGCACTGCCGTGAACGATTAGGACCGGGTCCGTGTATCCGGCCATATCGGCGAAGACGTCGTAATCCCACATGTCCTCGGCGTAGACGCGCCCGAGCGTCACCCACCGGTAGAAGTAGCTGTCTCCTACCTGGTCCAAGGAGGGGAAGAAATCGTGCAGGTCGTCGGTAATGGAGAACGCCGGATACCACAGCATGAGGCCGGCCACGCGATCCGCGTGACGGGAGGCGGTGATGGCCGAGACGGCACCGCCCTGCTGGCGCCGAACAAGACGATCCGCTCCGGGTCCACGAAGTCCCAGGACCGGGCGGCATCCATGACGGCCTCCAGGTCGGCGACCTCGGTCATGACCGACATGTCCGTCATCTCACCCTCGCTCATGGTTCCGCCGCCGCCCCGGAAGTCGAAGCAGTAAGCGGCCAGTCCCAACTGGGCCAGCGCCTCGGCCGTCGCCCCGAGGTCTTGATAGGAGCCGGTCAGCCCGTGGGAGCAGATGACCAGGGGCACGCGTTCCTGGCCGGTATTGGGGACGTAGGCCAGGCCGTAGATGAGTTGCCCGTTGTTTTCCAAGGTCAGTTCGCGCGTCTCATGGGCGTAGGTCGGTAGATCCGAGGGCAGGGCGGCGGCGGAGGCCCCCTCCTGCACGCCCTCGGGTACGCCCGCAGCCTCCGACGAAGCGGCTGTGCCGGTCGCAGAAGCATCTCCCTGTGTGCCGCTACAGGCTCCCAGCGTGGCGATCGTGCCAGCACCCGCCAGCAGACCCAGCGCGCCCCTTCTACTCATTGGTCTCCTTCCCGCGCGATTCATCGGCATTCTCGTTTCCTCTCAGGTCTGGGCGCGCCGCCTCCACGACGTCAGGACCGCCTCTTTTGCCATCATCGGCCCACAGCAGACACCCTATCGCCGCGTAGAGCGCCCACAACAGGCACCCTTGGTACCTCCATCGCGCCGCAGATCCCCCGACTTGCAAGCGACTCAACCAGCGGTTGAGTCGGCGAAGCGCCCGCACTCCTACTCGCGGATTCCGTGATCAACGAACGCGTGCTACCGCTGCGCGTACCAGACCCGTCATCATCGTGATTGCGACGTCGCCAGGCGTCCCGCCGCACCCGGCGAAACACCAACGCCCAGCAGGTCTGGCGCACAACACTTTGGAAAGCAGGCAGATACATGAAGCAGTCGGTCGGACGCAATATCGCGAGGCTGCGGCTCGCACGCGGCATGACCCAGGAGCAGCTCGCCAAACGTATGAGTGTCACCCCGCAGGCGGTCAGCAAGTGGGAGAACGATCTGAACTACCCGGACGTGGCCACCCTGCCCGCCCTGGCGGCCTGCTCGGCACCAGCGTCGACGCGCTGCTCGCCGTGCCCGACGACGGCGCACCCGTTGACACCCCGACGCTTCCCCAGCCGCACCCTTCCCAGCGCCGTCGCCGGCATCACCCCCAGCGGCGTCGTCGCCCGCTGTGCCCGCAGCCACCGGCTTCACCCTGGTGCGGCCCGAGCCCATGGCGGAGGGCGCCGGGCAAGCACCCCGGACGGCCGGGCGCAGCCTCCACATCGAGGTCCGGGGCCCGCAGAACAATGTCGACCTAGCATTCCCCATGCAGGCGGTCTCCGCGCTGGCGGCCCTCATCGCGAACGTGCCGCAGGTGCGCACCGCCGTCGGCACGCACGGCATCGACCTCAATGCGCTCCTGGCGACCTCGTACAGCGCCCTGAACAGTGCCGGACCGAGCACCCTGATAGACGTCACCGACGAGGAAGACCGGGTGCGAATCTGGGTGGATTGACGGCTCTTCCAGTTTGTGGGTGTGGTGGGTGGTGGGTGTTGCCGGCCTGGTGGGTTGGATGCTGGTGGCGTGTATGTCCGGGTGCCCCCGCCGTGGGGCGGAATGTCCAAGTTCGGCACAAAGGCCGCCGACGACCGCTGAGGCCGTTTCTGAAACCGCATGATTCCAACGTTTCGCCCACGGCTGCCAGCGACGTCGGGGTCGTTTATGCCGGTCCTGGACACTTTGGGCCGCCACGCACGGGAACGAGCACCAACGGCAGGCCACCGTGGGTGGACAGGCCCACCCACCTGGCGTCGCCCCGGAGTGCAACAGCACAACCCCCGGGGAGCTGGCTTGGACCCGCCTGGGACTCTCGGCTCGGCGCCCGGGGCGTTGGTCGGCGGCGGTGAGGCCAGCCGGGCCCAGCGCCCACACCGTTCCCGGGCCCCTACTTGGACCGCGAATCTGCGGTTGGACCGTCTGGGGGTGCGTCTGGGGCGGTCCAGGTGCAGCCTGGCGGTCCGAGTGCAGCCTGGCGGTCCGAGTGCAGCAAGACGGTCCAAGTAGGCGCGGGCCAGTCGGCCCAACCGCAAGCAACCACAGTCCAGACACCACACCACCCTGACCTCCACACCCACAAACCGGAAGAGCCGGATTGACCCTCGAGGAAGACCGGGGCGGGTGATCAGACGCGGATCGGAGGGTAACGGCGCAGCTGCCTCGCCCTCCGACCCGCGTGCCGCGCCCCTGGCCGAGGGCCTCCCGCCGTGCGTCTACACACACGAGTTCGCCTCTCACACACGGATTCTCCTCAGGGACACGAGTATTTGAAGCTTTGCAGGTGTAAAGCACGTGTAGAAGTCCGAAACGCGTGTCCTTGGCGGCAACGCGTGACCATGGCGCAGTACACGCCGGCTATTCCTTGCTCGCCCCACCTCCTCATCCGTGCCGCCGCACCACTTCTACCGATCTCGGCGGAGGGAGCGAGTCAGACCGTGTGGCTGCGCACCCAGTCGAAGACATCCGCCGCCTCGCTGCGGCCGCCCGAGCGCAGCAGCAGGTAGAAGGTGGCGTGCGCCATGGCGTCACGAATGGGGACGACGACGCGATCAGGTCCGGGCGCGGACAGCGCGGGCGCGTCGGTGATGAAGTGCGGCAGCGACGAGCTGCGGGTGAGTTGTTCGAAGACACCGTGGTCCTCCTGCACCACGAACTGGGAGTGGGGCAGGTAGCGGTCACAGCGCTCGCGCCAGAAGCCGATGTCCGCCAGGAGCAGGAAGGTCTCGCCGTCGAGCTCGGTGGCGCTCACCTCGCTTCGGCCCGCGAGCGCATGCTCGGCGGGCAGGGCGACGGCGAGGTTCTCCACCATCAGCCAGGCCGAGCGCACGGTCGGCAGCGGGTGGGGTCGCAGGGAGATGCCCAGGTCCAGCTCTCCGCTCACGACCCCCTCCTCTACCTCCTCCCGGCTGAGGCTCTGGGAGGTGAGCACCAGGCCGGGGAAGCGCTCAACAATCAGGGCCGTGAGCCGCCACAGCGGCGCGGGGGCGACGGTGCCCACGCGCAGTGCCCGAGTACGGCGGGCGACGTCGTCGACGGCGGCGCGCAGCGCCTGCTCCTCACGCAGGAGCCGGCCGGCGTGCTCCAGGGCGACGCGTCCTGCCTCGTTGAGCACCAGGCGGCGTCCGGGCCGGTCGAAGAGGGGCTGGCCGAGCTCGGCCTCCAGGCGTTGCAGCGAGCGGCTGAGCGCCGGCTGGGACAGGTGCAGGGAGCGGGCGGCGGCACTGAGGGTGCCCTCGCGCGCGATCGTCTCCAGTTGGCGCAGCTTCTCGAAGTCCATCCAGTCCCCCGGCTTATGCATCTGACGCATTAACAGTTCCGATATTGGCATTTTACATACCGGGCCTTTACGGCGAAGACTTATGCACACCGCGACGGTTTACCCGAAGCGACCCTGTGATCCCGAAGCCGATACGAGGAGCAGACCATGACCACCATCCCGTCCTTCACCATGCACAATGGCATCGATATCCCGGCGCTGGGCTACGGCGTCTTCCAGATGACCTCCGACCAGGTGCGCGAACACCTGCCGCAGGCCCTCGAACTCGGCTACCGACACATCGACACCGCCAACGCCTACTTCAATGAGGTAGCCGTCGGCGAGGTGGTGCGAGGCGCCATCGCCGCCGGCACCGTCAAGCGCGAGGACCTGTTCATCACCTCCAAGCTGTTCCCCCAGTCCTACCCCTATGAGCAGGCGGTGAAGGACATCGACGCCACCCTGGAGCGCCTGGGCCTGGACTATCTGGACCTGCTGCTGTTCCACCAGCCCTACGGCGAGTACGTCTCCGGCTGGAAGGCCATGGAGGAGGCCGTAGCCGCGGGCAAGGTCCGTTCCATCGGCCTGTCCAACTTCCCCATCACCAAGTTCCAGGAGATCCTGGACGTCGCCACCATCAAGCCGGTCGTGAACCAGGTGGAGGCCCACCCGCGCTGGAACCAGCACGAACTGAAGGCGCAGATGGACCGGGCCGCCGGCGCCGAGATCCTGGTGGAGGCCTGGTACCCGCTCGGCCACGGCGACAAGACCCTGCTGGAAGAGCCCGCGATCGCAGCCGCCGCACAGCGCACCGGCGCACCCCGGCCCAGGTGATCCTGGCCTGGCACCTGGCGGAGAAGAACATCACCTTCCCCAAGACCCTGAACCCCGCCCACATGGCCGACAACCTCGCCGCCCTGGACGTGAAGCTGACGCAGGCGGAGATCGCCGCGATCAACGAGATCCCGCAGGCCCCCTACTACGTAGTCCCCGACGAGCCGCCCGCCTTCACGACGACGGTCATGGACTACTCCCAGCAGGCCTGACCCGTCCGATTCGCGCGCCCTCGCCGTCCAGCCGCCGCACGCACCGATCGACCATCCGCACCAGAACATCCAGCGATCCGCAACCCGGATTCACCACCCGCCTCAGGAGGCAACTCATGACCACCGTCCCCATCAAGACCCTCAACAACGGCGTCGAAATGCCCGTGCTCGGCTACGGCGTCTTCCAGACCCCGCCCGAGGAGACCGAGCGCTGCGTGAGCGAGGCCCTTGAGGTCGGCTACCGGCTCATCGACACCGCCCAGCCTACGGCAACGAGGAGGCGTCGGCGCCGCCGTTGCGAAGAGCGGCCTGCCGCGCGAGGACGTGTTCATCACCTCCAAGATCTGGGTATCCAACATGAACTACGAGCGCGCCACCGCATCGATCGACGAGTCGCTGGACAAGCTCGGCACCGACCACATCGACCTGATGCTGCTGCACCAGGCGATGGGCGACTACCCGGGCGCCTACCGGGCTATGGAGGACGCCTACAAGGCCGGCAAGCTGCGCGCCATCGGCGTGTCCAACTTCTACCCTGAGCGGCTGGTGGACGTGGCCGCGCTGGCCGAGATCCCGCCGGCCGTCAACCAGATCGAGACCCACCCCTTCCGTCAGCAGGACGCCGCGCACGCGGTCATGGCCGAGCTCGGCGTCGTCCACGAGGCCTGGGCGCCCTTCGCGGAGGGCCAGAACAACATCTTCGCCAACCCGACCCTGGCCGAGATCGGCAGCCAGTACGGCAAGAAGCCGGGCCAGGTGATCCTGCGGGCACTGATCCAGAAGGACGTCGTGGTCATCCCGAAGTCCACCCACCGCAACCGCATGGAGGAGAACTTCGATGTCTTCGACTTCGAGCTGAGCGAGGAGGACCTGGCCACCTTCTCCGCCCTGGACGACGGCACGCTGCCGCGGATCTTCGACCACTACGACCCGAAGGTGGTCGGCTGGCTGCTGCGCGACATGGTCAAGCAGCAGATCGGCGGCGGCTCGCTGTACTGACGGCCGAGATCGACTACTCACGAACCACGCACGAAGGAAGACACACTATGGCTGAGAAACAGACTGCCGGTCGCGACCACCTGGGCGACCTCGCCCCGCAGTTCGCCGCTCTCAACGACGACGTACTGTTCGGGGAGGTCTGGGCGCGCGAGGAACAGCTCAGTGCCCGCAACCGCTCCATGATCACCATCGCCGCCCTCTTCTCCGCGGGGCTGTACCCTCAGCTGCGCGCCCATCTCGAACTCGGCAAGGCACACGGCATCACAAGGGAGGAAGCCGTAGAGATCGTCACCCAGCTCGCCTTCTACTGCGGCTGGCCCAAGGCCTGGAGCACCTTCCCCATGGTCGCTGAGATCTGGGACGACGACGCCGAGGAATGAGAGGGGCAGAGCATGAGAACACGCCACCTGGGAACCCTAGAGGTCTCCGAGATCGGCATGGGCTGCATGGGACTGTCCCACGGCTACGGGCGCATCCCCGACGAGGAGGAGTCGATCGCCGCCATCCGCGCCGCCTTCGACGCCGACTGCACCTTCTTCGACACCGCCGAGGCCTACGGACCCAACCTCGACCCGGCCAACCGGGGCCACAACGAGCGCATCATTGGGAAGGCGGTGGCGCCCTTCCGGGACGAGGTTGTGCTGGCCACCAAACTGCACCTGCCCACCGAGGAGGTGCGCGCCGACGGCGTCGAGGCCACGCTGCACGCGCACCTGGCCGCCTCGCTTGAGCGCCTGGGCACAGACCGCGTCGACCTGTACTACCTGCACCGCATCAACCCGGAGGTGCCGATCGAGGACGTGGCCGCGGGTATGGGCGCGCTCATTGCAGAAGGTCTCATTCGCGGCTGGGGACTGTCGCAGGTGGACGTGCCGGTGATTCGCGCCGCCCACCAGGTCACGCCCCTGGCTGCCGTGCAGAACATTTACTCCTTGGTCGAGCGCGGCATCGAGGCCGAGGTGCTGCCGTTCTGCGCCGAGGAGGGCATCGGCGTCGTCCCCTTCTCCCCCATAGCGTCCGGGCTGCTGTCCGGTAAGGTCACCACCGCCACGCGCTTCGAGAAGAACGACGACGTGCGCAACTGGGTCCCGCAGCTGCAGCCCGACAACCTCGCCGCCAATCAGCCACTAGTGGACCTGCTGACCACCTTCGCCGCCGACAAGGGGGCCACCAGCGCGCAGATCAGCCTCGCCTGGATGTTGGCCAAGTGGCCGCACGTGGTGCCGATCCCCGGTTCGAAGCGCCGGGAGCGGATCCTGGAGAACCTGGGCGCCGCAGACGTCACACTGACCGCCGCGGAGCTGGCCGACCTGGAACGGGCACTGTCCGCCATCGAGATTCACGGACACCGTGGCTTCGACGAGTCCGAGGGACGCAGCTTCCTGGACCGTCCGCGCTGATCCGCGCCAAGGATGGTTGGCTCCCGGAGCGCGCCCAGGGGCCGCGGGTCGGTACCAAATGGGACGCTCACCATGTTCCGGTCCCCCGAGCTTCAATGGTGGCGCGGTCCTCCAACAGCCGGCGCCCCATGCCGGGTGTGAACGGCAGCGGTACCGGGTTCGTGCCGCGCCGCTGGTAGACGTCGGCTACTGGCTCCGATCGGTGCGCACGCCGTCGAGGAACAGCGCCAAGTGGCGGCGGTAGAGGTCGGGGGCGTCGTCCGGGCTGGCGTCCATGATGCCGACGAGCGCCACCTGCAGGTAGGCGATGTCGCGGGCGGTGCAGTCGGACCGCAGAGTGCCCTGCGCGTGCGCGAGTTCTATCACCTGTTCAAGATAGGGATTGATCTGCGCTTTGCACTCGCGCACCGACTCGAATACTGACCCGGCCGGACACATCAGGCACGCAGGCCCCGGTTGGATGCCTGTAGGCGCATCGTCTGCTCCAAGTAGTCGACCAGCGCCCGCCAGGCGTCGCCCGCCTGTGCCGTCGCACGCGCCCGCTCCACCTCCTGCTGAAGCTGTTCGGCGAATAGCGCGGCGACCAGGGCGTCCTTCGTGGGGAAGTGCCGGTAGACCGTGCCGACGCCGACTCCCGCGTCCCGGGCGACGTCCTTGAGTGTGACCGCCAGGCCCTCGGCGCTGAAAAGCCGCTCGGCGGAGGCCAGCAGCTTAGCGCGATTGCGGGCCGCGTCCTTCCTGGTCGGGGTGACTGCTGCACTGGGCATGACGCCATGCTAGTCGATACGGACCGGTATTTCCGCTTTCCGCTCAGGCCTGCTACGCTCACCTGAAGCGGACCAAGTGATCCGCTTTCAATCATCGTCTCAGCCGCCAGAAAGGCAAACCTCTCATGCTGCTCGCACTCACCGGCGCCTCCGGAAACCTCGGACGCCTCGCCATCGACGAGCTCCTCTCCCGTGACGTCCCCGCCGGCAGATCGTCGCCATCGTCCGCGACCCCGCCCGGGCCACCGACCTGGCCGAGCGCGGCCTGATCGTGCGCCGGGCGGACTACGCAGACCCGACGGCGCTGCGGGCCGCGCTGGACGGCGTGGACCGCCTGCTGCTGATCTCCATTTCCGGCACCGGAGCCTCCGCGGCACACCGCAACATCATCGAATCCGCCCAGGACGCCGGCGTGGGCCACATCGCCTACACCTCCATCCTCAACGCCGACCACAGCAGCAACCCGCTCGCCCCCGAGCACTACGCCACCGAACGCATCCTTGCCGCCAGCGGCATCCCGACCACGGTCCTGCGCAACGCCTGGTACCACGAGGTCTACACCCGCCTGATCCCCAGCAGCCTCGCCTCCGGGGAGGTCGTGGGCTCCACCGGTGAGGGACGGATCTCCGGCGCAGCCCGTGCCGACTTCGCCGCCGCTGCCGCCACGGTCCTGCTCGACGATGCCGTACCCGAGGCCGGTACTCCGCGCATCTACGAGCTCGGCGGTTCCTCCTTCACTCTGGGTGAGTTCGCGCGCACGCTGTCCGATGTCACCGGCCGCACCATCACCCACCGTAACCTGACCGACGTCGAGTACACGGCCGAGCTTGAGGCCGCCGGAGCGGGGGCCAGTGCGGGACTGGTTGTGGGAACCGATGCCTCCATCCGGGCCGGGGAGATGGAGACCGACTCCCAAGACCTGGCGCAACTGGTCGGCCGCCCGCTCATCCCGCTCGCGCAGACCATCCGGCAGGTCCTGGAGGCGCAGGCATGAGTGCGAGTACGGCAGAGGCTCCGGCAGGAGCGCCGCGGAGATTCTCGGGAAGGACCGTCGTGGTCACCGGGGGCGCGGGGAACATCGGTAGCGCCATCACCCGACGGTTCGCCGCCAAGGGCGCCGTCGTCAATTTCACGCGCGGATTGGCCTTCGACCTGGGCAAGTGGGGGATCCGGGTCAACGCCGTCGCACCGGCCCTGACCGTCCCTGACGACCTGGCCGCCACCGCCCCGGTCAGCGAGTGGGTCGCCCGAGGCGAGCAGCGCCAAGCCCTCCCCGGCCATGCCAGGCCGGACGACGTCGCCGCCGCGACGGCCTTCCTGGCCAGCCAGGACGCGCGCTTCATCACCGGAGCCGTCCTGCCCATCGACGGGGGTATCTCGACAGCAAGCGGCCTGCCCGACTTCTCCTAGTTCTTCTAGACGCTCGTTGGGGCGGCGCGCTGAACGCGCCGCCCCAACGACGATTGCTCAGGACCGCCTGCCGTGGGCACGCTCGGGTTATTCAACCGAGCGGGAACCAGCCGCCGGACTCGAACCAGTATCAGGCCAGGTTCTGCGCGAGGAACGCGTCGACGGCGTCGAAGGGAATCAGATCCACCCGGTCGTAGAGGTCGATGTGGCGCGCACCGGGGACCTCGACGATGCTCGCGCTGTCCCCGATCTGCTCCTTCGCCTCCTCGGTGAACCAGCGGGAGAAGGCCAGCTCACCAACGAGCATGAGCACCGGCCGCGGGGCGATGTCCTCCAGATAGCGCAGGCCGCCGTAGCCAGGTAGCCCAGGTGGCTGACGGCGACGTGCCCACCCTGCGAGTGCGGGTGGTAGCCGCGGTCGTTGCTCTTGACGTAGTAGTCGAAGAACTCGCTCGTGATCGGGTCCAGCTCCACGTCCGCGGGCGGCACCTCCTCGGGGAAGACCGGGTCATAGGCGGCCTCGCCGGAGTCGAGGTCGGCCCAACGCTGGGCGGCCAGCCGGTCCCGCTCGGCGCGGCGGTCGGCGTCGCTCCAGCCGTGCTGCCAGCCGTTGCGGTAGTTCTCACCGATGTCGTACATGGACGCGGTCACGACCGCCTTGATGCGGGAGTCGATGCGCGCGGCCCCCAGGCTGAAACCGCCCGAGCCGCAGATGCCCACCACGCCGATCCGCTCGCGGGACACGTACTCGAGGGTTCCCAGGTAATCCACGCCGGCGCTGAAGTCCTCCATGAAGATCTCCGGGGAGGAGACGAAGCGCGGTTCGCCGGAGGAATCGCCCTTGTAGGAGGGGTCGAAGGCGAGGGCGACGTAACCGCGCTGGGCGAGCTCGTTGGCCCACACGCCAGGCATCTGCTCCTTCACGCCGCCGTGACTGGGGCCGATGACGACCGCCGCGTGCCGAGCGGTCCTGTCGAGGTCCTTGGCGGTGTACAGGTCCGCGGCGATGGTGATGCCGTAGCGGTTCTTGTAGTTGACGCGCGTGCGCTCCACCTCCGGCGAGATTACAAACGTCAGACCGTCTGGTTGCAAGGGCACTTCGTGTTCCTTTCTGCTTTGGACGCAGGGCCTCCGCATCCCGTGTGCGGCAGGCTGCGTCAGCGTATGCGGGAACGCCGCGCCGGGGAACCACCGATTGGGGTTCTCTCCGTGCCCGTGTCAACCGGAATACGCCGTCGGCCGCGCACCGCCGTCCCGCACGGACCGCGGCATGATTCCTGCAGGGTGGTACTGGCGGTCACTCCCGCGGCGCCGACCGGCCGCATAGCTGGACGCCACCGGGCGGCGGGACGCGTCCGCCGCCATCACATCGTCGGACCGGTCTGGGCATGTCACTAGTGCCGGTCTCGGCGCACAGATACCGTACAAACGCTGAGCAACAGAGGACACCACCATGACCACCATCGCCATTGTCGGCGGCGGCCCGGGCTTGGGCCGCGCCGTCGCCCGTCGCTTCGGCCGCGAGGGATTTGACGTCGCCCTGATCTCCCGCAGCCGCGAACATCTGGACGAGCGGGTCGCCGCCCTGAGCGCCGACGGTGTGAATGCCCGCGGCTATGTCGCCGACGGCCGCGACGGCGAGGCACTAGCCGGGCCTTGGCCGACGCCGCCCGCGAGCTCGGCCCCATCGAGGTGCTCCAGTGGAGCCCTGTACCGGCCCGCGAATTCATGAAGCCGGTGCTGGAGACCAGTGCCGAGGACCTCGTCGGCCCCATCGAGATGTCCGTCTACGGCCCCGTCAACGCGGTGCGTCAGGTACTGCCGGGCATGCGGGAGCTCGGCCGCGGCACGATCCTGCTTATCAACGGCGGCTCCGCCGTCCGCCCGGGCCCGAAGGTCACCGGCACCTCGGTAGCCTTCGCCGGGGAGAGCGCCTACGGGCAGCTCCTCCACGATGCGCTCGCCCCGGAGGGGATTCACGTAGCCCAGCTGATCATTCCGCGCGGCATCGGCGGCGGCGAACCCTCCCACGAGCCGGCCGCCCTGGCCGATCGTATCTGGGAGCTGCACGCCCGGCACGACGGCGACTTCCGCACCTTCGTGGAGCCCATGGATGCCTGACCTGACCGAGCGCGCTCGGCGTCGCTTTGCCGGAGTGCTTGCCCACTGGGAAAGCCGAGAGGCATAATGGTGGGGAGCCACCCGGGCGCAACCGGATGGCTCCCCGAGGCAGGCAGTTCAGTTGAGCCACCTGCCGAGGGCATCCACAAGGACACCAATGGCCCGGACCAGATGAGCGAGAGATTCGAGTACTTCGCTCAGCTGCCGGGCCATTCCCTTGCCCTTGCGGACTTTGGCATGTCGGCCTTTCGGCTTGGACATGGCCCCCACCTCCTCCCTGGCTCCTAACCTTCCCGGCCAAGAACATGGAATGTTCCGAGAGGAGGTGCCGAAGAAGGCGCTTCCAGCGTACGCGGCGGGTACGACGCGTATGGGGTGGCCATCCGACCATCGCGCTCCGAGGCGATGCAACGCCCGTGGGCCCCTGCCGTCAGCCTGTAAACGTCAAAATCACCGGCTCTTCGGGTTTGAGGGTGTGTGGTCGTGTTCGGGTGTGTGGGGTGGTTGTCGCGTCGTGCGTTGTTGTTTGTCCGGGCGGGCGGGTCGGCGGGGACGCTCGAGGACGTGGGTTGGCCCGCGACGACGTGGCCCGGCCCTCCAGGACGCCGTCTAGGAGGGCGTTCTCGACGGCTGGCCGGCGTTCTGGAGGTCTAACCCGCGTCCTCGAACGATCCCGGCCAGCCCGAAAACGTCCCCGCCGACCCGAAGACGACCCTCGCAGGGTAGCGAACCATCACGGGTTGTTGGCGCGAGCGTGGTGCCCCGACCCGGTGCGTTGTGGGGAGGCATGCCGTCAACCCCTTCGGTGTTCGGACCGAGCCCCCGCACTCGGACCGCGTCACTTCACTTGGACCGCGTTTCTGCGCTTGGACCGTCTGAGAGCGCGTCTGAGACGGTCCAACCGCAGTTAGACGGTCCAACTGGAAGCGGGCGGTCCAATCCCGGGACGAAGGAGGTGCCGACCAGCGCCTCGGAGCACGCCCTGCCAGCAACAGACGGGCGAGGCGGGAACATGCCAGCGGTGGGCGCCCCGGCGGCGTGCGAGGGCGACGTTTTGCACGACCCTGGGCGACGCTGCACGACCCTCGTGCGCATTCCACGACCCCGGGGTGGTCGTGCAACACACACCAAGATCGTGGAACGCGGCCCGAAGTCGTGCAACACATAGGGGCGGGGTGAACGTCACCACCACCCCGGCACACGCACCCACAACCACCCCACCACCACACCCACAAACACGAAGGGCCTCATTACCGCCACTGGCGGTAAACTTTGGCGGTGATCGGCGTCGCATATGACCGTACGCCCTCGGGCCGACAGGAGGCAGATGGCTTACGCACCCCCTTCGCCCGCACGCCCGCAATCGACAACTTGTGTATGGAGACTACGGAACTCGTGGGAGCGCTCGGCCCCGCTTCCCCGCTGATCACGAGCCTGCAGCTGCACCGCGAACTGCGCATTCGCAGATCCGCCCCTAGTCAGCGCTCAGGCGGGCAGCTGGCAAGTCAGGGACGCGGACTAGACGCCGGCCAAGCGGCCCCGTCCCGCGCGTCTGTCACACGCGCGGGACACGGTCCAAGGTGGGCTCGCCGACGCGGGTGTCGGGGTACTCGCGCACGCGCTTGCGCCGGTGCATGGCCACGTAGTGGCGCTCCACCTCGCCGGTGTACACCTGGCGGGGACGCCCGATCCGCTTGGCCGGGTCGCTCATCATCTCCCGGTACTGGGCGATCCAGCCGGGCAGGCGCCCGAGCGCGAACAGCGGCGTGAACATCTTCGTGGGGAAGCCCATCGCCTGGTAGATGAGGCCCGTGTAGAAGTCGACATTCGGGTACAGGCTGCGGGAGATGAAGTAGTCGTCGGACAGGGCGACCTCCTCCAGCTCCATGGCGATCTCCAGCTTGCGGTCCCCATCCTTGGAACCCAGACGCGTGAGCACCTCGTGGGCGGTCTCCTTCACCAGGGCGGCGCGGGGGTCGTAGTTCTTGTAGACGCGATGCCCGAAGCCCATCAGGCGCACGCCGTCCTCCTTGTTCTTCACCTTGCGGACGAACTCGGTGGTGCTCATGCCCTCGGACTGGATCCGGTCCAGCATGCGCAGCACAGCCTCGTTGGCGCCGCCGTGCAGCGGTCCGGACAGGGCGCCGACGCCGGCGGCCACGGAGGCGTACATGTTGGCGTCCGAGGAGCCGACCAGGCGCACGGTGGAGGTGGAGCAGTTCTGCTCGTGGTCGGCATGCAGGATCAGCAGCATGTCCAGCGCCCGCACCACGGTGGGGTCGATGTCCCTGACCTGGTAGGGCATGCCGAAGGTCATGTTGAGGAAGTCCTCGACGTAGCCGCGCTTGGGGTCGGGGTACAGCAGCGGCAACCCGATGGCACGGCGGGCGATGTAGCTGATCATCGTGGGCATCTTGCTCAACAGCAGGACGGTGGCCAGCTCGATCTCGTAGGGGTCGTGCGGATTGAGGGTGTCCTCGTAGTAGGTGGCCAGGCCGGCGATGCCCGCCTGGAGGATGGCCATGGGATGTCCCGAGGAGGGGAAGGACGTGAAGAAGCTGCGGAAATCCTCGTGCAGCAGGCGGTGGCGGCCGATGCGCCGCTGGAAGCGTTCGAAGGTCTCCGGGTCCGGCAGTTCTCCGTTGATCAGCAGGTAGGCGACCTCCAGGAAGCTGGAGGACTTGGCGAGCTCCTCGATGGGGTAGCCGCGGTAGCGCAGGATGCCGGCGGCGCCGTCGATGTAGGTGATCTCGGAGGTGCAGGCCGCCGTGTTGGTGAAGCCGGGGTCGAGCGTGACCAGGCCCGTGGTCCCCAGCAGCTTGCCGATGGCGAGTCCGTCGGAGCCGTCGGTGGCCAGCGCGCGGGGCAGTTCCAGGCTGGTCTCGCCGACGGTGAGCATCCCGGGGCCGTCCTGGGCGCTGAGGTCAGTGGGCGTTTCGGTCATGTGTGTCTCCTTGTTGGCGACGGCGGGCCGCGGGAGCGGCCCCGGACCTGTCTGCCCGGAACCATACCGGCACGCGGGCGCCGACGTCGCCCCGGACCACACCGATGGCGCGGCTGAACGGCTCATACTCACCGCGCCATCGGCGTTTTTACAGGAGTCTTCGCAGCAGTGTCATCGCCCCTACAGCTCCCTCCCGTTGGAGGCGATTACCTGCCGGTACCAGTCGAAGGACTGCTTGCGGGTGCGGTCGTAGGTGCCGTTGCCCTCGTCGTCGGCGTCGACGTACACGAAGCCGTACCGCTTGTTCATCTCGCTGGTGGACATCGATACCAGGTCGATGCAGCCCCAGGGGGTGTATCCCATGAGCTCGACGCCGTCGTCAATCGCCTTGCCCATTTCACGGATGTGGCGGCGAAGGTAGTCGATGCGAGCCTCATCCCGGATAGCTCCGTCCGCATCCGGCCTCTCACGGATGCCCACTCCGTTCTCCACGATGAAGAGCGGAAGCCGATACTTGTCGTACAGCGAGACGAGCGAGTAGCGCAACCCCTCGGGGTCGATCTGCCAGTTCCACTCGTTGACCCCCAGGTAGGGGTTCTTCACCCCCGAGGACAGGTTGCCGCTCACCCGCTCGCGTTCGCCCTCGTCCCGGGCGGACACCAGCGACATGTAGTAGCTGAAGGACAGGAAGTCGACGGTCCCGTCCACCAACTCGGCCCGATCGGCATCGGTCACCTCGACATGCAATCCCTTACGGGCCCAATCGTGCTCTACCCACCGCGGATACTCACCGCGCACGTGGACGTCCGCGGCCATCTCGTTGTCCCGGTTGGTGCGCTGCGCCAGCAGCTGGTCCTCCGGGTGGGCGGTAAGCGGGTAGTGCAGCAGCTTGGTGAGCATGCATCCCATCCGGCGTCGGGGACAAGCTCGTGCAGAAGGCGGGTGGCACGCGCCGAGGCGAGGAGTTGATGGTGCAGCGCCTGGTAGCAGACCTCCTCCATGTTCATCCCCTCGAACTGCTCGGCCATCAGGCCGGCGGTGGTGAAGGGATGCCGGAAGATCGAGTCGACCTCATTGAATGTCAGCCAGAGCTTAACCTCGTCCCCGTACTCGCGGAAGCAGACCTCGGCGAAGCGCATGAACAGGTCGACCATGGTCCGGTCGTACCAGCCACGGTGGTTGAACACCGTGGCGAGTGGCTGCTCATAGTGATGCAGGGTGACTAGCGGTTGAATGTTGCGCTCACGCATGGCCCGGAACAACTCGTGGTAGAAGCGCACGCCGGCCACGTTGGGCTCGACCTCCTCCCCGGTGGGGAATAGCCGACTCCACTGGATGGAGACTCGCAGCGTCTTGAACCCCATCTCCGCCATGAGGTCCAGGTCCTCCCGGTAGCGGTGGTAGAAATCGTTGCCGCGTCGCTTGGCATAGGGACCTTTAGATTCCGTCCATTTCAGGGCGGTCTCAATGTCTGCCAGGGTGATGGCGTGACCGGCACGGTAGTCGCGCGGGTCGATATCGGGCTTGTGCCGGGTTACGTCGGCAACCGACGGCCCCTTGCCGTCCTCGTTCCAAGCGCCCTCGCACTGGTTCGCGGCGAGCGCCCCGCCCCACAAGAAGCCGTCGGGAAAAACCGGCTGCAGTTCGTCTAGCACGTTCATGCGGGAACAGCCTCCTTGCTGTCGTTTTGGTTAGCAGGGTCGGATTCCCCGTCAAGGCTCTCCTGTGCGGCACGGCGATCATCAATGGCTACGAAGGGCACCCACATCAGGGTGGTGGCGATCAGGATGATCGCCTGGACCACAACCCCCTGCCAGCCGAAGCCAATGAAGCCATTGATGAAGACCGGCACCCCGAAGGGGACGTCCACGGTGTTGGCCTGGATGAACCCGAGGTTCATCGCGACCATGGCAATCGCCGCCGATATTCCGGTGTTGAAGATGAACGGGATTGCGTACAGCGGGTTCAATACCAGGGGGACACCGAACACGAGCGGCTCAGAGATGCCGCAGATCGCCGGAACGAAGCCGATCCGGGAGATCATGCGCAGGTCCTCCTGCTTGGACATCAGTGCTCCCACGATCGTCAGGCCGAGGATGCCGCCAGCTCCGCCGAGGACAATGAAGGTCACCCAGAACCCGTAGGTGAGCGGCTGAGTTGGCTCTGCACCGGCGTTGACCGCCGCAATATTGGCGGCAATGGCGGTGGCGAACAACGGGTTGCGAATCGGGGAGATCACCAAACCGCCGTGGATGCCGAGGAACCAGAACAACTGCGAGAACAGCGCCATGAGGATGACGCCCGCACTGGACTGGAAGATGACCTCCAGTGGGTGCTGCAGCACCGCGTACACCCATTCATTCAGGTAGCTGCCGGTCCCCAGCCGGAACAGCACGCCGAAGACAGCGGAGAAGGTCAGGATGAGGAACACGGGGATGAGTGAGTTGAATGACTGCGCGATGGCGGGTGGGACGGAGTCCGGCATCTTAATGCGCAACGCCTCAATCCCGGACAGCCAGCGGAACAGCTCCGTAATGACAACGGTCCAGATGATGCCGATGAACAGGCCCTGGGCACCGAGTGCGCCGTCTCCGAGGCCCGCCGCGGTGCCACCGTCGGAGCCGTCCTCAAGCAGTGCCTGCACACTCTGCGGGACGACGGTCACGTAGGCGGCAACGCATAGGATCGCGGTTGCGTGGGTAGGCGTGCCGTTGCGCTTGGCGAGCTGCCAGCCGAGCAGGACGACGATGGGGATCGTCATGAAGCTCATGGTGGCGAAGTTCATCGCGGTGAACGCACCGTCGAGATTGGCGAGCGCGGGGATCCAGCGGGCCAGCCCCGTCTCCTGCGAGGACACCAGGGAGCGCAGCAGACTGGCGAAGGAACCGACCAGGATGAACGGCAGGAAGTAGCCGAAAGAGTTCTTCAGCGAGTTCAGATACTTGTTTTCGTCTACCTTCTCGGCAACGACAGTCAGGCCATCCGAGAACCGGTCGGAGAGAGAGGGCATATCACTCGCCCCCGGTCAACGACTCGGCCTGGGCGATAACGGTGGCGCCATCGCCCCTCCCGTAGGCACGGGCATCGATGACCTCGACCGGGGCGACATCGCCGACCACGGCCCGCACCTTGCGCAGAATATGGCGAACCTGCGGGCCGAGCAGGACAACGTCGAAATTGCCGAGTTCGGACTCGATGGATGACTGGTCGGCCGCCCAGATCTTGTAATGCTTGCCCTGTGCCGCGGCCGCCTCTTGCATACGTTGGACGAGGATAGAGGTGGACATTCCCATGGCGCAGGCAAGCATGATGCGCAGCGTCGGTCCTTCCTGATTGGCGGCCTTCTCCGGCTGGGGGCTGAGCTCGGTCATTTCAGTTCTCCTTCGTGTTTGTGTTGGTGTCGGTTGTGCTGGTCTGGTCCACTGGTGCGGTCGAGGTCGCAGCCGGAGCGGCCGACGGCGAGACTCGCGCCTCCAGTTCATGGATCCGGGAATAGAGTTCGATGAGCATTTCGGCGTTCTCCTTGGCCATGAGCGCCATCGTCAGGTGGTCGTTCGCGTGCACCAGAACGATGTCCACGTCCACGTGGTCCTGACCGGCCTCCCTTTGGAGAAGAGCGAACTGGATGTCGTGCGCCTGGCGGAAGTCGTCGTCCGCACGGGCCAGGGCCTGACGGGCGGCGTCAAGGTGTCCCTCCCGGGCAAGTTCCACGGCCTCCATGGCCTTGGACTTCGCCGTCCCGGCGGCGAGGATCAATTCGAATGACACGGCGTAGGGATCGTCGGGTTGTCCGGTCGCCGGCTGCGGCTCGCTCATGCTTCCTCCTGTGGTTGCTGGGTGATCTCTCGAATCGAACGGACGATGGCAGAGAAGTCGCGGCTCTTGATGAGTGTGGTGATGTGTTCCTCGCTCATGAGGTACCTGGACAGGTCCTGGTAGAACTGCTGCAGGTCCTTGCCCTCCCGCGTGGAGATGGACACCAGGCATACGACCTGAACCAGATTGCGCGTCCAGCGGATGGGCTCATCCAGGACGCCGACGGCAATGAAGGTCTCCTCGCTCATGGCCACCTCGCCGTGCGGCATAGCGACCCGATTACCGAAGTCGGTCGGCGCCAGCGTCTCCCGCCGCAGCACCGAGTCGAGAAACACTGCGGGCAGGTCGTATCTGGTGCGGGCGCACTGGGTGAGTACTTCGATCGCCTCGTGCGGAGTGCGCGCATCCAGGTGGGGAACGAACAGTTCGGGCGAGAAGACCTGGTCGATCCGGGTACTCGGCTCACTGATTAGCATCCGTCTGATCTTCCGGATGTCGGCGTCGTCGATGAATGGACCGACGTCGAGGACGGGGACGCCCGGATCGGTTTCGAGGGCGACCGTGGTCAGGACGAGGTCCGTGTCCGGCTGTGCCCGGACGGGCTCCCGCGTGCTGACGGTGATGAGCGACTCGATCAGGTCTCCGAGACGCTCACGCACTTGCAATTCAATCAGCCGAGTCGCCGCGCCATCAGCGTCAGACACGAGCACCACATGCTTGCGCCGTTGCTCCGGCCGACGACGTTCTAGGGCGAGTGCGAACCACAGGGCGACGTACCCGGCCTCGTCCTCAGAGACGGTACGGCCAAGGTGGCGGGCGAGTGCGGTGCAGGCCTGCACGGCCACGGCATAGGCAAGCGGATAGGACTGCTTAATGCGCTCGAGGCTCTGGTTGGGCATCCGCATCTGGAAGCGCAGCCGTACCAGCAGCGGAATCGTGTGCTGAACCAGGGACGCCCGCAGTTCGTCGTCGCCGGACAGGCCCAGGCCGAAGCCCTCGTCGACGATGCGGAGCATCCCATCCACCACCCGGCGCGCCTCGACAATGCTTTGAGAGTCGGAGGCATCGGCGGGAGAGGTAAGTACCCTGCGCCCGGCGAAGTGCAGCGCCAGGTAATAGCGTTCCTGCAGGGGGTAGGACAGTTCCAAGTCCTGTTCCAGGCGGTCAAGGATGTCATCGGCGACGCCCAATTCGGCATCGGTGACGTACTGTCCCAGCTCGATGACCTCGCCCGTGATGGTGCGACCCGCCCGGACCCGATTGGTGGCGATGGCGACGTGCAGGATCACGCTGCGCACTGCTTCGTCCGCCAGCGGGATTCCATGGGCGTCCAGCACTTTGCGCACGTGCCGTTCCGCCCGGCCCACCCCCGGTTCTAGATCATCTACCGCGAACCGCGAGCTGTGCTCCGGGTCGTAGACGGTTGCCAGGCAGGTACGTATGTCTAGTTCCGCACCGATTACCCGCACGCCCTTGTAAGGGCGCCGGTCGACTAGCAGGCTGTGCTCGGCGAGTATGGGCTCCACCTGGGCCAGATCTGCCGCCACCGTCTTCTTCGAGACGAATAGCGCCTGCGCAATGACCTCGAGCTTGATGTAGTCCTGTGCGGTAAGCAGTAGCCGCAGCAGATAGCGCCGACGTTCCACCGCCGTCACGGGAGTACCGTCAACGGCCCCGCGCGCCTCCTTGAGGTCCGCGAAGGCTTCGGCATCGGTGATTGTCAGGATGTAGCCGGTACCGGGCTTGGACTCGATGCGGGCGCCGCCGTCGGCCAGGGCGCGGCGCGAGCGCGACAGGAGGCTACGGACGGTGCGACTCGTCACGCCCAAACGGTCGGCGAGTTCCGCGGCGGTGACCACCTCGGTATCCCGAAAGGCGTCCAGCACGTCCCAGATGCGCTCGTCCACCGCTCGCCTCCTTCGTCGTCGTTGACGACAAAAAAGGTATGAGCATTCGCGGGCGTCCTCCATCCCGTCGTTTTCCGGGACGCTACGGAAACCTGTGACCCGGTCGGCGCGGCTTTCCCCTCGCCCGCCTCGCCCGTCAGCCGGCGAACAGTGCGGCCGCGCCGGGGGCGTGCAGGCGGCGCACGGCCGCGGCCACCCGGTCGTCGGTGTCGGTCAGGGACATGCGCACGTGCCCGGCGCCGGCCTCTCCGTAGAAGTCCCCGGGGGCGACGACGATCCCCAGCTCGGCGAAGGCGCCGACCAAATCCCAGGCGCTCATGGAGGCCGGCCCGCTCAGCCACAGGTACAGGCCGGCAGCCGACTCGGGGTCGTTGACCAGGCCGACAGTGGCGGTCCCTTCCAGCAGGGCCTCCCGCCGGGCCCGGTAGACGGCCTGCTGCGCCGCCACATGCTCGGCGTCGGCGAGTGTGGCCGCCAGGGCCGCCTGCACGGGGGCGGGCGGGAGCATGCCGGTGTGGCGACGCACCTCGGTGACGGCGGCGACCAGCTCGGGGTCGCCGGCGAGGAAGGCGGCCCGGTAGCCGGCGAGGTTGGACTGCTTGGACAGGGAGTACAGGGCCAGCAGCCCCGTGAAGTCAGGTGCGCCGTCGGAGCCGGCGCCGGTCACACGCGGATCGAGCAGGCTGGGCACGCCGTCGGTGGCCCAGGGCTCCTCCCAGGCGAGTTCGGCGTAGCACTCGTCGGACAGGACGACGACGCCGCGCGCCCGCGCCCAGGCGACGATGCGGGCGAGCTGGTCTACGGCGAGGACGTGCCCATCGGGGTTGCCGGGGCTGTTGAGCCAAATGGCGACAAGTCTGCCGTCGGGCAGCTCCCAGGTGTCGGGGTCGGCGGCGGTGTCGACCGGAACGGGGGTGGCGCCGGCCAGACGGGCGCCGACGTCGTAGGTGGGGTAGGCGGCGCGGGGGTGGGCGATGAGATCGCCGGGATGGGCGCCGAGCTGAAGCGGAAGCTGGGCCACGGACTCCTTGGAGCCGATGGTGGGGATAACGGCGACGTCGGTGAGGCCCCGCACGCCCCGGCGGCGTCGCATCCAGTCGATGATGGCGGCGCGTACCTGGGGCGTGCCGTCGGCAGGCGGGTAGCCGGGTGCGTTGGCGGCGGCCTGGAGAGCATCGCGGGCGACGGCGGGGCTGGGGTCCACGGGCGTGCCGATGGACAGGTCGACGACGCCATCAGGGTGCTGGGCGGCGCGCTGCCGGTAGGGGCGCAGGGAGTGCCAGGGGAAGTCGGGCAGCGCGAGCGGGCGGGGCAGGGCGGCCGGGGTGAAGTCGGGGCCGGCGGGCGTGGAGGCGTTCACACCGCCATTGTCCGCGATTAGCAATCGCGACACGTGACTTCGCTCGGTCTCGGCACGTCATTAGTGCCGGTCTCGGCGTGTTGCTTGTGCCGGTCTCAGCGAAGGAGCCGGCCGGAGACGGGCGGGCGGAGCCTGGCTCAGTAGCCGTTGGCGGCCTTCCAGTCCTCGTTCTGGGGCTCCAGGGCTGCGATCATGGGGTCGTCGTAGTCCTGCGGGCCGACGTTCTGGGCGCCGCCCGGGGAGCCCAGGCCCTTCAGGGAGAAGAAGTCGATGTTCGCCCGGGTGTAGTCCTCCCACTCCTCGGGCACGTCGTCCTCGTAGAAGATCGCCTCGGTGGGGCACACCGGCTCGCAGGCGCCGCAGTCGACGCATTCGTCCGCGTTGATGTACAGGCTGCGCGCCCCCTCGTAGATGCAGTCGACCGGGCATTCGTCCACACATGCACGGTCCTTGACGTCCACGCAGGGCTGGGCGATCACGTAGGTCATTGACTGCTTCCTCTCCATCTCGGGGCGTACCGCGCGGGGCCGCGGGCGCATCAGCTCTCTCAAGTATCTCCCCGCGGCGGCGCCGCGCCCAATAGCCGCGCGAGGTGTCAGCATGTACGCCGATTCAGGCACACCGGATGCCCATCTTTGCGTCACGCACCAGGTGCGAATTGCGTCCGCCAGCCGCGCGCCGGCCGACGTCACCCAGGTCAGCTACACACCACGGGGTTGTCGGAGTCGTAGGCGGTGGTCAGTACATCATCAGGCAAAGACTCACCGTCGTGACTGCGGGTACGGGTGACGGTGACGTCGAATCCCTGCGTACCGCCGCCGTAGGGCTCGCATCCGGGGCCGGAGCTGTACACGGTGGCGTAGGGCCGGTAGTTGGTGTGCTCACCCTCGGTGATGGTGACCTCGTAGTAGGGGGTGGACCACAGCCGCACGTGCACCTCGCCGTCGCCGGCCCAGGCCTGTACCAGCACCGTGTACGGCGTGGAATTGCGCCACTTGACGTCCTTGACGCCGGTCCAGATGGTGGCCTCGCGTCCGGCCGGGTAGCGGGTGAACCAGTAGGTGTGGGGCCAGTGCTCCACATCGTCCATGCCGGCCTCGAAGCCGGCGTTGAACACGGTGGTGCCCACCTGGGACAGGCCGCCGCCCATGGCATCGGTGTGCTGCCCGTCGGTGACGACGCCGGCGTAGGTGTAGCCGTGCTCGAGGTCCACCGGGCCCAGGGCGTCGGTGGTGGAGAAGGTCTCCCCCGGCGCCACCAGGGTGCCGTTGATCATCTCGGTGCCGCGTTGGAGGTTCTGGTCGCGCCCGTACTGGGAGACGTATGGGGTGGAGAACTCGCCGACGATCTCGACGATCCCCCACTCGTCCTCGGCGGTGGTGACCTCCGGCCGCAGGACGGTGATGGGGGCGGTCACGATGCGGTCGCCGTCGGCTTCCGTCCCGGCGGCCAGGACCGCCTCGGCCAGCGCGCCCGCATCGATGCCCGTGCCGGTGGCGGAGGGATGGTAGACGGGCTTGGCCGCGGCGGCCGTCTCCGGGTCACCGTCGATGGTCCAGGTGGCGTCGGTGGCGGGGGTCTCGATCTCCTCTCCCAGGGCGGCGACGACGGCGTCGTGCAGCGCGTCGGTGTCCAGGGTGGCGGTGAGGGTGCCGTCGGGGGCGGAGATGACGGTCATGGCGGCCAGCGCCGCCGGGGTCAGGACGGCGTCGTCCGCGGCCGCGTCGGCGGCGCTGGTGCCGGCGGCGGTGACGGTGATGTCGCCGGACAGCAGCGGGGTCAGGACGGTGTCGATGAAGTCTTGGGCGTCGGCGTCGGTGACGGCCGGGGTGGCGGTACCCGAGGCGAGGGCGATGGTGTCCTCACCCAGTGGCCAGGCGTCGGTCAGGGCGGTCACGCTCGCCTCCACGTCCAGCCCGGCGCCGACCGCGCCGGGGGTGAGCACGGGAGTGGTTCCGTCCAGGGCGACGACGGCATCGGCGACCCCGGTGGCGAGGGTGTCCAGGCGGGCGTTCAGGGCGCTGGTGAGTGCGGCGGCGTCCACCTCTACGACGCGTCGACGCCGGTTCCGGTCAGCCGCCGCACCAGGGTGACGGGACTCAGGGTGGGGCCGGTGAGCCGGTCGACGCTGGCGGCGGCGTCCACGCTCACGCCGGAGCGCGCGGGGATGAGCGTGTCGGTGGCGTCGTCGACGGTGAGGGTGACCGGCTGCTCCAGTTGCGCACCGATACCGGCATCCACGGCGGCAATCGCCTGCGCGCGGGTCATGCCGGAGACGTCGACGCCGGAGACGCTGGAGCCCGGGGCCAGGGTACGGGTGGTGGCCCAGGCGAGCCCGAGCCAGGCGATGACCACGGCGGCGCCGAGGGTGAACAGCAGCGGGCGCAGAACCGACTGACCGGAGCGGGCGCCGCGCGCGGCAGAAGCGGCTGGAGCCGCGGCGGCAGCGGGCAAGTCGACGGCGTACGGGGCGGCGACGTCGTCAAGCGGGGCGTGGTTCATGGGCGCACTCCCGGGGCAGAGCGGTGACAGTCCGGCGCGTCAGGCGCCGGCGCGACGACGGCGGGCGGCGTCCTTGAAGCGTTCCTGGGAGTCGAGGATGACCTTGCGGATGCGCACGGCGTCCGGGGTCACCTCCACGCACTCGTCCTCGGCGGCGAACTCCAGGGCCTCCTCCAGGGTGAGGCGGCGCGGCGGGGTGAGTGCCTCGTAGACGTCGGCGGTGGAGGAGCGCATGTTGGTCTGCTGCTTCTCGCGCACCACGTTGACGTCCATGTCCTCGTCGCGGGGGTTCTCCCCCACGACCTGGCCCTCGTAGGTCTCCTGACCGGGCTCGACGAAGAAGGTGCCGCGGTCCTGCAGCCGGATCAGGGCGTAGGCGGTGACGGCGCCGGCGCGGTCGGACACCAGGGAGCCGGTGGTGCGGGCGGTGATCGGGCCCGCCCAGGGCTCGTAGCCCTCGGCGATGGAGGAGGCGATGCCGGTGCCGCGGGTCTCGGTGAGGAACTGAGTGCGCCAGCCGATCAGGCCGCGGGCGGCACCAGGAACTCCATGCGGATCCAGCCGGTGCCGTGGTTGGTCATGGTCTCCATGCGGCCCTTGCGGGCGGCCATGAGCTGGGTGACGGCGCCCAAGTGCTCCTCGGGCACGTCGATGGTCATGCGCTCGACCGGCTCATGGCGCTTGCCGTCGATCATCTTGGTGACCACCTGCGGCTTGCCGACGGTCAGTTCGAAGCCCTCGCGGCGCATCTGCTCCACCAGGATGGCCAGTGCCAGCTCGCCGCGGCCCTGCACCTCCCAGGCGTCGGGTCGGGTGGTGGGCAGCACGCGCAGGGAGACGTTGCCGACCAGTTCGCGGTCCAGGCGGTCCTTGACCTGCCGGGCGGTGACCTTGGCGCCCTTGGTGCGGCCGGCCATCGGGGAGGTGTTGATGCCGATGGTCATGGAGATGGCGGGGTCGTCCACCTTGATCAGCGGCAGGGGGCGCGGGTCCTCGGGGTCCACCAGGGACTCGCCGATGGTGATGTCCTCAATGCCGGCGACGGCAACGATGTCACCGGCGTGGGCCTCCTCGGCGGGCTTGCGCTCCAGGCCCTCGGTGACCAGCAGCTCGGAGACGCGGGCGGAGGTGATGGAGCCGTCGTGGCGGGCCCAGCCGACGGTCTGGCCCTTGCGCAGGGTGCCGGCGTGGATGCGCAGCAGGGCGAGCCGGCCCAGGAACGGGGAGGCGTCCAGGTTCGTCACGTGTGCCTGTAGCGGCGCGGACTCGTCGTAGGAGGGGCCGGGGATGCGCTCGATGATGGTGCGGAACAGGGGCTCGAGGTTCTTGGAGGCGGGCAGCTCGCCGTCGGCGGGCTTGACGGTGTCGGCGCGGCGGGCCTTGGCGGAGGCGTACACCACGGGTACGTCCAGCACGGCGTCGAGGTCGATGTCCGGGTGCTCGTCGGCCAGGTCGGAAGCGAGCGAGAGCAGCAGGTCGGTGGTCTCGGAGACGACCTCGTCCAGGCGGGAGTCGGGGCGGTCCACCTTGTTGACCACCAGGATCACGGGCAGGCTCGCCTGCAGGGCCTTGCGCAGTACGAAGCGCGTCTGTGGCAGGGGGCCTTCGGAGGCGTCCACGAGCAGCAGCACGCCGTCCACCATGGACAGGCCGCGCTCGACCTCGCCGCCGAAGTCGGCGTGGCCGGGGGTGTCGATCACGTTGATGGTGATGCCGGCGGCAGTCCCGCGTCGACGGCGGCGGGGCCGGCGTAGTGGACGGCGGTGTTCTTGGCGAGGATGGTGATGCCCTTCTCGCGCTCCAGCTCGCCGGAGTCCATGACGCGTTCGCCGGTGTTGTCCTGGGTGGCGCGGTTGCCGAGGGCACCGGCCTCCCAGAGCATCGCGTCGACAAGCGTGGTCTTGCCGTGGTCGACGTGGGCGACGATGGCGACGTTGCGCAGGTCCTGGCGCACGGTCATATGGCTGATTCCTCCCCTAGGCAAGCGCCCGCGGGCGCACAAACTCAGCAAGGGTACCGCCGCGCGGGGCGACGGGCCATGACAGGCGCGACATGCCGCCTGTGCGGCCGCTCACCTCGGCATCGCGGGGCGGGGTCAGAACACTCCAGCCAGCAACGCTGCAATAGCGGCGACTGCGACGCAGACAGGCAGCGGGTTCCATCGCGAACTGGACTGGCCCGGGTCAGGCCGAGCAACGTTGCTCATGGCACGGTGTTCCTTATAGGTGATGAGGAGATCACCCGCAGCATCGGCGTCCAGGTGTGCGCGATAAACAGCATCGCTCTCTTCCAGGTACTCCTCCGGGACTTCGCGGCGCACACGAGCGTCATGCTCCGTGCGGCGGGAGCCGAGTAGCTCTCGTTCTCGCAGCTCCTGCCGTCTGCGGAAGGATGTGGACAGCCTCCGGCGCGTTGTGCCGCAGAGGCCTTGAAGGTGCGGCCGGAGAAGGTGACGATCTCCAATCCCCACCGAGTGCGGCAGGAATCCACCTCGCTCCAACCGAGGTGATGCGTGCGCCAGGCATTGCGCACCGTAATCCCGGTATAGGCGATGGTGAGCTGCGGCGCCCACCACAAGCACCAGACCGCCAGCATCAATAACAGGCCGCAGCCCAGAGCCTGCAGTCCGTTGCGGGTACCGTCGGCGAGCCAAACCGTAATGACGACCCAGGTCGTGCCGACACCCGTCAACAGGGTGCCGGCACGACCTGACAGAGAGCGGATTACAACCGTGGGCAAGGCCCCCGCGACTCCCTTACTCGGAGACGTAGCCGACGTTCTCGGAACGGAAGTAGGCCAGGCCCTTGGCCCCGAAGTTCGCCAAGTTCTTCGGGACGGCCGTGAACTGCATGCGCTCGTAGATGGGGAAATTCATGACGTTCTCCCAGATGAGCGCGTCGCACTCATTGGTCATACGGATGCGCTCATTATGATCCGCAGTCGAGGCAATCTTTGCGGCATAGTCATCGATCTCCGGGATCGACTGGGAGGTGTAGTTGCTCAAAGAACTCGAGCCGTATATCTGACCGATGTTGGCCATAGGGTACTGAGTACCCTCCCAGGTGAAGGCAGTCATCTCATAGTTCTTGGCGTTGATGTACTCAGGGAAATAGTTATTGGAGTCAACCGGGTCCAGCCTCATCTCAATGCCGACCTCGCTGAGCTGGCTCTGCAACAGGTTGGCCTCATTCTCCGTCGTCTGAGTCCCAGAGGGAAGCGTAAAGGTGAAGCTAAGGCGCTGACCGTCCTTTTCGCGGACACCATCAGACACCTCGACCCAGCCGGCGTCATCCAACAGCTGTTTGGCGGCGTCGGGGTCATAGGACCACTCTGTCGAGTTATCCTGATAACCCTCCTGAGGAGGCATGAAGAAATGATTCCCAAGCAGCACATCATCGATCTCGATCGGCAGTCCCGCCAGGTCGGAGGAAGCAATAGCGGCACGATCACAGGCACGCAGGACCGCCTGACGCACAGCCTTGTCCGCCAGTGGACCGGAGGCCGCATTGATGGTGAAATGTCGCCACTGCAGACCGAAGTTCTGACGGATCTCGGCGTCCTCCCGCCCGGCGGCCTGGTTGTAGACATCGGCAGAGATGATGTAGTCGATGACGTCGATGGCTTTGTTCGCGAATGAGGTCGCTTCGGCTGCAGGGTCCAGGACGCGGAAGGTGACCTTGTCCAGCAGCGGGGCCTCACCCCACCACAGGTCGTTGGGGACCAGGGTCACCAGTTGCTGGGACTCGTTGTAGGAGTCCACCTTGAAGGGGCCAGCGAAGTAGTCGTTATTGTAGGAGCCGGCACCCGCCATAGCCTCATTGAAGGTCTCGGCGTCCACGAAGAGCTCTTTCGCAAAGACGCCCGATAGCGCATTAGTCCAGTCGGGGAAAATCGACTTAAAGGTAACTTTAGCGGTCAGATCGTCGATAATCTCGACAGACTCAACGTCGGCGATACCATCCGTCGAGGCCCACTGATAATCGGGATCCTCGGCGTGAGCGAAGAAGGCCTCAATGTCTTCGGAATCCATGTGACGCCCGTTACCCCAAACGGCATTCTCGTTGAGGGCCACCGTGGCGACGGTCTTGCCGTCCACCTCCTCAGCCTCGAAGGTGGTGTAGAAGTTGGGGTTCGCGGTCGGGGTGCCGTCGTCTGCCCAGTCGAGGAAGTAGGGGGAGACAAAGTCCAGAATATTACGCAGATTGACGTTAACGCCGTTGGCCTGATGATAGTTCCAATTGGCAATGGTGTTGGAAATAGCGAAGTTCAGGGTACCGCCCTGTTGTAGGGAGGAGCGGTCTTGGCGATTCATCGCCTGGTCGAAGTCGATCTCGGCGTTTGCATCGGCAGACGAGTTCGAGTTGGACTCGGTGTTCTTGGCGCAGGCGGCCAGGGCGGCCATGACTGCCGCGGAGGCCGAGCCGGCGAGGAACAGGCGGCGGTTGATGTTCATAGGAGAGCTCCGATTGGGGATAGATTTGGATGGTTGGGGGTTGGCTGCAGCAGTGGTTGCGTACCGGCGCAGCCGGCCCGTTGGCATGGCGTACATCATACGTTCAGACACAGTAGTCGCATCATGCTCGCTGCTGCACACGATATGTAGTTCTGCACTGTTTGATCACAAGTACCTTGCTTCGCGCCGCAGCGCTACTCGCGCCGTCAGAACACGGCGGTGCGCTCGGGGTAGTAGCAGGCAACCTCGTGATCCTCGCCCTGCCGGGCGAAGTCGGGCATCCGCTCCAGGCACGCCTGCCTCTGCTCGTCGTTCAGCTCGCCCGCGAACTTCGGGCAGCGGGTGCGGAAGCGGCAGCCCGACGGGGGATCGGCAGGAGACGGGAGGTCGCCTTCCAGGATGATGCGGCTGCGGGTGCGCTCCTTGGCCGGGTCCGGGATAGGGATGGCCGACAACAGTGCCTGTGTGTAGGGATGGGCGGGCGCGGAGAAGACCGCATCGACATCACCGATCTCCACAATCTTGCCCAGGTACATGACCGCCACTCGATCGGCGATGTGCCGCACCACGGACAGGTCATGGGCCACGAACAGGTAGCTGAGCCCCATGGTGGCGCGCAGCTCATCAAGCAGATTAATCACCCCTGCCTGAATGGACACGTCCAGGGCGGAGACCGGCTCGTCCAGCACGAGCAGCTTCGGTTCGAGTGCAAGCGCCCGGGCAATGCCGATGCGCTGGCGCTGCCCGCCGGAGAAGTTGCGCGGATAGCGGTTGGCATGGCTTGGCTCGAGCCCCACCAGTTTCATGAGCTCCTCGACGCGCGGGGCGACCTGCGGCTTGTCCCAGCCGTTGGCACGCAGCGGCTCCGCAATGATGTCGTAGATGGGTAGCCGCGGATCCAGTGAGGCCATGGGGTCCTGGAAGACGACCTGCAAGTCACGGCGAACCTGCTTACGCTCCGAACGCCGGATTGCCGCTGCGTCCCTGCCCAGGACCACGATCTTGCCGTCCTGCGGCGCCTGCAGATTAAGCACCTCCATGAGGGTGGTGGTCTTGCCACAACCGGATTCGCCGACAATCGCGAGGGTCTCCCCCTCCCGCACGTCGAAGGAGATGCCGGCCACCGCGTGCACGGTGCCGACGCGCCGCTTGAACACGGCCCCCTTCATCAGGGGGAACTCCTTCACCAGGCCATCCACCCGCAGCACCTCTGGGCGCTGCGCATGAGGCAGGCTCATGACATCGGCGGTCTTGAGGGAGGGGACCGGGAAGATGTCGGTGTAGTCGAGGTTGTTCTTGTCGATCTCCGGGAAGCGACGGCAGGCGGACAACTGCTGCGTACGGAGCGAGCCATCCTCCCGGACAACATCGCCGGAGACGGCAACCAAATCGGGCTCACCGTCCAGGCACTCAGCCACCGCCATGGGGCAACGGGGCACGAACGGGCAGCCGGTGGGCGCCTCCAGCAGCGAGGGCGGGCTCCCCTCCAGGGCGGCCAGGGCCGAGTCCTTCTTGGCGTCCAGGCGAGGTAGCGCCCCGAGCAACCCGATCGTGTAGGGCATGCGCGAGTGGTAGAAGATATCGTCGACGTTGCCGGTCTCGACGACTCGGCCCGCATACATGACGGCGACCCGGTCGGCTATACCGGCCACTACCCCCAGATCATGGGTGATCATGATGACGCCGGCGCCGGTTTCCTTCTGGGCCGTGCGCAGCACATCGAGGATCTGCGCCTGGATGGTCACGTCCAGGGCGGTAGTCGGCTCATCGGCGATGATCAGGTCGGGATTGTTGGCGATGGCGATAGCGATGACGGCGCGCTGGCGCATACCACCGGAGAACTCGTGCGGATAGGCTTTAAACCGCACCTCAGGGTTGGGAATGCCCACCAGATCCAGCAGCTCGACTGCCCGCTTGTTGGCATCGGCGCCGGGCATGTCCGGGTTGTGGACCTTCAGGGCCTCGACGATCTGGTCCCCCACCGTGTACACGGGCGTAAGGGCAGACAACGGGTCTTGGAAGACCATGGACACCTGCGTGCCCCTGATCTTGGACATGTATTCGTCGCTGCGCCCCAGCAGTTCGGTGCCGTACAGGCGCACCGACCCGGAGACATCCGCGGTCTCGTCAAGCAATCCCATGACCGCCGTCGAGGTCACCGATTTGCCGGAGCCCGATTCGCCAACGAGGGCGAGCACCTCCCCGCGTCTCACAGTCAGGTCGATGCCACGCACCGCGTGTACACGACCATCCTCGGAGGGGAAGGAGACATGCAGGTCCGAAACCTCCAGCAGCGGGGCATCCGCCGTCCGGTTCGGAAGCTCCTGAGACTCAACTGCCGCGTTCGTACCGGGTCGTGTCGCTCTCATGCCTTGCCTCCGGACTTGGACGAGGGGTCGATGGCGTCACGCAGCCCATCACCCATGAAGTTGACGCACACGAGCATGAACACCAGAACCGTAGCGGGGGCCAGGAAGATCCACGGGTAGGTGGTGGCGGAGCGTTGTCCCTCCGCAATCAGCGTGCCCAGTGAGGTGTTCGGTGCTTGCACGCCGAAGCCGAAGTAGGACAGCGTCGTCTCGCTGAGAACCGCGTAGGCGACGTTGAGGGTGGCATCGACGATCAGCAGCGAGGCGATGTTGGGAATAATGTGGCGAACGATGATGACTGGGCTGGGCACGTTCATGAAGCGTGCCGCATTGACGTAGTCGAGGTTCTTGACGCTAAGGGTCAGCGAGCGCACCACGCGCGCGGTCAGCATCCAGCCGAATCCACCCAGTAGCACGATCAGCAGAGCGGTCGACCCCTTAGTCGCTCCCGCCTTCTGAGAGAGGATGGCGATGATCAGGAAGGACGGCACCACCAGTAGCAGGTCGGTCGCCCACAGGGCGACCTTCTCCCACCAGCCGCCGAAATACGCTGCAGAAGAACCGATAACCGCGGCGATACTGGTCTGCAGCAGGGCGACGAACACTCCGATCATCATCGACTTGCGCGTGCCCTCGACCACCATGGCGAAGACATCGCGTCCCCCCTGCGTGGTGCCGAACCAGTGGGTGGCGCTGGGCGCTTGCAGGAAGGCCTTGGAGTCCACGTCCGTGTAGGCCCACTGACCAATGTGGCTGCCGAAGATCGCCATCAATGCCAGGGTCAGGAGGCCAATAGCTCCGAACACGGCTGTCTTGTTGCGCAGGAAGCGGCGCAGGATGATGCGCCCACGGGTAAGCCGCTTGGATTCCTTGGGGTCCTCGTCCACAAGGCTGCCTGCGTCTGCGGCAGTAAGCGGGGCCTGTCCCGGCTGGTCCATGGCGGACTGCCCTGCGCCACTCAAGTTGGCAATCGACTTCGTATCGGGGTGTACGGCACCGTCTGGTTCGTGAGTCGAGTCATGCATGTCGGTCAGCTCACTCTCACCCGTGGGTCGACGATGGCAACGAAGACGTCGGACAGCAATGCACCGGTCAACGTGCACAGGCCGGAGAACGCGACCACGGCAGTGACCCCGTTGATGTCGTAGCTCGCGATCGAGTTGATTGAGTACTCACCCATGCCGTGCCAGCCGTAGACGCGCTCGGTGATCGCCGCACCGGTGAACAGGCCGGCCAGGGCGAAGGCGAAGTAGGTGGCCATGGGGATCAGGGCGGTGCGCAGGGCGTGGCGGGTGGCGGCCTGATGCTTGCGCAGCCCTTTGGCGCGGGCGGTGCGCACATAGTCGGCGCCGAGGGTATCGAGCATGAGGTTGCGCTGGTAACGCGAGTATGAGGCGATCGACCCCAATGACATCGAGAGCGTCGGCAGCAGCAGGTGCTGGGCACGCCCCAGGAAGCCCTCGCCCTCGCCGGTGAACTCGAAGATCTGGTAGCCGGTAGTCCGGTTGATGTGGACGGCGAGCACCTGCAGCAGGATCGCCAGCACCATTGCCGGCGTGGAGATGACAATCATGGCGAGCAGGGAAATCGCCCGATCAGAGAGCTTGTACTGACGAGTGGCAGTCCAGGCGCCCAATGCGACACCACCGACCATGCCGATCATGGCTCCCAGGAACACCAGCCGCACCGAGACTGCGATCTTCGTCGCCAGCAACGCGTTGACCGACTCCCCCTTCGGCGTCACCCCCCAGTTCCAGGAGGTGGCTACCTCGCGGAGCCAGGTGATGTAGCGTCCCCATACGGGCAGGTCCGAGCTGATGTTGTACTGGACGAGAGCGGCGTTGATTGCGTCCCAGTTCAGCGACGGGTCCTCGCGATTCCAGTTGTTGGCGGGGTCCAAGGACGCCGATGCCAGCAGGTACGCCAGCGACGTCGCTATGAACAACAGGAGCGCGTAGTTCGCGATCCTGCGCATTAGGTACGGAAACATGCGGTCTTCTCTTGGGCGGGCCGCGGGAGGACGCGGCCCCTCGGGGAGGCCGGATTCCGCGCAGCTACGGACGTCCTGCCCGGATCAAGTCGCCCACGGACGGCTCCAGGCCCGAACGGACCGTCTCACAATACCCGCATTCCGAGACGCCCTTGGCACCCCCGACGTCAAGGCCGGAGGTTATGCCCAACGATGGACGGCGCAGAACCGCGAATAACGACCACGCAAGTAACCTCTACCACATCCCGGCCGAAGGGCAGGCGGCAGACTCCCGAGGGACTGGCGCACAGGTGAACACACGCCCTCGTCGGCCGAGGCCTCAGCCGGCGGCGCGGGCGTCCCGACGGCGGAACAGGGCCGCCACCACGGCGCCGGAGAGGTTGTGCCAGATGGAGAAGACCGCACCCGGCAGTGCCGCCTCCGGGCTGAAGTACTGGGCGGCGAGCCCGGCCGCCAGACCCGAGTTCTGCATGCCGACCTCGATGGCGGTGGTGCGCGAGGCCTTCTCGTCGCGGCTGGTCACCCGGCCGATCAGGTAGCCCAGCAGGTAGCCCAGGCAGTTGTGCAGGGCGACCACCACCAGTACCAGCAGCCCGGCGGAGGCGATCTTGGCGGCCGAGCCGGAGACCACGGCGATCACCACGTAGCAGATGCCGAGCACCGAGATCCAGGGCATGACCGGCAGCACCCGCTCCACGAACCGGCCCAGCAGGGCGCGGATCACCAGACCGCCGACGACGGGCACCAGCACGATCTTCACGATCGACATGGCCATGGAGCCGGCGTCGACGGGCATGTACTGGCCGGCGAGCCACTGGGTGAGCAGGGGCGTGAGCAGCGGGGCCAGCAGGGTGGAGATCGAGGTCATGGTCACCGACAGCGCCACGTCACCGCGCGAGAGGTAGGAGATGACGTTGGAGGAGGTGCCGCCGGGGGCACAGCCGACCAGGATGACGCCTGCGGCTAGGGCCGGGTCCAGCTGGAAGACACGGGTGAGCGTCCAGGCGATGAGCGGCATGACCACGAACTGCGCGGCCACACCCACCAGCACCGGGAGGGGCCGGCGCACTACCAGGCGAAGTCGGGGACCGTCAGGGTCAGCCCCATGCCGAACATGATGATGCCGAGGGCGTAGTTGGTACCGGCGGATAGCGGGCTGAGCGCCTCGGGGGCGAGCATCGCGGCGCCGAAGGCCAGCAGGATCAGCAGCGGGAAGACCGTGACGGCGATGTAGGCCGAGCGGTCCTCGTCGCTGCGGCGGGGCGCGGGCGCGGGTCGGCGGGCTGGGGAGACTTGGGGGAATCGACTGGGTTGGTCATGTTGCAGTCCTATCGCCATCGACTGCCATGCGGACAGCCGATCTCAGGATCCGAAAGCGAAGCGCGTCAACGCAGCGTGGCCGGGCGGTGCAGCAGGGCCGCGGCGAAGGACTTCAACAGGTCCCCTACGGCGAACGGCGCCAGCCCCATGACAAACACCGCGCCCCACGTTGCACCGGTGGCGGCCTTGAGCCACAGCAAGCCGGGCACGTAGACCAGCGCGGAGGCGGCGAGCATGAGTCCCACGCGCGCTGCCGCCGCCCGCAGGACCGCCGCCGCGCCGCGCCCCACGGGAACCGCCCCGGCTCGGCCGGCCAGCAGTGCGGCGAGCCCGTAGCCGAGCACGTAACCGAAGGAGGCGGTGACGCCGCTGTTCCAGCCCGCGAGCACCGGGGCTCCGAGCGCGGCCGCGGTAGCGAACAGCAACACGGCCGCCAGGCCGCGGCGGGACCCGAGGACTCCGCCCACGCCGAGGGCGGCCAGCGTGCCGAGTGTCACCGGCACCGGGGTGAAGGGCAGCGGCAGGGCGATCTGGCCGATCAGGGCGATGGCGGCGGCTCCGCCGAGGACGAGCCCCGCCTCGCGGGCCACGCGGCGGATCAGGGGCGCGGCGGCAACCGGTGCGACATCGGCGTGGACAGCAGGGCGAGAGTTTGTGCTCATGCCACTACCGTAGGGGCGCTGACGCCCACGACGCACCGCCGTTTGTCGCCCGGATCCGCGAGCGCTACTTGTGGGAATCCTCCAAGGCTGCACGAAGCCCGCCCCAGACCGTGGGCTCAGGAGACCGTGACGCTCCCGGAGGTGGTGCCGGTGGCGGAGCCGCCATTGGTGGTGCTGACGGTGATGGAGGAGGTGGAGCCGGCGGTAATGGCGCCGTCGAAGCTGGTGGCGTCCATGGTGAGGGTCAGGGTGCCGCCGTTGGAGCCGGAGTTTCCCCAGCGGTCCTCGTCGGCGGTGGCCAGGCCGCCGGAGGTCTCCAGGGTGCAGTCGGTCAAGGTGGCCTCGGCGGTGGTGTTGGTGACGTAGAGGATCGGCACGTCCCGGCTGCAGGTCAGGGCCACGTTGGTTAGGGCGAGGGTGGAGGCCTCGGTGGCGGCGTCGGCGTCGGCGGCGTCCCCGGACATGGACTGGTACAGCATGACGCCGGCGGTCTCGGAGTCGGTGGTGAAGGTCGAGTCGGAGACGGTGGCGTGGTTCTTGCCCTCGATGACGATCGCCTGCCCCTGGCCAGAGGTGCCGGTCAGGCCGGAGACGGTGATCTCCCCGGTGGAGTAGATGCAGGGCGAGCCGTCGCCGGCGGTGGTGAAGGTGTTGGTGCCGTCCACCGTCACGGTGCCGGAGCCGCGATCGGTGGCGACGGCGGCACAGTGGGCGCCCTCGGTGGTGATGGTCAGGTCGGCGCCGGTGATGGTGCCCGCGTAGGTGGCGTGCAGGCCGCGGGAGGACTCCCCGGTGGTGGCAATGGCGCTGGCGGTGACGCTGGCGGTCGCCGAGCCGGTGGCGACGACGGCGTTGGCGCCGGAGGCGTCGGTGGTCAGTGTGGTCTGGTCGATGCTGGCGCTGCTGGAGTCTCCGACCACCACGACGGCGGAGTTGAGTCCGTAGAAGCTGTAGGAGTCGTCCACCCCGTGCTCGCCGTCGGTGGAGGCGTCACCGGACTTGTTGATGCGGGCGTTGGTGACGGTGAGAATGCCGCCGTTGACGACCAGGAAGACGGCCTCGTCGGTGTTGGTAGATTCGAAGGTGCCGCCGTCGATGGTGGCCGTGATGCCGTCCACGAGGTAGGCACCAGAAAGGGTGACCTCCTTGTCCCCGATGTTGCCGGTCCAGGAGCCGGCAGACAGGGCCGTGTTCGAGTTGGAGGCCTCGTGGTACTCGGGGCCGGTGGCGGCGTCCGTGCCGGTAGAGGCGGTGGCGTCGGTCGTTGCAGCGCCGGAATCGCTCGCGCCACCGGAGGCGGCGGAGGTGCCGGACGTGCCGGAGGATCCGCAGGCCGCCAGCGCACTCATCGCAGCCAGGCCGAGTCCGCCCACCAGCACGGAGCGCCTGCGCATGAGGAAGCGGTCGACGGGCACGTCACCGTCCTTGACGGTTTCATCGGCGCGGGCGTAGCGGGGGCGATTGGAAGCCATTGGGTTCTCCTTCAAGTGCTGATGCCGCCGCCGGAGAGCGGAGCCCTGGCCCGTTCGCGCCGGAGACGGCTGGTCGTGTCACCCATCAGTGTGTTCGCCGTCGATAGGGACGGGCTGTGCGCACCGTATGGTTACAGCGTGACTTGACAGCAGCGTCCCGGCGGCGGGTCTGCTACGCCGCTTCACCGTTTAGAACGCCACTTAGCGCTCCGCTGAAGACCTCGGAGGCATTCAACCAACCACGAACCGGCGTAGTAGACCGCGAAGTGGCGTTGCAGACGCAGTAGCGTGCGGTCATGTCCGCGCTCCCCCTCCCTACCGGCCCCAACGCCGACGAACCCGGCGTCCACGCCGACGCCGCACCCTTCGCTCTGGTGCCCGCCGCCTATGTGATGCTGCTGCGCCCGCGGCAGGACGCCGACCTCACCGCCCCCGGCGCCGCGGGCACCGAGGTGCTGCTACAGCTGCGCCGCAACACCGGCTTCATGGACGGGCACTGGGCCGCCGGGATCGCCGGGCACGTCGAGCCCGGCGAGTCGGTGACCGCGGCGGCGGTGCGCGAGGGCGCCGAGGAACTGGGCGTCGTCGTCGACCCTGTCGATCTGGCGCCGCTGACCGCCATGCACCGCTCCAACGCCGTCGGCGGGCCGCCCCTGGAGCAGCGGGTGGACTTCTTCTTCACCCTGACTCGATGGCGCGGCCGCCCCGCCATCCAAGAGCCACACAAGTGCGGCGGCCTGGAGTGGTTCGCGCTGGATGCGCTGCCCGCACCGATCCCGCCGCATGAGCGCACGGCGCTGCGACTCCTGACCGCCGCCCTCGACGGCGAGCGGCCGGCCCCGGCGATCACGTCCTTCGGCTTCGCCGAACACTGACAGCCGGGCCGGCCTCACGCCAGTGCGGGGCCGGTCAGCCCTTGCGCGCGTTGATGGAGGCGACCACCGCGTCCAGCGTGGCCGCGAGCTCGCCGTCGCGCAGGTCGGCGGGGGTGAAGGTGCTCATGTCCGCCGAGGCGTCCACGTACAGCATCAGCTGCACGGCCGGGGAGACGGTGTGCACACTCCAGCTGCCCAACACGGTGCGCCACTGCTCGACGGCGCGGATGGCGCCGTCGCCGGAGTAGCCGACGAAGCCGACGGTCTTGTTCTGGAACTCGGGGAACAGGTGGTCGGTGGCGTTCTTGAAGGCGCCGGGGATGCCGTGGTCGTACTCGGAAGTGACGAACACGAAGCCGTCCTGGGAGTCGATAGCCTCGGACCAGGCCTGCACCCGCGGGTCGTCGTACTGCTTGTTCGCCATGGCGGGCGGCACCGGCGAGGTGAACAGCGGCAGGTCGAAGGACTTGACGTCGATGATGGAGTAGTAGGCGTCGCCGCGGGCACGCGCGTGCTCGAGCACCCACTCGGCGATCTGCTCGCCGAGGCGGACCTCCCGCACCGATCCGAGGACGATCCCGATCTTGGGCTTGTTGGTCATGGAGTTGCTCCCTTCAGGCCGGTGCCCGCCCGGGTCCGGGCGGCATAAGGCCCTACTCAACACGGGCGCCGAGGCCTAGGCCAGCGAAACCGAACGTTGACATCGTCACACACCCGTTATGACGAGGCGGGCGACGCCACGTACCGCCCACCCGGCGGACGTCAGCGGCAACACAGTGTCCGGGCGACCTCGGCAGGGTGCATGACGGCGCCGACGCTCAGAGTCCGAGGAACTCCTTGATGTCGGGCAACTCCCGGCGCGCCTGAGCCAGGCCCGCCTCGTAGGCGCTGACCACGCGGTCATAGCGCAGCTCGCCGTTCTCGATCGCCATGCGGTCGGGCTGGAACAGGTAGACGCGGCCCTCACGCCGTCCCTGTTCAAGTTCCTCCATGGTCCGGTTGTAGCCGTCGGGCCGGTTGATGATGGCCTCGGCCACCTCCGGTTGCTTGTGGAACATGCGCCGGTAGGCGGCGGCGCGCTTCTCGGCGGGCTTGCGGTAGCCGACCGGGCGCGTGGAGACCACGAGCATGCGTTCGTAGCCGTCGGCCGCGGCGGCGTCGGTGGCGAAGCCGCCGGTCGGGCCGAGTGCACCATCGAGGTAGGGAACGCCGTCGATGTGGACGGTGGGCATGAGCACCGGCATGGACGAGGAGGCCTGGCAGCGCACCAGCAGGTCGTCCAGCACGTCCATGTCCTCCAGGCCCCAGTAGACCTCCTCGCCGGTGTCGCAGCGGAAGGAGCCGATGCGCACGGTCGCCTCGGACGCCTTGAAGGTCTCCCAGTCGAAGGGGAAGAGCTCATCCGGCAGGGAGGTGTGCTGGTAGATGTGGTCGGAGTTGAAGTAGCCGCGCCCGCGGGCGAAGCTGCCCCAGCCGCCGGCGTCCGGGTCGGTGGTGAGCCCGACGAAGGCCTCGCGGGTGCGCCACAGGTCGCGGGAGACCATGTTGACGGTGTTCGTGGATCCGGCGGAGATGCCGCCCACCCAGGGGAAGAACAGTCCCTCCTCCAGCAGCACCTGCACCAGCGCGGCGGTGTAGGTACCGCGCATGCCGCCACCTTCGAAGACCAGGCGACGTCGTCGACGCGCCGAGTGATCGGGGCGGGCGTGTGAGCGGGATCCCCGTAGGGCACGGGGCGGGACGGAGCGAGGGTTGAGATGGTCATGATGGTCCCAGGCTATCGAGGCGCGTCGGGAGGCGCAGTGATCCCGGCCGCATCGGCTCCGGAACGACGGCGAGCGCACTGACCCGGCTCTCCCGTCGGCGGGGCTCCTCTCCGGCGGTGGCGGCGGCCCGCCCACGCCGCCCCCTCTCATAGCCGTCCTCTGGCCGACGGCGGCCGGTGCGCGTAGCGTGAAGCCATGGCTAACCCAATGCTGCTTCAGCCCCTGTCTCTGCGCGGCCTCACGGCCCACAACCGTCTCTGGCTCCCACCCATGTGCATGTACTCCGTCACCGCCGAGGACGGCGTGGCCACCGACTGGCACGTGGTGCACTACGGCTCACGCGCACAGGGCGGCTTCGGCACGGTCATTGTCGAGGCCAGCGCCGTCACCCCGGAGGGACGCCTATCCCCCTATGACCTGGCCTATGGGACGACACCCAGATCGCCGGCCACCGCCGCATCGTCGACGCGATCCACGCCGGCGGCGCCCTGGCGGGGGTGCAGCTGGGGCACGGCGGCCGTAAGGCGGGCACGCCCCCGTGGCGGCCCGAGGTGAAGGGCGCCCGCTCCGGCACCCTGCCCGGCTGGGACCTGGTGGCCCCCAGCGCGGTGGCCTACCCGGACCACGCGACGCCGCGGGCGCTGACCGCCGAGGAGGTGGCCGACACCGTGCAGGCCTTCGCGGAGGCCGCCCGCCGCGCCGTGGCGGCCGGCTATGACGTGATCGAGTTGCACGGCGCCCACGGCTACCTGATTCACCAGTTCCTCTCGCCGCTGTCCAACACCCGCACCGACGCCTACGGCGGCTCGGCCACGGGACGACGCCGCTTCGCCCTGGAGGTGGTCCAGGCGGTGCGTGCGGCAATCGGAGCGGACAAGGTGCTCGACATCCGCCTGTCGGCCACGGACTGGGCCGAGGGCGGACTCACCGGGGATGACACCGCCGAGCTGGCCCGCCAGCTGGTTGCGGCAGGCGTGGACGTCCTGCACGTGTCCACCGGCGGCAACGTGCCCGCGAAGGTACCGGTGGGCCCCGGCTACCAGGTGCCCTTCGCCGCCCAGGTCAAGCGGGCTGTTGACGGCATGACGACGCCGGGCGGCGGGCAGCCGCGAGTGGTCACCGTCGGCATCATCGACTCCGGCCTGCAGGCGGAGCAGGTCCTGGTGGCCGGCCTGGCCGACGCCGTCGCCACGGGCCGCGGCGCCCTGCGCGACCCGTACCTGCCGGTGCGTTGGGCTCACGAGCTGGGCGTGAACGACTGGCAGGCGGCACACCTGCCGGTCCAGTACTGGCGCGGCGCCTGGCGCTGAGCACCGGCGCTTGAACGTGGGCGCTGCCGGGCGGTTGCGTTGAGCGACCGCCCGGCAGCGGCCTGCTGCGGCAGGCACTGGCGTTCGCCGCGGCCAAGCGGCCGGACGGCCCCGTCCGCCCCGCCGTCGTGCGATCCTCAGGCCCCCTGCCAGTAGGACCGCAGGGCGCGAGCGAGGCCGGCGCCGTCGGATACCGCACACATCTCCCGCTGGGAGTGCATGGACAGCAGCCCCTGGCCGACGTCGACGGTGGGGATGCCCAGGCGGGTGGCGGTGAGCGGGCCGATCGTGGTCCCGCATGGCACGGCGTTGTTGGACACGAAGTCCTGGCTGGGCACTTCCGCCGCCCGGCAGGCGCGCCGCCACGCGGCCACGGCGGTGGCGTCGGTGGCGTAGCGCTGCTGGGCGTTGATCTTCAGCAGGGGCCCGCCGCCGAGGACGGGCCGCACCGCGGGGTCGTGCAACTGCGGGTAGTTCGGGTGGACCGCGTGGCCGGCGTCGGCGGACACGCACATCGAGCGGGCCAGTAGCGCGGCGTAGGCGTCGCCGGCCACGCCCATGGCGCCGGCAAGGCGCTCCAGAACGGTCTGAAGGAACGGTCCGGCGGCGCCGGTACGACTCCCGCTGCCGACCTCCTCGTGGTCATTGGCGATGAAGACGATCGGGCACGCGGGCTCGGCTCCGGCACTCTCGCAGGCCAGCGCCTCCAGGGCCACCAGGGCGGCGTGCACGGAGGAGAGGTTGTCCAGGCGGGAGGAGGCGAGGAACTCGCCGCGGCGCCCGAAGCGGGCCGGGGACTCGGTGGGGTAGGTGAGGATGTCGCGAAGGCCAGGTCGTCGGGGTCGATGCCCGCCAGCTCACACAGGTAGCGCTCGGGCGCGTCGGGGGCCGGCTGCGCGGCGTCCACTCCCCCCTCCGTCAGGGTCCACAGCGGCAGCAGGTGAGCCTGCTTGTCCAGGTGGAGGGATTCGTTCACGCTGCGGTCCAGGTGCGGAGCGACCTGGGCGACGCGGGCGATCGGGCCGGTGCGCACCAGGCGGGTGGCGCCGTCGCAGGTGGCCAGGCGGCCGGCCAGACCGAGTTCGCGGTCCAGGAAGGAGTTCAGCAGCGGCCCGCCGTAGACCTCGACGTTCAGCACCTGCACGCCGTCGCGCACCATGGCGGCGCGGGGCTTGAGGCGCAGCGCCGGGGAGTCCGTGTGCGCGCCGACGATTCGCAATCCGGTGCCCGACTCCAGGCGCTCGGGCAGCAGCCAAACGGCGATGGCGCCCTCGCGGATCGCGTAAGCGCGGCGGGGCAGCTCGGCATCCCAGGGCTCACGCTCGTCGACGGCGGTAAGACCGACGGCATCCAGGCGGCGGGCGACTTCCGCGGCCGCGTGATAGGAGGTGGGCGAGGCGGTGACGAAGTCGATGATCGAGTCGGCGTAGGCGTCGTCGCACAGGGCGGGTGTCGCGGAGTCTGTCATGGGGTCAGTATGGGCCGCGCGAGCCGGGCCGCCGCCGCAAAACGTCCAAATCCGGCACGAACGCCGGGCATGCGCCTTCGGGCCGCTCATAAAACGGCATGATTCCAACGAACCGAGAATGCTCGTCGGCCGCGCCCGGACCCGTTAATGCCGAATCCGGACATTCCATCCCACGAACCATCACATGCCGGTGGCGGCCCGGGCGGTGCCGGTGGCGGTGATGGTGAAACCCGCCGAGTCGCCAGGGGAACGAAGCTCCAGCCCACTTTGACCTGGGCCCTTCGACCTATAGACAGGGATGGGCACGTCAACCTAGTCTTGCAAACGTTCCCGGGAACGTTTTCATGCGCTTCCCGGGAGACCCGATTCCGCTCGCATTCCCAAGGAAGTGAACTGACATGAGCGTCCCAGCCCCAACCCTCCGCGGCCTAACCCCCGCCCCCGTCACCCCCCTTCACCCCCGACGGCGAGATCGACTTCCCCGCCATCAAGCGCCTGGCTCCTGGCTCGGCAGCTTCCCGGAAGTCACCTCCCTGGTGGTGCTCGGTCACGCCGGTGAGGGCACCTTCCTCACCCAGTCCGAGCAGGTCGCCGTCATCGAGGCCTTCGTCGCCTCCACCGACGGTCGCGTGCCGGTCGTCGCCGGCATCACCGGTGAGGGCACCAAGGTCGCCTGCGAGGAGGCGCAGCGCGCCGTCGACGTCGGCGCCACCGCCGGCCTGATCTACCCCTCCCACGGCTGGCTGCGCTTCGGCTTCCAGCCCGGCGCCCCGCAGGACCGCTACAAGGCGATCTACGAGGAGACCGGCCTGAACGAGATCCTCTTCCAGTACCCGGACGTCACCAAGTGCAGCTACGACCTGGACACCCAGCTGGAGATCGCCGCGCTGCCCGGCGTGCACTACACCAAGAACGGCGTGCGCAACATGAAGCGTTGGGACACCGAGATTCCGGTGCTGCGCGAGGCCTTCCCGGACCTGACGATCATGAGCTGCCACGACGAGTACCTGCTGCACACCATGTTCGACGTCGACGGCCTGCTGGTCGGCTACGGCAACATCGCCCCGGAACTGCTGATCAAGCTGCTCAAGGCCGGCCAGGCGCATGACTACGACGCCACCCGCGCCATCCACGACCAGCTCCTGCCGGTGACCAAGGCGGTATACCACCGCGGCTCCCACATGGAGGGCACCGTCGCCCTGAAGGAGGCGCTGGTTGAGCGCGGCGTACTGGAGACCGCGACCGTGCGCTCCCCGCTGCGTCCGCTGGCCGAGGGCGCCCACGAGGAGATCGCCGCCGCCCTGGCCGCCGCCGGAATCGGTAAGGCTCAGATCCCGGCCTGAGTGGCAACGCCGATCGCCGACCGATGATCGGCGTGTGCGGCGGCCGTCGGGTAGTCCCACGGCGGCCGCCGCACACCACCGGGTCGACTGCGCGCCGTGAGGCACCGCCCGCCACCAGCAGATGCCCCTCCGCCACGCCGTCGGCCCGGGCTCCCGCCAACTGTTCCACCTCCACCGCCCACAATGGAGTAGGCCGTGATCCTTATACAGTTCCTCGTCTTCCTCGCCTTCATCATCCTCGGCGCCAGAATCGGCGGCATCGGCATTGCCTTCGCCGGCGGCGCGGGAGTGCTCGTCCTGTCCCTGCTCGGCGCCACCCCCGGTGACCTGCCCATGCAGGTGATCGTGTTCATCATGGTGGTCATCTACGCGGCCTCGGCCATGCAGGTGGCCGGTGGACTGGACTACCTGGTCAACCTCACCGACCGGCTGCTGCGGGCACACCCCAAGTACCTGGCGCTGCTGGCGCCGATGGTGACCTACCTGCTCACCTTCGCCGCCTCGACCGGACAGGTCTCCTTCGCGACCATGCCGGTGATCGTGGAGGTGGCCAAGGAGAACAACATTCGTCCCACCCGCTCCCTTTCGGTGGGCGTGGCCGGATCGCTGCTGGGCATCACCGCCTCCCCGATCTCCGCCGCCGTGGTCTTCCTGTCTGGCAAGCTCGAGGAGGGCAACACGGGGTGGACCTTCATCGACCTGATCCTGGTGTCCATCCCCTCCACCTTCCTGGGCACCATGACCACCGCCCTGCTGTTCATGCTCTGGGACAAGGCCCGCGGGACGGACCGACTCGACGTCGTGCCGGAGTATCAGCGCCGGTTGGCGGCGGGCGAGATCGCCCCGCCCAAGCACGAGGTCCGCGAGCTGCGCCCGGGCGCCAAGCTGTCGGTGCTGATCTTCATGATCGCCCTGGTGGTGGTGCTGGCCTACTCCATCGCCATCTCCGAGAAGGTGGGCCTGATCTCCGACCCCGTCATGGACGCCGGTCAGTGCCGTATCTCCGTCATGCTCGCGGCCGCAGGGGCGATCATCGTGGCCTGCCGGGCCAACCCGAAGGCGATACCGGGCTCGTCCATCTTCCGCACCGGCATGAGCGCCTGCGCCTGCATCCTTGGCGTCGCCTGGCTGGGCACCACCTTCATGACCGCGAACCAGGACTGGATCCAGGCGCATCTGGGTACGGCCCTGGCGGGCAAGCCCTGGCTGTTCGCCATCCTGGTAGTGGTCGCCTCCTCGCTGTTGTACTCGCAGGCCGCCTCCACCAAGGCGCTGTTCCCCACCGCGCTGGCGATCGGCGTGGCCCCGGCGACCGTGGTGGCCTGCTTCCCGGCGACCTCCTCCCTGTTCATCCTGCCCACCTATCCCACACTGTTGGCGGCGGTTGAGCTCGACGACACCGGCTCAACCCAGCTCGGCACGCACTTCTTCGACCACCCCTTCCTGATCCCGGGGCTCATGGCCACGGGCCTGAGCGTGCTCTACGGCTTCGCGCTGGCCGCCGTCGTCGTTTGACAACGGGTAGCCCCGTCTAAGACGGACCCGCGACGTCCTCGGGCGCCGCGGGTCCGTCTCCTCGTCCGGGAGTCGCGCCGCTACGATGCGATCAGCCGACCAGGAGGCACATCGTGAAGACCGTCACCCTTAGGGACGTGGCCGCAGCAGCGGGCGTGTCCATCTCTACCGCCTCCCGCATCCTCGACGAACGACTTCCGGCCTCCCGCTCCGCCTCCGCCCAGCGCGTGAGGGAGGCGGCCGAGCGACTCGGATACCGGCGCGACGCCGCCGCCTCCGCGCTGCGACGCGGCGACACCGGCACCGTCGGGGTGCTGGTGCCACGCCTGTCCGACACCGTGATGGCGCTGCTGTTCGAGGCGATCTTCTCGGCGGCGGCCGCTCGGGGACTGTTCGCACTCGTCTCCGTGTGCGGCGACGACTCCGCCGCCGAGGCCCGCGCCGTCGACTCGCTGCTGGCCAGACGGGTAGACGGGCTGGTGCTCGCCACCGCCCGCCTGGACGATCCCCTGCCCGGTTCCCTGCGCGACCGGCAGGTGCCGCACGTGCTCGCGCTGCGCACCGACGGCGTGTCCCCCTCCTCCGTATGCGACGACGAGCTCGGCGGCTACCTGGCCACGCGTCACCTGCTTGACCTCGGCCATACCGCGATCGCCGTCCTCCCCGGTCCCGACTTCACCTCCACCGCGCAGCAGCGCCTGGCCGGCTATCACCGCGCCATGGCCGAGGCGGATCTGCCGGTCCCGGACGCATACATCCGCCACTGCGGCTTCGGCTACACGGCCGGACGCGAGGCGGCCGCCGCGGTGCTATCCCAAGCGCCGGAGACCACCGCCGTCTTCGCCGCGAATGACCGGCTCGCCATGGGGACGCTCGCCGCGGCCGGCGCGGTGGGGCGCTCCGTACCCAAAGACTTGAGCGTCGTCGGCTACAACGACACCCCGGTGGCCACCCAGTTGGCCGTTCCGCTGACTACGGTGCATGTCCCCTTCGACCTGATTGCCGTGGGCGCCCTCGACCTGCTGGCCGCGCAGACGACCGGCACTGGCGAGCAGCCGGCCAACCGCGTAGCCGTCCCCACGCTCATCCCCCGCCGTTCCTCCGCCGCCCTCGCCCGGTGAAGAGTGTCCAAATCCGGCACGAACGCCGGGCATGCGTCTTCGGGCCGCTCATAAAACGGCATGATTCCAACGAACCTAAAACGCCCGCCGGCCGCACCCGGACCCGTTAGTGCCGAATCCGGACATTCCACCCCCGCGAACCATCACATGCCGGTGGCGGCCCGGGCGGTGCCGGTGGCGGTGATGGTGAAACCCGCCGCGTCGATCACGCCCTAGGGCAGGAACGGTGGCTGGGAATGCGCCGTCAGGGTGACGACGGCGGTGGCGCCGTCGGGACTGGTCGCCTCGGTGATCTGCACCCCGGTCAGTTCGACCGGCTGTCCGGCCAGGTCGGCGGCGGCCGCGGCCCGCACGCCTGCGGCCGACAGCGTGCCGGGGCCGGCCGCGGTGGACTCTCCGGAGAAGTAGGAGCGTCGTCGATCGCATCCGCCGCGGCGGCCGCGGCCGAGTCCGCCAGCGAGGTAAGGGTCTTCAGATCCAGGTAGACGGCGCTGGCGGAGGCGAGCGCCAGAATCAATGCGGCGACGACGGCGACCAGCCCGACCCCCAGCAGCAGGGTCTGCCCGTCCTCCGCGGCGCCCGCCCGGCGTACCCGCGCGGCCGCGAGCCGACAACACTCCGGCGAGATCATGGTGCGCCTCCCGTGTCGGCAAGGGTGACGGCGCGCTCGGCGTCCACAACGACCACGTCCCGTCCCACCCCGGCCGCGGCCAGCACCGGCAGGTCCACCCCCGCCTGCACTCGCACCACTGCCCCGGTGCAGGCGGCGTCCGCGCAGCCCACGCTCAGGGCGGTGGCGGGATCGGCGTCTACCCCCTGGTCTGACAGGGCCAGGGCCACGGCCACCCGCGCGTGGGCCACGGCGGCGTCCCCCGACTCCACCTCCAGAATGCGGCTGGCGGCGTCGACGGCGGAGGCCACGGCGAAGGAGGCCGCCTGCACCTGGGCCAGGGCGATGAGCAGGTAGACGACGGGCACCACCAGCACCACCGTCCAGCCGATGAACTCCACCGGGGCGTTGCCGACCTCCGGATCGCCCCGCCGCCCGAACCGCCGGAGGGCCGACCGGACGGGCCTGCGCCTCCCCGACGGTTCGGCCCGCATATGCGGTGGGTCCAGCGCGCGCCTGCTCACGGTTCGCCTCCATCCACGCCCACGAGGGCGGCCTCATCGACGGCGTGCCCGGTGACGTGCAGCGTCCCACCGGGGCCGAGCAGGCCGAGCACCGGCAGCGGGGCGGTCACGTCCACACGCACCACCGCCACGCCGTCGACCCGGGTGCGCCTGACGGTCACGGCATCGACGTAGCCGTCGGCTAGTGCGGCGCCGGCCAGGGCGCGCACGCGCGCATCCGCCTCGGCGGTGGTGCCGCCGACCAGTGCGGCGCGACGGGCACCCTCCCCGGCGGCGTCGGTGAGCACGTTGCGCACGTGCAGACCGAGGGCGAGCTGGAGCAGCGCCACCGACACGGCGATGACGAGCACACCGACGAGCACAAAGTCCACCACGGCCGAACCACGCTCGCCCGCCATGCGGCGGGACTCCCGCTGTCGCCGAGCGAGCCCGTCCGTCTGGCCGGAGCGGCCGCGAGCGCGCCGGGCCGGCCGCTCAGATGGCACCGGAGACCTTGGCGATGGCGTCGTTGAACACCTGGATCAGGGCCGGACCGGCCACCGCCCACAGGGCGACGACGAGCCCCGCGGTCATAAGCGTCACCAGCACCCAGCCGGGGACGTCACCGCGCTCGTCGTCTAAGTGTTGGAGCCGGGTCTGCAGGCGAAGACTGAGGCGCTTGAGGGTTTGCATGGGATTCTCCGTTTCCGTGGTTTCCATGGAGGGGATGTGAAGGTTTGGCTTGACGGTGGGAGGTCTCTTGCGGCTTGGAAGCAAGGAGCGGGTGCGCGGCGCGGGGAGCTAGTTCATAGGCCGATCCGCAGCACGAACAGGCCCGGGAAAAGGGCGAAGACGACGGTGATGGGCAGGATCAGGAAGACGACAGGCACCATCTGGGCGATCTCGCGGCGCCCGCCCTCCTCCATCAGGGCACGCCGGGAGGCCTCGCGGGCGTCGGCGGCCTGGGCGCGCAACACGTCGGCCAGCGGGGTGCCGCGTTCCAGAGCGACGGCGATCGCCTCCGACAGGCGGGTGACCTGTAAGGAGCCGACCCGCTGCTCCAGGTGGACCAGGGCGGTGGACAGCACGGTGCCCGAGCGGACGTCGGCAAGAGTGACCTCCAGTTCCTCAATGAGCTCGCCGTGCCCCACGCGCACGACCCGCTCGATGGCCGCGACAGGACCCTGCCCGGCACCGACCACGAGCGCAAGCAGTTCGACGACGTCGGGCAGTTGCGCCTCAATGCGCGCGCAACGCCGGTTCACGGTGCGGGTGAGCCACCAGTCGCGGGCGGCCGCCCCGCCGACGCCGGCCAGCAGCGCCAGCACGATCAGCAGCGGCACGTTGACCCGCCAGACCAACGACAGCGCCAGTCCGCCACCGGCGGCGACGGCGAGCCCGGCCACGGCCCACAGCAGCTGCTGGGTGCGCAACTCCTCATAGGTCAGCCCGGTCCCGGAGCGAGCCAGGCGCCGGCGCACCGACTCGGCGGAGGAGCCGATCGCCTCCAGCACGCCGCCGAGCCGCGCGACCGTGTCCAGCAGCACGGCGCTGACGGTCTGCCCGTCCGCGGCCGGTGCCCCGGTCAGTAGCCGCGAGGTGGCGGAGCGGGCGTGCACATAGGGTTCCAGGCGCGCGGTGAGGGTGGGACGGTGGCGCCGCACGGCGTCGAGGACGGCGAGGATGCCGCAGGCGGCGAGTAGGCCGGCCAGGGCGCCGGTGATCCCGGGACTCATCGCAGCACCCGGTCTTCCTCGGGCAGGCGCCCGAGCCGCAACATGAGCCGGTAGGCGATCACGGTCACCGCCCCGCCGATGGCGAGTGTGAGGGCGCCGGTGGCGGTGGCATAGGCGGCGGCCGCCTGGGGGCGGGTGGACAGCAGTGCCAGCACGATCCATGGCGCGGCCACCGCCACCCGCGCCCCGTTGACGGTCCAGGACTGGCGCGCCTCTAGCTCGCCGCGGGTGCGCAGGTCCTCGCGCAGCATCCGCGACAGCGAGCGCAACAGGGTGGTCAGGTCGTTGCCACCGACCTCGTGCGCCAGCCGCAGGGCCTCCACGATGCGGTCGGCCACCGGATCGGCGAAGCGGGCCTTGAGCCGGTCCAGTGACTGGTCGAAGCGGGCGGTGGTGGCGTAGTCGACGCCGAAGGCGCGCAGTTCCTCCCGGATCGGTTCGGGTCCGCGCTCGCCGAGGTTGGCCAGTGCCTCGGGCAGGCTCATGCCGGCGCGCACGCCCGACACCAGGGTGTCGACGGCCTCCGGCCAGACCTCGCGCAGGTTGGTGCGGCGGGCGCGGGCCCGGGAGGAGACCACCAGCAGCGGTGCGCCGGCGGCGATGGCTCCGAAGGCGGCCGCGATCGGCCAGGCCCGGGATACCCCCAGGAAGACCAGTGCGGTCACCAGGCCGAGCCCGAGGCTGCCGGCGACGAACAGGGCGGGACTGGTGCGGCCGACGCCTGCCTGCACCAGCAGGTCCGCCAGGCGCCGCTGGCGGGCCGAACGCCACCGGGGCGGTTCGCTGGTCAGGGCGAGCCAGACCAGGATGATGCCGCTGCCGCCCAACAGACCAGCTACGGCCCCCATCAGGACCACTCCCCCGCGGCCCGTGCCGTCCCGGCGAGAGCGCCGGCCCCGGACGCGCGCAGGACCGGTTGGGACCCCACGGCGTCGCCGGTGAGCAGGGCGGCCAGGTCGTGGCCCGCGCGGGCGTAGCGTTCGGCGGCGCGCGGTATGCCCGGACCGCGCACCAGCAGGCCGGCGTCATCGCGTTGGAAGACGTCGGACATTTCGATGGTGCCGTTCTCCACCCGGCCGGACAGGGCGGCGATCTCACGCACCTGGCGATGGCCATCGGGGCCGAGGTCCAGGTGAACGACCAGGTCGACCGCGCCGGCCACCGTGGGGACGACGAAACCTGCGGATACATTCTCGCCGGCCAGCAACGGCAGCGTGCAGATCTTGATGATCGCCTCCCGGGCGGAGTTGGCATGCAATGTAGACATCGACGGCATGCCGGAGTTCATGGCGATCAGCAGGTCCAGGGCCTCGGCCTCGCGCACCTCCCCGATCAACAGTCGGTCGGGCCGCATACGCAGCGCTTCCTTGACCAGGCGCCGCAGGTTGATCTCCCCGACCCCCTCCAGGTTGGCGGCGCGGGTCTGCATGGCTACGCAGTCCCGGTTGCGCAGCGCCAGTTCGAAGACCTCCTCGCAGGTGATCACGCGCTGCCCGGCGGGAATGGCGCCGGCCAGGGCCCGCACCATGGTGGTCTTACCGGCCTGGGTGGCGCCCGAGACGAGGATGTTCAGCCCGGCCTGCACGGAGGCATCCAGGAAGGCGGCGGCGTGTGCGGTGAGCGAGCCATCCGCACCAGGTCGCTGGTGCGCGCGGCCCGGGAAGTGTGCTTGCGGATGTTGACCGCCCAATGCCGGGAGGTGATGGGCGGGATGACCACGTGCAGGCGCTCCCCGCCCGGCAGTTGAGCGTCCACAAAGGGGCTGGCCAGGTCCAGGCGGCGCCCGGAGGCGCGCAGCATCCGCTCCACCAGTACGCGCAGCTCCTCATCCTCCAGCAGCGTGGTCGTCAGTTCGGGGCGGCCGGCGCGGGCGATGAATACCCGGCCGGGGGCGTTGCACCAGATCTCCTCAACCGTGTCGTCGTCCAGGTAGCGCTGCAGGGGGCCCAGGCCGGCCAGCGCGTCGACGGCACGGCGCGGCGTCGTCGGGGTCGGGCAGGGGCGGGACCAGGCCGGCGTCGGCGCGGGCGACGTAGTCGGCACTGGCCTCGGCGACAAGCGCCTCCAGGCCGGGGGCGTCCGTAAGCGGGTCGACGCCGCGGCGGCGGACGAGTTCGCGGATTTCGGAGTGCAGCAAGGCTGCGGCATCCATGGCGGGCCTCACGATTGACGGTTTTTCGACGCTAGCGGAGTACTCACCAGCGGCTGGCGTGTGCGGCACTGGCTCGACACTGAGCAGCGCCACGCCGCGACCATAGGTCACAACTGCGCATCAACGCCACCCCGTCTCAGGGCCCTGTGGAAAACTCCGGCCGCCGGCGAGGACGTACCAATGGTGACAGCCCCCTGGCAATCGCCTGGATGGTGGGCGCTCCTCGGGGCGCGGCGCCACCCCGACCGGCGGGTTCCTCGCTTACGGTGGAGTCATGTCACAGCCGCCTGCCGGACCGTCCGCCCCCGCTTCCGCCTCCGCGTCGCCTCACGCCGCCGCATCGGGTGGGTCTGTGCCCGACGCGGAGCCCGCCCGCGAACGCTCGCCACTGGCTCTGGCCGCCATGGCCGCGGTGGCCGTTCCAGGGCTGGATCCCGCGCGCCTGGCCCTGCCCCAGGAGCGCTCCGCCGACCTGCGGGTGGTCGGCGTCGTCGACACCCAGGGCCGTCACTGGGAGGTGCTGGAGACTCACGCGGATGCGACCGGCGCAACCCTGGAGGCGGAGGCCGAGGTGCTGCGACGCATCGGGAGGATCGTCGACGACGGGCGCCTGTCCTTCGACGTGCCCCGCCCCGCCGGCACGCTGCGGCAGGAGGGCAGCTACATTCAGGTGCGTTCCCACCTGGAGGGACGCCCCATTGACGTCGATTCGTTGCGCCCGGGGCCGGGGCTGTCCGCGGGGTTGGGCAGGGCATTGGGCGAACTGCACGACCTGCCCACACGGTGGTCTCCGAGGCAGGCCTGCCGGTATACGACGCCGACGACGTACGCACCCGCTGGCTGAACCTGCTCGACGACGCCGCCGGGACCGGGAAGGTGCCGCCGGCGCTGCTGGCCCGCTGGGAGGTGGCGCTGGAGGATACGGCCCTGTGGCGCTTCCGGCCGGTGGTGGTGCACGGGGACCTGGCGCCGGAGAACGTGCTGACGGCGGGCGGCGCGGTGGTGGCCGTGCGCGGGCTGGGCCAGGTGCATGTGGGCGACCCGGCCGAGGACATGGCGTGGGTGTACGCCTCCGTGCCCGTGGACTGCCTGGACTCGATCGAGTCCGCCTACGATCTGGCGCGCACCGAGGGCGTGGACCGGCACCTGCGCGACCGGGCGGAGCTGGTCAGCGAGCTGAGCCTGGCCGAGTGGCTCAGGCACGGGGTGCGCTCCCACTCCGACTCGATCATCGATGACGCCGTGGCAATGCTGACGGACCTGGCCGACCAGGTCGGGGATGAGCCGCTGGTGGAGCAGACCGGCCCGCGCCTGGCGCCCGTTCCGGGAGTCAAGGAGCCGGCCGAGCCGGAGGCCACCACCAGCGAGGTCAAGATGGTGTTGGTCGAGGACGACGCGGACCACGGTCACGACAGCGCCGCCGACAATGAGGCGGACAGCAACGAGACCGGCAGCGAGGACTAGTCCCTACCGCCGGGTACGGCGCCCGCCGCTCACTGGCCCCATGGGTCCAGGCTGCGCCGAATCTCCTCCAAGGGGAGGAAGGATTCCTCGTCCAGTTCGTCTACGTCGCCGTTGTCGGCGACGTAGACGTAGGCGGCGCGGATCTGGTCGGTGGGGATCTGTTCTCTCGCGGCCCAGGCGTGCACGTACACGCTGAGCTGGTCCACCGGTACCCGCTTATGACCGGTCTTCCAGTCGACCACCAGGTAGTGATCGCTGCCCGGCCGCTGGAAGACGGCGTCGATGCGGCAGCGCAGGGTGGTGTCGCCGACGGTGAGCTCAAGCGGTTCCTCGGTGGCGACCAGCCGGTAGCCGTTCAGCAGCCGGTGCTCGGCGGCGACCGTGAGCCAGTTGTTGACGCGGTCGCGGTCGGCTTTGCTCAGGGTCTCCGGGACCCCGGCATCCTCCAGGTTGAACAGCGGGCCCTGGCTGGTCAAGCGCTGCGCGATGGCGTCGTGGAAGACGGTGCCCAAGCGCCCGGCGGATTGTGGCTGGGTCGGTAAGGGACGGCGCAGGTCTAGCGCGAACTGCTCCCGGTTATCGCGCAGCGCGGTCAGCCGGGTGGCGGCCAGGTGGGCGGGCTGGCGGACCGTGGGCATTGCGTTTGCGGCGGCCTCGCGCTCGGCCAGCAGCAGGCGGGCGTCCTCCCGCCAGCGCGCCACGCGCGGGTCGGCGGTACCATACCCCGCGAGTTGCCCGTCACACGGGGCCTCTTCCGCGGAGACCACGGCGGCGGGGGCCGCCATGGCACGCGTGACGGCCTCGGCGGCGGCAATGCGGGCTGCGCGCTCCGAACCGGGGGCAGCCGGGTGCGTAACCGGCCAGGGGGCCTGCGCAACCCCGACGGGGTTGGTGGCATCCTGGGGCAGTTCGGAGAAGCCGGGACCGAACTCGATCAGCAGTTCCGCCTGCTGCAGCTCGGTCAGGAACCGTGAGGCGGGTTGGGGGGTGTTGCCCTCCTTGACCAGATGCGAGCCGGTCAGCAGCACGTGGTGACGCGCCCGCGTAATGGCCACATAGGCCAGGCGGCGCTCCTCGGCAACCAGGTGTCGACCGAGCGCCAGTCGGTACTGTTCCCTGAGATCCTTGATCTCGTTCTTCTCATCCCGGCTCAACTTAATCCCAGGGCCCAGCGGAGTCTCCAGGCCACCCAGCTCGAAGGGCGGTAGCTGGTCCGCATCGGAACGCAGCGGGTAGGGGAACTCCCGCTTGGAGGTCATCCACCACTCGTACGCACCTTCCTGTCAGCGGGAACCGAGTTGCCCCGGTACAAGGGGAACGAGGTCTCGGTCAGACCAACCACAGCCACGTGATCCCACTCCAGTCCCTTGGCGCTGTGGATGGTCATGATCTGCACGGCACCAGGCTCGGGCTCGACCTCGGGCGCTTCCAACCCACGCTCCTCCGACTCCGCGTAGTCAAGTAGTTCCAGGAACCCGGAGACCGTGGGCGTCTCCACATCGGCGGCATATTGCTCAGCGACGGTCCGGAACGTGTCCAGGGCGCGCCTGCCCATACGGTTGCCGACGCGGGCGGCGAGCTCCACGTCCAGGCCCAGGGCCTGCTCGGACACGGCCATCAGATCCGGCAATGGCAGCGCGAGTGCGCCGCGCACGCGCCGCAGGGCTCGGGCGATCCGCAGCGCAATCTGCCGGCCCGCCTCGCTGAGGCCCGCCACCGCAGGACCCACCGTCTGCTCGCCCGTTCCCGCGGCACGCCGGCGCCGGCGGTGCGGGCGGCATCGTCACGACGAGCGAGTTCCTCGAGCGCCTCGGAAAGGGACGCCTCCTCGGGCTGCTCCGCAGCGGGTGTGCCGCCACTTTCCTCAGAATTGGCGCCGTCGGCCCGCGTCCCCTCCCCGACGCCGTTGGCCAGGTCGTGCTGGCGTGCAAGCTCACGGGCAAAGCATTGCAGAGCCCGTAGATCAACGGCACCAATGTCGCTCCTGCGAGCAGGCGCATGAGCCGATCGCCACGCTCGGGGTCGGCGGCCACGGTCAGCAGGGCCCGCACATCCGCTACCTCTGGGATGGACAGCATGCCGCCCGACACCGCTACTTCGTAGGGCACCCCACGCGCCTCAAGCGCCTCGGCCACCGGCGTCATCTGGCTGCGGCTGCGGCACAGGACAGCCAGTTCGGCGTCGGGGCGCCAGCGCTCCTGCATGAAGTCGGCGATGGCATCGGCCTCCTGCAGTGGGTCCGCGAGAAAAGTTGCAAGCACCTGCCCGGCACCCAGACCGTCGGCAGCCGAGCGCTCCTGCAATTCGCGGACCGGGACGTGGCTGACCAGGGCATCGCCGGGCTGGTACTCGGGATTGCGCAGTGGCCTGGAGATGACATTGGCAGCGACTAGGACGGTGGAGTCGTTGCGCCAAGCGGTAGACAGCTGCAGCACCGGCGTCTCGGCTTCGGGGTTGCCGCCCCGGGCTACAGCTTGCACCCCAGTGGGATTGAAGCGGGCATGGAAGGTGTCCAACGCGCCGGCACTGGCACCGCGCCAGCCGTAGATGGCCTGGTTCGGGTCGCCGACGGCGGTAACACCCTGGTCCGCGAACAGGGCGGAGAGCAGCCGCACCTGGGCTACGGAGGTGTCCTGGAACTCGTCCAGCAGCACCGCTGGGTACTGCGCGCGCATGGCCGCCGCGGCCTCGGGCACCTCTTCGGCGATACGGCAGGCCAGTGCCAGCCGATCGCCGAAGTCGACCAGTCCGTGGCGACGCTTGTAGTCGCGAAAGTCCTGCACGGCGTCGAGCGCGCCCAGCCAGGCCTCCATGGCTTCCGGTGCGCCCCTGAAGTCACTACCAACCCCGTATGTGCTGACCAGCCCCACCAATTGCTCATGCAGTCCGGACAGCTCCTCGCGGGCGGTGTCAATGCTGAGCAAGTTCGTGGACAGCGCGTTGTCTGCGCGCAGGACGGCGCCGATCGCACCGGACTTGGAATCGAAAGGAAGCGGGTCCGTGCGCCGCTCAATGATGTCGGTGACGATCTGCCACTTGCGGGCCTCGGTGATCAGGGTGGCGTCCGGGTCGGCGCCGACGTACAGGCCGTATTCGCGCACGAGTGAGCCGGCGAAGGAGTCATAGGTGGCCACGGTCGGCTCAGGATCTTCGTCAGCGCCCGCGATAACGCCGCTGTCGGCCAGCTGGGCGAGGCGGAGGGAGACACGCTCGGCCAGTTCCGCCGTGGCCTTGCGGGTGAAGGTCAGTCCCAGTACCTGATCGGGGCGAACGACGCCGGTGGCAACCAGGTGGACGACGCGCTGGCTCATGGTGGCGGTCTTGCCACTGCCAGCGCCGGCGACCACGAGCAGGGGCCGCAGCGGATAGCCGATGACTTCCGCCTGTTCCTCGGTGGGACGAGGCAGTCCGAGCCTCTTAGCGAGGGCTTCGGGGGTGAGGTCGGCGGCGCTCATGCCACGGTCCTCCTTCCTTCGGGATTGACGGGGCAACTGGCCTTGAAGGAGCACCATTGGCAGTGGCCACCGCTGCGGGCCATGAGACTGGCGCCGGAAACGTCCAGCGCGGCGCGGGCGAGCAGCTTCACGTCCCACTCCTTTCCGGTCTCCGGATCGGGGCTGGACTCGAGGACCATTCCGTCCGGAAGGATCTTCGGGCCGGGATCAGTGCCGCGCGGCTTCATGCCGAGGAAGGCGAGCCCAGTGCCATCAACCTGGTAGCCGAGGGCCGCCAAAGCCATGCGGTAGGTAGCAAGCTGCGCGTTGCGCTTGGGCATATCTGGCTTGCCGCTGCCGGTCTTGAAGTCGATGACGCGCACGCGCTGCCCCTGCCCGGCGGGGAGCACCCCGTCCGCGGACGGGTCGGGCGGGGCGCCGTCGAGAAACTCCAGGCGGTCGATACGCCCGCGTATGCGCACCGGGATCGGCTCCCCCTCGGGCACAGGCTCACCGCCAGTAGCCGCGGCCCCAGCGTCGACTGCACGCCCGCCGTCGGCGCTTGCTGCGGACTCGCCGCCGTCAGCAGCAGCGCTTTCCTCCTCTTCGTCCTTGGGTACTGGCAAATCCAGGTGGACATCCACCGTCTGCTCCACCAGGGCGGGGCCGGTGACCGAACCGAGGTAGGCGTCGAGCCGGCCGATCATGTCGCGCACGCGCTGCCGCTCGATGTTGCCGAGCCAGGTGTCCGGGTAGCCCAGCTCCGGCAGCGCGTCCTCCAGGGCCTGGCGCAGCGCCTCGCCGCGCAGTCCTTCTCGCTCGGCGCGCTCGGCCAGGCCATGCACGAGCATGCCGACCCTCTGGGCATCGCTGGTGCCGGTGCCGCCACCGTTGCGCTGAAAGAACCACTTCAGCGGGCACTTGCTGATCGCCTCGACGTCGGAGGGGCTGATACGGATCTCTTGACCCGAGCCGACCAGGGGCGCGGCGGAGGTCGGCTGCCCCAGACCGGCCCAGTTGGCGGGGTCGGCGGCGCTGACACCGTCGCACGCTAGTACGGCCAGCAGTTGCTCGGCCTGCCGGCCGCGAGCGCGCTCACCGGCGTCGGCCCCCTCCAGGCGACCGGTTACGGCCGCGGCGCGCAGTTCTCCCACGAGCCCTGGCAGGGTCAGGTCGGCAGCATCCGGGGCGGGCTCGAGTCCGCCGTCCTCGTTGAAGAGCTTCTGCCCGCTCGTCTCGGCGACCTCGAGCAGGAAGGCGGAGGGCGCGCAGTCGGCGTCCAGCGCCGCGGTGACGATCAGGCGGCGGCTGGCGCGGGAGAGGGCGGACAGGAACATGCGGCGCTCATCGCCCCGGACCTGGCTGCGGGCCTCGGCGGGGTCTTGTGCGGTCGACCGTCTGCCGTCGGCCGCGAGCGGGAGACGGCCGGTGACGGCGTCGACCAGCAGGCCAGCGTGGGTCAATCCGTCGCGCAGCCGCAGGTCGGGCCACACGTCGCGCTCCACCCCGGCGACGACCACCACCTCCCACTGGGCTCCGGCCGCGGCGGCAGGGGTCAGGACGGCGACGCCGGCGGGGCGTATCCCCTGCGGGGCCACCGTGTCTGAGGGCAGCACCTCCGCCGCGAGCTCGCTGAAGAAGTCGCCTGCTGCGGCCCCGGGGTGGCGCTCGGCCCACACCTCGGCGCGTTTGAACAGCACGGTGACCACGTCCAGATCCTGTTCGGCCGCCTCGGCCATGAGCGCGGCGGTGCGCGTGGTGCGCGGCGCCAGCGCCGTGGCGCGCCACGCCTCCGCGCACTCCGAAGCCTGCCAGGCCGCCCACATCAGCGCCTCGGCGTCGACCAGGCGTTCCTCTTCCCGGGCGGCCTCGACCACGCCCCGCAGGGCGGCGACGACGTGGGCGGCGCGTTCCAGCCGCTTGGCCTGCTCGGCCAGGGGCTCGTCGGCGAGCTCGCGGACCAGGGCGGTGGCGGCGTCGGGGGTGGCCAGGACGCCGAGCAGGTTCTCATCCCGACCGGCCTCGGCGGGTCGGTCTGCGCGCAGGCGACGGCGCAGTCGGCGCAGGTCCAGGTTGGTCAGCCCAATCAGGGGGCTGGTGAGCAGTTCGAAGGCGGTGGACCACTCGGGTGGGCTGCCGGCGTCGCCGAAAGTGCCTGCCAGCGCGGCCCGGCAGGCATTGATGATGGCTGCGGCCGCGGGCTCCGCGCGCAGCAGCACGGCCGGGGTGGTGGAGGCCAGGGGCACGCCATGGTGGCGCAGCTCGCGGCTGACCGCGCGGGCGGTGCCCGCGGAACGGACGATCACGGCCATCTGGTCCCAGGCGGTGTTGTGGTGGACGTGCTCGCCGCGCAGGATGCGGGCGATCTGGGCGGTCTGCTGGAGCGGGCTGGAGGCGAGGAGGGTCTCGACGCCGCTGGGAGCGGCTACGGCCGCCGTGTCGCTCGCATGCTCGGGGTGCCGGTAAGTGGCGGTGCCGGTGACGGGGATGCGGTCGGCCTGTGTGGACCACAGCCGGACCAGTTCGGGTGTACCGCGGTGAACCGTGCTCAGTGTGAGGCGCTCGGCGGCGAGCCCGGAGCGATCCTCGGCAGCGTTGAGCAGGCTGGGATTGCCTCCGCGGAAGACCTCGACGGCGGCGTCGGGATCGCCAAGCGCGATGATCTGGCGCGGTGGCCGGTGGCGTCGGGGACGGCGAGCGCGGCCAAGAGGCGGGCGGTGGCGGCGGTGCAGTCCTGGTAGTCGTCGACGATGACCACCTCCGGGACGGGACGGGGCGCGAGCACGCCGTCGTCATCCCAGGTTCCCAGAGCTTCGCGGGCGCGGTCCTGCAAGCGGGCCGAGTCCATCTTGCGGACCGTGGAGCGGTTGGCGGCGCTGGGGCGGCCCTGCGCGTCCCAGGTACGCAGCAGTGGGGCGGCGTGCCGCCAGATGGGGATGTCCAGCTCGGCACCGAGACTGGCGAGCTGCTCGGCGGTGACGCCGAGTTCTCCGGCCCGGGCCAGCAGGTTACGCAACTCGGTGCGGAAGGCGCGGGAGTCTACGGCCTCGGCGGGCAGGTCTCCCCAAGTGGTGCCCCGCAGCAGCTGTGCCAGGGCGGCGTCCTCCTCCGCACCGGCGAGCAGGACCGGCGCGGGCAGCGGGTCGGGGCGCTGGGTGAATGAGGTCTTCAGGATCGTAAAGGCAAGGCCTACCGGGGTGCCCACCCGGACCGTGCCGGAGGGGGCACCGGCGAGGCCGAGCAGGTGGGAGGCGCGTTCGCGCAGGCGGTCCCCGCGGGCGCGCGTGGGGGCGAGCAGGACGGCTTTCTTGCGGTGGATAGCCGCTGCGTCAACCAGCAGGCGCAGGGCGGTGGTGGTCTTGCCGGTGCCGGGGGCGCCGAGGACGACGAGGTTCGCGCCGTCTGCGGCGCGAGTAAGGACCCGAGTGGCAGAGGCGTCCGGCTCGGGCAGTGGGGGCTGCGCGAGCGGGGGCAGGAGGCGGGGGGCGCCGGTGGGGCTGGTCATGTATCCATCTCACCACGGAGGCCCGACCTGAATTGGGAGCCCTTAACGTCGTCTGGACGTCGGATTGGTGAGGGCAACGACAACAGACGACGAAGGTGTGCTGTCCGCGCGACGCGAAACGGCTCGGATTGCGGTGGATCGGGTAAGCCTTCGCGCCGGTGACGCCCATAGGATCAGGACAGACACCCCACCGCGGGCCGTTGCCTTTACAGGCTTGAGCGGCCGGAGTCCTGGACACAAGGAGTACCTATGCAGGTCACCATCGGAATCAAGCACTCGACTCGTGAGCTCCAGCTGGAGACCTCCGCCTCCCAGGAGGAGGTCCTTGCGGCTGTGGCTGACGCCGCCACCTCCGCGGTCACCTTGACCGACGACAAGGGGCGCAAGGTGTTCATCCCGGCGGGCTCGCTCGCTACATCGACGATCGGCGAAGCTCCCCCCGCCGCGTCGGCTTCGGCATCTGAATCACCCCGAGGACGGCGCCGCCTCGGCTCGGCGCCTGATTCAAGCTCGAGGGCGTCGTCCGCCTCCACAAGCGGGCGCCGCCTTTTGCGTGCCTGGGGATCGGGCGGCGGTAGGGGCACCACCTTGCCTTTCCCCCTTCGTCGAGGCCGGTACCAGTGACGTGTGGGGCGCCGCCTGGCGTTTTACGACCTTGGGGTGCGTTTATCGACCCCGGGGTGGTACCCCAAGGTCGTAAAACGTCAACAGACCATCCCTCCGGCCCCACCGGCGGCACCACCCACACCACCAACACCGCGCTACAACCGGTCGTGCTTCTCGCAGAAGACGTGGTCCCCCATGATCTTGAAGCCGTCGCGTTCGGCCGCGCGCAGTGCGTCGTGCTCGGTGTAGCTCAACGCAAGCACGCGCTCAATCGCCGTGCCATCCGGGTCGTGGACGGTGTCGACCACCCGGTGCGCGACCATGCGGTCGCACCCCTCGTGGTCACAACGGACGGCGATTGCCTCACGACGTACGAACATGTGGTCCCCTTTCAGCGTCAGGACTGCTGATTGTCGAATCTGTTTGATCTGCGCGAATCTGCTTCGCCAGCGAACTCACCGCGGTGCAACGACGCCCCGGCGTGAGCCACGCACGTATCATGCCTCACACTTCTGCGCCGCGCGGCTCCTCCGGCAGGCGCGCCGCCCAGACCCATCCGACCACGCAGCAGCCCAACGCGTTACAGCTACTGTTAACCGCGATGTCGCCCGTAATCACCTACGCCCTGCTGTTCCTCGCCGGCGTGTTGGCCGCCATCGTCGGCTACCTGGTGGGAATGGCCTCGCTCGTCTCCTACCCCGCGATGCTCGCCCTGGGCGTGCCCCCGGTGGTCGCCAACGCCTCCAACACGGTCAGTCTGATTCCCGGCGGCATCGGCTCGCTGATCACCTCCTGGGACCGGCTCAGGCAGATCCGCTACTACCCGCTGCTTCCCCAGGCGCTCATCGCCGTCGTCGGCGGGCTCGTGGGCGGTGCGCTGCTGCTGGTGGCCCCACCCGGTGTATTCGAGGCAGTCGTGCCCTGGCTGGTGCTACTCGCCACCGTGCTGGTCGCCCTGAGCCCGCGACTGCGGCGCGGCGCCACCAACTACCGGCTGCCCGCACCCGCATTCCTGGCCCTGATGGCGGCGATCATGGTCTACAGCGGCTACTTCGGTGCCGGCGCGGGAGTGCTCTTCTTCGCTCTGTGCACCCTGGGCACGCCCATGAACACTCACGCGGCCGTCGTGATGAAGACCCCCATGCTGACACTGTCCAACGTCGCCGCGGCCGTGCTGTTCATTGTGCAGGGGCGGGTCGATTGGGGAGCAGCAATCGCCGTCGGCCTCGGTTCCTTCGCCGGCGGTTACGTGGCGCCCCTGATTCAGCGGCTGATTCCCGAGCGAGTCATTCATGCCGCCGTGGTGGTCGGCGGACTGGCACTGACCGTCTGGCTGCTGCTCGGCTTCTGATCCCGGCTCGACGACGGCGGTCGGCTAGACGCGCAGCCCCAGCCCCCGCATACGGGTGGTCGCCCCCTGGGAGAGGGCCGCGTGCAGCGCCTCACCATCGGCGCCCGAGGTGGCCAGGTCCGGGGCGGTGAGCAACAGGCGCTTCATGGTGCCGATCTCCTCGCCCACCACGCGGCGCCCCCACAGTCCCAGGCGCGCCGCCAGCTGCGTGTCCTCACCGATTGCCGGCACCAGCTGAGAGGAGGCGAAGGACGCCAACCGGTCGGCGCCGGTGTCCTCCATCAACCGATCGCGCAGCGGCGCCTCCACCGTTTCCGCCAACGCGACGACGAAGTCACGCAGCAGCCCGAAAGTCAGGTAGGTCTTGGTCAGTCGCTCATACCAGTCCAGGGGGCGCAACCGCTCGTCGAAGTCCCCCAGTGCCCCGACGAAGGGCTCGGCCGCCGCGAGCACATCCACCTCTGCGTCCGCCGCCGCGACCCGCAGCCGTTCGAAGGAAGCGACCGCCTCGGCGCTCATGCGCAGCAGTTCGGCGCGCAGTTCCATGTCCGGGGCCTTGTCGGCGTCCTTGGCGTAGCGCGTGCACGCGATGGTCCACGTATAGGCGGCCAGGCCAACCACGGCAACCGTGTGCGGGGACGCCGACGCGGCCGTGCTCTGACCGGCGGGAAGGGGTGAGCTCGTCATGGTGCCAGGGTAGGCCCTTACCGCGCGCCGTCGGGCGTTTCCCAGATCGATCCTTGCCGACGTGACCCGCCCTCATCGTCGAATCGCTCGGTGGTCTCTCCCCCCACGCAGACTAATAGGCGACGCAGATGCGCTGGCGGTGGTACCGCGGCCGCTCTATCTCATCAAGACACGCGTAGCCAAAGTCCTCAAGTCCGATGTACGACTGTGCGGCGTAGTCCGGATCGGAGATGTCCTTGGTGCACAGCTCATCTACCGCAACCCTGTAAGTCTTCAGCCGCCGATCCGGGAACATCTTCGCGGCGGGGGCGATCTCAACCCAGTCGAGTTCATGCTCCGCCAGGTAGACCTCGTGAGAGAGTTCGTGGACGCCGTACCACGTGCGGTAGAAGGGTGTCAGGAACGAGGTGTCCCTGAGCCGTACACCCGGCTTGACTTCGAACACGCACGAATCACCGACGGCAAGGAGCCGCTTGACTCCGCGGGCCTTCGCCGCCTCGACCACATTGCTCGCCCAGGTGCCGAAGGTCGTTGGGTTGTCGGGATCGGGCATGACCGCGTTCACCAGGACGTCGGTGTCGCTCGGGATCGATGAAATAAGACTCTCGACGTCCGCACAGTCACCATACCGGGAATCGATATCCGGGAACTCGGTGTGCACGACGTCCTTGGGGTTACGGCTGATGCACACGACTTCGTGGTGACGATCAAGCGCCTCCTCGATGATGCTGGAGCCGGCATTGCCCGTACCTCCGATTACCGCGATCCTCATGACTCATTCCTCTCCATTCTCGGTCAGTAGCCTACTGTGTACCGCTCCCGGTGATGGACGGGTGTCTCGATCTCGTCTACCATCGCGACGGCATAGTCCTGCATTGAAATAGTGCTGATGTGGGGGTAATCGGTGCTCTCGAGATCGGTGACTACCAGGTGGTCATGACCGGTGCGGTAGTGGCCGGTCCGCTCACCGACGTTCTCCTCCATCATCGCGGGCGGCGTTTGGACGACCCAGTCCAAGTCGTGCTCCTGTCGCATACGTTCCAGAACTCGCTCATGCATCCCGACAACAGGCCTGATCGTCTTGGAGAAGAACTTCGTGTACAGATACACCTTCCCCTCGGTTGTCAGTGCCGTGCCTGCACCGCCGACCACCAGTAGACGAGCAACGCCCGCCTGCTTGGTAGCCTCGATGACGCCCTCGATAAGCTCCTCGACCTTGTCCAGTCCCAGCGCTAACGGCGCACCGGCGTAGACGACCGCGTCCGATCCCCGGCTCGCTTCGGCGATGCCATTGACGTCGGCGATATTGAGGCGGTGATACTCGGCCAGTCCCTCTACCCGAGGCGTCTCGTGAATGTCGATGCCGCGCACATGGTGGCGCCGACCGACGGCCTCGGCCGCGATACGCGAGCCGACGCGTCCGTCTGAACAGAGAACAGTGATATCCATGACTATCCTTCCAAATTAGTCGCGATTAGTCGCGGGGACCGCGCTGCTGGACGATGAGGTCTCCGGGACGGGTTGGCCACGGTGCCCGAGCGCCCATAGGACAACGGCGATGCCGGCTGCGCACGCACCTATGATCCAGAGAGGAATCCATGCGCCCGTGCCTCGAGCCCCGAGGTTCGGAGCAACCACCGAGTTGAAGACGACGTTCCCGAACAAGGATCCGATGAGGGCGCCCAGGCCGTTGTACAGCATCGTGAACAAGCTCTGACCTTGTGCACTGATCTCGGGCGGGCAGAGGCTGGACACGTACATCGCACCCAGGACGAGGAGGAAGTCGTTGCAAACGCCCTGCATCGCGATCGCGATGATCAGTGGGATCAGTCCCGTCCCAGCCGCGAGTGCCATCAGCGGCAACCTGATCGTCCAGCTCAGCATGCCTATCATCAACGACCACTTCATCCCGACCTTGCGGAGAAGCCATGGGATGGTCACCACGAAGATGATCTCCGAGAAGGGGCCGAGCGCCATCACAGTGGCCACGTTCTTCACTCCGAGGGCATCGATGTAGGCGGAGGCATATGCGGTGTAGAGCGCCAGCGGGATACCGGCGAGCAACACGCACGCCGCGAAGACACGGAAGTTGTGGTGCCGGAACAGCGTGAATGCCCCTGCGCCCACCAGGTCGCTCAACGAGAACTTGGATTCGGTGCCGGTTGGCGCCGTCGGAGGAAGCGTCAGGGAGTAGACGGCCATGACCACGGAGATCGATGCCGATACCAGGAAGACGGACGGGGATGCGGACAGGCCGCCCTGGCCGACGACGACCCCCGCAACGACGTAGCCGATGGTGCCGAAGACACGCACGTACGGGAAGTTGCTGTTCCCCTCACCCATGTGTCTGAAGACAATGCTGTTCGCGATCCCCATGGTGGGCATGTAGAACGCCATGTAGATGAAGACAAGCGTCAACGTCCACCCTTCCGACCCTGCCAGCACCGAGTTGCGCAGCGCGATCATGAGAGCTGCGCACACCAGGTGAGTCGTCGCCAAGAGCCGCTCGGACCGGAACCATCGGTCCGCCAACGACCCCACCAGCAGGGGCGCGACGAAGGCGCCGATAGACGCTGAGGAATATGCCAGGCCGATCGCATTGGCCATCCCGAAAGTGGACATCACCAAGCCCAGCGTCTGAAACCAGGCCCCAAAGACCAGGAACTGGAGCAGCATCATCACGCAGAACCTGACCGTCAAGAAGGTCGTCCCGTTCCGACTGCGCCCAATGTCTGGAGTCATCATTGCCTCCACTCATGCCGCGACGGTGCTTCGTCTCGTCGGAAGCGCCTCAACCGTTGCGGACGGACCTACCCTAGCATAAAGATCGACCAGATGGTTCATGTTCAGTTTGTCTCCCTACCTCCGATTGCTCGACAGAGCCCAACCCCAGGTAACCTGCAGCTGAAGGCGAGGTCCTTATGAGTGAAAGCGACACAGAGACAGTCCCGCTCCGGCGACGCCGCGGGACGTACGCAACCGGCCGCGCTACCCAGGTCAAGATCATCAAGGCTGCGGTCGCCTTGTTCGGCGAGTCCGGCTTCAACGCCTCATCGCTCCGCGATATAGCCAAGCGCGCCGGAGTAACCCACTCGACGCTGCTGCACCACTTTCCCACGAAGGCAGAGCTCCTCAGGGCGGTTCTGGAGTCACGTGATCAGGGTGACAGCATCCTCCTGGCGGACAAGGCCCGTGAAGGTATCCCCTTCCTGTCTGCGCTGGTGACCTTGATGGAGCACAACGCCACCCAGCGATCCCTCATCGAGCTGTACGCCACCCTCAGCGCAGAGGCGACCGCGCCCACGCACCCCGCACACGACTACTTCGTAGACCGCTATGAGATGGTCATCGAGCAGAACCGGCGTGCTTTCACCCAGATCAAGGCTGAAGGGCAGCTTCGAGATGGCTGTGACGTGGAACGGATCGCCAGGAATACCGCCGCCCTGCAAGATGGATTGCAGATCCAATGGCTTCTCGACAGCAGGGTCGATATGGCCGCCGGTCTGCGGGAGTTCCTCGACGGAGTCCTGGTCAAGCCGCTGAGCGAACTGGAGCAAGGAAGCGCCAACGAACGAGCATCCGACGCCGCCAAAGCGCTCCCTTGTGGGTGAGGCTACAGACATCGTCTACCAACACGGCAACCAGAGCGCTCGTACCAACGCGACCCATATCTCTTCCCAGCGACCCCCGATGCCTGGTTCGGTTGACTAGGCTGGGCTCAGGTTGCCCGGTCGCCATGCCCATCGTCATGCCTCTCGGCCCCACCTGCCGCCACGGCAACGTGTGGGGCGTCATCCGCGATCGGCTGCCGCATATGACCGCGGGCGCGAAGGCCGTCGCACGTCGGCACCTCGTCCGCGCCGCCTGAGCCCGGGCCCCGCCCGGATTGCACACAACCGAAAGCACATAACGCATCGTGACCGAGCAGACCGCAACAACTGAATCAACCGCCGCACCGGCCGAGCCGCAGCATCCCGCCGCGGCTACCGAAGCACCCGGCACACCGTCCCACGCCGCCTCCGGGATCATCTCCACCACCCAGGCCCACGCTCCAGTATTGGACGACGCCAAGCCGGACATCACCGACGCCGGCTCCGAGACCGACCTGACCACGCGCACCTTCGCCGACTTCGGCGTCGAGGAGGAGATCTGCCAGGCCCTGGCGGACAAGGGCATCACCCACCCCTTCCCCATTCAGGCGCTCACCCTGCCGATTGCGTTGCGCGGCCAGGACATCATCGGCCAGGCCAAGACCGGCACCGGCAAGACCCTCGGTTTCGGCATCCCCCTGCTCATGGACACCCTCGGCCCCGGCGAGGAGGGCTGGGACGAGGACCCCGCCTCCGGCTCCCCACAGGCACTGGTGATCCTGCCCACCCGCGAGCTGGCCAAGCAGGTGGCCGAGGAGCTGGCGGGTGCCGCCGCCAAGCGCACGGTGCGCATCGTCCAGGTGTACGGCGGACGCGCCTACGAGCCGCAGATCGAGGCGATCGAGCAGGGCGCAGAGATCGTCGTCGGCACCCCCGGCCGCATCATCGACCTCATGGACCGTCGGGTCCTGGATCTGACCCACGTGACCACCGTGGTGCTGGACGAGGCGGACGAGATGCTCGATCTGGCTTCCTGCCGGACGTGGAGAAGATTCTCTCGCGCACCCGCTCCGACCGCCACACCATGCTGTTCAGCGCCACCATGCCGGGCGCCGTCGTCGCCCTGGCCCGCCGCTACATGACCAAGCCGACCCATATCCGCGCTCAGGATCCGGGCGACGAGTCCATGACGGTCAAGACCGTGCAGCAGGTTGTCTACCGCACCCACGCGCTGAACAAGGTCGAGGTGCTCTCCCGCATTCTGCAGGCCGAGGGTCGCGGCCGCACCATCATCTTCGCCCGCACCAAGCGCACGGCCGCCCGCGTGGCCGAGGACCTGGCCGCTCGCGGCTTCGCCACCGCCGCTCTGCACGGCGACCTGGGGCAGGGCGCCCGCGAGCAGGCGTTGCGTGCCTTCCGCAAGGGCAAGGTGGACGTGTTGGTGGCCACGGACGTGGCGGCGCGCGGCATCGACGTCGACGACGTCACCCACGTCATCAACTACCAGTGCCCCGAGGACGAGAAGATCTACGTCCACCGCATCGGCCGCACCGGCCGCGCGGGTGGTTCGGGCACCGCAATCACCTTCGTCGACTGGGACGACGTCTCCCGCTGGCGCCTGATCGCCAAGGCACTCGGCCTGCCGATCGAGGAGCCGGTGGAGACCTATCACACCTCCGACCACCTGTACACGGACCTGAACATCCCTCGGGACGTCACCGGCAAGCTGCCGCGCAGCAAGCGGGTGCTGGCCGGTCTGGACGCCGAGCAGATCGAGGACCTGGGTGAGACCGGTCGGCACGCCCGCGAGGGGCGCGGTGGCCGGGGTCGGGGGCGCGGCCGACGCAGCTCCGGCACCGGGCGCGACGGCGGCTCGAGGCGCAACGGCTCGGGAGCGGTTTCCCGTACGGGACGCACCACCTCCGCGCAGGCGACCGGCCGCGCCGCAAGCGCAACCGCCGCCGCACCCACGGTGGTCGCGCCGACTCCTAACGCCGTGTCCTTAGGCACCATCTCGCGAGACCGAAACTAATGACGCCGCGTGCTCGAGCCCGCCGCTCCTGGCGAGCCCGGGCACGCGTGCCTTTGCGCACTCAGGCGCCGGCAACCGCGCCGATGTAGGCGATCACGCCGTCGGCCATCATCTGCACCGCGATCGCGGCCAGCAACAACCCGAAAACGCGGGTGAGCACCTGAATCGCCGACTCCCCCAGCAACCGGTGCAGGACCACAGAGAACCGCAGCACTACCCAGATGACCAGGTGTGTCACCACGATCGCGGCGGTCACGCTCACCCAGCCGACCACCGGCCCGGACGCCGACTCCACCGCCACCATGGTGGCCACAATCGCACCCGGCCCGGCCAACAGGGGCGTGCCCAGGGGAACGAGCGCGGCGTTGGTGGCCACCGAGTCCGGATCGGGGTGTTCATCGGTCTTGTCGGTTAGCAGCTCGAGCGCCACCAGCAGGAGCAACAGCCCGCCGGAAATCTGCAGCGCCGGCACGGTGATGCCCAAGAACCGCAGAATGTAGCGGCCGAAGATCGCAAAGGCGAGGATCACCGCGAAGGACACCAGGGTGGCCTGGCGGGCCGAACACGTGCGCTCGGCGTCGGTCTGTCGGCTGGTTAGCGACAGAAAAATCGGAATAGCGCCCAACGGGTCCTGAATAACCAGGATCGTGGTGAGCGCGGTGGCGAAGAGCGTGAGGTCGAAGATGTTGGCGAGCATGGGTGGGGCGATCAGACGAATGTGGGCGGGTGTTCAGGGCGCAATCAACGGCAGTGCGCCCTCGGCGACGATCTGTTCCAACAGCGCCGGCGGCATGAGGTTCTCCCCCAGCCGGTTCGGCTTGCCGTCGCCGTGATAGTCGGAGGCTCCGGACACGCCGAGCCCGAGCTCCCGTGCCAGCGCACGGGCCTGCTCCCGCTGGGCGGGGTCGTGGTCGCGATGATCGACCTCGATCGCGGCCAGACCGGCCTCGGCCATCCGGGCGAAGGTCGCATCCGGCACCAGGCGCCGCTGTCGTTTGGCGGCACGCGGGTGCGCCGCCACCGGCACGCCCCCGGCCTCACGCACGAGCCGGCAGGCCTCCACCGGGTCCAAGGCCCAGTAGTGCACGTAGTACGGGCTGGAAGTCGCCAGTGGTCCGGCGAAGGCGGCGGACCGGTTGGGAAAGCTCCCGGCGGCCACGAGCGCATCGGCAATATGCGGGCGGCCGATAGTGACGGCGTCGGCGGCCTGCGCAAGCACGTCTTCCCAGGTGATGGGGTAGTCCACCGCCAGGCGCTCGACCATGTACCGGGTCCGATTAGAGCGCGACTGACGGGCGGCGGTCAGCGCCTCCGCGAGCGGGCCGTAGTCGGGATCGAACAGGTAGGCCAGCAGGTGCAGGGTCACGCCGTCGGCCGAGCAAGAGATCTCCGCGCCGCGCAACAGGGTCACGCCCGTGCGCGGCACCGCCGCGGCCGCCTCGGCCCACCCCTCGGTCGTGTCGTGGTCGGTCAGGCCGACAACGTCGAGGTCCTCGCGGGCGGCGGCAGCCATAAGCGCGGCGGGCGTGTCCGTGCCGTCCGAGTAGGAGGAGTGAGTGTGGGGGTCGATGCGCACCTGCCAAGTGTACGAATGGGGGCAGGTGTCCTGGCGCGCCCAACTGCAGCGGGCGGCGTCATGTACCGACCGGGCACGGCGGGCAACGGCAGCGCACCCCCTGACTGTGATGCCGGTTACTTGCTAGCGTGAAGCCATGAGCACCTCCGCAGCGCCCGGCTTACCCGCTCAATCCGCCTCCGCCCCCACGCCTATCCGCTTCGGCATGATCGGTGCCGGTTTCATCGCCCGCTGGTTCGTCGAGGCGGCCCGCGAGATTCCCGACGCCGAGATCATCGCCGTCACCTCCGCGCACCCGGAACGGGCGGCCGCCTTCGCCGCCGAGCACGCCATCCCGGCCGCCTTCGCATCGCTGGAGGAGATGCTCGCCGCCCGCGACGCCGACGGCGACCCACTGGTGGACGTCGTCTACGTTGGGTCCCCCAACCTGCTGCACCCCGAGCACACGCTCGCCGCCCTCGAAGCCGGCCGGCACGTGCTGGTGGAAAAGCCCTTCGCCCCCACACCCGCCCAGGCGCGAGCATGGTGGCGGCCGCCCGGCGCAACGATCGGCTGCTCATGGAGGGGTGGCTGCCTGCCTTCGAGCCCGGCGTCGCGGTGCTGCGCGACAACCTGCCCCGGCTGGGACCGATCCGGCGTGCGCTGCTGGTAAAGGAGCAGTTCTCCTCCCGCATGGACGCCTACCGGGCCGGGTCCCTGCCACCGGCCTTCAACCCGGCCATGGCGGGCGGTTCCCTCATGGACCTGGGCGTCTACCCGATCAGCTTGGCAATCCACCTGTTCGGGGCACCCGCCCGGGTTACGGCGACCGGGGTGCTGCTGGAGGAGGGCGCGGACGCTCTGGGCACGGTTGTGCTCGACTACGCCGCTGAGCCCGAAGCCGACACCACCCGCCGGGCCCAGCCCGCCGGCTTTGAGGTGGTGTGCCTGCACTCCAAGACCTCCCCGGCCGGCACCGGCTCCGCGATCGCCGGCGATCACGCGGTACTGACCCTGGACGACTGCCAGTGGCCGCAGCAAATCGCCCTACGCGGCACCGCAGCCGACGCGGGCGGCACCGCCGGCGCAGACCGGCTCAAGGCCGCTGCCGACGCCGTCCAGGACCTGTCGGTCAAGCGCAGCGGACCGGTGCTCGGATACGAGTTGGAGGCCTTCTGCCGCCTGGTGCGCTCCGGGGCGCGCGAGTCGGAACTGCATCCGCTGGCCAACTCGGTGGCCGCCGTCGAGGTGCTCTATGAGGCCCGCCAGCAGGTGGGGGTGCGCTTCCCGGGCGATCCCGACTGACGCCGCCCGGTGCGCCTCGCCTCCGGCGCGCGTGCCACTATGGAGCCATGACCGATTCCGTATCCGACTCCCCCGCGACTTCCGCAGTGGACGCCGAGGCGCCCCAGACACTTGCAGAGCGCGGCAACAACCGCTCGCACCGGCCCACCAACCAGGCCTTCCGTGACTTCATCGGCTCCGGCTGGGGCCCGCGCCCGGACACACTGCCCGCCCGCAATGAGGCCGCCCCCTGGGCCGTGGCCCGGCGGGAGGCCCTGGGCGCCCGGTTCCCCGGCGACCGGCTCGTCATCCCCGCCGGCGCGCTGGTGACCCGTAACAACGACTGCGACTACCGCTTCCGCCCGCACTCGGCCTTCGCCCATCTGGCCGGCACCGGCGCCGACTTCGAGCCCGACGCCGTGCTGGTGCTGGAGCCGCTGGCCGCCGGGAATGCGAGCGCCAAGGCGAGCGGCGTCGTCGCCACTGATGACTCTGGCGACACGGGCAAAGCCGCAGGCGTGCCCACACACGAGGCGGTGCTGTACTTCCGCCCCCGCGCCTCCCGGTCGTCCGAGGAGTTCTACGCCGACCCCCGCTACGGGGAACTGTGGGTGGGCCAGCGCCCCTCAATCGACGAGGTCGAGGCGGCCACCGGAATCCGCTGCGCCCACATCGACTCCCTGCCGGACGCGCTCGCCAAGGACGCCGGCCCCGACGGCGTGCAGCTGCGCGTGGTGGCGCAGGCCGACGCGGCGGTCACGGCCCTGGTGGACCGGGTGCGCACGGCCGCCGGGCTCGCGGCCGGTCAGGACGCCCAGCAGGTCGACGACGCCCTGGCGGAGGCCACCAGCGAGCTGCGCCTGACCAAGGACCCGTGGGAGGTCGACCAGCTGCAGCGGGCCGTGGACGCCACCCGCGCCGGCTTTGACGACCTGATCCGCTCCATTCCGCGCGCCACCGGTCACTGGCGCGGCGAGCGCGTCCTGGAGGGCGCCTTCGGCGCCAAGGCCCGCGAGGAGGGCAACGGGCTCGGCTATGAGACCATCGCCGCCGCAGGCAACCACGCCAACACGCTGCACTGGATCAACAACGACGGCGCCGTGCGCCCCGGCGAACTGGTACTGGTGGACGCCGGCGTAGAGATCGACTCCCTGTACACCGCCGACGTCACCCGCACCATCCCGGTGGACGGTCGCTTCACCGCCCCGCAGCGCCGCGTCTACCAGGCGGTCTTGGACGCCGCCGACGCCGCCTTCGCCCGCGCCAACACGCCCGGCTGCCGCTTCCGGGACGTGCACACCGCCGCCATGGAGGTGATCGCCGCCCGCCTGGAGGAGTGGGGCATGCTGCCCGACGGCGTCACCGCCGCCGACGCCCTGGGACCGGACGGACAGTTCCACCGCCGCTGGATGGTGCACGGCACCAGCCACCACCTGGGCCTGGACGTGCACGACTGCGCCCAGGCGCGCCGGGAGATGAGCATGGAAGCCGAGCTGCGCCCGGGCATGGTCTTCACCATCGAGCCGGGCCTGTACTTCCGCGCCGACGACCTGCTGGTGCCAGAAGAGCTGCGCGGCATCGGCGTGCGGATCGAGGACGATGTCGTCGTCGACCCCGACGGCAGCGTGCGCCGCCTGACCCAGGCGATTCCCCGCACCGTCGAGGAAGTGGAGGCCTGGGTCAGCGGGCTCATCGGCTGACCGCTTGCCGCCGCCCGGATGCGATCGGCTTTGCTGACGGCTCTTGAGACCGGGACGGCACGGATCACTATCATCGAGGTGTGCCGCCATCACGGGTCGCCTCGACATCCACCCGCATTTCGTTCGCAGCCGCCGGGGAGTGGGCATGACCGCCCCCGACTGGCGCACACACGCACACGACCAGGCGCACACGCATGCCCACGGCGTCGGCGCCTCCCGCGGCCGGCTTGCCATCGTCCTGTGCCTGACGGCGAGCGTGCTGGTGGCCGAGGTCGTTACCGCGCTGCTGACCGGCTCACTGGCACTGCTGGCCGACGCCGGTCACATGCTTACCGACGTCGTCGGCCTGGTCATGGCGCTGGTGGCCGCGCATCTGTCGATGCGGCCGGCTACCGATCGCTCCACGTGGGGACTGCGCCGCGCCGAAATCCTGGGGGCCGCTCTGCAGGCGTCCCTGCTGGGTGTGGTCGGCATCGTCGTTGGCGTTAAGGCAGTGATCACGCTGGCAACCGGGGCCGAGGTGGGGGCGCACGGCATGCTGGTCATGGGCCTGGTCGGCCTGGCGGCCAACGTGGTGGGCCTGCTGGTCCTCTCCGGCGGCCACGACCAGAACCTGAATATGCGGGCCGCCTTCCTGGAGGTCGCGAATGACGCGCTGGGCAGTGTCGGCGTGATCGTGGCCGCCATCGTGGTGGCCGCCACCGGCTGGGCGCGTGCCGACGCCGTCGCTTCCCTGGTGATCGTCGCGCTGATTGCGCCTCGGGTCGTCTCCCTGCTGCGCGCCGCCCTCGGTGTGCTCATGGAGCGCACCCCGGAGGCGCTGGACCTGGCGGAGGTACGTCGCCACCTGCTGGCCGTGAACGGTGTGGAGGAGGTACACGACCTGCACGCCTGGACCGTAGCCTCGGGGTTGCCGGTGCTCACCGCACACGTCGTCGTCGCCGACGCCTGGCTTGCACAGGGACGCACCGGTGAGATCCTGGATGCCCTGCAGAGCTGCGTGGCCGAGCACTTCCCGGTGCGCATTGAGCATGCCACCTTCCAGCTCGAGCCGGCGGTGCATCGCACGCACGAGCCGACCGTCTGCGTCTGACGCCCCGCGGTGGCTTGCCTGAAGCCCCGATTCCCGCTCGAACCGATAACGTCTCCTGGCAGAGCACCACCCCACTGGCCGAAGCGCTCGAATCCCGGAGCCGTACCGCACGTGGCCGGTCAAAGAAGCTCTTCCGGTTCGGGGGCGTGGTGGGCGAGTAGCGGGCACCTGGCTGGTGAGGCCGGTCCCGGTGGGCGTGTGACTGCATACGAATGCGTTCGTATTTGGTCCGATATTGGTTCCGGTTAGCGCGGTGGGGTGAGGCGTGACGGTTCGTGCGCTGGCCCGACGGTTCGTGTGTTCCGGTGGACGGTTCGCTACTTTTTGCGACGGTTCGGTAGTTAGGTGCACGAATCGTCGTTGTTCATGCGAATCGTCGGTGCTAGGTGACGAACCGTCATGGGGGCATGCGAAGAGGCTTGACCGCGCCCGAGGGCGGCCCGCACACCCGCAGGCAGAGGGCCCAGCACCCCGCCCACACGCCACGGCAAAATCCACCACCACACCCACAAGCCGGAAAAGCCCGGAATGGCTGACGTCTATATGTTACGCTACCAGCAGCAAAGTGCAGATCAAATCGTTGGAGACAGCAAACGATGCGTTGAACCAGCTATGCGGCACGGTTCCACGAGCAACGTCAATCCGCATCGAATAAAAGGATGCTCCACACGAGAAGCCACCAAGCGCCACACCAATATAATGATCAACTCGAACGATCGCCCGTCTCTCATTCAAAGGGGTGACACAAGTGAGCTCAGAACGACTCGAAGAGCTTTGGAAAGAGGAACAACGCATCGCTCACATCCACGGATGGAACTTTTCACACATACGCGGAAGATATGCAGAGGAGGACGATTTACCATGGGATTTCGGCGAGGTTGTTCAGAAATACCGGAAAGACAGCATGAAGTTGATGGACATGGACACCGGAGGTGGAGAGTTCCTACTGTCCTTCCATCACCCGAATGAAAACACAGCGGCAACCGAGGGCTATCCGCCCAACGTGGAGCTGTGCAAACAGATTCTACTGCCACTGGGGATAGATTTCAGGGAGGCAGACAGAAGCGACAGGCTTCCCTTCCCCGACGCGAGCTTTGATGCTATAACCAACAGACACGGGGATTACGACGTCGCCGAGCTGCGGCGCACACTGAAGCCGAACGGATTGTTCTTGACCCAGCAGGTAGGAGCAGAGAACGACAGCGAGTTGGTTCAGCTACTTCTTCCTCACATCACGGATCCGCCCTACCCCGACCAGTACCTCGACACGCGAGAGGCGGAACTCCGCGAATACGGCTTCGACGTGCTGGAGAGCGGAGAAGCCCACCGACCGATACGGTTCTTTGACGTTGGCGCGCTTGTCTGGTTCGCGCGGATCATTGAGTGGGAGTTTCCCGGATTCTCCGTCGAGGGTTGCCTTGACCGCCTGTACGAGGCACAGGAAATCATCGAGAAGAACGGCGCGATCGAGGGCAGCATCCACCGGTTTTATGTCGTCGCACGGAAGAAATAGCAGACATACCCCGTCGAAAAGACGCTTACATGAAGCCTGCAGTTCGATTCTACATCGCCATGGGCTACAAAGAACCGTAGCGCCAACACTATGGACGGATGCCCGCGAGCCTGCGCTAGACGCGCGGAGAGTCGCCCGGGCGACGGAGGTAGGGGTCGTCATCCTCAGGATGTTCCGCACCCTGGTCATCCGCCTGGGCTTCGGGCACCTCGGCGCTCGGTGCTCCCGTCGGTTGTGATTCTGTCTCCGGGCCGGTTTGCGGCGCGGGGACCGCATCGGGCCGGGACTGGCCCTGCGTGTAGCTCTGCGGATCCACACCTTCGGGAAGACGCACCCCGAAGCGGGGCTGTTCGTCCGGACGAGACCCGAAGGTACTGCTGCCCTGACCGCGAGCCTGTTGCCGGGCAGCGCGGCGCTCCTCGGCTCGACGCGCCGACTGCCCGCCGCGGGTGAGATTGCCCGGGAGGTCCGCGAGCGCGCGCGCCGCCTCCGCCGACAGCTCGGAGGCGATGATGGAGTAGCGCGAGGCGACCACCTGGCTGATGGAGGTGAAGTCGCGCCGGCCGCGAGTGACCGCGTAGGCGGCGACCTGGAAGATCATTCCCCAGATGATGCCCATGATGATCGCCGCGATCATCACCGTGCCCGTGCTCTCGCTGGGACCGAACAACGCCATCATGGCGGCGAAGAACAACCCGATCCACAGCCCCGACATGGCGCCGTTGGCCACCGCGCGCCCCCAGCTCATGCGACCGGTGATGCGCTCTACCTGGCGCAGGTCGGTACCGATGATCGCCAGGTGCTGGACGGGGAAACCGGCATCTGACAGCGAGTCGACCGCGTGCTGCGCCTCCGCGTAGGTCGCGAAGGAAGCGACCTCATCACCGCGCGGGATGGTTCCCCGCGCCATGCCGAACGGCGCGGCCTGCGTGGAGAATTGGCTCTGGCTCATGGGCACATCGTCCCACGTAGCTACGGCGCGGGACCACGCTTCATCGAGCGGCGAAAACGTGAGGCGGCACGAACCCCGCCGCGCCGATAGGCTGGCCGTTGTGGAAAACACCAAGACGCGCAGCCCCCTCAGAGTCTTCGTCGCCCGACTCGTGGGCACGACCGTCTTCGATCCCCTCGGCGACGCCGTCGGCAAGGTGCACGACGTCGTGGTGCTCATCCGCCTGCGCGGCCAGCCGCGCGCCGTCGGCATGGTGATCGAGGTGGCGGGCCGGCGTCGCGTTTTTCTACCGCTGTCACGGGTGACTGCGATCGAGCCGGGCGCCGTCATCACCACCGGGCTGGTAAACATCCGCCGCTTCGAGAAGCGCCGCGTGGAGACATTGGTGGTCGGCGAACTGCTGGACCGGGTCGTCACCCTGCGCGACGGCTCCGGGCAGGTGACCATCCGCGACGTCGCCATCGAACGCGACCGCGGCATGGACTGGAAGGTGACCCGCTTGTTCGTGCAGCGGGGCTCCTCCGGGCCACTGGGGCTGCGCCGCGGCGAGACCTTCACCGTGCGTCCCGATGAGGTCACGGGCTTGGCCGGTTCCGCCGATCAGCAGGGGGCCACCGCGCTGTTGGCCACCATGGAGGGGCTCAAGCCCGCCGACCTGGCGGACGTGCTGTCCGACCTGCCACTGGCCCGGCAGCTGGAGGTGGCCGCCGAGCTGTCCGACGAGCGTTTGGCCGACGCGGCCGAGGAGCTATCCGATGACGACGCGGTGGCGCTCCTGTCCGGCCTGGACGCCGCCCGCGCCGCCGACGTGCTGGACGCCATGCAGCCCGACGACGCCGCGGACCTGGTCTCCGCCCTACCGGAATCCATGGCCTCCCAACTCCTGGACCTGATGGAGCCGGAGGAGGCAGAGGACGTGCGCCGCCTGCTGGTCTACGACGAGTACACGGCCGGCGGCCTGATGACCACCGAGCCGATCATCCTGCCGCCGGAGGCCACCGTCGCCACCTTCCTGGCACAGGCCCGCAAGGCCGAGGTGCCGCCGGCGCTGGCCGCTGTCGCCTTCGTGTGCCGCCCGCCGCTGGAGTCGCCCACTGGCCGTTTCCTGGGCATGGTGCACCTCCAGCGGGCCCTGCGCGAACGCCCCCAGCAGTTGCTCGGTTCGGTTTTGGACAAGGACCTGGAGAGCGTGCACGCCAACGACTCCATCGGCACCGTCACACGTCTGCTGGCGACCTACAATCTCACGGCCCTGCCCGTGCTCGACGACGCCGGTCGCCTGCTGGGCGCCGTGTCCGTCGACGACGTGCTTGACCACCTCATGCCCGACGATTGGCGCGAGGCCGACGACGCCATCACCGACGAGATGATTGAGAGGAGCGCCAATGCCTGACCAGCTCGACCAGCCCCTGTCGAAAAACCGTTCCCGGTGGATGCGTTGGACGCATCCCTCCCGCTCCCGTTCAGACGGCTTCGGACGCTTCGCCGAAGCCACGGCGCGTTTTATGGGCTCGCCGAAGTTCGTGCTGTACATGACGGTGTTCGTCGTGGCCTGGATCGCCGCGAACATCCTGCTGGTGAAAATCAACGACGGTGCCGCCTGGGACCCCTATCCCTTCATTCTGCTCAACCTCGCCTTCTCCACGCAGGCCTCCTACTCGGCGCCACTGATCCTGCTGGCACAGAACCGGCAGGACGACCGCGACCGGGTCACCGCCGAGCAGGACCGCCAGCGCGCCGAGCGCAACCTGGAGGACACCGAGTACCTGACCCGGGAGATCGCCTCCCTGCGCCTGGCCATGAACGACGTCGCCACCCGCGACTTCGTGCGCTCGGAGCTGCGCAGCGTGCTGGAGGAACTGCTGGAGGAGGAGCAGCGCACCCGCGAAGAGCTGCATGAGGACCTCAAAGAGGGTGACGACAAGGAACCCGAGCCGGCGGACGGCGCGCCCACGGGGGAGGCGTCGGGAAGGCCGGGGCCGGACGCCGTCGGAGCGCACCCGGATACGGCTAAGGCCGCAGCACCGGCGGCGCAGCAGGATGCGGAAGAGGCCTGACGCCCGCGCATTTCCGCCGTCGGCGTGTGCCTCGCCACCATAACGTCCTGCAGCGGACCGGCCGACGGGTCATAGGATTGCGCCATGACCCTCCCCACCGAAGACGCAGTCCGCGAGGCGCTCGCCCGCGTGATTGACCCCGAGCTGCGCCGTCCGATTACCGACCTCGGCATGGTCGACTCCATCGAGATCGCTGCCGATGGCGTCGTCACCGTCGGAGTGCTGCTGACCGTCGCCGGCTGCCCACTGCGGGACACCATCACCGCGGACGCGCGCAAGGAGGTCGGCGCCCTGGACGGCGTGACCGACGTGCACGTGAACATGGGCGTGATGAACGACGAGCAGCGGGCCGAACTGCGTACCCGCCTGCGCGGCGGCGCTGCCGAACCGGTCATCCCCTTCACCAAGCCCGACAACCTCACGCGCGTCTACGCGGTCACCTCGGGCAAGGGCGGCGTCGGCAAGTCCTCCGTCACCGCCAACCTGGCCGCGGCGATGGCGGCCCAGGGGCTGAACGTCGGGGTCGTCGACGCCGACATCTACGGCTTCTCCATCCCCCGCATGCTGGGCGTGGACCAAGTTCCCACCCAGTTGGACGGCATGATCATTCCGCCCATCGCCCACGGGGTGAAGGTCATCTCCATCGGCATGTTCGTGGAGGACAAGCAGCCGGTCGTCTGGCGCGGCCCCATGTTGCACCGGGCCGTACAGCAGTTCCTCTCCGACGTGTTCTGGGGGGACCTGGACGTGCTGCTGCTGGACCTGCCGCCAGGGACCGGCGACGTGACCATCTCGGTGGCACAGTTGCTGCCGGACGCCGAGATCCTGGTGGTCACCACCCCGCAGACGGCCGCCGCCGAGGTGGCCGAGCGCACCGGATTGATCGCATCACAGACCCATCAGCGGGTCGTCGGCGTGATCGAGAACATGTCCTACCTGCCACAGCCCGATGGGTCGCGCCTGGAGATCTTCGGCTCCGGTGGTGGCCAGGCCGTCTCCGGGTCGCTGACGTCTGCCCTGGGATACGAGGTGCCGCTGCTGGCGCAGCTGCCGCTGGACATCAAGCTGCGCGAGGGCGCGGACGCGGGCATCCCGGCGACCATCGCCGTCGGCGACGGGCCCGCCACCGACTCCCCCGCCGCCTTGCAACTGGCCGGTGTGGCTCGTCAGCTCGGACACCGCGCACGCGGCCTGTCCGGTAAGTCGTTGGGGATCAGCCCGGTCGACGCCGTCGGCTAAGCGGCTGCGCACGTCTTGGTGGCTGTTCGGACCGCCGTCCCTGCTTTGGACCGCCGCAGTGTGCCACGCAGGCGGTCCAAACCGACGTAAGGGGTCCAAACCGAGCATCGCACCGCTCCAACCGGGCGCGAGACGTCACTAGTGCCGGTCTCGGCGTACCATCGCGGCGGGGTGGGACCTTTCAGGCGACGGCGGCGGTTGCCGCCTCGGCGCGGGTGCGGGCGGCTTCGTTGGCGGCGCGCACAATGTCGCGCGGCGAGACCGGGCGTAGGGCCTGCATGGACTCGTCCTCGGGGCCTGCCGCCTCCAGGCTGGAGGGGATGCCGGCGGCAGCCTCTTCCGCGGACGCCTGGGGTTCCTCAGCCACAGCCGCTTCCGCAGCCGGCTCGACGGTGTCTTCCGCATCGGTGACGGACTCTGCCTGGGCTGTGTCAGCCTCGACCGCCTCGGCTGCTTCATCGCCCTCCGCGGTGACTTTGACACCGGTGGTCGGCTGCACCTCGGGGATCTCGGTGGTGACCGTGTCCCCCGCCTCTATCGCGACCCGGGCGGCATCGGCGGTGGTGTCGTCCGTATTCTCGACGCCCTCGTCGGTGACGTCACCCGCATCTGCGGCGGCCGACTCCGCGGCAACAGCGGCAACCGGGGCGACCTGAGGCAGCTCGGCCGTAACCGCCGCAGCCTCCTGCGCCGCCTGCTCCGGATCCTTCTCCCCCGCCTGTGCCGAATCGTCCGATTCTTGCTGTTCGGCGGTCGCCGCCCGAGCGGTGCGCGTCTCCTCGGCCTTTTCCTCGATCATCTTCGACAGCGACTTGGACTTCTTCTGTCCCTTACCGCTCACCGCGGCTGCGGCCTCGTCGCTGGCCTCCTTGGCGGTTTCCATCACCGCCTGGAAGGGATTGGCCAGGTCCCTGCGAATGGCATCGAGGTCCTCGCCCAGCGCGTCGCGCACGATCTTGCGGGGGTCGTAATTGCGCGGGTCCAGGTCGGACAGGTCCAGCTCTCCCAGCTCGGGACCGACCTCCTCGGCGATCTGGGTCTTGGCATTGTCTAAGAACACGCGCAGGCGCCGCACACCCTGGGTCAGCTTGCGGGTGTACTCGGGCAGGCGCTGCGGCCCTACCACAATGACTACTACCAGCAGGAGAACAAAGAACTCCGCACCCGAGATACCCGGCAACATGACGCCAGTATAGGGAAGAGTATGGGCAACCAGGCAGACGGCTGGACGCGCGCCCGCGCCGGACCTGAAACAATGGGCGCACCCCGCGCCGGCATCCCGGCACCGCGGGGCAAAACGACGGCTATGCGGCCCGGTGCCGCGGAAGGGGCATACGGTGGCTGCTGACAAGACACTGAGCTGGTCCTACACGGAAGAGTTCCCGGTCGAGAGCGAACCAATCGCGCAGGCGCGCCTGCGCGGCATCGAGTTCGGCACCGACCCGGTGTCCCCCGCCACCGGCGCGGCGCTGCGCATGCTGGCCGCCGCCGGCGGTGCCAAGTCCGTCGCCGAGGTAGGCACGGGCACGGGCGTTTCCGGCCTGTGGCTGTTGGCCGGCATGGGGGCCGACGGCGTGCTGACCACCATCGACGTCGAGCCGGAGTTCCAGCGCGAGGCCCGCCGCGCCTTCGACGAGGCCGGCTATCCGGGCTCGCACACGCGCATCATTCAGGGCCGGGCCTCCGACGTCATGCCCCGCATGGCCGCCCAGTCCTACGACATGGTGGTGCTCGACGTTCCCCCTCAGGAGGCGGCGGAGCTGGTGGTGCAGGCGGTCCGCATGCTGCGCACGGGTGGTGTCCTGGCGGTTACGCACGCGCTGTGGAACGACCACGTCGCCGACCCGGCACGTCGCGACGCCACTACGGTTGCGGCGCGCGAACTGGGCAAGACGCTGCGGGACGAAGAGGGTCTACTGGCGTCATTGCTGCCGATCGGCGACGGTCTGTTGGTTGCCGTCCGCCGGGCCTAACAGCCTGGCCGGGCGGATCCGCCGGTTTCGGGGTGGCTTGCCGGCGCCTGCTGCCGCGCCGCCCAGAATCCGGTTCAGTACTTTACGGAGGCCAGCGCCTCCTGAAGCTCCTTGATCTCGTCGGGCGTGATCTCAACAACCAGGCGACCGCCGCCTTCGAGCGGCATCCGCATGATGATGGAGCGGCCCTCCTTGACGACCTCGAGCGGCCCGTCGCCGGTCCTGGGCTTCATGGCAGCCATGTGCTCCCCTTTCACTGATGATTCGCGGACTTTTACCGCATCTCCCAGTAACATTCTACGGCATAAAGTCGCTAGTTTGCGCCGAAACGTGGCTGAGTCCACGCCTGCAGGCCTGCCCAGGGCGGGCCGCTAGCGCCCCCTCACAGTGGCCTCACGGCGGGCCGCTAGCGGCCCGCCGCCCGCGTTACTCGGCGGTCCACTCCGACCGGTCGGGGTACGAGTGAGCCCGTTGG
>NZ_MTPX02000027.1 GCF_002154335.2 Actinomyces ruminis
CGACGACCTCATGGAGTACGGCTCCATGGCCGAGGTCCGCGCCCACGGGCGGGTCCGCATGGAGGGCAAGGACTACGTCATGGCCGACGGTGATGTGGTCGAGTTCCGAACGGGGCTTACGTCTGGCGGCAAGAAGTGAGCTCTGAACTTGTAGCGGCGTTGGCTGGCGCGGTAGTCGGTGCAATCCTGACGGGAATGTTGAGTATCCTTCAGACCTTCTTGTCGCAGAAGGCACAGTCCCGTACCGAGCGCGAGCGTCAGCGGCTGGCCCTTGTGCGTGAAATCATGAGGCATCGGCTTGATCAGAAGCGTCTAATAGGCCCGCTTAACGAGATTCCACTCCTCTTTGGGATGATGCGGACTCGCTTCGGTTGTACAGAGAGACGCGCGACGCGCGCGATCCCCGCGATAGAACGCGCTTGCTCTCAGATCTCATCAATCGGCTTGCCTCGCTTGTGGGTTTGCCCCCAAGTGTGCGACTGTCCGATGTGCATAGAGGGTTTCAATTAAATGAGTGAGGCGCTGATTTCAAGCTGTCGTCTGGTGGAATTCCGAGCGGGGCTCACGTCTGAGGGAAGAAGTGAGCGGTCGGCGCATGTGTCGTCGGCTCTATACTCCATCGATGCGCGACGGTGATCCGGTATGACTGAACTTCCGCAGTCCTGGTCGTACGCAGTGCTTAAGGAGATTGCTGGCGTCCTTGCCGACACCAATGAAGGCTTGACTGGTAGAGAGATTGGCGATTTGCTTCATCACTTGCGTATGGAGGACCCGATCCCGACAGCGACCAAGCGCGAACGGCTGGCCAAAGCCTTCATCGCTCACCAAGACAAGTATCAGAGTTCGAAGGGCGTAATCAATTTCATCGTCATGGTGATGGAACCGGTGAGGTATCGCACTCAGCCGGAGCTGTTCTCCCTTCGTCAAGATCAGCTCAATGAACGTCTTGCCTTCGTCGGGCTGCAGGTTAACGACGAGGGCAAAGTTGTCAGCGGCGCAGTTGCCCAGACCCTGGATGAAGCGTCTCGCATCGCTACGTCGATCCGCGATGAACTCTGCCGCCGTAAGTGCCATCCGGAGGTGCTCCGGTACTGTTCGCTTGAGGTGCTAAAGAAGGCGCATTTCCATGCCTGCCTTGAGGCGACCAAGAGCATCTTCGATCGTATCCGGGACCTGAGCGGCGCTTCGGACGACGGGGCAGCGCTCGTTGATGCCGCTCTGGCGCTCGGCAAGTCTGGTGTGCCGATGCTTGCGATCAACTCGCTGCGTACACAGACCGAGAAGGACGAGCAGACCGGGCTCGCGAATCTCGTGAAGGGTTTGAGCGGTCTCTACCGGAACCCGACGGCGCACGATCCGAGGCTGAACCGGACGGTCAGTGAGGACGAGTTGCTCGAAGTGTTGACGGTGGTCTCGATGGTCCATCGAAGACTTGACGGCGCATCGGTGTCCAGTGGAGGTTCGTCGTGAACGATGATGACAACCACGAGGTTGAGTCTGAAGACGGTGACGCCTCTCAACTCGAGGAAGGGGCATTGGAGCCTGTAGAGTCGGCCGCGGGCGACCGCAGGGATCGGGATGTTGGCTTCCGCATGCCAGCGGGGTTCTCGTGGTCGCTCCTGCCCAACATGGACGATCTCATTGCCCGCGTCCTTGTGCCCCTGCAGAAGCAGATCCGATCGTCGATGCCCGACTACAGTGTCATCGCCCGCGAGGCTCTCGCGCCGATGAATGAACAGCTTAGGGAGCAGATGGCGTCGATCGCCTCCGGTGTACCCACCTACTCGATGTCACTGCTCGACCTGCCCGCACTACAGGCTCTGTTTGTCAGCCCCGTGACTCAGGAGATACTCAAGCAAATCTCTGAGCAGCAGGCTAAGGCAATGGAGGGCCTGCGAAAATCGCTCGGGCCTCTGTTTGCCCCGGAATCGCTTCGGGGCCTGAACCGCGCCCTGCTGCCTCCCAATCTCAAGGATCATGCTGACGAGATTGGGGCCAACCAGGTCCACGAGTTCGTCGAGCAGGAGGGCATCCCGCTCTACCTCGTGCCACGGGGCCGCACGGCGCTGCGGCTGCTTCGGGCCAAGGACCGTGCGGGGCGACGACGAGTGCTCGGCGAGTGCTACAAGTCGCTCATGGAAGACTGCGCCGTCGTACTGGAGCGGGCGGATCACGAGGTGATCAGCGACGAGCTGAACTTTGTCTTGGACGGCCTAGGCGCAATGCGCGCCGGCTACGTTCGTTCGGCTCAGGCTGTGTTTACTGTCGTGCTGGACACGTTGATTTATCGTTTCTATCCCGATCGAGAGGAACGTAGGGTTATCACGAACCACAAGAGGGGTGCTGACGTCCCAGATAAAATCGTTAAGATGGGTGTCCGTGAAGCGCTCGTATGGCTGCCGATCTGGAACTCGCACGAGGAGTTCTGGAAGCACAAGGGCGACAAGGTGCCGCAATACTACTCGCGCCACGCCAGTGTCCACGGCGTCTCCTCTCGTCAGTTCAGCAAGCGCAACTGCGTCCAAGTGCTCATGCTGGTAACTAGCCTCATTGGGCACGTTAATCAGATGGCCCGCGAAGCCAGTTATGGGGCTCTTCCGGTTTGAGGATGTGGCGGTGGGTAGTCGCGGGCCGAGTGCTGCTCTGCTCATCTGCGGGTATGCCTGTGGTGGCGGTCGCTGCTGCCGCGCGTCCTGGGAAAGTGTCCGGTTTTGGGACAAACGGTGGAGGCGGCGTCCAAGGCCGCGAGCAGAACGTTGGAGTCATGCGGGTGCTAGAACGGCTCGCGCCCACGTGGGCGGCGTTTGTCCCGAATCTGGACATTCCACCCCGAGGCGTGCACTCCGGATGCCGGCGGTCCGCGCGTACTCGGCTCGGCACGCGCTTCCAGCTCGCGGGCCCGCCCGCTGACACCGGGCGAAGGACGACCAGCCAGGCTTGGGTCACCACCACGCCGGGCCAAGGCACCAACCGCGCCCATCCCAAACCCCACCACACCCTCAAACCGGAAGGGCCAGTTATGGCTGCTCCGGGGCGGCAGCAATGACAGCGCAGCTCAACCGCCGTCGCCGATGAGGTAGTCCCTGCCTTTTGATGCACGGGGCTCAACGGCTCCGACCTCCGGGTGTGTGATCGGCAGGACCTTGTGTTGTCGCTCGTGCGTGGTTGCAATCACTTGCTTACGACTCGATTTGAAGGTCGTTCGTGGCCTCGCGGTTCCAAGTGGAGTTCAGGTTCAATGTGTAGCAAGTCGCTTAGTCGTTGTACACCTTGTCGCGGCGTCCGATGGAGAAGACTTCGATCGTGACGATGTCGTCGTGGATGAGCGCGAGGATCCGGTAGGAGCCCACGCGGTAACGCCACTCGCCCGAGCGGTTCGCGGTCAGCCCCTTGCCGAAGGCACGGGGGTCGGCACACCCATCGATGTTGTTCTTGATCCAGGTGGCAAGGATCCTGGCGTCAAACCGGTCCATCTTCTTCAGTTGTTTGCGGGCCCGCGTGGTCAACTCGACTCGGTACGGGCTGGTCTGTGCGGTCATGAGGCGAGTTCGGACAGGATCTCGTCGATGCTGAAGCGTTCGCCGGAATCCTGTGCGATCGCCTCGCGCAGCTCCTGTAGATCGTAGGAGTCCTCGATCTTCTCCAGGATCGCGGTACGGGCGAAATCGGAGACGGTTACGCCCTCGAACTGGGCGAACTTGCGGACGAGTTCGGCATCCTGCTCGTTCATGCGCACTGTCATGGTGCTCACGGTCGGCTCCTTCTCATGGTTCGTGAATACATTGTATTCAGGCCGGCGCCGCGGGCAAGGCGCTGGACGCTGAGATTATGGGCGAGTATGGCCAGGACGAGTCCGGCCTGGACAAGCTGGCGCGCGTCGGCTTCGACACCCTCGGCCTGCAGACCTTCCTGACGGCGGGGGAGAAGGAGTCGCGCGCC
>NZ_MTPX02000076.1 GCF_002154335.2 Actinomyces ruminis
CGCCCAGCACCATCCAGCACCGCACCCACGGCCGTGTACGATGACTACCTGCGCCCACATGCCCAGCCAGGTGATGCCCAGGCCGATCAGGCAACTACCACCCCGGCAGCGGCGGTCCGCATCCGGCGACGGCTGAGCGAGCGCTCATCGGCCACCTGCCCCGTCAGGGCCACCAGGGGCGAGACCCGGGTGGCCTGACGGGCGGGGCGCACCACCGCCACCAGCGTCACCGCGGTGCTGAGCACCACCGCCAGCACCATGGTCTGCCGGTTGACCGTCAGGTAGCGCGTCTCCAGGCCATCGACCAACCTGGAGCGGGTCAACAGTCCGGCCAGCACCACACCCAGGAGACTTCCCACCGCCGAGCCCGCCAGGCCGGTGGCCAGGGCGCTGCGCAGCACCGAACCGAACACCTGGGCGCGACCCGCACCGATGCAGCGCAGCAGCCCGATCTGCCGGGCCTGCCGCGCCACCAGGGTGGAGAAGGTCGTGGCGATCACGATCCCGGCCACCACCGCGCACACCGGGCCGAGCAACTGCAACAGCATCTGCGTGGTGGAGTTCATGTCACCCATGTTCGACGCGCGCATCATGACGATGTCGGAGGCGGCGTAGACGCTGGCGTCCAAACCGGCCACATCGAGGGCCTGCGAGACGGAGTCCATGAGCTCCTGCGTGCTCATGCCGTCCGTGGCACTGACGTACAGGGCGGCCGGCGCCGTCGACAGTCCCAGGGCAGCGCGCTCGTCGGCGGTGGCGAAGATGTACTGCTCATCGGTGCTCCAGCGGGTGATCTCGGGGCCGGGGGCGATCACACCCACCACGGTGGCGGTGGTAGGGACCGCGACTGGGTCGTCCTTGAGCGCCATGGCGCTGCCGACCGCGACATCCTGCTCGGCCACCGAGGGCGAGACCGCGATCTCGCCCTCCTTCTCCGGCAGGCGCCCCTCCGTCAGGCGGGTGCTGCCAGACAGGGAGGGCACGTCCAGCACGTAGGTGAACTCGGTGCCGCCGCCGCTGCCCATGCGGTCGATCCAGATGGTTCCCTCCGAATAGCTGCGCACACCGGCCACGCCGGGAGCCGCGGAGACGGTGGAGGCGGTGGCATCGGACAGCTCTCCGCCCCGCTCGGGCAGGACGACGACGTCGGCGTCCCCCAGACTGGCGCGGGCGGCAGCGGTCATCTGGGTGGTGGCCGTGTCGGAGACGATGAAGCTGAAGACGATAAGGGCCGCGCTCATGGCCACCGCCACCAGGGCGGCCAGGGTGCGGCGCAGGTCGAGCATGGCGGGCATGGGCGGGGCTCCTTCACTTGGTTCCGGCGCATCCGGAGCAGCTGAGGCCCACGCTAGGAGCGTGCCGGCGCGCCCGAAACCTCACTTCGACGGATCTTTCCGGGGTCCTGCGGTACCAAAGCCCACCGCCGTCTGCAACCTTCGACCCGTGGCATCTCCTCCCGCAGGATGAGGGCCGGGGCCGGCGCGCTGCAGCAGGCGTGGCACGGCCTGCCACGCCAATCGAACCGCCTGCGGCCCGGCCACCACGGGATCCGGTCCGTCGCCGTCTACCCTCGTGCCATGAGCAGCAACGCCGGTTCCTCCCCCACGCCGCCCGCCGCGGAGCGCGGCTGGCGCGACGACCTGCACCTGGCGCACACCATCGCCGACCAGGTGGACCCGCTCACTCAGGCCCACTTCGATGCTCAGGATTTCGAGGTGGAGACCAAGCCCGACCTGACCCCCGTGACCGCGGCCGACCGCGAGGCCGAGCAGCTGATCCGCGACTACCTGGCCCGCGCTCGCACCCGCGACTCCGTGCTCGGCGAGGAGTTCGGCACCACCGGCCACTCCCCCCGCCAGTGGTGATCGACCCGATCGATGGGACCAAGAACTTCGTGCGGGGCGTGCCCGTGTGGGCCACGCTCATCAGCCTGGTGGAGGACGGCGAGGTCGTCGTCGGCCTGGTCTCTGCGCCGGCGCTGGGACGGCGCTGGTGGGCGGTGCGGGGCGGCGGCGCCTGGATGGGCCGCTCCCTGGCCTCGGCACGCCAGTTGCACGTGTCCAGCGTGGCGAGTCTGGAGGACGCCTCCCTGTCCTACTCCTCGCTGTCCGGCTGGGCCGAGCGACGGCGGCTGCGCGGCATGCTGTCACTCATGCAGGCCTGCTGGCGCACCCGCGCCTACGGGGACTTCTGGTCATACATGCTGCTGGCCGAGGGGGCGGTGGACCTGGCCGCCGAGCCGGAGCTGGAGTTGTACGACATGGGCGCGCTGGTGCCGATCGTCACCGAGCCGGCGGCCGCTTCACCTCCCTGGCCGGCGAGCCGGGCCCCTGGGGCGGCAGCGCCGTGGCCACCAACACCCTGCTGCATGAGGCGGTCCTGGAGCACCTGTCGGCCGAGACTGACTGACCTGGGCCGCCCATCAGGCGAGCGCTGCCGGGCGGCTGAGGCCGGTTCCACACGCCCAGACGCGCACACCGCGGCCCGCGCCCGGTAGCCTCTCAGGGAACTAATTGCACCCGATCCCTGGGAGCCTCATGAACTGGCTGCACGCCGTGATCCTCGGCATCGTCGAGGGCATCACCGAGTTCCTGCCCGTGTCCTCCACCGGGCACCTGAACATCGTCGAGAAGCTGCTGCACTACGACATCGACTCCGTGGGCATGACCGCCTTCACCGCCGTGATCCAGGTCGGCGCGATCCTGGCGGCCGTCGTCTACTTTTGGGGCGACATCGTGCGCATTGTGACTGCCTGGTTCAAGGGCCTGGCCAACGCCGAGGCGCGCACCGATCCCGACTACACGCTCGGCTGGGGCATCATCCTCGGCTCGATCCCGGTGGCGGTCGTGGGCCTGTTGTTCAAGGACTTCATTGAGGTCACCGCCCGCTCCCTGTGGGTGATCGCCGGGGCGCTGATCCTGTGGTCGGGCGTCATGTGGCTGGCCGACCGGCGCAGCGACGGTCCGTCCGACGCCGCCCACGCCTCGGCGGGCAAGGGTATGCGGGAGGTGTCCATCAAGGACGCCCTGATCATCGGCGGCTTCCAGGCACTGGCGCCCGTGTTCCCCGGCATCTCCCGCTCCGGCGCAACCATCTCCGCGGGTCTGTTCCTGCGTTTCGACCGGGTCACCGCCACTCGCCTGTCCTTCTTCATGGGCATTCCGGCGCTGCTGGCCGCCGGAGCCCTGGAGGCGGTCACCGCCGCGGGCGACATTTCCGCCACGGTCGGCTGGAGCGCCACCCTGATCGCCACGGTGGTGTCCGGTCTGGTCGCCTACGCGACCATCGCCTGGTTGCTACGCTTCGTCTCCTCCAACAAGTTCACCGGCTTCCTGGTCTACCGGGTGCTCCTGGGCCTGGTAATCATCGTGCTGGTCGCCACCGGCACCGTCGCCGCCTGACACCGGGCTGCGGCACGCTCGCTGGCGGCACTACTCGCCGACAAACTGTCCAAATCCGGCACGAACGCCGTGCGCGGCCACCTGCCACCTGCCGGAATCCGCATGATTGCAACGGCCTAGGAAAGGCCGCTTCGCCGTCGCGGGCTCGTTTCTGCCGTTTTCGGACATTCTGATGCCCAGACGATGCATCCCGCCGATTGACGGAGTAGACGCATCGGCGTGACCGTTCCAGCGGTCGAACTCACATGGGTAAGGTGGACACGACGGATACCCCCTGGGGTATCTTTCTCCGCGAAGGGGACACCCCCGAACGAGCGACGGATGCTGCCGCAACGGCCGGACACGTGAAAGGCGCGATGATGACCCCACAACCCCCGCACCCCCTCTCCC
>NZ_MTPX02000054.1 GCF_002154335.2 Actinomyces ruminis
CCGCCGCTGCCACTCCGCGGGGACGCCGCCCGCGCCAGCGCCGACTGGGCCACCGCCGCCGGACGCTGGGCGCCGCGTCTGCAAGGCCTGGACATCCGCCGCGAACTGGAGGTGCTGGAACGCCTGGGCGGCAGCCTGGTTCTCCCCGGAGACCCGTGGTGGCCGAGTGGATTGAACGACCTGGTGCGGCCGCCCCACTGCCTGTGGGTGCGGGGTGACCCCGCCCTGCTCGCTTCCCGCGCCGGCGCCGATGATGCCGCGCACTCGCGCACCCGCGAGGATCTGGTGCCTGCCGGACCGGGCAGCGGACACGCCCTGGCCCTGGTCGGTGCGCGCGCCTCCACCGACTACGGCGAGCATGTCACCGTGGACATGGCCAGTGGTCTGGCAGCAAAGGGCGTCGTCGTCATCTCCGGGGGCGCCTTCGGAATCGACGCCGCCGCCCACCGCGGCGCCCTGCGCACCGGCGCCACCGTGTCGGTGTCCGCCGGGGGAGTGGACCGCCTCTACCCGGCCGGCAACGCCGACGTGCTGGAGGAGGTCATTACCACCGGCGCCCTGGTGGCCGAGGTGCCGCCCGGCTGCCAGCCCGGTCGCCACCGCTTCCTGACCCGCAACCGACTGATCGCCGCCATGAGTGAGGCCACCGTCGTCGTCGAGGCTGCCTGGCGCTCCGGTGCCCTGTCGACCGCCCATCACGCCCTGGAACTGGGCAGGCCGGTGGGAGCCGTGCCGGGGCCGGTCACCTCCATGGCCTCGGTCGGCTGCCACCGGCTGCTGCGGCAGGGCGCCGTCTGCGTCACCGACGCCGAGGAGGCCCTGGAACTGGTCACGCCCCTGGGGGCCACCGATCCCGATTCCGCCAAGGCCGCCGACCCCGCCAACGCCGGCTCCGGCCTGCTCGACGGCCTGGACGGGCCGGAAGCGGCCGTCCTGGATGCGCTGCCTGCACGCGGCGACGCCGCTGTTGAGTCGATTGCGCGCGCCGCGGGGCTGGCCGAGCGCGAGACCATCGCCGCCCTGGGGCTGCTGGAATTGGCCGGGAGGGTGGAGCGCAGAGGTGCGTCCTGGCGCCGCGCTCGCGGGCGTCGGTGATTTCGGAGTCGGCTGGCGCCGTGGCCGCGCGCCGACGGATCTCAGCGCCCGACGTCGCGGCGGGACAGGGCCGCGCAACTGAGCCCGACCAGAATGGCGCTCAGCCCCCACAGCAGGGCCAGGCCGCCCCAGTCGAAGCCATTGCTCAGAGGCCGGTTTCCGAAGGCCCAGTGATACGGGGACAGGGTCACAAGCCACTCCAGATCGGCGGACATGCCGCCGACCGCGTTCAGCGCGTAGCCGAGCGCAGCCACCGTCGCGCCTACGCCGAGCGACCAGGAGCTCCGCCCTGTCAGTGCGCCGGCTGCTAACGCCGCAGTTCCTGAGAGTACGGACAGTCCCGCCCAGGAGGCCGTCGCCGCCAGCACGTTGGTGATGGACAGTCCCAGCTCGGCGACTGGGTTGAGAACCAGTAACACGGCCACCGTGACGAGGGACAGCACGAGTACCCGTGCCACCAGCGCCGCAGCGCTTTCGGCCCCGTACTGCACGCGTCCCACTGCGTGGGCGAGTGTGAGTTCCAGCCGCCCGCTCTCCTCCGCGCCCGCGAGGAGGCGCGTGCCCCAGGCGGTGGTGGCGATGGCCGCGAGGGCGAAGCCGAGCAGACCGAAGAAGGCGGCTTGGGTATAGCCCGCGCCGGTGGCGATCTGGTCGTATCCCAGGACCGAGACGAGTTCCGTCGGCAGGCTGCTAATCACGTCGGCGAGCTCAGGCGTCTGCAACGACGGGTAGACCGGCAGATACAGTGCCAGCACCGCGGCGAGTGCGACGCTCCAGCCGAGTAGCGAGCGGGCGCCCTCGGCCAGATGCCGACGCAGGATCGGTGCGGTGGCCCGGGAGGTGGAGTTCTGAGGGAGGGACGTGCTCATGCGTCCTCCTCCGGGGCGTACAGGTTAAGGATCGACTCCTCCAGATCGGGTTCCTCGATCGTGAGCTCCTGAACCGTGAATCGTGACAGCCCTTTGACGAGTTCGTCCGCACGTCCGCGGAACGCCCCCAGAATGCGCAGCTGGTGTCCTGGCGCCGGCTCGATTTGCAGATCGCTCAATAGACCCGGCTCCGCCAGGCCGAGGCGAATCTCCTGCGGGGTCGAGTCGCTGAGCACCGCGCGCACTCGGGACACGGCCGCCGGACGCAGGGAGGAGACCGCGCCTTCGGCCACAATTCGACCGTGGGACAGCACGGCGGCGGCATCCGCGGCATGCTGAATCTCGCTGAGGATGTGAGAGCTGAGCAGCACGGTCTGCCCGGCCTCGCGTGCCTCCCGCACCAGGTTCAGGAACTCGCGCTGCATGAGCGGGTCCAGGCCGGAAGTGGGCTCGTCGAGGATCAGCAGCTCGGGGGAGTGCATGAACGCCTGGATCAGCCCGAGCTTCTGCCGGTTCCCCTTCGACAACGACCGTACCGGGCGACTCAGGTCGAGATCCAGGCGTTCGGCCAGGGCCTCGATCCGGCCAGGGGCGACCGGGCCGCTGAGTTCGGCCAGGTGTTTCAACAGTGCGGCACCGCTGGTGCGTTCACTCAGGTTGAGCTCGCCCGGCAGGTAGCCGATGCGTCGGCGCAGCTGTGGGCGGTCGGTGGTGGGTGAGGCGCCGAGTACGGACATGTCGCCACTGGTGGGGCGCATGATGCCGAGCAGCATGCGCAGCACCGTGGTCTTGCCCGCCCCATTGGGGCCGATCAGTCCGTACACGGAGCCTCGCTCCACCTGCAGATCAATACCCCGCACTGCATGCACTCGCCCGAAGCGCTTGTGGAGCGCATGGGTGGTGATGACCGCCGACATGAGTCCTCCTGAACCGACGACATGTGCCCATTCGGCACTCGGTGGGCACGAAGCGCTTCTCCGAATACGCTACGGAGGCAATATGGGAGGACAACACCCGTCCGTGAGCCGGACACCGCTCCCGGCCACGTGTTCGCCGGCTTGTCGGCGAGAACATTGTCCGAATCCGTCACAAACGAAGATTCGTCCTGTTCTCCCAAGTTCCGGAACCGCATGATTTCAATGTTTTACGAGTAGTGCTTAGATGCCGCGGCTGCGTTTGTGACGGATTGCGACAATGCCGGTCGTGGTAGCGCGCTCTCATGGGCCGAGCCGCGTCCCATCCACATCCCCGAACCAGAGGAGCCACTAGACTGGCCCCGTGCGCGCGGGTTCCAAGGCTGGTGAGGGCTCTTCGGCGGTCCCGCCGGGTGGGGGACGGCCGAAGAGGCCGGTGAATGCGAGCCGGTGCACCACCCGGGCCGAGCTGCGGGGCGCCTTCGCCCGCTACCTGGACCTGCAACGGGGCCTGTCTGCGCATACGGTGCGCGCCTACCTCGGCGACCTGGACGAGCTGCTGACCTTCCTCGGCGTTGGCCAGGGCGAGGACGAGCCGGTGGGACCCGCCCTGGGCGCCCTGGACCTGCCGGACCTGCGCG
>NZ_MTPX02000048.1 GCF_002154335.2 Actinomyces ruminis
CGGCGCGTGCGGCTCCTGTGCCCGCGTTAGTGCACGGGCGACCGGCTCGGCGCGGCGCGCTGCATCCAGGCGGGCGGCGGCCTCGGCGTCCTGCGCGGCGGCGGCATCGAGCTGTTGCTGCTCGTCTAATAGCCGGGCGCGGCGGTCCAGGCGTTCTTGTAGCGCGCGTGCGACGTCGAGGGCGGCAGCGGCTTCTCGCCGAGTGTCGTCGGCCGCCCGTAGGGCCTCCTCGGCGGGGACGGCCGCAGCCCGGGCAGCCGCCACGGCCTCCTCGCCGACGGCGATAATCGCGGTGGTGTCGGGCGCGGCAGCGGTGACGAGGGCCTCCAGCCGGGCGGCGGGCGGAGCCGGCTCGGTGACGTCGGCGGGGGCCGCGGACTCGGCGTCGGGGATGCTGGGTGGTGCCCCGACGCCGGGAACAGTTGGTGCGTCGTGCGTTGATGCGCCGATGGCCGGTGACGGGGCACCGGGTGCGGGCAGTAGCGGGGCCAGGACGTCGGCGCGGGCGCGCAGGGCTGTCCGGGCCGCCTGGATCTGCTGCTCCACGCTGCGTCTGCGGGCGCGCAGTTCCTCCTGCATGGCGTCGAAGATGCCGGTGCCGAACACGTCGCGCAGCAGCTCGTGACGCTCATCGGAGGTGGCCCGCAGGAACTGGGCGAACTTCCCCTGGGGCAGGATCACGGTCTGGGTGAACTGTTCCCGGTCCAGGCCGACGATGCGTCTGATCTCCCTGCCGGCCTCGTCAATGCGGGTGATCGGCTCGGTTACGGGCGGACCGTCGGGGGCCGACAGCCGCCACAGCTTCACCGAGGCATTCTGCTTGGTGGTGCCGTTGCCACGTCGCTTCGGGCGCAGGTACTCCGGCGTGCGCAGGACCCGGTAGATGCCGGCGGAGGTGGAGAAGACGAGCTCTACCTCGCTGGGGGCGGTGGGAGCGACCAGGGTGGAGCGGATGCGCTGCTTGGAGGAGCCGTCGGAGTCGGCCACCTGCCCGTAAAGGGCGAACACGATCGCGTCAATGATGGTGGTCTTGCCCGAGCCGGTGGGCCCGGTCAGCAGGAAGCGGCCGGAACCGGTGAAGCGGTCGAAGTCGATGGTCTCCGTGCCGCGGAACGGGCCCACGCCGGTGATGGTCAGGCGGTGAAGGCGCATTAGCGCTCCTCCTTACTGTTGGTGCGGCTGCGGACGGCGTCGTAGGCCGCGGACATGATGGCGTGCTGGGCGGGGCTCGGATCGTCCCCCAGCATCTCGGCCAGAAAGCGGTCGGCCACCTCCACCGGGTCCGAGGTGCGGCTGATGATGATGGTCTCGCGCTGCTCGCGTTCGGGGCGGGCGTGGGAGAAGGCCAGCAGGTTGGAGAAGCGATCCTTCAGGCGGGCCATGGTGCCCGACGGCATGGGCCCGGTCAGCTCCACGCGCACCCAGTCGGTGGCGTGTGCGGCGTTTGCAGGGGCGAGCAGTTCCTCGAGCGTGCCGCGCAGCGTGATGGGCCGGTACGGGGTGGGCGTGGGGATGCGCTCCAGGCGGGTGACGCCGGAGGTGTCCAGCTCCAACAGCACGGAGGACTTGGCGGTGTCGGCCTCAGGAAAGGAGAAGGGCAGTGGGCTGCCGGAGTAGACCAGGCGCGGGGACGCGGGGGCGTGCAGTTCCTGCGGGCGGTGCAGATGCCCGAGGGCCACGTAATCGAGTCCACCGGAGGCGGCCGCCAGCGGTGAGCCGCCGAGCGTGGTGAATACGCCCGCCGGCACGGAGTCGATGCCGCCGACGCGTATGTCCCGTTCGGATTCGGGACTGGCCTGCCCGCCGACGACGAAGGCGTGCGCCAGGACCAGCGCCGGCACCTTGGCCTGGTCGTTGGCCCGCCGCGAAGCCAAATCGTGCGCCACCAGTCGCAGTGCCCCGGAGACCACCGCCTCGTGGCTGCGCGGCAGCAGGGCGTGGCCGTCGGCGGGTTCCCCGATGCGCTCTGCGAGCAGGCCGGGCAGAGATACGCGGGCGGCGTCGGGGTCCAGGTAGGGCAGGGCATAGACGTACAGGCCTGGGCCGCCGGCGGCGTCGGGGATGATGACGGGGCGGTCCACGTCGGCCACGCGCACGCGCAGGTCCAGCCCCTCGCGCAGCAGGTCGGCGGCGAAGCCGAGCCGCTGGGCGGAGTCGTGGTTGCCGGAGGTCAGTACCACGCGGGTGCGGTCGGCCAGGCGGCACAGGGTGTCATCGAGCAGGCTGACGGCGGCCGCGGGTGGGATGGCGCGGTCGTACACGTCCCCGGAGATGACGACGGCATCCACGTGTTCGGCCTCGACCAGCTCGATCAGGTGCTCAGCGAAGGTGGCCTGGGCGTCATCGAGCACCCGGCCGTGGAAGGTGCGCCCGAGGTGCCAGTCGGAGGTGTGGAGGATCCGCATGCCCGCAGCCTCTCACAGCCCTCCGACACGAATTCGAGGTGCTTAGCAGGTGGTGCTCAGGCGGTGGGCGCGTTCCAGACGGGTGACCCAGTGGTCGTCGTCGAGCTCAAGCTCCCAGCCGCCCGACCAGCGGGTAGCCGTCACCGTAAGGCTCCGGTTCATGCATTGACTCTATCCCGGGCAGCTATGGTGCAAGGCATGGATCAGACTGCCGCTTCGCCATTTCGTCCGCTGCCCGACGACAAGTGGCAGTGGCACCCTTCTCCGGTGCCCGGCCAGATCGTGTACGTGACCACTCACGACGCCGAAAATGAGGTGAATCTGGCGCCGAAGAGCTGGGTGTCGATGGCCGCCTTCCGCGGGCCGATCATCGGGTTCGGCTGCTCCGAGCGGCATCGGACGTGTGCCAACGCAACCGCTACCGGACGCTTCACCCTGAACTTCCCTACCACCCGGCAAGCCGAGCGAGTCGCAGAAGTCGCGGACGCGCCGAGAAGAAGCAGACTGGCGGTTGCGGGCCTGACTCTGGAGGAATCACACGTGGACGGAGCGCCGCACCTGCTGGAGTGCCCTGCGTACGCAGATTGCAGCCTGGTTAGAACGGTTCGGTTCGACGGTGGAGAAGTCTTCCTGTTCGGTAGGATCGAGATACTTGCGATGCATGAGGAGCTGCTCCGGCTACCAATACGGGAGGCCTACGCCCGACTCACCCCAGCCTTGTTCTGCGAGCCCGGTGTCGTCGGTGAAATGCGGTTGGGACCGGAGAAGAATGTCTGAAATCGGCATAAACGCCCCCGGCGGGCCAGAGGCCGTCTCGGAGAACCGCGTCATTCCAACGATCACGAAGTCGCGGATCGACGCCGTGAGCGCGTTTGTGCCGTTTTCGGACGTAGAGAATGTAAGTGTCTGCTCGGTGCTGGGGGTGTGTGACCCTATTTCGGACTGGCGGCCTGGTTGGGTCTGTCCTGGGATTGATCTGTCCGCG
>NZ_MTPX02000089.1 GCF_002154335.2 Actinomyces ruminis
TTGAGTCTCCAGCGGGTCCTCCACCCACACCCGCCACCACACACCACCAGCAACCCCCACCACCACGAGCACCAAGACCACCACAACCACAACGGCACGGCAACGGGCGCCGCGGACTGGTCGGTGGTCGGACTCCGAGACGGGAGTGGACGATGCGGGGGAGGTGGCGGTGGCTTCCATGGGTCAAGGCGCGGTTGGGGCGCTGGCGGGCTGGGCGCTGGTGGTCGTCGGCTCTGTGCTGGGGGTGTCGGCTGCGTCGGATGGGTCGGGGGCGCCGGTGTCTTCGCTGGTTTTGGGCTTTGGGATGGCGTGGTGTTCCTGCGCGGTGGTGACGATGTATGTCAGTAGCTCGGGCATGACGGCCATGGCTTCCTGGGTGGTTCTCGGGCCGTCGAGATTATTCTCTGGATGGGGAATGACCGCTGCTATTGTGAAGCCGTTCCCGAACCAGATGCCGTTCACATAGTTTTCTGAGCCGGACTCCCTGACCCAGAGGTAGGTGTTGCCCTCAAGGTCGGGGGTGTTGAGTTTCTGGACGCCGTTGTCGGTGTCCGCGGCCATGGTCTCGTCGGTCCACTTGTAACCGTTGCCGGCATCATACTCGTCGCCGCTCCAGTATTCGATGAACATGATGGTGTTGTGCAGGTGGTAGCCTCTGGCGTCCGTAGCTGCGGGCATGCCTGACAAAACAGTGCAACGCCTATCCCAACCGCCGTATCCCTGTATCGTGGAACTGCCGATACTGCTGCCTAGGATTCGGTTGAGTTCGGCGGTGTTGTAGACGTCCTGGCATACGGCCTGCGGCGGCGGAACCTCCTCCGGCTGGTCCCAGGGGCGCCACCAGGCCAGCACCCCGGCGCACAGGACCGTGATGGTGAGCAGGACCGCCAGTACCATCGTGCGTCGTCTCGTACGGCTCGTGCCAGAGTCCTGGGTAGTGTCGGTGGGGCGGGTGGTGTTGCTGTGGTCCGTGGTGGGGCTGGTTGGGTTCATGGCTGTGCGCTGCCGGTGCTGGTGGGCTGGGCGCTGGTGGCTGTCGGGTCCGTGCTGGGGGTGTCGGCTGTGCCGGATGATTGGCTCACAGGCGTCTTGCTGGGCTTAGGGTTTGGGATGGCGGGGTGTTTTCGTGCGTTGGTGCCGACGTAGGTCAGCAGCTCGGGCATGACATCCATGGCTTCCTGGGTAGTTTTGGGGCCGTCAAGGCTGCCTTCTGGGTCGCCCAGGATGACGGCAACGGTGAAGCCGTCCCCGAACCAGATGCCATGCACATAGTTTTCCGAGCCGATCTGCATTACCCAGAGGTAGGTGTTGCCCTCGAGCTCGGGGGTGTCGAGTTTCTGGACGCCGTTTTCGGTGTCTGCGGCCATGGCCTCATCGGTCCAATTGTAACCATGGCCGGCTTCGTACTCATTGTCGTGCCAGAAGTAGACATACATGATGGAGTTGCTTATTTCGTAGCCTCTGGCGTCCGTAGCCGCGGGCATCCCCGAGGCAATAGTGCAACTGCCTTCCCAAGCCCCATAGGCGAGTACATGGTCGCTTCCGATGTGGCTGCCAAGGATTTGGTCGAGTTCGGCGGTGTTATAGAGGCCATTACATACGGTCTCCGGCGGTACGGGCGTCTCCTCCGGCTGGTCCCAGGGGCGCCACCACCAGGTCAGGGCCCCGGCGCACAGGACCGTGATGGTGAGCAGGACCACCAGTACCATCGTGCGTCGTCTCGGGCGTCTCGTGCTTGCGTCAGGGGTCTGGGTGGTGGCGCCGGTGGGGCGGGTGCTGGCGTTGTCGTCCGTGGTGGGGTTGGTCGAGTTCATGGGGGCACGCTGCCGGTGTTGGTGGTTGTGTTAGTAGTCTTCGGGCAGGTCGGTGTCCTGGGGGGTCGGCCGCGGTTTGGCTGACGGTCATCAGGTCGGCGGATAGGCCGATGTCGTCGCGGTAGCTGGCCCACCATTGCTGGAACTGTTCCTTCTGGGTGTCATCGGTGATGGTGATGGTCTTGGTTTGCGGGTTGTACCAGGACTGTGGATTGGTGGCGTCGGGGAAGTAGCTCTCGTCTACGAGCCCGTGCTGGACGGCGACCTCGGTGATACTGGCGTTATATGCGGTCGCGTCGACCTGCAGGTCGGTGACGGTGTCGTTGGAGGCCGCCTCCCACAGTGACAGTCCGGTGGAGCCCACGGCGGAAACGGCCGCTGCGGCTGGTTTGGGGATCGCGCCCACGAGGGCGAAAGCGGCACCGGCCAGCGCGCGTTCCTTGTCGCGTCGGGTGTTCGTGCGCTCGTTGGCCAGGTCGGCGACCTCATCCACCCACGCCGCCGCGCTCCGCCCGTTGGTGTAGGCGCTGCTCATGCCCGTCTGCGCCTGGGGCACCTGCTCGGGGGTCGGGGTCGATCCGTCTGTGGGCAGGTCCTCGGCGGCCTCGGCGTGCGCGGCACGGTGGGTATAGTTCGCGATCCCCTGGCCGGCCGCGGACACCGCGTCGTCGGAGTCGGCGATGGACGCGACCACATGCTTCAACGCCTTGCGCTTGGACTCGGCGTCGTGGGCGTAGTCGTTGGCGGTGGAGTAACCGTACTGACGGTTAGGGTTCCCGTCTGCGGTGGCTATGCTGGTGACCTCGGCGGAGTGGTTGCCGGCGAACACGCCGAGGTTGACCTTGGTCTGCTCAGAAGAGCTGGAGAAGTCATGGCCGCCGAAGTACTCCAGCGCCTGACCACAGGCCCAGGTCGCCCGCCCGTCCAGGCCGCCGTCGGTGCTCCCGCGCTGGCTGGAGAACCCCGCGTAGGCGGCGGTCAGTGCCTCCTCATTCCCGCGCACCCAAGTCCGGGAGAACAGCAGGTCGGCGCGCTCCTGGGCGGTGATGGTGCGCCCGTCCCGGGTGGTGAACGAAATGTTCGGGTCGTAGTCGGTGATCGGGATGGTCGCGTTGGCGCTGTCACCAACCACGATGGGCGGGTTGACCAGGGTCGGCGTGAAGTACCGGTCGGCCGCCTCCAAGTTACGACTCATGGCGAACAACGGCCCCGCCATCGCGTCAACCGCATAGCCGTCAAGGTAGTTGCCGGTCCCGGTTACCAACGGGGCATCGGTCACCATGGCCGTTTTCACCAGTCCTCGCCATCATAGTATTCCCTAAACGTGTCAGCACTGGTCCATGTGTGAGTTCCGCTACTCAAGCTGACAGCATTTAGCTTATTAACGGCCTCAGGTGTGTTGCCAGCCATGGCTCCTACCCAGCCGTTGAAGTCGATTGTTTGTTGGTTGGTTTTGAGTGTGATGTGGTGGGCGCCGTTGGTGTCTGTGGTGTACCAGGTGGTGGTGTTGGGGTCTGG
>NZ_MTPX02000090.1 GCF_002154335.2 Actinomyces ruminis
TGGGACGGCCACGTGTACTGGGTTCGGTATCCCCTGGAGTGAGGAGAATGATTCGAAGGGTACGGACTGCAAGATCGTGTTCGACCGGTCTAGTGCGCACTTTAAGGATGCCGTGACGCCGGTGGATGTGAAGGTGTCCTACGCGATCACCTACACCGCCACCGACGGCGCCACCGGCACCATGGACACCCACACCACCTCCACGACCACCACGATCCCGGTGGCGGAGATCCAGGTGATCAACACCCAGCCCACCAAACAACCTTAGGATTTCTTGGGCAGGCGATAAGAAGGCAGCCGGACAGTCACCGTTACTGGACTGGATGAGTTTAGAGAGGATTGTTTATTGATGTGTGGTTCGACTCCTAGCCCGTGGCTGGGTCAGTGCTGTCCGTCGGCGTCGACCTGGGTGAGCCCTTCGGCACCGACAACGCCTACCAGGCACGCAACCAGGCCGAGGAGATCGAGAGTACTGCGGCTGCCGCCAACAACCGCCAGCTCACCCTGGCCCTGCTCAACTCCGGCTTGTACACCCCTGAGGACCTTAAAGCCACCCTCCAGCGCGCCGACAACTCCGGATATGCCCTGGACATCATCATCGACCCGGATGGCAACAACCTCACCCAGAACATGACACCCGAGCAGCTGGCCGACCCCAACACCGGCATCGGCCTGTCCGAGGTCGGCAACAACCTCTACAGCCCCACCAACCCCGACCTCGACCTCACCGAAACCAGAAAAGACGGGTTCAAGGAAGGCTGGGGCACCACCAACCCCGACAGCAGCACCGCGCCCAGCCACACATGGGGAGAGGGCAAGAACGACGCGGACGACGAGGCTAACAGCGCCACGCCACAGCTGGCGCCACGCCACAACCACCAGCGGAGAAAACCAAGCCATGCCACCAACACCCGCCAACCACCAAGGCAAGCACCACAGGCGCACACCCGCAGCCGCCCAGCGGCGCCATCTCCCAGTAAGCACCGCCACACTGGCCGCACTGACGACCGCGTGCCTGACACTAGCCGCCTGCGGGCTAATCCCCGGCAGCAACCAAGCCTCGCCCTCCGCGGCCCCGGCTACCGCGGTAGTCCCAACCACCGCCCCCACCGGCGAGAACGAGAAATACACCTGCCCCGGCATCCCCGACACGGCCCTGTACGCCATGTTCGGCCCCAACATCACCATCACCACCTCAGACAAAAACAAAACCACACCCTCCGAATGCCATGTTTATTATCCGGGCCGGGACAGAATGGTCTTCTACTCCGCGTTCTGGTACATCTTCGACGACAGGCAGCCATCAGACGAACCGCTCCTGTCTTGGGGGCCGGAGGTGTCAGCCTTTACCTTCGATGGCGTTGACGGGGAGGGTGAGGCGCACACCTCCAGCCCCGGCGCCGAAACCGACTACGGAAACACCATCTACACCTGCGGGGACCACTACCTGGCCCTGAGCATCGACCATGCCTCGGTCATGGCCGGGGACATGCGAGAAAACCTCATCGCCCTGACCCAATCGGCCCTCCCCTGGCTGTGCCAGGACCAGCCCATCCCCGGACTCGGTAAAACCATGGAAGAGGCCCGCCCCTACTACGCCTACCCCACACCCCTACCCTCACCCACACCCACCAACTGACAATCTGACTAACCCAGACGACCAGCACCACCGGCTCCACCGCCTTGCCACCAAGAGAGACCACCAGCATGCGAACCACGCCCCACACACGCAGAACCCGCCAACACCGCCTAACAGCAGGCCTGCTGGCCCTCCTGCTGACCTGCACACCCCTCGCCGCGTGTTCGTCGGGTTCGGATGAGGGCAGTCTGGATATCCCTACTTATGATCCGGAGGCTGCGGCGTCGGCGGAGGCGTCGGAGTCGGCGGCTGCCGCGGAGGCGTCTGCGTCGCTGCGGCTTCTGCGGAGGCGGCTGGTGTGGTGACTGCGGAGTCGCTGTCCACCGACCGCTACGTGGTTACCTCCATCCCGGAGGACCTGGACGAGCAGCAGACCGAGATCCTCAAGGCCTTCGTCAACTACGACCAAGTCACCTGGAACATCTGGTTCACCGGCACCGGTGTCGAGAACGCCGAACCTCTCATGACCGCGGAGGAGTATCAGGTCTTAAAGGAAGGTTACGAGCAGTTAGGGGGCGAGCGTACGGAGGGAGTAGTCCGCGTTTCGGTGAATCAGGTGTTTGCATTCGACATGCGAAAGGCTCAGGTATTGATATGTGGTGACCACTCGGACCTCGTGGCGTACGACGCTGACGGGAATGATGTCAGTGACCCAGAGACACTCCAAGGCCGCTATGAGGTGCTTATAACCATGATCTACGAGGATGGGGCCTGGAAAGAGTCGGATGAGACAACGCTATCGACCAACGAATGTGTGGCGTGAACAATGATACGCAAAATCCGAGTAGCGGTAACAGGTGTGGTCGTCCTTTCTGTTTTCGCCTCTTCTGTGATCGCACCGAATGCATGGGCGCAAAGGCTTCGAGGCACACCCACTGGTTCTGGTTTGTCGTCTGGTTCGGTGTCGTCTGGTGGGGATGGTTCGGTGACGATGACGGTGTATGCGGAGTCGACGTCGGCGGCGGCGGATGGGTCGGCTGGTTCTGGTGGTGGTTCGGTGTGGTCGCAGTCGGTGACCGCCACGGTGCATCCGGTGTGCTGGTATGAGCAGGATCGGACGGGTGCGGAGGTTGCCGAGTGGATTGACTCCGACCAGGCGGAGGAAGAGTATTCGGTGCATGGCAACTGGGGTGGTATCCGGTCGTATATCGAGTCTGAGTATCCCGATTACGGC
>NZ_MTPX02000091.1 GCF_002154335.2 Actinomyces ruminis
GGCATCAATGTTGACTTTGCAGCCCAAGGATGGCACCGCTACGTGTACTGGGTTCGGTATCCCCTGGAGTGAGGAGAATGATTCGAAGGGTACGGACTGTGTGATCGTGTTTGACCGGTCTAGTGCGCACTTTAAGGACTCTGTGACGCCGGTGGATGTGAAGGTGTCCTACGCGATCACCTACACCGCCTCTGATGGCGCTTCGGGTTCGATGGATACTCACACCACTTCCACGACCACTACGATCCCGGTGGCGGAGATCCAGACGATTATTGTCCGGCCAACCGACGAACCATGAGACGACAGGCAGCAGGGTCGGCCCCGTCGTCGTCGGTTGCTGGCAGTGGGGTAGCACCTGGTCCAATGCGGTGACGGTGAGGGAGGTAAAGACGGTGATATCACGATCGATGGGAGTTAGACGGCCTGGCCGCGACGCCAGATGGCGAGCTTGGCGGTGGTGGGGCGGTCATGCGTCGTGGCCTTGTGTATGGCCATGTCCTTGGGCGCCTGCGGTCTTATTGATGGTTCGGCTGATCCAACCCGTGCTCCGAGCACTCCGCTGGCGGATGAGACCATCTGTGGTGTCTTCCCCAACCAGGACCTCCAGAACGTCCTCGGTTTCAATACCTACAGATACGACTATGACGCCGGTACCATAACAAACGTTGATACAGGTGGCACTGGTTACCACTATGGCTGCCACATGGAGTCGAATAGCGAGCCCTTCGGGCGCATTGAAATACAATACACTGCCGGCAATACGTTGTTGTTGCCAGGTCGCGGGCAGCTGGAGTTCGATGGTATTCCCGAGGAATTCAGGAACGCCACCCGCGTCAGTTTCGAGGCCGTTGATGGCGAGGGCTGGGGCTGGACTACCAGCGCGGAGGTGTTCGTGGCTTGGCGGTATAACGACAACCAAGTTCTTGCGGCCAGGTTAACTTATTGGGGGCCTGAGGAGGGTCTGGATGAGCAGGTGGATAAGTTCCATGCCGTTCTTGAGCCGGCGCTGGCCGAGATTCCCAAGTTGGCCTCCACCACCACTACACGCGTCGTAGTTCCCTCGCCCACGCCCGAAGCCGCCGAGCCAGACGACTAACCAACCCCTATCGCCCACCCAGTGCTGCAAAGGAGAGCTATCTAGCATGCAACTATCAATATCCCTGTCTCGTCTGGGACTGCGTAGTGCTGCCGCAGGCGCTGTGGCCCTGCTGCTGGCGTGTGCGCCGTTGGTGGCGTGTTCGTCGGGCTCGGATGAGAGTGGCCTGGATATCCCCACTTATGACCCTGAGGCCTGGGCGTCGGCCGAGGCGTCGGAGTCTGCAGCCGCTGCGGCGGCGTCTGCGTCGGCTGCGGCTTCTGCTGAGGCGGCTGGTGTGGTGACGGCGGAGTCGCTGTCTACCGACCGCTACGTGGTGACCTCCATCCCGGAGGACCTGGATGAGCAACAGACCGAGGTGCTCAAGGCCTTCGTCAACTACGAGCAGGTCACTTGGAACATATGGTTCACCGGCACCGGAGTTGAGAATGCGCAAGCAGTAGCGACCGGTGATGCGCTGGCAGCGATCAATGCGAATTACAAAGACCTCAATGGGGAACATAATGATGGGTTCATCCAAGCTGCCGTCTCTAGCGTAACAGTAACTACTGCGTCAACCTCATTAGATCAGCGCGCAGAAGTCGTCGTTTGTGGAGACCAATCAGGACTGTTGTTATTGGACGCCTCCGGCAAGGATATTGGCGACCCGACCCTAAACTCTCGTTACGAGTTACGCGTGTATATGGCCCTAGAGGGCAACAGTTGGAAGGCTTACGGCGATGAGCTTGTTTCTGTTGATGAATGTGTGGCGTATTGAAATGCTTGGAAATAATAGACTTCTGAAGATCGCGACTATTGTGCTGGTTGCGGTGACAGGCGTAGTGTCTCCCGCCTATGCCGACATGAGTAATCGCGGCGGGTCGCAGGTTAGTGCGCCGTCTTCTTCCGGATCCGTATCCGCGAATGAGGACGGCAGTGTGTCGATGATTGTCGAAGCGCAATTCGTTTCAGTTGCTTCCGGGCAGGGTGGTTCAGACGGGTCAACAAACGCATCTACTGCTACCAGAACTCAATTCACCGCCTACGTACATCCTGTGTGCTGGTACGATGAAAGCCTGACTGGCGCCAAAATGTTCACGTTAATAGAGTCTCATGAGGACGATGTGTTAACGAAAGATCAGCTAAAGGATGTGTACAAGGGCTATGGTAATTACGCCAATGATAGCGAAGGGCATTGGTATCAGCCCGTATGTCATCCTAAATACTACTCTGGAGATGATCCGGAGGAATACGATGTTGTCGCTAAAGAGTATCTTGATGCCAATGATTTTGTGTATGTGCCCGCTGGTGGTTCGCCCCCGGAGCCGGCGATAGATGGTGAGACTCTGGCTCGGGCGGCGTGGGACTCAGTCACGATCCTACTGCGACGATCAGTTATAACCCGATGTATGGGGGTGTGGGGGCGACGTTTGTGGGTATGGATACCTGGGTGTGGGCCACCGGTGACACACCCAAGGAGGTGACCGTGACGGCTACGGCGGGGTCGACCACCGCTACGATCACGGCTGCGGCGTCCATGTTGACTTTGCAGCCCAAGGATGGGACGGCTACGTGTACTGGGTTCGGTATCCCCTGGAGTGAGGAGAACGACGCC
>NZ_MTPX02000029.1 GCF_002154335.2 Actinomyces ruminis
CCCTGCTCCCGCTGGCCGGCAGCCGCATCACCGACCGCGCCGACGTCGTCGCCGCCGTGCTAGCCGCCGGTGAGGCGGTGGCCGCAATCCCCTCGCAGGCGGCGAACCCGCCCGGTGCCACTATCGCCGGCGCCGTGCTCGCCGACCTGCCGGAGGGACGCACCTGGATCGTGTTCAACGTGGGCGACTCGCGCGTCTACCTGCTGCGCGACGACCTGCTGTCCCAGCTGTCCCACGACCACTCCCAGGTGCAGGAACTGGTGGACGCCGGCCGTCTCACCCGTGCCGAGGCCCACGTCGACTTGCGCCGCAACGTGGTCACCCGAGCGTTGGGTGCGGGCCTCGCCCAGCCCGCCTACCCCGAACTGCACCTGGTGGAGGCTCGCGCCGGCGACCGCATCCTGGTGTGCTCCGACGGCTTGAGCGACGAACTCGACGACGACGCCCTGGCCACCGTCCTCGACTCCGGCCTGGGGGCGCAGCGCACTGCGGAGGTGGCCGTAGCCGCCGCGCTCGAGGCCGGTGGGCACGACAACGTAACCGCCCTCGTGGTCGACCTGTTGAAGTAGGCGCCATGAGCACGCGGACGAGCTCCGGGACGCAGGACCTGACCGTGGTGGGCAGATACGGCACCGCCATCCTCGCGGCAGAAGCACCGGCGGAAGTGCGCCAACGCGTGCTGGAGGCCCTGGGTGGGCCGCCGCACGCCGTCGGCGCCGAAGGCACTGCCGAAACAGCCGCCCCGGAGGAGACCGGGGTGTGGGAGGACCCGGACTACGCGCCGCAGTCCTCGTCCCTGCCCGAGACTGGCGTGTGGGTGGACGATGCCGATACGGACCGCGACGCGGCCACCCCGCAGGTGGATGGGGAGCGGTCCGAGCCCGTCTCCGGTTTCGGGCGCCGCCGCCATCAGCTGGCCGATTCTGCGGATGGGTCGGCGCCTACGCCCGCCTCGGCGGATACGGCGGATGCGGCCGCCGCACCCGAGGCCGGTGCACCCGAGGCCACCCAGACACTGGGGGAGGCCACTATTGCGCTGGTGACGGAGGTGGCGCCGCCGCTGGTCCGCGCCGCCATGTGTGCCGCCGGACATCCCAACCCGCCCGATGCGGCAAGCTGCCAGGCCTGCGCTGCCCCGCTGACCGGTGAGGTCCGGCAGGTGCCGCGGCCGGTGCTGGCGGTGCTGAGCCTGTCCACTGGGCAGACCGTGTCGGTGCGCGGCGACGTCATCGTCGGCCGTGCCCCACAGGTGCCGACCGGAGCCGGGGCGAGCGCCCTGCTGATCGCCGTGCCCAGTCCCGCCCACTTCGTGTCCCGCTCGCACCTGGAGGTGAGCGTGGCCGGCTGGAGCCTGCTGGCTCGCGACCTCGGCTCCGCCAACGGCACGGTGCTGGTGCGGGCCGGCATGGCCCCGGTGCTGCTGGCCAGCGCCCTGCCCACCCCGCTGGTCTTCGGCGACGTGCTCGACGTCGGCGACGGCGTGACCTTGCGCGTCGACCCGCCGCTGTGACGACGGGGTGCGTGCACGGTGCGCCGCTGGCATCCCCATCCGTTACGCTGTCGTTAGCCAAGCAGAATTGACGCGCAGCGAGCGGAGGAACCCATGAGCGACCTGACCTGGACCGAACTGCCGGAGGTTGACCCCGACCGCCCCGACGAACTCGTCCTCGACTTCTCCGGTGAGGTCTACCGCGTCGGCACCGACGAGACCTTCATCATCGGTCGCGGCGGCGACTTGGACATCGACGACAACCCCTACCTGCACCGCCGCTTCCTGGTGCTGCGCCACGACTCCGGGTTGTGGTGGATCGTCAACGAGGGCTCGCGACTGTCCGCCACGCTCACCGACGGCGACGGCCTGGTGCAGTCCCGACTCGCTCCCGGAGCCAGCATGCCGCTGGTGTTCTCCCGCGTCATCCTGACCTTCTCCGCCGGGCCCACAACCTACGAGATCGACCTGATCACCGCCGAGGCCGGGCGCTTCGCCGGTATCGACGGCCACAGCCCGAGTTCTCGCGGCCAGACCACCATCGGCGCCACCCCCATGACTCGCTCCCAGCTGCTGCTCGTCCTCGCACTGGCCGAGCCCGTGCTCAAGCGGGCCGGCACGGGTTCTGCCGAGATCCCCTCCTCGCGTCGGCGGCTGCACGCCTGGGCTGGTCACTGACCAAGTTCAACCGCAAGCTCGACAACGTCTGCGAGAAACTTGACCGGGTGGGCGTGCGCGGGCTGCGCGGCGGGCGCGTCGGTGGCGTCGCTCCAATCGGCGGGCCGCGCTGGTGGAGCACGCCGTGTCCACCCTGATGGTGACCGCCGAGGACCTGCCCCTGCTGGATGAGGAGTACCGGGCCAACCAGGTCGCCGCAGCACAGGCCGCGGCCGGGACGGAGGCCCGCGTAGACACCGCTCCGGTGCCGCACGAGTCACGCCACGTACACCCCGGTGGGGAGTAGTACCCACCACAGTGCCGTGAAACGTCCAGTGGCCTCGTGTAGCCTCCCTGAGACAACGTTCTTGTGGTGGCGCCTGGCTTGGGCGGGTGTTCCGGGAACAGTCAGAGGAGATTCATGAGCAATCAGCCAGATCCGTCGGGAGTCGGCTCCGCAGGTGCGGGCGCCGGTTCCTTCCCGCCGCCCATCCCCCCCGATCCCGCAGCCGGCGGCCGGTGCCGGACCGGCCGCC
>NZ_MTPX02000049.1 GCF_002154335.2 Actinomyces ruminis
AGAACGCGGACTCCACCACGACACCACCCTGACCAACAACTACCGCCAATGGCTCAACACCCACCCACCCCTAACCACTTGACAACCATAGGAGCATCAGTTTGGGTGCTACTTGCGGCCGAAGAGCCCCCGCAGGAAGCCCGACGGCGTGCCGGACGAGGTGGGCTCGTCGTCGTGGCCCTGGCAGCGCTGCGACTTGGGCACGCCCGCCAGCGCCTGCTCAATGTGCTGTCCGCAGCCGGCCCAGGTGGGCTTGCCGCACTTCTTGCACGTCACCTTGCGACACATGATGTACTCCTTGTTTTGGGTTCGGTTGATTGGGTTGAAAGAAAAGGGGGAAGCGGCCCGGCGCGCCGGGGCGGCACTCAGACCAGGGACAGGAAGATCTTCTCCAGCTCGTCCACGGTCATCGCCGGTGCGACCGCGCCGTCCGGCGCGACTCCGGCCCCGCCGTCGTCGCCTGCCGGTGAGGCCTGCTCGGCGTCGACGCAGTTGCGCATGGCGCTGGCGATAATGACGAATCCGGCCCGGTTCAGCGCATGCGTGACGGCCGACAGCTGCGTGATCGTCTCCTTGCAGGAGGCCCCGCGCTCGGCGGCGTCGATGACGGCGTCCAGCTGGCCACGCGCCCGCTTGAGACGGTTGACGATCCGCCGCTTCGTCTCCGGGTCGCACTCGAAGTCCGGGGCGGCCTGCTCCGTCGTCGCCGCTCCATCCCGAGTCTTGGTCATGGCGATCACGCCCCCACCAGGTAGGAGTCGGCGTCGTCACCCAGCCAGGCGCGCAGGGTGATCATGCCGCCGGTGAGAACCGAGGATTCCAGGCCATGTCCCACGAGAATCCGGTGGGCGATGTTCGCGCGCACCCCCACCTGGCAGATCACGCCGACGGGACGCCCGGCAGCGGCCTGCCGCACCTCCTCGATGCGGGCACGCAGCTCAGTGTGCGGGATGTTGAGCGCGCCCGGCACCATGCCGCGGGCGACCTCGGCGCTCGTGCGCACGTCCAGCAGCAGGTGGGTCTGGCGGACCTGTTCCAGGTCGCGCACGTCCCACACGTCCACGGTGCCGTTAAGCACGTTCGAGCCCAGCATCCCCGCCAGGTTCACCGGGTCCTTCGCCTGGCCGAAGGGCGGGGCGTAGGCCAGGTCCAGGTCGATCAGGTCGGCAACACCCAGGCCGGCGCGGATGGCCGTGGCCAGCACGTCGATGCGCTTGTCTACGCCGTCCCGGCCCACGCACTGGGCGCCCAGGATGCGCCCGTCCGGGGCGAAGTTGACCGACAGGTGCAGCTGGGTGGCTCCGGGGAAGTAGCCGGCGTGCTGGTTGGGGTGCAGGTGAATGGTCGTGTACTCGATGCCCGCCGCGTCCAGCGAGGCGCGGTTCGCGCCGGTCATCGCCGCGGTCATCGCCCCGACGCGGACGATGGCGGTGCCCAGCGGTGCGGGAATCGGCCGGGCGTGCGCGGGATCCATGATGAAGTCGGCCACCAGCCGCCCCGCCCGGTTGGCCGGGCCGGCCAGGGGGATGGGGCGGCGGGCCCCGGTGACGGGATCGGTGGACACGGTGGCGTCGCCGACGGCGTAGACGTGCGGCAGGTTCGTGCGGCCGTGCTCATCGACGACGATGGCCCCGCGCTCCAGCTCCAGGCCGGAGGCGGTGAAGGCGTCGGTGTCCGGGCGCACACCCGTGGCCAGGACGATCATGTCCGCCCGCACGCGTGTCCCGTCGGACAGGAACACCTCGTCCGCGTCGGCTCCGGGGGTGATCGACTGGGCGGCGGTGCCCGTGCGCACATCCACCCCCAGCCTCCGCAGCTCCTGGGTGATTGGGTAGGCGTTCTCCCGTTCCAGCGGTGGTAGCACGTGCTCGGCGTACTCGACGATGGTGGTGGCAATGCCGCGCTTGGCCAGTACTTCGGCGGCCTCGATGCCGATGAAGCCGGCGCCCAGGACGATGGCCGATTCCACTCCCGCGTCGACCTGTTCGCGCAGATGGGCGGCGTCCTCGACGGTGCGCAGGGTGGACACGCGCGCCGAGTCGAGCCCGTCGATGGGTGGACGCGTGCCCTGTGCTCCGGGGGACAGCACCAGAGCGTCGTAGTCGAGGCGCTGGATGCCGTCGGCGGTGCGGACGATGACCTCCTGCGCCTCGGGATCGATGCCGACTACGTCGTGGCCGGTGCGTACATCCAGGTTGAGCCAGGCGCGCAGGCGCTCGGGGGTCTGCACCAGCAGGTCGTCCTGGTTTTCGATCTCGCCGCCGACGTAGTAGGGCAGGCCGCAGTTGGCGAAGGAGACATGCTGGCCGCGGTCCAGGACGATGATCTCGGCATCCTCGTTCAAGCGGCGCGCGCGGGCGGCGCAGCTCATGCCGCCTGCGACGCCGCCGACGATCACCAGCCGCTGGGGGCGCCCGGTATCTGCCGCGGAGGCGAGGCGGCCGGTGCTTGGGGAGCTCCGGGAGTGTCGGGGGAGGAGGGGGTGCG
>NZ_MTPX02000016.1 GCF_002154335.2 Actinomyces ruminis
CCCGCCGGGCCCGTTCCAGTTCCGCGAGCCCGGCACGCACGACGCCGTGGGCGACGCCACCCGCACCGACGCCCCCGGCCGCATCCTCGCCCGCAGCGGCAACCTCGGCCTGCCCGCGCGCCGCCGATTCGTCGTCATTGCCCCGGCAGCGGGCGGCCAACTCACCGACCGAAAGCGGCCCGAGCTCGCGCAGCAGGTCGGCCAGGCCCTCGGCGTCGGTGCGCACCCGCCGCCCGGGCTCCAGCCGCTGCAGTTCGGACTCGACCCGCGCCATGACGTCCGCGTCCAGCAGATCGGCGATGCCGCCGTCGCCCACGAGTTCGGCCACGGCGTCGGGGTCTAGGGAGAGCAGGTGGGCGCGGCGCTCATCGTTGGGCACGTCGTACTGGTACAGGAAGGTGGCGGTGTAGCCGAACAGCAGGGGGCCGGCGAAGGGGGACGGCGTTTGCGTGACCGCCTCCACCACCTGCACCCGCCCCGTGGCTAGGCGTTCCATGAGGCCCCGCAGGGCGGGCAGGTCCCACACGTCCTGGAGGCATTCGCGGGCCGCCTCCACCAGCACCGGGAAGTCCGGGAACTGCCGGGAGGCCTCCAGGAGTTGGCCGGCCTTGAGTCGCTGCAGCCACAGCGGGGTACGGCGGCCGGGGCGGGCTCCCGGCATCAGCAGGGCGCGGGCGGCGCACTCGCGGAAGCGGGCGGCGAATACCGCAGTCTGGTCGACGCGCGTGCGCACCAGCTGCTCGATCTGTGCAGGATCGAAGATGAACAGTTCGGCGCCCGGCGGGCGCTCGGCGGGCGGCATCAGCGCCACCAGGCCGTCGTCGCCGGTGACGATCTGCGGGTCAACTCCCAGCGTGCGCAGCACCCGCTCCTTGATCGCCATGGCCCAGGGCTCGTGGACGCGGCGGCCGAGCGGGCTGTGCAGGATCAGCCGCCAGTTGTCGGCCTCGTCCCGGCAGCACTCCAGCACGATCGTGGTGTCGCTGGGGACGACGCCGGTGGCCGCCCGCTGCTCGCGCAGCAGCGACACCAGGTTGGCCTGGGCATTCGGGACCAGGCCGGCGCGCTCCAGGCGCTCGGTCAGCTCCGGTTGCGGCGCCGCGCCGAAGCCGCCGTCGCCCAGGGCCGTAGCCGCCTCGCGCAGGAAGGCGCCCTTCGCGGCACCGGTGGCCGCCAGGCGGCCGACCCCCTCGCCACGCCAGAAGGCAGGCGGGCGCTGCGGCCGGGCGCCGGGTCGACGACCACGCGGTCCGCCCCGATCTCGCGAATGCGCCAGGAGGAGGTGCCCAGGGTGATCACGTCCCCGACGCTGGACTCGTTGACCATCTCCTCGTCCAGCTCCCCCACGCGGCGGCGGCCCGCAGCGGCGTCGCCCTCGGGCAGCATTACGGGGAACATGCCCCGGTCGGGGATGGTCCCGGAGGCGGCGACAGCCAGGCGCTGCGCAGCGGGCCGGGCGGTGAGCGCGCCGGTTTCGCGGTCCCAGACGATCCGCGGGGAGAAGTCGGCGAGTTCGGCGGAGGCGTAGCCGCCGGCAAGCAGGTTCAGGACGGAGTCGAAGGCGGTGCGCGGCAGGCCCCGGTAGGGGGCGGCGCGGGTGACGGTGGCGTACCAGTCGTCGGCGGTGCGGTCCTCGACGGCGACGGCGGCCACCGTCTGCTGGGCGAGCACATCCAGCGCGTTGGGCACCAGGGAGGTGCACTCGATGCCGCCGGTGCGCATGCCCTCGGCGGCGTCGACGGCGTCCACGAGCTGGGTGCGCTCAACCGGGTAGATGATGCCGCGGGGCCGCCCGCCGACGCGGTGCTCGGCGCGGCCCACGCGCTGCAGCCCGGCGGCCACCGACGGCGGGGGCGCCACCTGGAGGACCAGGTCGATGGAGCCCATGTCGATGCCGAGTTCCAGGGAGGCGGTGGCCACCACGCAGCGCAGCTGGCCCGTCTTGAGCTCCTCCTCAACCTCGCGGCGCTGCTCCTTGGAGACCGAGCCGTGGTGGGCCTTGGCGATCACGGGGACGCCCTCCGGCAGGGGGCGGGCGTGGTGGCTCTCCCCCATCTCCCAGGACTCGTGGTGGCGGACCGGTTCGGGGGCCACATCTTCGGAGCCTTCGGCAGCCGCCGGGCCCCGCGCGGCCAGGTACTCGGCGTAGGCCTCGTTCAGGTGGGCGGTTAGGCGCTCGCACACGCCGCGGGAGTTGACGAAGATCAGCGTGGTGCGGTGGGCGAGGATCTGTTCCAGCAGGGCGTGCTCGATATGCGGCCAGATGGAGGCCGTCATGCGGGCCGGGGCTTCGCCGTCGGCGCGGCCGGGGGCCATGGCGGCGCGCAGGGCCCGATCCGAGCGCCACGCCTCCCGGCCGCTACGGCCGCCCCGGCTGCCGG
>NZ_MTPX02000039.1 GCF_002154335.2 Actinomyces ruminis
CGCCCTGCTGCGGCCCGCACGCGCCGCCGACCGGCCATCCCCTGGGCGGCGCAGCTCGACCGGCCTGACGGCGCCGGCCCGGCGGCCGCCGACACCACCGAGGTGCTGGTGGTGGACCGGATCGGCTTGCAACGGGCCAACGCCGCCTTCCTGCGCGCCCTCATGGAGCGAGTGCCCGACCGTCCGCGGCGCGCCCCGGACCGTCCGCGGCCGCCGGCCGTGCCGCGGTGTCCTCGGCCATTGCCGGTCTGCTCGGTGTGATCTCCACCCGCGTGCTCGGCCAGATACTGCCCGCCGGTGCCGGAGACCGGGGTGCCCGCATGTTGTTGGTAGCCCCCAATGTCGTGCAGCTGCAGCGGTACCGAGATCTGGACCGGATCGACCTGTCCGCCTGGGTGGCGCTGCATGAGGCCACCCACGTGCTGCAGCTCGCCGCCGCCCCCTGGCTGACCGCGCATCTGACCGGGCAGGTGGAGCAGGTGGCCACCGCCCTCATGCGTCCACCCGCACCCGGTGAGCCGGCCGGGCTGACCCGCCTGGCCCGGGCCGTGCGCGAGGGAACGACGGCGCACCCGGGCGCGCCCTCCCCACTGTTGACCGACCGCCTCGGTCCGGCCGAGCGCGCGCAGCTGGCGGCCATCACCGCCACCATGGCGCTGCTGGAGGGGCATGCCGAGGCGGTTCTCGACGCCGTCGAGCCCAGCCACATGCCCTCGGTGCACCGGCTACGCGCGGTGCTGGGGCACTCCCGCGGCGGGGCCGCCGGCACACTGTTGGAGCGTCTGCTGGGCGTGGAAGCCAAGCAAACGCAGTACGTCGACGGCGCGGCCTTCGTGCGCGGCGTCGTCGGCCGGGTGGGGCATGCGGGGCTGAACGCGGTGTGGCGGGAGCCGGCGAACCTGCCTCGCCCCGAGGAGATCGGCAGGCCGGAGGCGTGGATCGACCGCATGGGGCTGTAGCGCGAGCCTGGCGGGCGCGGTGGTGCTCGGGACGACGGGGTGCAACGTGCAGAACCAGGGCCGACGGCCCGCGTCGGGCCCCCGCGGGTGTGAAAGGATCCAGGTGGGACCGGAGCGTGCGCCTTCCCCGACGTCGCCCCAGCCGCCAAGTGCTTGCCGGACACTCACCGCGAAACAGGAGCTCATTCATGGACGCCGCGGACATGGGACAGGACCTGCAGCAGGTTCTCATCACCGAGGAGGAGATCAACCAGCGGCTGGACGAGATGGCCGCCCAGATAGACGCCGACTATGCCGGCCGCGACCTGCTGCTGGTGGGCGTGCTCAAGGGCGCCGTCTACGTGATGGCGGACCTGTCCCGGCGGCTGCACCGCTCGGTGCCCATGGACTGGATGGCGGTGTCCTCCTACGGGTCGGGCACCAAGTCCAGCGGGGTGGTGCGCATCCTGAAGGACCTGGACGCGGACGTGACCGGCCGGCACGTGCTGGTGGTGGAGGACATCATCGACTCCGGCCTGACCCTGTCCTGGCTGTTGGGGAACCTGTCCAGCCGCGGCGCCGCCAGCGTGGAGATTGCCACCCTGCTGCGCAAGCCGGAGGCTGCGAAGGTGGAGGTGGACGTCAAGTACGTCGGCTTCGACATCCCCACCGAGTTCGTGGTCGGCTACGGGCTGGACTACGCCGAGCGCTACCGTAACCTGCCCTTCATCGGCACCCTGCGCCCCGAGGTCTACGGCGGCTGATTGAGTCGCGCCGAGGGCGGGGCGCGGTTCAGGACTCGGCGACGACGTCGAGCGTGCCCATGCCGTAGGCGGCGTGGGAGCCGACGTTGGTGAAGCGGGCCAGCGACATCAGCCGGGAGAAGACACGGGTAGTGGCAGCGCCGGCGACGCCGCTGATGCGCAGTGAACCCTCCGTGGCGAGGATGGAGCGGCTGGTCAGGCGTCCGCGCCGGTCGGCACGCGGCATGCCGAGGCTCACCCGCACCGACTCGGTGTGGTCCTGCATGGTGAGCACGCCGAGGTCGTCTCGGCGGAGCTGCGGCGGCTGGGTCTCGGGGGACCAGGCGTGCCAGCGGGCGTGCAGGCTCGTGGCGAGCTGTGCGGGAGTGACTCCGGGGATGTGGCGGCCGTGAGAGGTGAACACGGTGGGGCTCAGCAGAGTGATGTTCCAGGTGGTGGAGGCGTCGTCCGCGGCCAGTTCTGCCCAGGAGACGCGCTCCAGGATCTGCGCCTCGGTGGCGACGACCAGTGTGGTGCCCTCCGGGCTGCCGTCGCCGAGTGGGAGGACGCCGCCCCAGGCCAGCCAGCCGTCGAGGTTGTCCAGCAGACGGTCGTCGAGCAGGCGCAGTTCCGCGCCGAACATGCCGGGTTGCTCGGTCATCTGGCCGACGCTGTAGGCTTGGGGCCGTGCAGATTGTGCGGTGGCCTGGCCGCGAGGGAGGGGAGTTGGGCCGCGCGTTCGGAGGAGATGCCCTCGGGGAGTTCGAGCACGCGGCCCCAGGCGGCGTGCAGGCGGCGCGGCGTCAAGGAGAACCCATCGGGGGCGTCGAATTGGAGGAAGACGGTGCTGGGCATGCCTCGCTCCTCGGGGTGTGCGGGTGGGATGGGTTGGTGGCGGGGCGGGTGGCGCCGCCACGGGTTCAACTGTGTCACACGTGCTCGGGGCGGGGCGAGAAATCGGCTTAAACGCGTTGGCGGCCGCACGGGCAGGAGCCGGTAATGGGAATCGGCGGCGAATGGCGGTATCGCGGCGAAATGTGGTACTTTGCAGCCGGTGCCAGCCGACGACGTGGGGTGCTTGCGGAGCCGGTGGCGATCCAGGGCCTGGAAGTGGCGTCATCACGCGGCTCTCAGCGCCAGGGTCAGAAAGCACCTCGCACCTGAAGGTGCATTAAGACTGGTCTCACCGTCCGCACTGGTCAGATTGCCGTTCGTCAGAAAGCACCTCGCACCTGAAGGTGCATTAAGACGGATTGTTTTTTCCAGTGTGAGTACCGAAGCGGCTGTGGTCAGAAAGCACCTCGCACCTGAAGGTGCATTAAGACTCCTGCGCGAGGCCGTGACTGCGAACCCGGTCGAGCGTCAGAAAGCACCTCGCACCTGAAGGTGCATTAAGACGTCCGGGCGTGGCTTGCCGCCGGGACGCTTCAGCGTCAGAAAGCACCTCGCACCTGAAGGTGCATTAAGACTTGGAGGCCGCCGCATCAACCATCTTGTACCAGGTCAGAAAGCACCTCGCACCTGAAGGTGCATTAAGACCGTACGCTCCGCGCATTCCCACTGCAGCTCCTCGTGTCAGAAAGCACCTCGCACCTGAAGGTGCATTAAGACCCCATCGAGCCCGAGGACGTCTTCCTGATCTCCAAGTCAGAAAGCACCTCGCACCTGAAGGTGCATTAAGACGTATAGGGGCGGATCTGGTACTGGCAGAACCGGGTCAGAAAGCACCTCGCACCTGAAGGTGCATTAAGACCTCGAAGCGGTCGTGACGGATCGTCGGGGCCTCGTGGAGGTCAGAAAGCACCTCGCACCTGAAGGTGCATTAAGACCCTCGGCCTCTTGCTCGCTCATCTCCCTATCCACGGTCAGAAAGCACCTCGCACCTGAAGGTGCATTAAGACGAAAGCAATAATGTCGCCCTTCTGCAACCCCTCAAGTCAGAAAGCACCTCGCACCTGAAGGTGCATTAAGACCGGTTCTGCGGTTCGCTGTGATACCGGTTGTCTGTCAGAAAGCACCTCGCACCTGAAGGTGCATTAAGACCCGATGCGGGTGCCTGTGTCGGTCCAGTCGATGGTCAGAAAGCACCTCGCACCTGAAGGTGCATTAAGACCAGAACGAGCGGACACCGACTAGTACAGCGTGGTCAGGTCAGAAAGCACCTCGCACCTGAAGGTGCATTAAGACCCTCGCACTCGTCGGCTACGATCTCGGCATTGATCGTCAGAAAGCACCTCGCACCTGAAGGTGCATTAAGACGTTGAGAGTGCTTCTTCTTCCAGTGCGAGTCCCGCAGGTCAGAAAGCACCTCGCACCTGAAGGTGCATTAAGACGCGGTGAATGACGCCAGAATGGGCTGAATCGGTTCAAGTCAGAAAGCACCTCGCACCTGAAGGTGCATTAAGACGCGGGCCAGGTCGCGAGGCAGGTCTTCTCCACGTCGAGTCAGAAAGCACCTCGCACCTGAAGGTGCATTAAGACGATGACGCCGCATCTCGTTGCGGGTAACGTCCGCGTCAGAAAGCACCTCGCACCTGAAGGTGCATTAAGACCAGTAGCGGCGCGTGCCAGTATGTCAGGGCCTCGTCAGAAAGCACCTCGCACCTGAAGGTGCATGGACGGTCCAGCAGCGAGGTGCCAGGCATCGCGGGTCAAGGTGCTAGCGTCTGAGGTTGTCAGCGCTGCCGGAACTCCCGCGCCTCGGTCGTCGCCTCGGCGATACCTCGCTGTCCGGGGTCCTCGGTATCCCTGCATGGCCCTCCGGGGAATCGATTGGGCATCGCTCTCAGCGTGCTACGACTCGATCCCTGCCCATTGCGGCTGCTGCAGGATTCGAGCGCGCCGCGCGGTGACGTACACAGGACAGCACACGGTGTCAGAACAGCTGAGTGATCAAACCCTCAGGCTACACGCGCACGGCCAGGTTCGTTGAGTTATGTTGCTCATTATGCAAGTTCCAGGGTTGGACTTGCTTTTCCCGCAGTTTTGCTTGCGCGGTCGAGAACTCGGCGCCATACTCGATCGCGGCAGCAAATCTGAAGAGAGGTTCAGAATGACTCTCCGCTCGGGGCGCTACAAGCGTCCACGTGCACGCTCCGTTGCTTTCGATAACGTCGACACATATGCCGATGTAGATGTGTTTGAATCGATCGTTTCCATCGAGTCTCTCCGCTCGGCCTGGAAGGCGGTGGCCCGTGACAAGCCAACCACGCTCCGCGCGCAGGACACGGAGATGACCGGCTTTACGGACGAGTTCCTGCACGCGCTTCGCGACGATCTTATCTCCGGCAGATACCGGCCAATGTGCTACGCGGGACGAGAGTCCGGAAGTTCAGGAGCTGCGTCCCTGACGGAGGTGGGTCTGCGCGATCGCGTGGTTGAGCGGGCCGTAGTCACCGCCGTCGCGCATCGAGCGGATGCAGTTCAAACGTCATGTTCCTTCGCCAATCGGCCCGGCCTCGGCGTTGAGGACGCGGTTGAACAGGTCGTAGCCATGCGCGACGCGGGAGCCGTGCACGTGATGCTAGCGCGCATCAAGGTTCCTGCGCCGGGTGAACTCGTCGACGCCGCTCTTACCGTGCTGTCGGAGTCGGTCAACAGTCCACGCACACATGCCGTGATCCGCGAACTGGCGCGTGCTGGCGCATTGCAAGCCGCCGCCGACGGCACGGATTCGCCGTCGAGCCCGTGCCTTGCGCACCTGCTTATAAACCTCGCGCTGACTCCCATCGACCGGGAGATGTGCGACGCCGGCTTCGGCTATGTCAGGTACGCCGGAGACGTCGTCGTCTGCACCGAAGGCGAGTCCGACCAGCGCGACGCGCTCGCGCTGCTGAACCGCTCGCTCACCGACCAAGGCCTTCAACTCGAACAGGACGCCATCACCATGATCACCTTCGACGAGGGCTTCTGTTACCTCGGGACCGACTTCACCGTCCGCCTGCCGGAGGACGGTTCACTTCGGCAGAGCCACGACTCCGTGGCGGATCAGGTTGTCTACGTGGGGCGCAACGGCTCGCGCGTCCATGTGAGTGAAGGCAGACTGATCGTGGACAGCGTCGACGGCATCCCGCAGATGTCCATCCCGCAACGCGCAGTTAGCCGGCTCGTGCTAACCGGGCACGTGAGCCTCTCGGCCGGTGCGAGGTCCTGGGCACTGGCCAACGGCGTCGAAGTGATCTTCCTGTCGTGGCGGGGTAGTTACCTGGGACAACTGGCAGGCTCGAGCTCGTCCACGAGTGCCCAACGACTGATCGCACAAGCCGCGCACGCCCAGGACGAGCAGCTGCGACTGCCGCTGGCGCGTGCCATCGTCCGGGCGAAGATCCGCAACCAGATACATGTTCTGGGGCGAACCGGCAGGCGCGCCCGCGATGACGAAGTCGCCTTCGTATGTCGCCGGCTGCGTTCCACCATCCGGGAGCTCGACCACGCGCTCACGACCGACGAACTCATGGGGCTGGAGGGCGTGGCCTCCAACGAGTACTTCGCCTGCCTGTCCAGCCTGGTTCCCGACGACGTTTCCTTCCCCGGGCGCAGTCGTCGCCCACCCAGGGACCTGGCGAATGCGGCCCTGTCCTACGGCTACGCAATCCTGCAGGGCGAGGCCGTGGGCGCGTTGCTTGCCGCGGGTCTGGAACCGGCGCTCGGCGTACTGCACGCCTCCACCGACAAGCGTCCCAGCCTCGCCCTGGACCTCATGGAGGAGTTCCGGCCGCTGCTGGTTGACCGCACGGTTGTTGCCCTGCTGCGCACCCGCCGTCTGCGCCCCGCGCACGCTGCCGTGCACAACGACGGCGTATGGCTCAGCCGCGAAGGCAAGAAGATCCTGGTGAACGGCTACGAAGAAACCCTGCAACGCCACGTCAAGGGCGCGCTCCCCGGCTTCGCGGGCACATGGCGCCGTCACATCCATCACGAGGCACAGCTGCTGGCACGCGCCATCATGGAGCCGGATTACGAGTGGGTTGCGTCTCATGGCGGTAGTGGTCATCATCGCCTATGACATCGCCTCCAACCGACGCCGCAACAAGCTGGCCACCTATCTTAAAGGCTGGGGATACCGGATCCAGGAGTCCGTCTTCCAGCTGCGGCTCAGCGCCGACGACCTCGACGAAGTACGTCAGCACATCCTCGGGATCATCAACGACGCCAAGGACGTCGTGCACATCTACCGCTATGCGCCGCCTGTCAGGAGCGATCCGAGGTCTACGGGACGGCCGCAGCGCTCGACGACGTCGGCCTATACCGCGGGGTGTGGTGAGAACGAGCGCGGTGGTCGGCAGTGAGCATCGGAGGCGAATGGCCATAACGCGTCGTCGTGCGCGAGAAACGGCGCAACCACCTCCACCGCCTTTGGCCGCTTCAGCTTGATACGGCTGGCCGTGTTCCTACGCCAAGGTATTACCTGCGCCGATCGCGCCGGGACTTTTGCGGACACTTACGCCCGGAGTTCTGCTTCGGCTTCTCGATGCAGATCGGATCGCACGGGTTGTCCCCAAACATGTCACGGGGACTGACCCCCTTGTTCTTGCGCGGGTTGCCGGTGGCGCCGTCGGTCTGGTTGTTCTCCCCGTTCTCCTTGAGGGTCATGTATCGAACCTCGTCCTTGGGATATCCGTAGGCGGCACGTTGCATGGCCTGCACCCATGGCATTTTGAGTAGACCGGACAGACTCGCTAGCTTGAAGTCTTCTGGGTCAACCATCGGTTCATCCAGGCCCTGGCACTCACTAAGAGCCGCGTAAGAATTCGCTAACTCGGAGCCTCGGCGCGCACGTAGCCCGTAATCGGCGATGCGCACCTCAAGCACACCAAGACCGAAAGGCTTAGCAAGGCCCAACCGTAGATAGCCGCACCTGGGTTGAACGGAGTTCTGGTCGGGCTTACAACCTCCGTCAGGAACTAGGTTCTCTGGGGTAAGAACCCAAATAAGTGCGGCGAGCTCGTCGTGATTTAAGTTAGTGAACGATACCGTACAGCGCAGCACGCTACCAGGTTTGACCCACGACTTAGCCGTCAGCCGCACATCCGCATTGTGTTGCTCGCGACCACTCATTACCGCCGGTCTCGTGGCCTGTTTGGGGAATTCTCGCGAGTCGAGCACGGCTCTGTGGACCGGGTACGCAGCGGTTCCCAGCAGTTGTCCGGGGGAGAAGTACTCGGACCGCTTTAGCGGATCGGTGCCGTTCCGCCCGGTGGGAGTCTTACCAGAGGCATCGGTCAAGAACCGGCGTGCCGAGCTCGGTTTGGGCTCAAGAAGCGGTGTGAGCATCTTGCGGGCCTGGCTGATGTTAGCTCCGGAGGTATCGACGTGTCCCACGCTGATGCGTCCACGCAACGCAATATCGCCTCCCGCAGCGCCCGGCTGGGGGTCGGGCACGACATAGCCGAACAGCCTGTCTGCCGCGGATGCCTCGTCCGCGGCAGACGCCGGTAGGACGCCTTGCTCAAGGGCAAGTCGATAAGGACTCGTACGGTAGGCGTGTCGCCCGATCATAGTCGGGACAACCTCGCGCACAACAGGTCCGGCATTTGTCTCGTCAACGACTGCGAAGGCAAGTGTCTCGGCAGACAACGATGCTGCATCGAAAGTATCACCGCCGTTTCTGCGGGCATTCTGCACTGCCGCCGTCGCCCGGTTGGGGACATGCTGGTCGTTATCGCGGTTGCTCACATAGCTTTCGACGACAACGCGGTAGGAGTCTTGAATGGGGGCGCTGATCTTCACCTGAGTGGGGCCGCCTTCGGATACATCAAAGAACACGTGCTCATCATGCTTGCTGGCGAACAGTTTTGTCGGATCATTTCCGGAGGCGGTTCGGCATACGTAACCGGTGACGGACTCAAGCTGGGACACTTTGGCTACACCTCTGGGTATATGGAACACTTCGCGCATCTGTCCCTGATGCTGGATATGTGTCACTTGCCAATAGCAGTACTTATTCTTGTCTGGCTTGCCGTTGGTCAGCGGCTTATCTCCGTGTAGGCAGAGGGTGGCGTTGAAGACAATCTTCTCGCTGTGGGTGGTCAGGCGGTTCAGTTCGTTTAGTGGTATGTCTGCTTGGCCTATGTTTGCGACCCGAAGGCGTGCAGGTCGCACCATTGGGTAGTCATCTCCTTTGTATTTCCAGTAGTCATAAATGTCGCCGTACATGAGTTCAGCGAGCAGTTGGTCTCCCTCCTGACCTGTGATTCGGATGGGCACCAGGCCCAGGGCGCTGGCGGCGTCTCCCCGGTATGTCAGCGGCTTGGTGTCGGCCTTGCGGCGGCGTTGGCCCGGGACCTCGTCGGGGATGTCGCCGAACACGCGGAAACGCGAACAGGTCAGCGTTTCGTAGGCGCGGGAGATCATGCCTTTGACCATGGTCGGCGGCACCCGAAGCGTCTTTCCGTCGTCCTCAAGCGGAACCGTGACCACGGAGCACTTCTGCTCGCCGAACACCAAGGGGGTGCGCGCCGTCATCTCCAGGTCGATCGAGCCCGACCATAGATCGGGCGCGAGGTGGTCGTGCCCAATCGCTCGGACGTCACGGAACAGGTTCGGCAACTTTCCAGCTTTCGCGAGGCGTTGAGCCGACTTACGTGGCACTGGAATACGGTTGACGGCGGAATGGAAAGGCTCAAACTCTGCCATTGTTTCCCCACCTTCCTGTGAAGAGCTCGTCCGTGAATACTGTGTTGCCGTAGACCGGTTCCTCGGCGAACACCTCGATACAGGTCATCACTTGAGGTTTTTGCGACGGGAGCGTCGCCCCGTGTTGGAGGTACTGGTTGTGCAGAACCAAGCACTCTTTGGAGCCTTCGGCTCGCGCGCCGTCTGGGTGGAAGACCCGTACCTCCGCCGATCCGCAGCCGTTCACCCACCTGATCTCGTGAGCCAGGACACGCTCGGCGGTTGTGGAATCAGAGTCGGATTGTTCAGCCGGGACAGCGGTCCACAATCGCAGTTCGTAGACCGTCTCGAGCGGAACTCGTCTCTGCTGGCCATCATCGAGAGTAAGCAGCGCGGCGTCCTCCCCGAGACCCGTGACCGAGTACGCCTTCGACGTCGTGTAGGCGATTCCTTGAGCGTTGCGGAGATGAGCGCGTGCATGCGACAACACCTCGGGGAGCGTTGCGCTCTCCAGGGTACGCACAGCCCAAAAGGCTCCCTGCAGCTCGGGCATTTTCAGCACTTCAGGCATCGGCGTCCTCCTTGACCGACTCGACTAGATAGGTCGACCATCCGGTTATGTCAGTGACTCCGCCAGCTTCGTTATCAGTGATCGATGCGTTGACCTCTTGTAGCCAGGTCAGCAGGTCGCGGGCAACCGCCTGCCCCGACGCAGGACTGTCACTCCGCTTGCGGAACTCCCGTCCGCCCCGCCCATCCTCGGTGCCAAGCCAGTCGATGCCGGAGATCCGGATCTTGCTGACCTCTACCTGACCGAGGCCGCGCGTACCCCGGCTTCCCAACGGCAGGGTGCCTGTGGCGAGTTCCGCCAGGACCAGCCCGAGTAGGCACCAGGCGGCCTTCGCCCGGTCGAGGGAGCGTTCGGGCGAGTGAGCACCGGTCGAGAGCAAGCGTTTGGAATCCAGTTCAATGACGATCGGCTCCCATGCCTGATCCCACAGCTCCTCTCCGTATAGGGCCCCCTCAGCGGCACCGCCGGTCCAGCGGTCCCCGGCGTTGTGGGTGACCCTACGCGGGTTCTTCCTAACGCGTCTGGTTACGGTGTCGAGCACGGTTAGGGCCCCGCGGTGCTCGGTGGTGCCGAACAGGTCCCGGACCAGGGAGGGATCGCTGGCGAGTTGATCGTGCACGCCGACCGTCGGATCGGACCAGTCCTCAAGCTCTTGACCCAGCGCTCCGACCAGCACGGTTCGTGCGATCCTGGACGCACGTGTGCGTAGGGCGCCACGCACCGAGCTGCCGGGGAGGACCAACTGAGAGCGGGCGGACGCGTTTGCTCGTTCTTTGGCTTCCTCAGGCCATTTGGTGCCGTCTGCGCGCAGTGGGACACTCGGCGTGTACTGCTGGTCTTTGCCCTCCGTAATTGTCTCCGGCGAGTTGCGCCGAGCGTTCCGCTCAGCTTGCTGCTTCTTGCTCAGGCCCGGCTCGGCAACAAAAACACCCGTGGGGGTGCTCCAAGTAATCGTGATACGAGTCGGGGCATATCCGGAGCAGTCAAGAGGCTGGATATCCGCCTGATCGGCTTGCCCCTCGCCCAGCCAGGACTTGAGGGCTGCCGCATCATCGGGCGCAAAGGACTTCAGGGACCAGAAGTGCTCGCCATCGGGAACTACACGGCCCCATCCGGCGCCCTGCCGGGCACCGAGCCTGATGGCTCCGCTCCTGAACAGTCCGAGGATCAGAGAAAAGAGCTGCTCAACCTGCGCGGTGGTTGCCTGCGCGGGTGGGTGGGGGCTTCTGGCGTCTCCAACCCACCCGCGTCAGAGGGAGGCACTTGCGTGTCGGTGTATTCAGGGCGAGTGGCGTCCTCATCTGCAACTCGTCCCTCGGCCTTGATCACGAGTGTCAGACTGTTCCCGGCGGGAAGGAACTCGTGTTCGAAGAGCGCGCCGTCGCCGACGGCACCCCAGTAGCGGTCGATGGCGTTGCCGACTCTCAGTGGCAGGGCGCCATCCCGCGATGCCTGTCCCTCGGGAAGTGTGTTCTCCTCGGAATCTGTGGCCCGTTCGCCGTCGGTGTGCTCTGCGTTGCCGGTATCGGCGTCGCGCACTGCGGGCAGGCGAATGGCCTGAAAGGTAAGTGCGGAGGCACGTAAGGGCGAACCGTCTTGCTGTCCGTCCCCCTGGTCCCCCCACAGGCTTTGCAGCGCCTGGCAGCTCAACGCCGGAGCGAGCTGCTCGGCGTCATGCTCCTGGAGGAAGCGCTTGCAGGCGGAACGCACGGCACCTTTGATCGAGCGTCCCGTCAGGATTGGGCGGTCGTGGGCATCGCGGGCGAACCTCCTGGCCACCGCCTCACGGTCGAGCCCGGCTCGCTCCGGATCGACGACCTCGTCCACCCCGCCGGAGTGCAATGGGGAATCGGTTTTAAGCATGATGCTCAGTTCATAGCGCTTCACAGTCACGAGTGCCCTCCTGCGAGCCGTGTGGTGTGGGTGCCGATGAAGTCCTGCTGACTGAGCGAGCCGAGGGCGAACTCTGACATGTTCAAGAGCTCATGCCCGACGACGAAACGCCCAAAGCCCTGTGCGGTGAGATCACCGATGCCCGTTACGGCAAGTCGGTTGAGTGCTTTCCCGGACGCCGCGTCGGGGATTGCAACGTTGAGGACGGAGCCGGCTTGAATGGCCGTGCGCGTGGCTCTGGGTTGGCGGGTGGCTGCGGACCAAGAGTCCACCCGGCGATGCCGAATGCCCGCCTGGAACCGTCCCTCGGTGGGTAGGGGTAGCTCTAGGTCGACGTGATGCCGTTTGAACGCATTCACTAGATCTTGCAGGCTCCCTCCCGGGCCGAGTGCGCGCGACCGCACGAGGACGTCGGAGGTGAACCACAGGGTTGTGCGCCCGGATGCAACCGCCTCGGTCTTCGCCTCTCGCAGCGATGAGAACCGGCAATGGGCGCGGCCGTAGGTACCGCTGAGACGGCGTGCTCCCAGCCGGCGTCGAGCGGATCTGTGGCGGTCGTCAACTCGTTTAGATAGTCCGCCACCGAAGTGGCGTTCCTCAGCCTTTCGGACATCGTTACGGTGGCCTGCAGTCTGAGCCCCGTGGGCAGTGCACGCACAAGGAACAGCTGCCCGTCCTTGGCGGCGCCGGTGGCGGCGTCGTGAGCGGTCGCCTGACGACCGGTGAGCGATGGCGCACCCATGCCGCCAATCAGTTCATTGCCGTCTTCGGGCATTAAGGGTTCTATACCGTCCTCCGACCTGGGCGGGTTCGCCGCCAGGCCATGGAACAGGAAACCGCCGCGCAACGGCGAGTGGACTTTGTCCGGTTCCCCGCACAGGAGACGGTTGGTAACGTCACTCCACCACTGGTCCGGCGGACGATTCTTCGGTATGGACAACACTAGCGGCATGGGTTTGCCGACGTGTCCGGCGACTACCGGAAGCGCGTCGGAAACCAACAGGTCACCATTGACGACGGCGTCGCGGACAAGATCACCGGCGCAGTGCCGGCGCAGCAGCCTATGTACCCAGGGCAGCAGCACGGTGCCGCGTAGGAAGTCCAGGGAACGAACTTCGTTAGACATGGGTACTTCGTAGGAGACCACGGGGGTAAGCAGGTCGATGGTCAAAGTCATCGTGTACCAGCTCTGTGCGTCTTCGGGCAGCCGTGCCGTCGGACCGGCCTGCGGGGTGTCCGTCGGACCGAAACCCTGCAGTCGGGGGGCCGGTGAAGGATGATCGGCGCCGGCATGCGGCACGGAAGGGTCGAGTTCAACCTCTTGTTCGATCTCCTGACCGTCATCTCGTTTCGGGCCAGGCATGTTCTTTAGGCACCACTTGCGCACTGCGCACTCGAGCGTCTCGTCGCCCTGGTGCTCAGAAGGACTGACGCCAATCAGGACGTCACAGTCGCCGTCGCCGTCGGACCGATTGGAGCCGATGCCCTTGACCAACAGTCCGGAGAGAGCCAGCACCAGCCGGGCTGCCGTCTGCTGCGATTCGCTCCAGACCAGCGCTCTCCCCTCGGTGTCAACGTCCGCCAGCGTGGCCTCTCCGATCAGGCGGCAGGCTCCGGCCCGCTCAAATACCCGCAGGAAGTCCTCGCGGGCGGTTCCCGTCTTGTCATCTATGGACAGCGAGACGACCTCATGAATTGGGACCGCGGTGCCTTCAGGTGTGCGGGCATCGGAGAAGAAGACGTGGCGCTGGTGCTCCGCCGTGCCGAAAAGAGCATCAACGAAGGCATGCCATATCCCGCCGTCGCCATGGTCCAGCGCCCGCGCCACCAGCGCTGCCTGTTCTCGTACCACGCCACTGAGCACGGTGCCGCGTACCACGGGCTGTCCGCGCTCGTCCTTCTCCACGACCGCGTTCACCCCGCCGGCTACGCCCGCACCGGTCGCCACGCCCCAGTCAGAATAAAAGTCGACGGTCACGGGTAAGGAGATGGGAGTGGTGTCGTTCATGGCCGGGCCTCCTTGTGCTTCGGCTGATTCATGCCGGTGACCTCCCGCAAGTAGGAGTCGGGTAGGAGTTCCGCCAACTCAAGCAGGTCGAACATGGCTTCTGGTCCACCGAGCAGAGCGCTGATGTCGGAACGGGTCTCTTTACGGGCGTCATTCCAGTGCTTGGTGGCCTGCGTGCGTAGCGCGGAGCGCTGTTCTGGAGTATCCGCTTGTGCTGCGTCGGACAGGAGTTTGCGAATACGGGTGGCGCGAGTGCGCGGGAAGGGAACCGCCTCACGGCCGTCCCCAGAGTCGCGGAATCCCTTGAAGCACGCGACACGCCGACAGGTCGCTTCCCACTGCTCATGTTTAGGCGGGTCGGCCGCCGCGCGATCGTCGTCGCCGTCGACGGCGGGTGTCTCGGGGTTGGAGGTGCCCGCGTGCAGCGGCATAGGACCGACCAGTCTGAAGGGGCGGGTCGTGAATGCGGCGTAACTGCTAAGAGCCTCGGCGGCATCGAGGACGGTGGTGTCGAATAAGACGTGGAAGTCCAAGGTGGAGCACGGCGGGGCCTCGTGCTTGCCAATGTTCTTGGCGCGACTTACGAGCCGCTCGGCGAGCTCGTAGGCGATGTGGAAGGGGAAGTTGCGCCGCACGACAGCGACGCCAGCAGCCGCCGTCATTGGTCCGGGGGTAACGTTTGGGTGTTCATCACCCGAAGTCGCAGCTTTCTGGACTCCGTGCAGGTATTTCAGGAGCGGATCGGCGGCCGTCTTCTCTTCGAAGTGGTTCAGGAAAGAGGCTGCGAAGGGGATCGCATAGTCGCCGCTGGTAATGACCGTGACGTCGTCGCCGCCGAGAATCACGGGAACCACCGGAACGACCGTGAAGTCGATCTGTCGACTCTGGTGATCTTTCTGGGCCCAACGGGCGACGTCGTACCAGGCGGCTGCGAAGGCGTCGGTGACAACAGAGTCCAACTGCGTGCTCACGGCAAGGACGAAGCGGCGCAAGGCGTCGGCGTCGTCAGGTTGGCAGCCGACCGCCGCTTGGAAGTCATCGCCGTTTACACATGCCTTGGCAAGATCCAGGTAACGCATGATGGCGCCGACACCGTTGCCGTCAATATGGATCACCGCAACCTTTGAGAGCCTGGTGACCTTAGGAAGCCCGCCCGGTTCCTGCACGGTGCCCCCGGTGAGCTGGCGGTCTTGAAAGGCCTGTTCGACGGCGTCCAGCGCCCTCTCCGCTTCCGCGAGTTCGCCGTCTCCTTCGCGCTGTTCGACAGCAGCGTCCGGTGTGTCTGCCGTACCGGTCAGGAACGCCTGCATGAGTTCCTGCCGGATCTGAGCCTCGTCGTCGTACTTGTCTGCAAGCTTGGTGGGGTCGCGGACGAGACGGCCTTCGTCCTGGTGAGGTTTCAGCCCGCGGTTGGCGCCGACGGCGCGGTCAATCAACGCCCGACGGGACCAATAGGCCTCATAGCGCTTGACCCGGGAGGGGAGCGAGTGCGCCGTAGCGAGATCGTCCTTGGCTTCATCTTTGAGCCCGTCTGGGAGGAAGTTGCCCAGGGGAGGCGCAGCCGGTAGCACCGAGTCCTGCGAGCGGGCGAGAAAAGGCAGCTGGGAGAAGCGGGAATTCGCCGGCGTGCGCCCAAGCGCATACTCACTGGCCTTGGCATGGACGGCCTTGAGCAACTCCTCGGTAACCTGCTGCGCATCGCCCATGTCGACGAAGACTCCAGAGACATCGATCCCGGGTGCCTGGGCGAGTGCAGTGCGGGTTACGCGGCCGATGACGTCTTTCGCCTGGTCGGGTGTGTCGACCATGAAAATGACCTTGCCTGAAGCGCGGGAGACCCACAGAGCGCTGAACCGGGTGGGACTGAGGTCATCCGGGGTGGGCGTGGTCCTCTGCATTACTTGATTCGCGGAGTCATGTGCCTTGGTCCAGGCATCCGTGATCCCTGCGGACTGCAGAGCGGTGTCCGTCCACTCCTTGAGCCGTACCAGCTGTGCCGATGCCCCGATGTTCTCCCGCAGGCGGGGTGAGGAGAAGATGTAGTTCTGGTTCCCGTTGGTCTCGATCATGACGAGCTGCATGGGGATCCTCTCGGAGCGGGACGGGACTGGCGTCGGGACGTGTGTAGTCTGCCACTCGATCGTGAGCGGTGCCACGCGCTTGGTGGTAGCGTCCCACCACACGGGACAGGCGACCGGCGTCGCGAGCGTGTCGATCCGCCCGGCTCGCGCGACCGCCCTGCTCACTGTCTGGAGAGGACCTGACATGACCCTGCCCGTGCATCTTGCTGGTGAAGCGAAGTCCGTCGGGTGCGTACAAGCCACCGGCCGCGCACAGCTTTGCAGTAGAGCGGTGCCGCGAGCACGAGTCGGCTCTAGCGTGGGAATTGCGTGTGTGCCTGTTGTATTCGCTGCGTTTAGGTACTAACCGAAAGGAATCGCAAGATGACAACGATAACCGTCATCCACCCGGTGGGGCAGGGAGACCTCGGTAACGACATCGTCGAAATGCAAAAAGAGGAACGTCTGAATGCGCAGGCGGCTCGACAGAAGGAGCTGCAGCGGCAGCTGACTGAAGCTGACGCCGAGGTGTTGTTCAATAGGCTGTTGAACATTCCCCCGGATGACCGCGGGCGCCCGGGCCGCTTCGAACGCACCCCGCTAGCGCTGGTGCTGGAGGCGCTGCGCGGTGAGGGCACTGCCGTGCGGGTGATTCTCCTGGGCACGGCCAGTGGCAGTGAGGGCACCGAGACCGACGTCGTGGCCATGTTGCTGGAGCAGGCCTACAACCGCCCTGACGTGAAGGCCAGACTTGAGGAGCATTTCGGGCTGGCGCTACAGGTCGAGGCCTATCAGAATGGCAATCTCCTCGAGCGGGAGTGCGTCGACGGACTGCGTGGGTGGCTGGACGCCGATGACGGGCTCAAGAATGGGAAGGTCATCGTCTCTGGGATTGCTGGGGCAAGCACGATCGTGTTTGCCGCCATGGGGATGGCCGACCAGATGGGGTTGGACTGGCGACTCGCCGTCGCCCCGGAGGAGGGAGAGAAGCGGGCCGTGTTCCTGGACCGCGCCGCCAACCGGGTCGCCCCGTTCTACTGGCTGCGATCCCTCGGATACCCCAAGCAGGCCTCGGACTGGGCCGAGACCGCGGGGGCGGCGTCCGCGGTGCCGGAGGGGGAGCAACAGGCGACGGAGACGTTCGCCGCCGCTCTGGATCGCGCCCGAAACGGGGATGACAGGGAGCCGGGAGCACTTGCCGCATTGGTGGTCACCGACATGGCGCGCGCCGACCACGGTGCCGGTCTGGCGCTGCGGGCGTGGGCGGAACGGCGCTACTGGAGTCTGTATGAGGACGAAAGGGATCACGCCAAGACGCATGGACGCCAGCCGCGATCTCCGTTGTGTTTCGTGAAGGAGGACGGTCGGTCGAAGAAGCTCGGTGAGGTCATAGACGATGCTGAGAGCGATCTAGCCCTCTTAGGCGACGGCTGCCCCGGGTCGACTGTATGGCTCGCCTCCGCCGGGCCGCTCAACGACCTGGCTAAGCGCACCGTTCACGACGGTGAGGCGCCACGCGCCGAGGACTGGGATGTGGTTAAGGGCCAGCCGGAGCTCAGTCAGGTGCTGCCGGAGTGGGTAACACGGCCGAGCCGACGCCCGGTCTTGTACGTGTTCGGTTGCGGAACGCGCTTCCATCGGCCAGCCATCCCGGAGCGTGTGCTGCATGCCGAGCCCGATCGCGAGCTACGGCGGGCGGTTCCCGGGGCCTTGTTGGATCGGGGCGCGCCGACTGCGGGACCGGCCGAACACCCCGCCCTGCCGGTCGAGTTCGTCATCCTGCACTCCGCCCACCCCGACTCCAAGAACACAGCCGAACTCAACTGGCAGACCGTCGTTGCCGACGGTGCAAACCAGGAATGGGAACTGACCGATCCTGGCTGGAGTCTCCTGGACTACGGCGAGGGGGACTCTGGGCATCGGGCGGTGCCCGAGGCGATGCGAAGAGTTCGCAAGCGTGTAAGCGCAGTTCTGGAGCAGCGGATGCCATCCGCGGTGGTGATTGTGGGAACCGGAGAGAAGTCTGCGGCCTATGGCGCGCTCGAGGCAGCGCAAGAGTGGTGCGCGGTCAACGCTGTGCCGTTGTTTCTCCAGACTTTCGTCGATGAGACCCAGGACAACAAAGAGCCGGCATCGCAGTTTCACCGGATCGCCCTGCGCGACGACGCCGAGGAGGCCTTGCGGCGCGCCGCGGCCATCAGCCTGCGCAGCCTCAACCTGCTCAGCGCCGTGCGGGTGCTGGCCGCCGGTGACCGGGGCATGGACGAGCTGGCGGATCGCTGCGAGGAGCTGCGCCGGGCATACGCCGAGGCGCGGCAGGCGGAAAGGCTCGACGACCACGCTGGAGTGATTGTGGATGTGCTGCGCACGGTACGCCTCCTATTCGACGGAGCGGACTGGCTGACGCAGGCGCGGCTGGTGGTGGCTGTGGCAGAGGCCGTGCATACGCGGTGGCTTTCTAAGAGGGGCCAGAGCCTGCTTCAGGAGCCCGACACGCTGCTGAATAAAGAGGAGGTAGCCGAGCGGAAGAATACGAACACTAAAGCCGCGGTGGCATGTCTAAAACGGGGAGATCTCTTGCGTCTTCCCTACGAGGTGCGCGACAGGCTGGTGATCACCCATGGGCGTTCCACCGTTCAGGAAGCGTTGGATCGTGCTTTGGATGAGCTGCGGGTGGACGCTTCCGAGGGATTCACCTTCGCTGAGTTGCTGGATGCGCTTATCGCGCGCTTGGAATGTGACGCCAAGGGGAAGGCGAAGAGTGGCGACGAGAGGGGGAAGAAGAGCTGCGGCGAGAGTAAGGACAGCTTCGGCACGCTGGACATCGGTGCGTCCTGGGCCGCTAGGTTCGCGCAATTGCTGCGAGAGGTCGAGGCGCGCTCGTAGGTCCGGGGTGTGCGTGCGGTATTGGTGGGCGGGTGCGCGACCGGCTGCCTCGGTGGTGGAGGTGCCTGAAAGGTCAGGAAGCACCTCGCACCTTTAGGCGCATTAATGCGGCTTCGGCGGCACCGTCTGCCGAGCATTTGCTGGCTCTTCGTGCGCGGGAAGTGTGGCGGCTTGCGTGTCGCGGGGTGAGGGACCCGGTGAGCCTGCCGGTTCACCACGCCGGACTTGACTGCCGCTATCTTCGGGACCGGAAGCGGGGCTGTCTGCTACGCCACTTCGGGGTTAACAACGCCGGTTAACGGTCTACTGAAGGGCCCGAAGGTATACAGCAGAACGTTAAGTAGCGTTGTTAACGTCTAACCGGCGCAGCAGACTGCCTCGGCCTGCCGCGCGAGGAGACTGCGCCTAGAGACTCGACCGGGCACCGCCACCCGCGTAACAGTCGCAGCCCGAACCGCCGCACCCACAGACTAGACGAGCCGCTCGGATGCTCCGCCCCTGCTGCATGCCGCTCAGTGTGCTACCAACTCAAGCAGAGCACAGGCCTCCCGAGAGGCGGCGTCCTGCTTGGTAATCCGGGTCTGACCAGCAGGGTTCCACTGAACGCCGTCGAAGATGGCCCAGCACTCGAAGGGGCCGAGCTTCGACATGTACCGAACGCCGCCGTACGCCGGCTCACCGGACGCCGATGAGGCGAGATATGCCAACGCGCCAGCAGGCGAGTCACCAGTCGGTTGGAGCCTCGGACGGTGCTGACGTCAATATGTGACACGCCGAGCAGGCTCAACTCAGGAGCCAGCGCGTCTTCAAGTACCGGCCAGGCGTCGGCACTCTCTACGTCGATGAACGGGCTCGGTTCCTCCAGTGTTAACCGTGCGAGCCGACGCCGTTCGCGCCAGTCCCGGGGCACTGATCTCGGCCGATTCGGTACAGCGGTCCCGTCGGCTTGCACAGCATGGCCATCTACGAAGCCACTATGCCTGGAAGGAGCGAGCTGCGGCGAAGACCTCCTTGAAGCGGTCCTCCGACAGCGCCTCCGCGGGGGAGTCGTTCCCGAGCTCGGGGTTCGAGCCCATGAACCACGCGCGTACGGTGTGTGGTGAGTCCGTAAGACCTGCGGCGCCCGACCGAACACTCGGCCGGGCGCCGCAGAACCGGGCACTATCCAAGGGCGCTATCTACTACTGGCGTCATCACCCGTAGAAGACCCAGCTGCGGAACTTCGTCGTCGCAGTGGCAGTCGCCGTCACAGTGGTGTAGTTCCCGGGGGAGTGCCGTTGGAACCAGGTGTACAGGAGCGTCTCGGTACCGGCCTGCTGCTGACCGTCCTGCGCCTGCTGCGCGCCGGACGTGTCTGCAGATATGCCGGGGTTGGCGTCATCCCCGGATGCGCCGGTGGTATCGCCGGTCGTGGCGGCGGGGGCGCCCGCACTGCCCGTGCCGGCGGGGGCGGACTGGCTGTTGTTGACGGTGGTGGCGGTCAACTCCGGGCGGGCGACAAAGGACAGGTCCGCCTTCAGCAGGGGGTTGAGCGTGGTGATGTTTACGCCGGTGCCGGTGCCTGTGGAGTGCAGCAGCAAGCCGTCTCCCAGGTAGATGGCGGCGTGGTAGACGTTGCGAAGTAGGTGGCCTCTTCGCCGCTGCGCACCTCGTCGATGCGTCCCTCGGGGTTCTGCGCCGAGAAGAACAGGATGTCCCCGCGTTCGTAGTTGTCGTTCGTCTCCAGCCACAGGTCGCCGTGGGCGTAGAACCAGCTGGCCAGGTTGTTCGCCCGCCAGATCTTGGAGGTGCTGGGATCCACCCCGAAGTCGACGGCGTATCCCACCTGGGTGTTGGTATCGGCCGTGTAGGTGGTGTGCGCGTAGTCCCAGCCCAGCAGCACCATGCTCACGAAGGTGGAGCAGGTGACCCCGTAGGGCGCCGTCGTGGCACTGTGTACACGGTGCCGGTCAGCGGTGTGGGCCGGCTGGAGTCCCACACCAGGGCGGTGCCGGCGTCATAGAAGCTCTCGCCCCGGGCGATGAGGTCCTCGACCTGGGTGGAATTGGATGCGCGCGTCGGGGCGGTGGGCAGACCCTGTGGCACCGCCCAGGTGCCATCCGCCAGCGGCACGGCGATGTTGCCCTCAATGCCGTCCGGAAGGGTGTCTGTGATGGTGTAGCTCATGCCTGCGCCGTCGTCGGCGGTCTCATCGCCCGTGGTGTAAACGGTGCCGGACAGGTTGGATGCGGCCATGAGCTCAGCGGTGGTGGCGAACTCGGTGCCTGAAGTGGCGGGGGTGGCTTGCGCCGCGGCGGCGGGCAGGGCGACGGCCAGGGCGGCGGCCGCGGCTGCTCGTACGGCGGTGGATGCACATCGGCGCATAGATTTGATCGACAAGTCAGGGTCTCCTGTGCTCGTTTAGCGAGGGGCGGTGCTGCGGTGCGGGCCATTCCTTGAGAGTCAGGGACCGAACCGAGGCAACTCGGGAACGCGCGCAACCGGTCTCAGGGATGAGCGCCGGCGCGCACGTTACCGACACGTTAGTTGAAATGGCCCGGCCTGCGTCAAGTGGGTACGGTGCGCGCCGACGACGACTCGGACACATTGACAACACACAGGTTGTTCCCCGTGCGCGGCATCCGCCGCTTCCCGCCCACGCCCGGCGCGAACAGGAGGCGGCCCGGGGCGAAACCCGGCGGCGGTTTCCGCTAGCGTCGGAGGGGTTAGACGTGCGAAGGGACCAAACGCCGATGAACGATTCCGGTCAGATCCGCGTGGCCGAGCGCTCCAGTAAGCCGAGCGGCCGCGGCGGTGACAAGGGCGGCTCCAAGCCGGGGAACGGGCGGCGCCGAGCGGCGCTGGGCAACCCCCTGCTGTGGATCGCTCCCTTTGTGTTGCTCATCCTGCTGGGATGGGCCCTGTTCAGCTCCGCCAGCGGATACCGCTCCATCGACACCTCCGAAGGGCTGGCGATCCTCCAGGACAGCGCCGACACCGTCGAATCCGTCACCGTGATCGACGGCACTCAGCGCGTGGAGCTCGACCTCACCGAGGACTACACCAGCCAGGCCAACCGGCAGGGCGAGAGCTCCCAGAACCTGGGCCGCCGGGTCCAGTTCACCTACACCGAGGCGCAGGCCGGGCAGGTCAACCGACTCGTCCAGGCCGCTAACCCCTCCGGCGGCTACAACTCGGTCGTGCCCACCACTACCTGGTGGTCCTCCATGCTGCAGTTGCTGCTGCCTATGGTGATCTTCGTGGCCTTCATGTGGTGGTTCATCGGCCGCATGGGCGCCGGTCGCAACGGCGCCATGGGCTTCGGCCGCTCCAAGGCGAAGGTGGGCAGCAAGGAGATGCCCGACGTCACCTTCGACGACGTCGCCGGGGAGGACGAGGCCGTCGAGGAGCTGGAGGAGATCCGCGAATTCCTGTCCGAGCCGGAGAAGTTCCAGGCCGTCGGCGCCAAGATCCCCAAGGGCGTGCTGCTGTACGGCCCTCCCGGCACCGGCAAGACGCTGCTGGCCCGAGCCGTGGCCGGCGAGGCCGGCGTGCCCTTCTTCTCCATGTCCGGCTCGGAGTTCGTGGAGATGTTCGTCGGCGTGGGCGCCTCTCGGGTACGCGACCTGTTCGACCAGGCCAAGGAGAATGCCCCCGCCATCATCTTCGTCGATGAGATCGACGCCGTCGGCCGCCACCGCGGGTCCGGTATGGGCGGCGGACACGACGAGCGCGAGCAGACCCTCAACCAGCTGCTGGTGGAGATGGACGGCTTCGACGCCACCACCAACGTCATCCTCATCGCGGCCACCAACCGGCCCGACGTGCTCGACCCCGCCCTGCTGCGCCCGGGCCGCTTCGACCGGCAGGTGTCCGTGGAGGCTCCAGACATGGCCGGCCGTGCCGCCATTTTGCGGGTACACGCCAAGGGCAAGCCCATGACCCGCGACGTCGACCTCGACCAGGTGGCCAAGCGCACCCCCGGCTTCACCGGCGCCGACCTGGCCAACGTGCTCAACGAGGCGGCGCTGCTGACGGCCCGTTCCAACGCGCAGCTGATCGACAACCGGGCCCTGGACGAGGCCATCGACCGCGTCATCGCCGGCCCGCAGAAGCGCACCCGCGTCATGAATGACCACGAGAAGGCCATCACCGCCTACCACGAGGCCGGCCACGCCCTGTGTGCGGCGGCCAGCGCCTACTCCGACCCGGTTACCAAGGTCACCATCCTCCCGCGCGGCAAGGCCCTGGGTTACACCATGGTCATGCCCGCGGACGACAAGTACTCCACCACTCGCAACGAGCTGCTGGACCAGCTGGTCTACGCCATGGGTGGGCGCGCCGCGGAGGAGATCGTCTTCCGCGACCCCACAACCGGCGCCTCCAACGACATTGAGAAGGCCACCGAGACGGCCCGCAAGATGGTCACCGACTACGGCATGACCCGTTCCGTGGGCGCCGTCCGCCTGGGTACCACGGAGAACGAGACCGTGCTGGGCCTGAACGCCACCAGCCGCGACTTCTCGGAGGACGTCGCCGCCACCGTCGACGCCGAGGTGCGCGCCCTGATGGACGCCGCCCACCGCGAGGCCTGGGAGATTCTGGTGCGCAACCGGGACATCCTGGAGGAATTGGCCGCTCAACTGCTGGAGAAGGAGACGCTGCTGGAGAAGGACCTGGAGCGGATCTTCGCCCCCGTGATCAAGCAGCCGCAGCGCCCACTGTGGCACTCCGACGACGCCCTGGTCCTGACCGACGACGTCTCCACCACCTTTGTGGCCGCCGCCCAGGCCCCCAGCCGTCACGCCGCCAAGGCCGCCGCGGCGCTCGGCTCCGCCACCGGGGCCGGAGATGCCGCCGTCGGCGCCCCCGACTCGGGCACCGCCACGCCCGTACCCGCCGATTCTGCACCCGAGCCGCGTTCCGACGCCGACCCCGGCCACGACTCCTCCGACCGGCACGATGACTGGAGGCAGTGGTGAGCTACGACGCCGACGGCGTGCGCCGCGCCATCCGCGACCTGCTGACCGCCGTCGGGGAGGACCCGGACCGCGACGGGCTGCGCGATACCCCCGACCGGATCGCGCGCGCCCTGGCGGAGATGTTCTCGGGCCTGGAAGAGGACCCGGCCCGTCACCTGGAGACGGTCTTCGACGCCGACCATCAGGAAATGGTGCTGGTGCGGGACATCCCCCTGTACTCGGTGTGCGAGCACCACCTGCTGCCCTTCCACGGGGTGGCTCACGTCGGTTACATCCCCGGCGAGGACGGTCGCGTGACCGGATTGAGCAAACTCGCCCGCCTGGTGGAGGGTTACGCCCGCCGTCCACAGGTGCAGGAGCGGCTCACCTCCCAGATTGCCGACGCCATGGTGGAGCGGCTGGGGGTGCGCGGCGTGATCGTGGTGATCGAGGCCGAGCACCTGTGCATGTCCATGCGCGGCGTGCACAAGCCCGGTGCCAACACCGTCACCAGCGCGGTGCGCGGCGTCATGCACAATGCCGCAACCCGCTCCGAGGCCATGAGCCTGGTGCTGGGCCGTCGCGCCTGACCCCGACACAGCGCCCCACCGGGGTGAGACGTGCGGGCCGTGGCGGGGTTGTGCCCGCGAAATCCTGGGGAAACGGGCGGCGTCCGATAGCTGGGGGCGTGAACGCGATCCCCATCACGGCCCCGGCGCCGCTACCGCAGCCGCTCACGGCCGCCTCCGCCGCCGGCCGGACCCTGGTGATGGGCATTATCAACGTCACGCCGGACTCCTTCTCCGACGGCGGCCGCTGGGACACCACCGAGCTCGCCGTCGCCCACGGCCGTCAGCTGCTGGCCCAGGGCGCCGACATCCTTGACATCGGCGGCGAGTCCACCCGACCCGGCGCCGTCCCGGTAACGGTGGCGCAGGAGCAGGACCGGGTACTGCCGGTCATCCGCGCGCTCGTGGCCGCCGGCGCCGTTGTCTCCGTCGATACCCTGCACGCCGAAACCGCTGCCGCCGCCGTCGGGGCCGGAGCGCACATCATTAACGACGTCTCCGGCGGGCTCGCCGACCCCGACATGCATCGCGTCGTCGCCGCGGCGGGCGTCGTCTATATCTGCCAGCACTGGCGCGGCACCCCCGAGACGATGGACACCCTGACCGACTACGGGCCGGACGGCGTCGTCGTCGGGGTGGAGGCGGAACTGCGTGCACGGCTGGACGAACTCGCCGCCGCCGGGGTGCGCTCGGAGCAGATCGTGCTTGACCCGGGCCTGGGCTTCGCCAAGACTCACTCACAGTCCTGGGAGCTGTTGTCCGCGACCGGGCGGCTCGTGGCCGACCTGGGCCACCCGGTCCTGATCGGCACTTCCCGCAAGCGCTTCCTGGCCGCCGCCACCGTACCCGAGGCCGCCCCCGACCCGCTGGCGCGCGACGCCGCCACCGTCGCCACCACCGCCCTGGCCGCCGCCGCCGGCGCCTGGGCCGTCAGAGTCCACGAGGTCCCGGCCAACCGGGACGCCGTCCGCACTGCTTCCCTCTGGAAGGAAAACCGATGAGCACCAACCAAGCCACCCCCGACAGGATCGTGCTGACGGGCCTGTCCGCCCGCGGCTACCACGGGCTCCTTCCCTTCGAGCGCACCGAGGGGCAGCTGTTCACCGCCGACGTCACCGTCTTCCTGGGGGAGCGCGGCACGGCGGTAGCCGCCGTCACCGACTCGCTCGACGACGCCGTCAACTATGTGGACATCGCCCGCGCCGTCGTCGGCGTCATCGAGGGGGAGCCGGTCGGGCTGCTGGAGACGCTCGCCGAGCGCATCAGCGACGCCGTGCTCACCCTCCCGCGCGTGAGCTCCGTGGCGGTCACCGTCCACAAGCCCCAGGCGCCCCTGGACGTCGCCTTCGACGACGTGTCCGTGAGCATTACCCGCGACGCCGACTCGGCCACGGCGGCACCGGTGGGGGAGCATGCCGCGGCCGCATTCGCTGCGATCCCGGCCGCGGACGTGGCCTCGCCGCCGGAGGCCGCCCCGACTGCGGAGCCGGTCGTCGCCGATGGCGGTGAGATGGTCCCCGAACCCGTCGTGCCCCCGGTTGCGGAGCCCGTCGCCCCGGCCGCCGTGCAGGCGGAGGCGCCCGTCGCCCCCGAGTTGCCCGAGGTGCCCGACCTCGCCGCCGGGGCGTCGCTGCCCCCCATGCCCGCAGCTCCCCTTGCCGCACCGGTAGGTGAGGCGGCTGTGCAGCCGGAGGCCGCCGTCGCCCAGCCGCCGGCGGTGGCGCCGACCGACACCCCGGAGCGCCCGCCGTCGTGGCGGCCCGGTACCGAGGGGCTCCGTCGGCCCCGCAGCCCCCGGTCGACCCACTCACCGTGCGCCCACAGGCACCCGCGCAACTGGTCATCGCCCTGGGCGGTAACGTCGGCGGTGTCGTACCTTCGCTGCGCACCGCGGTGAACACGCTGCGTCAGACCGACGGCATTACCGTCAGCACCATCGCCCCACTGGCCCGTACGGCGGCGGTCGTCACCGACGGCGTGGAGCAGCCCGACTACCTCAACACCGTGGTGCTGGCGACCACCACCCTCTCTCCGCGCGAGGTGCTGGCCGTCTGCCAGGATCTGGAGGCCGCTGCCGGGCGTGTGCGCACCCGGCCCCAGGGCCCCGCACCCTCGACGCCGACATCATTACCTACGAGGGCGTCACCTCCGCCGACCCCGAACTCACCCTGCCGCACCCGCGTGCCGCGCAGCGTGCGTTTGTTCTGGTGCCCTGGGCGCAGGCCGACCCCTTCGCCGAGATCGGCGACCAGTCCGTGGCCGCACTGGCCGAGTCCGCCCCCGATCGCGGCGGCGTGCGCTGGCTCGCCCTTGACTGGCTCGACTCCGACCACCTGCCGGCCCTGCCCACCGGGCAGTACGTTGCCCCGCCGGAGCCGGAAGCCGAGCCTGAGCCTGAGGCGGCGGTGGAGCCTGAGGCGCAGGCTGTAGCCGCAAGCGCAGCACCGGTGGAACCCGCGGCGTCGGCCGAGCCCGAAGCGGTGGCGCCGGCGGCCGCGGATGCGGCTCCGGCGGAACCCGCCCGGCCAGTTCCGGCTGAGCCGGAAGCGGCTGTCCAGCAGCAGCCGGTGATGCCCGTCGCGCGGCGGAGCCGGCCCCGGTTGCGCCCGCCCGGGCGGAGCCGGTTGTGCCCCCGCAGCCAGACCAGGAGTCCGTGTCGCCCTCCTCCCCCCGGTTCTCGGGCGGGAGTGATGCCGGCGCCGACGCGGGTGAATGGGCGGCCCCACCGGCCTGGAACGACGTCATCGGCCGCAACGGCCGGGAGCTGTGATGCGGCGCACGCGCTGGACGACCGTCCTCGCGTGCTTCGCCGGCCCGGCGGTCCTCGCCTGGGCGGCCTCCGACCTCATGCTGCGTCACCGCGGCTGGGCCGCGTCGTTGACGCCATGGGGAGCCGCCATCGCCGTCGTGATCGCGGCAATTGTGTTGCTCGCCGGCCTGGCGGTGCGCCGCCTGCGCGCGCATGAGCCACCTGGATGACCCCCACCGGCGCTGCCCTGACCGCGGCGGCCGCACAGGCGTCGTCCCGGGTCGGGGCGGTGGTTGGCGGAGTCTACGGCGGCGGACTCGTCGTCGCGCTGATGCACCTGGATTCGCCGGCCATGACGTCCCTTGCCTGGTCGGCCGCCGCCTGCCTGGCCGCATGCGTGCTGTGGGCCGGCGTCGGCCTGCTCGTCGAGCACTGGTGCGCCATCGGCGAGGATGACGACGATGACCTGCACTCCGGCTCTACTCCAAGCGGCAGCGCCGCCTAGGCCGGTGCTTGGGCGCGTCGTGAGAGCATCGCGTCATGTCCACCACCCCTGGCGCGCCCGCCGACCCCGAACCGACCCCTAACCCATCGACCCGACCGCCGCGCCCCGGCAGGCTGGGAGTTGGCATCATCAGCGCCGGACGAGTCGGTGCCGTACTCGGTTCCGCGCTGCGCTCGGTCGACCATCAAATCATCGGCGTGCACGCCGTGTCCGAGGCCTCGCGCGAACGTGCCGAGTTGCTCCTGCCCGGTGTGCCCCTGCTGGAGGTGGAGGACATCGTCGAGCGGGCCGAGCTCGTACTGCTGGCGGTTCCCGACGACGCCCTGGCCGGACTGGTCAAGGGCCTGGCCGACCTGAACCGGTGGCAGCCCGGCCAGCTGGTGGTTCACACCTCGGGCGCCTACGGCACCGGGGTGCTTGAGCCCGCCCGCCGCTGCGGTGCCATCCCACTGGCCATCCACCCGGCCATGACCTTCGGCGGTTTCTCCACCGACGTCGCCCGCCTGGTCGGCTGCCCCATGGCCGTGACCGCCCCCGCGGCGGTGCTGCCGATCGGGCAGGCACTGGCCGTTGAACTGGGCGGGGAGCCCTTCGTGCTGCCGGAACAGTCCCGCTCCGCCTACCACGCGGCCCTCGCCCACGGCGCCAACCACCTGGTAACGCTGGTCAACCAGGCCGTGCGCATTCTGGCCGCCGCCGGTGTCGAGGATGGGGCCACCACCCTCGCCCCGCTGTTGTCCACCGCACTCGACCGCGCTGCGGGAGGGCGAGTCCGGGCTGACCGGGCCGGTCGCGCGCGGCGACGCCGGCACGGTGCACGCCCACCTGGAGGCGTTGGCCGAGCTGCGCGACGCGGATGACCAGCCGCTGGAAGACGTTGTCGCCACCTACCGGGCGCTGGCGGAGGCGACGGTGCAGCGCTGCGAGGCCACCGGGGCGCTAGGCGAGCAGCAGGTGCGGGCGCTGCGCGAGGTGCTCGGCCGGGACGCCGAGTAGTCCCACCCCTTCGCCGAGGTCGGTCGAATAGGCGGGGACCAATGTCGTACCAGCGAAACGGATCACCTAGCGTTGGTCCCATGACCGTTTCGACCGACATTCCCACCCCCACCACCCTGGCACGCACCCGCGCGGAACTCGCCTCCGCCCTGGCCGGTGATGACGCCCCGCGCGCCGTCGTCATGACCATGGGGGCGCTCCACGAGGGCCACTTCGACCTCGTGCGTGAGGCCGCCCGCCGTGTCGGGGCAGATGGCACGGTCGTGGTCACTATCTTCGTCAACCCGCTCCAGTTCGCGCCGGGGGAGGACCTGGACGCTACCCCCGCACCTTGGAGGCCGACCTGGACGGACTGGCCGCCGTCCTGACGGGCGCTGACGGCGCGCTCGCGGTGGGGCGCCTGGTGGTCTTCGCCCCCACCCCGGAGGTCATGTACCCCCACGGCGAGCCGCAGGTGCGCATCGACCCCGGCCCCCTGGCCACCGTCCTGGAGGGGCGCACCCGCCCCACCCACTTCGCCGGCGTGTGCCAGGTGGTGCTCTCCCTGCTGCACCTGACCGGGCCGCGCTGGGCCATGTTCGGCCGCAAGGACGCCCAACAGCTCGCGATCGTGAAGGCGATGGTGCGCGACCTCGCGGTTCCGGTGGAGATCGTCCCCGTCGACATCCGCCGCGAGGCCGACGGCCTGGCCATGAGCTCGCGCAACTCCTACCTGTCCGACGCCGAGCGCGGGCGTGCCCTGGCCCTGTCCCGGGCGCTGGAAGCGGGGCGTGCCGCCGCCCGTGCGGGTGCCGACCCGGCTGCGATCCGTGCGGCGGCCGAGCAGGTGCTCGCGGCCGAGACGGGCGTGGAGGTCGACTACGTGGCCCTCGTGGACCCGGACTCCTTCTGGGATCTGGCCGGGGCGGGGCTCGGCCTGGAATCCCAGGTGGCGCACGGCCGGGGGCGTGAGTCGGACGGTGCCGTCCGGCCGGCCCGGGGACTGCTCGCCGTCGCCGCCCGCGTGGGCACCACCCGCCTGATTGACAACACGCTCATCGACCTGGCCTGAGCCCGCTGGGCCCGAGGCACCCCGGTGCGGGACATGGGGCATGCGGCCGGCCGAGGGCGCCGTCGCGCCTGAGGCTCCTCCCACAGGAGGATGCAGGAGGGCCGCGGTTCTGCGATTGTCGGTGCCCCCACCGTAAGGAGAACCTATGGCCCTCCCGCATGCGCTCGAGCAATCCCCTCGATCGGCGGCCGATCCCTTCGCCCCCGACGGAGTCGACTTCCGTCCCGTCTCCCCGCGGTTGGTGACCGCGCGTTTGGTACCCAACCTGATTGTCGACGTCGTGTGTCTGATCGCCTTCGTGGCGGCGGGGGTGTGGGTGAGCCCGTGGCTCCACATCGGCGCTGTGGTGATGGTGATATGCATGCTGTGGGAGCTGTGGCTGATTCCCCGGCAGGTGCGGGCCATGGGGTACGCCATGGCCGAGGACCACCTCCTGTGGCGCAAGGGCATTATGTTCCGCCGGATCAGTGTGGTCCCCTACGGACGCATGCAGTTCGTGGACACCTCCCAGGGCCCGTTGGGCCGTCACCTGGGCATCGCCGAGGTCAAGCTGCACACGGCGTCGGCCTCCACGGACGCGACCATCAACGGGCTGCCCGTAGCCGAGGCCGAGACCCTGCGGAGAGTGCTGTCCGAGCGCGGCGAGCAGAGGATGGCCGGGCTATGAGCGTGCCTTCGGTCCCGCAGCGCGGTGCTGGTCGGCCGTCGGCAGACACCGGGAGGCCGGGCGGCGCTGTGGCCCCGGCCAGCACCGGGAGGCCGGGCAGGGGCTCCCGCCGCTCACCCGCCCCGGACCGGGGCATCACCCTGCCCCCAGACGTGCAGTGGCGGCGCGTCCACCCCATTACTCCGCTGCTGGAGGGGTGGAAGGGCATCACCGCAGTGCTGGCCTTCCTGCTCTGGCAGAACGTGGAATACGTCATGGACGCGTACTCGGCCATTCAGGACTACCAGGGGCATGTGACAGCACAGGTGGTCCTGACCGCGGGGCTGGGCGTGCTTGGCGTGCTGGTGGCGGTTGGTCTGGTTCTGTGGCTGTCGTGGCGGATGCGGTCCTACGCCGTCGACCGCGACGCCGTCTACCTGCGCACCGGCATCCTCAACCGACAGCTGCGCACCGCCCGCCTGCCGCGCATCCAGTCCGTAGACATCATTCACCCGCTGCTCGGCCGCATCTTCGGGCTGGGACGGCTGAAGGTGGAGGTCGCCGGCGGCGGCGACTCGAACGTCACCATCGGTTTCCTGCGCACCCGTGAGCTGGAGACCCTGCGCGATCGGATACTGTCGCTGGCTGCGGGCGCGCAAGTGCGCGGCGATGCTGCCGATCCGCGCGGGGCGAGTGGACCGGGTGCCAATCCGGCGGCGTCGGCGCCGGTGCCGTTGGGCATCGAGGATGCCGTGGCTGCGCAGCCGATCACGGGCGGGCGCGTGGGAAGCGGTGAGCACGATCTTTACGAGGTCGACACCCGCGTCCTGATCGGCTCGCTGCTGCGCTCGGGTGCGACCCTGACCACCGCCGCCCTACTGCTGGCCTTCCTGGTGATGGCGGTGGAGTGGCTGAATATCAGCGCTCGTGAGGGTAACGGGGCGTTGGCAGTGTTCTTGACTGTGCTGCCCATGCTGCCCATCCCGCTTGTTTTCGGTGGCTACGTATGGAGCCGCTTCGACAAGGGCTGGCGTTTTCGCGCCGCGGCCACGCCCGCCGGGATCCGGACGCGTTTCGGACTGACCGCGGAGACCTCCTCCACGCTCCCTCCCGGTCGGGTCCACGGCGTGCAGCTCGAGCAGGGACTGCTATGGCGGGGCCCGGACTGGTGGCGGGTTGAGGTGAGCGTGGCCGGGCGCAGCGCCGCCGAGGCCAAGTCCTCCGGGGCGGTGGAGAACACCGGCGCGAATGTGCTGCTGCCCGTCGGGCGACGCGACACGGCCCTACGGGCGCTGTGGCTCGTTGCCCCGGATCTGGGCGTTGCGACCCGGATGCATTCCTGGAATCGGCCCTGACGGGGCAGGACCAGGACGGGGTGGGTGACCAGCGCCTGCCGGTCGACGATCCGGGGCGGGGCTTTATCCGCATCAGCCCGCGCGGGCGGATGTTCTCGCCGCTGGCTTGGCGGCGGGAGGCGATCGCCCTGACCGATACCTGTGTGGTGCTGCGGCTCGGACGTTTGCGGCGGCGCGTCAGCGTGATCCCCTACGAGCGCATTCAGTCGCTGCGGCTGGTGCAGGGGCCCTTTGCGCGGCGGCGCGGACTGGTGGCGCTGCATCTGGACATGGTGGATGCCGAGATCGGCCGTTCCCTGAGCAACCTGGACCTGAGCGATGCCGCCGCCATTGAGCGTGTCATCTCCGAGCGGGCGCTGCGGCGCCGGCAGGAGGAGCGCCTGGACCGCTGGCTCCAGCGCGCCGCCGAGACCCCCTAAACCCCTCGCCGAGATCGGTAGATATAACCGCCGAGATCGGTTGAAGGTACGTGCCGAGGTCGGTAGAAGTGGTGGCGGCACTTGGCTGCGTTGTTGCGGGTTGTCCAGGGGCCGTTGTCCTCCTCACGCTGTCTCCTCTGTCACGACGCCCCGGTGGGGAGGCCCGGGCCGTCTACGCTGGATGCTGATGAGCACTCGCATCCGGACGATGATGACGTCCAAGATTCACCGCGCCACCGTGACGCAGGCCGACCTCGACTACGTCGGCTCCATCACCGTGGACGCGGACCTGCTTGACGCTGCGGATCTGCTGCCTGGCGAGCGGGTGGACATCTGCGATTGCACCAACGGCAACCGTCTTTCCACCTACGTCATCCCCGGCCAGCGCGGCGCGGGCGAGATCTGCATCAACGGTGCCGCTGCCCACCTGGTGAGTCCTGGCGACATCGTGATTCTCATCGGCTATTCCCAGCTCTCCGATGAGGAGGCCCGCACATACCTGCCGCACGTGGTGTTCGTCGACGCGGACAACCACATCGTGGAGCGCGGCACTGAGCCCGGACAGGTCCCCGCAGATTCCGACGTGGCCCGCATGCAGGGACTGCGCCCCTCCGGTCTTTCCTTCGCCGCGGCCCGCGGCTGAGACCCGGTGATCCGCCTATCTTCAGTTATTCAGCCACGGCAAGGCGCATCGGTGCATGCCTGCGGAGAGCTGAGCGACGCGGCCTAAGAGATGTAAGGCATCGCCGCACACGGGAGGGCCTGCCCGTTTGCCTTGCACAATCTACGAAACGGCGGAATAGGTGCGAAAGGTCATGTTCCTTCCGAGGTTGACACAGTTGTCTGATGTGTCTCCCGTGTGCGCCCGGACCCTCACCGCACACGGGAGGGGTGTCATGTCAGTGCGGCCTTGCGAAGATTCCGCGTGATTACAGGGTTTCTTGGGAGGGCTACACGGTTTGAGTGTGCGGCGCCTAGGAACGCACGTGCCACGATCTCCCGAATGTGGTCCTCACCGGCGGCTACGTCTTGCCCGGTTAGCCGTACGGGCACGTACCCATGAGCCAGCGCAGCCTGGTCACGGCGGCGGTCCAGCGCAAACTGCTCGTTGGATGAGTGAAACTCCCATCCGTCCGTCTCGACGATCAGCCAGCCCTCTACGAGCATGTCTACTTCTCCGACATCCTCGATTGCTGCGCCGGTTTCCATCGACAAACCGAGGTCACCTAGTGCTAGCCGAGTGCGTGTCTCCAGGGGGGACCGTGCGGCGGGATCCGTGCGCTCCAAGCGTTTCCGGGCTTCCGCCTGGTAGCGGCCGGTCAATAGCTCGGCGACGGCCTCCACCGAGGTATCGCCGCGGTTCAGTGCCGCATCGGCGACGCATACCGCATCAAGTTCATCAAGACACTCTAGGCAACATGCGACTACCTCGGTCGGGTCTACAACGGGGTAATCGTCGACCGTCATAGGTGTGACCCGGTGCTTTCGGTGCAGCACCACGTCGGTCAGGTCGCGGTGTGCGCTGGAACGCACGCCCCGGTTTCTCGGAATCGCGAGATGCAAGGAATCCGGCTTGCTCCACATGGGGTAACCGAGTACCTCAGCGGCGCTCGCGCAGGTCAGGCGGGCTCGAAACTGTCTGCACTTGACGATGCGTGGATCCGTACCTGGGATCGCAAGGAATCGCGGTATGGGGCGGTAGAGCAGCTCCGCTGCGAGGGCGGCTCCGATGACGCGCTTGTCCTCCGCCCCACGGACGACCTCATCGTCGTACGCCGCGCCGTGTAGCTTCGCGACGCGTTCCAGCAATAGCTCGAGCTCGAGGTCCATGAGCGAATGATGGCCTCGTACCTGTCGACTCGTGTAGCCCCAACTGCCTGCCTGTGGATAACTCGTGCGCGGGTGTGACGCCGTGGCAACCCGTGGGGTTAGGTCGGTGAGTGTCTGGCTCAGGGTCGGGAACGATCTAGGACTGCGCCCGGTCAACGCTGGTGGAGACCGGCAGCCGGCCGGATGTGAGCCCCGCGGAGCCAGCGGTTACACTCGCGCGCGTGAGTGAAGCCCCCGAGAACCAGCAGACTTCCGCGCCTCAGGCCGCCGCCGAGCCCGGCGCATCCCGGCCCGAACCCCGGCAGACCGCCCCGTCATCGGGCGACCAGTTCCGGATCAGGTCCGACAAGCGCGAGCGCCTGCGCCAGGAGGGCTGGGACCCCTACCCGGTCTCCGTACCGCTGACCACCACCATCGCGGCCGTGCGGGAGCGCTACGGTCATCTCCAGGCCGGTGAGGAGACGGAGGACGTCGTCGGCGTCGCGGGGCGCGTCGTCTTCCTGCGCAACACCGGACGCCTGTGCTTCGTCACCCTGCAGGACGGCGCCGGTGCGACTCTCCAGGCGATGCTGTCGGCCAAGTCGCTGCCGGGCGCGGGCCACTCGAGCCTTGCCGCGTTCAAGACCGACGTCGATCTTGGCGACCACCTGTTCGTTCACGGACACGTGGGCGCCTCCCGCCGCGGCGAGTTGTCCGTCTTTGCCGAGCCGGGGTTGCGCGAGGGTGCCGACGCCGCGGACCTGGCCGAGCTGGGCGACGACTCCGTCGCTACCCCCGCCTGGCGCATTGCCTCCAAGGCGCTGCGGCCGCTGCCCAAGACCTGGACGAATGAGGCCGGAGAGGCGGTGACCCTCTCGGAGGAGCAGCGGGTGCGTCGTCGGGAGCTCGACCTGCTCACCCGTCCGGCGGCGCGCGACATGGTACGTACCCGGGCCGCCGTAGTGCGCAGTCTGCGGGAGAACTTCTACGGGCGCGACTACGTCGAGCTGGAGACGCCGGTGCTGCAGGCGATTCACGGTGGCGCCGCCGCCCGGCCGTTTATCACGCACATGAACGCGCTCGACATGGATCTGTACCTGCGCATCGCCACCGAGATCTACCTCAAGCGGGCCGTGGTCGGCGGCGTGGACCGGGTGTTCGAGATCGGCCGGATCTTCCGCAACGAGGGTATGGACTCCTCCCACTCCCCGGAGTTCGCCGCGCTGGAGGCGTACGAGGCCTACTCCGACTACCACGCATGGCCGAGTTGACCCAGAACCTGGTGCAGCAGGCCGCGCGCGACGCCTTCGACCTGAGCGAGGGCGAGGAGATCGTGCACCTGGCCGACGGCACCGAGTATGACCTGTCAGGCCAGTGGCGCAGGCTCGACCTGTACACCTCGGTGTCCGAGGCGGTGGGGGAGGAGATCACCGTTCAGACCCCGCGTGAGGTGCTGGTCGGGATTGCGGAGCGGCTCGGCCTGGAGGTCGACGACTACGCCGTGGCCGGCAAGATCGTGGAGGACATCTTCGAGGAAACGGTCGGCAACGACCTGTGGGAGCCGACCTTCGTCTTCGACTTCCCCGAGGACACCTCCCCGCTGACCCGCTACCACCGCTCCCGGCCGGGACTGACCGAGAAGTGGGACCTGTACATCCGCGGCACCGAGACCGCCACCGCCTACTCGGAACTGGCTGACCCGGTGATCCAGCGCGAGCGCTTCGAGGCGCAGGCGCTGGCCGCCGCTAAGGGGGACCCCGAGGCCATGGTGCTGGACGAGGACTTCCTGGTGGCTATGGAGCAGGGCTTCCCGCCCTGCGGCGGCATGGGCATGGGTGTGGACCGGCTGCTGATGGCCCTGACCGGCCAGGGCATTCGCGAGACCATCACCTTCCCCCTGGTGCGCCGCGGCTGAGTCGGCAGGGCGGGTCGGGGCGGCCCGCCCGACGATGCGGACTGGATACCATTTGTCTTGCTGCCGGGCCGCACAATGGTGGTGTGCTGACGATCGATCGACCCGAGTACGGGGATCACTTCTCACTCAAGCATTTCAGCCTGCTCAACGCGCTGCTCGGCGCATTCAACGCCGCCGAGGTCGGCTCGCCCGGCTATGTGCTGTCCAAATACCTGCTGGAGCACTTCGATGAGCTGCCTCGATTGAACGTGTACGAGGTGGCAGAGGAATGCGCCATCTCGCGGTCGAGCATTCGCCGGTTCTGTCAGGCGATCGGCTTCGAGACCTTCACCGGAGTCAAGGCGGCGGCCTACGAGTGGCAGCTGCATTGGCGGTATTTCGTCGACTACGCCAATGAGCCCGGATTCGACGCCTACCTGTCGGCCCGTATCATCCGCATGCTCTCCGACATTCGCGACGTCGCGGCCTCCCGTAGGGTGCACGAGTTCGTGGAGGAGCTGCACCGGGCACGCGAAGTGGTCTGCCTCGCCTCCGACTTCTCCTCCATGAGTGTGCGCGAGTTCCAGCAGGCCATGCTCTATGGGGGCAAGCTCGTCCACATCCTGACGGAGGGCTCCGGGGATCCGGCGGTGCTCGACGGAGTCACCTCGGAGGACCTGATTGTGGTCGTGTCGGTGACTGGCAACTACGCCAGGGCGGCCTTTAAACAGATGCGGACGTTGCGCGCGCTCCGCGTGGTGCTGACCACCAACCGGTCGGCGGGATTGGACCGTTTGTTCGACCGGGTCATCTACCTCAGTCAGGAGGACCTGGAGGGGCGCAGGAGCGTTTACTCCAAGTACGGGGTGAGCGTCTTCTTCGACCTGGTCTACAGCCAGTACACGCGCCGCTATCTCGCCTCGGAGGCGGTACGGCGCTCGCTCGAACCGGGATGGCATCCCGACGACGGCGTCCTCGACTGAACGTGGATGCTCACCTCACGATGGTTGCGGGCGAGGAGAAACGGCGGCGGGCAAGAGGAGTGCCGTGGTGGGCGAAGAAAGGTCGGCCGGGCGCGGCAGGGACGCTATGGCGGCGGGGTTCAGAATGTGAACCCCGCGGTGGGGTTGGCCGCTCCTAGCTTTGAAGGACCACCACGCTGGTGCACTTCAAAGGAGATGGCACATGCACTACGACTGGAATCCCCGCTTTCCTAAGGGCTTCCTATTCGGCGCTTCCAGCGCCGCCTGGCAGGTTGAGGGCGCCACCACCGAGGACGGCCGCACGCCGGCGATCATCGACCTCAACTCGCAGAAGAAGGCCCCGTTCGTGGACAATAAGTTCACCGCGGACCACTACCACCGCTATGCGGAGGACGTCGCCCTCATGAAGGAGTGCGGGCTGACCAGCTATCGCTTCTCGATCGCCTGGCCCCGAATCATCCCGGCCGCCGACGGTGCGGTGAACCCTGCGGGCATCGCCTTCTACAACAACTTGATCGACGAGCTGCTTGCGGCCGGCATCACCCCGATCGTCACCCTGTACCACTACGACATGCCGGTGTGGGCTCAGGAGAAACTGGGCGGATGGCGCTCACGGGAGATCATTCCTGCCTTCGCGCACTACGTGCGCACCTGCTTCGAGGCCTTCGGCGACCGCGTCAAGTACTGGCTCAGCATCAATGAGCAGAACATGCAGATCTGCTATGGCGACTGGCTCGGCGTCTCCAAGGGCGTGGAGGACTGGTTCCGCGACAAGTGGAAGATCAACCACATCATGAACCTCTGCCACGCCACCGCCGTCAACCTGTGCCACGAAGTCGTCGACGGAGGCAAGATCGGACCGGTGCCCGGCTACGTGCCCATTTACCCCGAGACCTGCCGGCCCGAGGACCAGATCGCGGCGATGAACGCCGAGGAGTTCACCGAGAAGATCTGGTGCGACACCTACGCCTACGGCGACTACTCGCCCTTCCTCTACAACTATTGGCGCAACCACGACATCGATCCGGATATCCGGCCCGGCGACATTGAGACGATGAAACGGGCGAAGAGCGACTTCCTCGCCGTCAACTGCTACCGGTCGAACACTGCCAGGCACGCCCCCGCCGACGCCGAGGCGCAGGAGTACCTGCTGAACGCGTCTGGGAAGAAGGGCGAGCTCACCTTTCCGGTGGTTCCCGGCCAGTACGCGCTCACCCGCAACCCGTACGTTGAGTACACGGACTGGGACTGGGAAATAGACCCGGTGGCGATGCGTTACGCCCTGCGCTACCTGTGGGATCACTACCGGCTGCCGATGGTGATTACCGAGAACGGCCTCGGCGCGCACGAGTCCAAGAGCCCCGACGGCAAGGTTCACGATCCGCGGCGCCTGGACTACATCCGGGACAACCTCTACCAGATCGGCCTGGCCATTGAGGACGGCGTCGACGTCTTCGGCTACAACGCCTGGACCTTCACCGACCTGCTGTCCACCGGCAATGGCATGGCGAAGCGCTACGGCTTCGTCTTCATCGACACGACCGACGAGGAGCAGAAGGCGACCGACGACGTCTCGACGCTGGCCCTGACCCGTATTCCCAAGGACTCCTACTACTGGTACCAGTCCTTCATCGCCTCCGGGGCGACTCAGTGGGGCAAGGAGATGAGCGACTGATGGGTGTCAAGGAAGAGCGCATCGCGCTGAGCCGCGACCTGATCGAATACATGGGCGGAGAGGCGAACATTGCGGCGGCGGCGCACTGCTACACCCGCCTGCGTCTGACGGCTAACGACCCGTCCAAGATAGATGAGGAGGCCATCCAGAAAAGAGACGGCGTGCTCGGCCTGGTGAAGCGCAATGGCCAGTACCAGATCGTGGTCGGCCCGGAGGCGACTGACCTGTACCACGAGTTCGTGCAACTCGGTGACTTCGAGTCGGCCGGCGGCATCGTCGACGAGCAGGCCGCGGCGGAGGACGCCGAACGCGCAACCGAGGGCGCAAAGGCCACCGGGCACGCGGCGCCGGGCCGGCGCGGCTGGGTGACCGTCGTCCTCGATTTCATCGGCGGGACCTTCTCGCCGGTAATTCCCGTGCTGATCGCCGGCGGACTGACCGGGGCCGTGCTGACGGTGCTGACGAACTTCTTCCACGTCTCCGACACCTCCGGCACCTACCAGGTCTTCTACGCCGTCAACCAGGCCGCCTTCTACTTCCTGCCGGTCTTCATCGGATTCAGTGCCGCCCGCAAGCTCAACGTGGACGGCTACCTTGGGGCCTTCCTCGGTACGGTGCTGCTGTATGAGACGATCAACGGGGCGGAGGGACTGACCTTCGCGGGGCTCCCGGTCGCCCAGGTCACCTACAACACCACGGTGTTCCCGATCATTCTGGGCACCTTGTTCATGAGCGTGGTCTACCGGTTCTTCGCGCGAATCCTGCCGGGGGCGCTGCGCGCGGTGTTCCTGCCGCTGGCGACCATGCTGGTGACCGTACCCGTCACCCTGATCGTCCTGGGGCCGGTCGGTAACGTCGTCGGCGGTTGGCTGGCCACCGGCGTGACCGCCATCTATAACGCCGCGCCACCGCTGGCCGTGCTGATCATCGGGGCGACGACGCCGTTCCTGGTGTTCTTCGGCATGAACAATGCCTCTACCCGGTTGTCTTCGCCCTGCTGGCGTCGGTTGGCGGCGATCCGCTGGTGATGGCCGGCATGCTGGCCGCCAACGTGTCGGTCGGTGCCGCCTGCCTCGCCGTGGGCCTCCGATCCCGGGAGGCCAAGACCAAGTCGGTGGCGATCTCCGCCGGCGTCACCGGCCTGCTGGGCATCACCGAGCCCGGTGTCTACGGTGTGCTGTTCCCGCTGCGCAGACCCCTGATCGCCGCGGTCATCGGTGGCGGTGCGGGGGGACTGCTGGCCGGTGTACTCGGCACCACCCAGTACGTCATCGCCAGCCCGAGCTTCGCCTCGCTCCCCGCCTACATCCCCGCTGACGGCTCGATGTCGAACTTCTACGGGGCAATCGGCGTGGCCGTGTTCTCGGTGGTGGTCGCCTTCGTCGCCGCGTGGCTGCTTGGGACCGGGGAGGAACAGCCGAACTGAGGGCGTCCATCCCACCGGGGTGTCCGCTCGGCCGCACAGGTGGCCGGGCGGACACCCCGAGGCGTGCCGAATGCGCCGCGCCTTACTCACCGTCACGTGGTTCCGCCTGGAGACAGCGGCGCTCGGTCATTCGAAGCGGACCGTCGCGGAGACGACCATACGGGCTGCTGCCCGCGTACTCGCCGCAACCGCCACCCCGACCATCGCCAAGCACCCACTGAGAACCATGTAGTAGGAGGCCGCGGGCCAACCGACTCCGCGCGAGGAGACACCGGCGATGAGGATCCACGCCGTGTACACCGCCGCGCCGATGCTCAGCGCCAGCACCGTGGCCACGGGCAGCAGCATCTCCCAGGCGACCGCCTGCCGCAGTGTCTGCCGGGGCATACCCACCAGGCGCAGCAGGGACAGTACCCGCCGCCGTGCCAGCAGCGAGGAGACGGTGGATACCGCCAGCGCCGCCGTCGATACTCCTGCGGCGATGAGTATGCCGATGTAGCCCAGGGCCGCGAACTGGTTCTCCGGGGCGGTGGCCGAGGTGGCAACGTTGTCGACCCGCGAGATCGGATACTGGTTGATCACTCCCGAGCCCGAATTCACCACGGCGGTGCGCGCCCGCTCCACCGAGGCGGCTTGGCCGTCGGTGGCCACCAGCAGCGTGGCCGCGGCCTCGTCCGGGGGCGCGGCGAGCGGCCGCGGGTCGGCAACCTCATTGAGGAGCCAGTCCCAGCTGACACTAACCCACTCCGAGTCCGCGGACGTGTCCGGTAGGGCGCCCAGGGCGCGGGCATCCTCGTTCCGCAGCGCCAGCCGCATTGACGCGTCTCCCGGTGCGTTCCGGGCGACGGCGACGGCGGTTACGCCCTCAACCTGTGCGATCCGGGTGGTCGCCTGCTCGACTGCGTCCGCGCCGCCGAGATCGTGCAGCGTGTACAGCGTTGTCGGCGCCAGATACCCGGGGCCCTGGTGTAGTTCCGGAGTGCCGGACGCAGCGGTGATGGCGACGGCGAACAGTGTCACCGCGTACACGGCGACCACCAGGCCGCCGACCGCGCGGAAGGTCGCCCGGGGATGTTGGATGAGCCTGCTCAGGCCGATCACCTGCGCCGCCCCGCGGGCCCGGCCCTGCACCAGGCGGGCGCACCACCAGGTCAGTAGCGGACCTGCCCACAGCAGCCCCAGCATGGTCAGCACGAATGAAGCCACCAGCAGGGGAACCACGGGAATACTGTCGGCGATCCCGGAGCCGGCTTCGGTCTCGCCGGTGAGAACGCGCACGACCGTCAGCCCCGCCAACCCCAGCAGCAGGGGCAGGAGAGAGAGCAGTCGGGGCGGGTGCTCGCGGCGCTCGCGGGAGGCGCCCAGGGGGCCGACGTCGGCCCGCAGCGTGGTCCACCAGGTCACCGCCGCCGCCACCAGGGGGACGGCGACGATGGTTATGCCGATGACTGTAGGCGAGGTCAGCAGATCGCGTGGGAAGAAGGTCGAGGAGCCGATCTCGATGCGTGCCGCCAGCGGGATGAGGACGAGATAGAGGACGACGCCGAACAGCGCTCCCACAAGGGTCGTCACGCCGGTCTCCGTAGCGGCGATCCGCGCCACCCGTCCGGGGGTGGCACCGATCAGCCGCAGCGTGGCGAAGCGCTCGGCACGCTGCGCGGCACCGAGGCCGGTGACGATGGCAATCAGCAACAGCACCGGCACGAGCACGGCGATAGCGCCTATGATCGCGACGATTCGGTAGCTCTGGGAGGCGTAGTCGTAGCCGATGAACTCGGTGACCACCTGGGGCGTGCTCGAACCCTGCCATCGAAGCACCTGGGCCTGCTCGGCACCGAGAACGAGCACCAGGGAGTCCGGCCCCTCGACGGCGTCGTCGGCCAGGACGCCGATCTGCTGCCCATAGCGCTCACCCAACTGGTCGGCCGGAACGGCGTCGATGAGCGTGGCGAGCGCCGGGGAGGCGAGGTACTGACCGGGGTGGGGGACGACGTCGGAGCCGGGAATGCGCACGCGGGTGTCCGGTGTGGTGGCGACCATCAGCACGGTGATGACCTGGCCCTCATAATGATCGAAGGCCGAAACGGCGGCGGCCGTCTCCGGTGTCAGTACGGTGTCCTCCTCCATCTCCTGCATCGCCCCCGGCCGTATCGGCTGTAGATCGGTCCAGGTGGAGCGCTCGGAGCGCACCCCGAAGGCCTGCCCGGCGGCGACCAGCAACAGGAAGAGCGCGACGCCGATCATGACGCCTGCCGTGATTCCCGCAAGACGACGTCGGGAGGAACGGTCGCCGGCAACCACCAGACGGGTCAGGGGAAGTGTGTTCATCGTGTCCGCTCCTCGCCGTCGGACCGGGCGCCCTGGAGAGGCTGACGCGGCCGTCACGGATGATCACCTCGCGGTCGGCGTAGGCGGCGATGCGGGCATCGTGGGTGACGACCACCAGCGTGGAGTGGGCGGTGCGGGCGGCTTCGAGCAGCGTGCCCATCGTCTGCTCGGCGGCCAGGGAGTCCAGGGAACCGGTCGGCTCATCGGCGAACAGGATGCGCGGCGAGGTGACTAGGGCACGGGCGACGGCGACCCGTTGGGCCTGCCCGCCCGAGAGCTGGGTGGGTAGTTTGCGCTCGTGCTCGCTCAGGCCGAGGGCATCCAGTTGGGCGTGGGCGCGCTCCAGTGCCCGGCGACGTGAGACGCCCGCCAGCAGGAGCGGCAGGGTCACGTTGTCCAGCGCCGACAGGTCCGGTAGAAGCTGGCCGAACTGGAAGATGAAGCCGAACTCGGCCAGGCGCAGGCGGGCGCGGTCGGCCTCTCCCAGGGAGACGACGTTGCGATCGCCGTATTGCACGCTGCCGGCGTCCGGTGTCAGCACGCCCGCCAGCACGTGCAGGAGGGTGGACTTGCCCGAGCCGGAAGGGCCGGTGACGGCCAGGACCTCGCCCGCGGCGATGTCGATGTCGACGCCGCGCAGGGCGCGGGTGGTGCCGAAGGCGAGTTCCAGGCCGCGTGCCCGCAGGACTACGTCGGGTGCGGATATTGAGCCCGGGGAGGTGGTGGTTAATGCGGTGCTCATGCCCGGACCTCCCGGCGCAATTCGTTGAGGCGGGCGGCGGTCAGGTCGATCCAGCGCAGGTCGGCCTCCAGGTGGTACAGGGCATGGTCGGCGATGAGGATCGTATGTAGGTCGGCCCCCTCCTTGCGGCGGGTGATCTCGCGCATGCGGGAGGTATGGGCGGCGCGCTGCAGGTCCAGGAGGCGCTCGGCGTCGTCGTCGAGCAGGAGGGCGATGATGGTCTTGGCGAACAGGTCAGCCTGGATGGAGTCGGAGGGGACCTCGGGGCTGCGGATCCACTCCTCGACGGCACTGCGCCCGCGCGCGGTGATCTCGTAGCGCTTGCGGTCCGGGCCGGCGCCCGCTTCGGCCCCGGTCTGGACAATCAGGCCGTCGCGTAGCAGGCGGGCGAGCGTGGCGTAGACCTGGCCGAAGGCGAGCGGCTTGGTGTCGGCGAACCAGCGGTCCCAGTGCGTCTTGAGGTCGTAGCCGTAGCCGGGACCGGTGCCGAGGAGCCCGAGGAGGGTGAGGCGTGTGTCCATGTGCGGAACTATACACACGATGTATACCTGTGGTGTGTAGATGTCGTTGATGCGATCCGGAGCGGCCCTGCTGGGCCCGTCGACCTTCGAGATGCGCATCAGTGGGTCTGTGCCGGTGGCACGCAACATCGTGAGGCGGCCGGGAGACTGGGGGCGGGGGGCGGTGGAGACTCACGCCCCGCAGCCCTCGTCGCGTTAACTGGAGTCTCCTTGCACGACGCTAGCCCAAGGCGGACGGCTCGTGCTTAATATCGCCAGGCCTGGCACCTATTTCCAGGAGATCAATCCGGGCCACATGTGCAAGATCGGTAACACTGGCGATGTTGAGTGTCCAGTCCATGTCGATCATCGCCTCGCACGCGTCGGAGCGTGTTACTCAGATAGCGGGAGCACAGTAGGGCTGCCAACGTATGCAGGATGGCCGGCGTATCTCGCTACCGTTGTCGCGTCGAGGAATTGACGAGACTCAAGCCTGGTGTTCGCGGAAGGGGCTCGGTGCCTCATCCAGGTGCTGCCCGCGAAAGTCGCGGATCGTGGTGGGATAACTAGTGCAGGCGCAGTTGGCGCATGATCTACCTGACCGTGTCCTCTCGACACGCCCAGCCGGTTCAAGGGCACGGTCATCCTCGGGTACCCGTAGCTACTGTCGGACTGGGTGAATACGGCCTCAGTATGCCCGGTCAACTCCTTCCCGAGGATGGCGGTGATGGTTTAGGGGAAAGAAAGCCATTGTCAAGTCCGGCAGGGGGTAGCGGGAGCCGTTCAGGGCCTTGTCCGGGAGGGGGGTAGTTCCGTTGGCGTCACCGCTTAAGGAGTGCAGGCAGCTCACTTAGCGACTTGATACGCCCTTGGATGTGGTTGGCGTCGAACCGGTCCAGGAGGATGGCGTGCCAACCAGCGGCGCGTGCACCTAGCACGTCGACTTCGACGTCGTCGCCGATATAGGTGAGTTCCGTGCCTGGTGCATTGAGTGCTTCGGCTGCCCGGTCGAATGCCTCCCGGTGAGGTTTGGCGGCTCCCAAGGAATCCGAGGTGAGTACGCAGGAGAAGTATTTGCGGACACCGATCCGCTCGAGTTTCTTGTTTTGCTGCCTGTTGTCTCCGTTGCTGAACACTGCCAGCTCAAAGCCATGATTGAGCAGTTCCTCCAAGCATGGCGACGCGTCGGGGTATGGCCGCCAGGCGCGTTCGTACTCGGTCAGGTAGGTGTCGAAGAGCCGGTCAAGTTGGGTATCACCGCTGACGGTATTGCCTAGCGTCTTGAGCAGGTCCGCCATGCGGAGACGTCGCTGCTCGGTGAAGCTAATCTGCCCCTGTCGCCATGCCGTGAAGTGCTCTTGCTCTGCCTGAAACCAGACGTCGCGCAGCGACGGCGTGGGATCGGTCCCCATCAGGCGGAGAAAGCTGCCCAGGCCCTCGTCTGCAGCTCTCCTGTGGTCCATGAGTGTCCCGTCGACATCGAAAACGATGACTGCCCCGGACATAGGGTGATCCTCCAGCTGAGTTATGGCGGAAGTCGCTGCGTGTGCGTTGGATTGTGGTTTTAGTGTTGCTGGGTGGTTTCGGCTTGGTCGGTGAGGTAGGTGGTGGTGCGGAGGATGTTGTAGGGGGTGGTGGTGTTGGTTGTGGTGATGGTGCCGGTGATGGGTTGGGTGGTGCCGCCGTTGGGGGTGTAGGTGGCTTGCCAGGTGGTGGTGAGGGTGGTGGTGATGTTTGTGGCGGTGTGGGTGTAGTGGTGGGTGATGGTTTGGTTGGGCCAGGGGGCTCCGGGGTCGGTGGTGGTTGTGGTGGTGCCGTCGCCCCAGTCCCAGGTGTAGTTGGTGGGGGTGGCGTGGATGGTGACTTCGGTGCCGGCGATGGTGGTGGTGAGGGTTTGGGTGTTGGGGTTGGTGTAGACGATGAAGTCCTTGGTTAGCAGTATTTCTGGGCCTGGGGGTTGGCGGGTGATGCCGGAGCCGTTGGCTAGGAGGGTGGCGGCGTCGGTGGCGGTGATGGTGATGGTTGTGGTGGTGTCGGTGGTGTTGTTGGTGGTCTGGGTGGTTGTGGTGTCGGTGGTGCATTCCGAGATGGATCTGTTGCCTCCGATGGTTAATGCGGCCGTGGCTAGCGATTGGAAGCATAGCCGGTAGCGTTCCTGTGCCTTGCGTATCGCGGCCTCGTCGTACACGGCCCGGCTGTTGTTGCTGGTGGTTGCCGCGGCCGGCCCGCCTGGCGCGAACGAGAACACCTGACGAGACGTGCTACCAGTAACCGTCACCGAACTGCCATAGGCATGAGCGTCATATTTGTCGGTTGATTGACCGGGTAACATCGCAGCATGTGCAGGAGCGAACAATGTTAGTAGGGCGATTAGTGACGCTATGCGGGAGGTGATGCGACCGCGCATCATTCTTCGTCTCCGTCATCGTCGGTCTGAACGGCTTCAACGGTCCAGTCATTGCCACTCCAATGCATCTGAATTAGGAGTCTATGATCGTAAGCCTCGGTCTGCTGCGCTGAGCCGTAGGATGTCGAATGCTCGGTATAGCCGTCTGAGGTTACTTGGCTCGTACGACGTAGCGGTTGGGGTCTGTGTCATCTACCCACCCTTCCAAAGGCATGATCTCCTGCTCCCACCGGTCGATCCAGCCTCCTGCGTCGTGCATCTCGGATGCTTCGTTTCCTACTCCAGTGCAGAATTCGCAGTTGTCGTCGCTCATGTTCTGCCAGGCCTCCAGGTCGCCGGTGGCGTACACGTAGGGGACTAGCTCTAGGAAGTATGCGGCTGCGGCGGCGGCGCCTTCGGGGGTGAATTCTGGGGCGTAGGCCTCCGGGGGCTCCATGGCTAGGGCGGTGGCCCGGGCGGCGGCGTCCTCTGGGGACAGCGTCGGGGTGGGGGAAGCAGCGGCGGTGGGTGTTGGGGCCCAGGTGGGGGTGTAGGTGGCGCGGCTGCTGGCATTTGAGCAGCCGGTGGCCAGCAGCGCGAGGCCTGTCAGGCAGGCGGCCAGCGCGGCGGCGCGGTGGCCGCGGCGTGTGTTGGTGTGTGTGGGCATGTTGTGGGTGGCCTCCTCGTTGAGGACCCGGACGGGGGCGGTGTGCCGGTGTTCCGCAACCGTACCGTGACCCTCGCCGTCGTCGCCACCCGGCCCGCGGCCCCCTGTGGAAAACCCGGAGGGGGGCGGGTGGGGTTGCTTGGTGGGGCCGGAGGGATGGTCTGTTGACGTTTTACGACCTTGGGGTACGTTGCACGACCACCCCGGGGTCGTGGAATGCACCCCAAGGTCGTAAAACGCCAGGCGGCCCCACACGTCACTGGTACCGGCCTCGACGAAGGGGAAGAGCAAGGAGTAACAGGAGTAGGAGCTAGACGATCCGTAGGCCCACATGTGCGGCGAGCGCGGGCGCGAGTTCCACAAGCTGATCGGCACTCACCCAGGCGCCGCGCAGGCTTGCGGCGTCGTCGACCTGGTTAAGTGTGAGGCCCCGCAGATCCACGTCTTGGAGCCGACTTTCCCGGATCCGCAACTCGCCAATGCGGCAGTCGTCGAAAGCTACCCGGTTGAGCGTGGCAGCAGTCAGATCGAGCGCGTCCAGCGTGCAGTCGCGCAGGCGGACATCCAGCAGATTGGACCGCCCCAGCCCTAGAAAGCCGATGCGACAGCCCTCAATCAGTACGCTGCGCCACTGTGCGTCGTGGCATTCGAAGGCCCCGACCCGCGAGGACTCCCAGGAGACCTCACGCCATACCGACCGCTGTGCATGCAGTTCCGATGCCGCCAACCGGTCCACGCGTGACTCCGCCAGGCGGAAGTCCTCCAGACGGGTGCGGTCCGCCCGCACGTCCTCCATGACGCACTCGACCAGCTCGAGACCTCGCAGGTCCACCCCGGATACGTCGATGCCTCTGAACCACGCCAGATCGGCGTATCCTCCCGCACGCAGGGCGACGGCGGCTACGGGCGCAAGATCCCGCGGCCGGATTGACTTGGCGCGGGGCGGGCGGGGAAGAGGAACGCGGGACACAGGACTCAGGCCGCGTCGTCGGCCCGGGAGCGCTGAATGTCAGCGCTGAGGTGTCGAGTGATGATGGCTTCGCACTCGGCGCGATCGACCGGACGGCAGCCCTTCGCCACCCAGCCGGCGATCTTGGCGGGCTCCTCCCGCGCGAGCCGCAGCCCGCGACGCAGCAACACGTGTACCGGCTTACGGTGCTCGGCCAGGTCCCGGCGCAGCCGGAACCACCAGGTCTGCAGGCGCGGACGCCGCAGTACGAGCGCGTCGGCCAACACACCGGCCTCCCGGCAGCGGTCGACGAGTTCCGCGGCGAACACGCCCTCCGCGACGTACACCGGCGGGGAGTCAACATCGAGGGTGGTGTAGTCGACGGTGGCGTTGTCCCGGATCGAGTAAACGGGCACCGTCGTGGAGCCCTCCGCGCACAATTCCAGAATCGCAGCCATGGCGCGGTCTGCGTCCCAGGAGGCGGGGTTGTCCCAGTCGATGGCGCTCTGAGCCTTGGCCCGGGTGACGCCGTCCGCGCCCGAGAAAGTGCCGTCCAGTAGAGGCATGCCCGGCTCGTCGCCGTCGCGATAGAAGTCGTCGAGTTTGAGACGGTGTGCGCCGCAGCGGCGCAGCAGGGACGTCTTACCGGAGCCGGACGGGCCGGCAAGCAGGATGACGCGGGTGCTCACGGATCCCAAGGCTATCCTGCCGGGCGGGTGTAGGCGGACATGGCGGCGGTGTCGGGAGCTGCAAATAGCGAGGCGGAGGGTGTGGAGCGAGATGCGCGGGTGTCCTGGCCTGCCCGGGGCTGCCATCGAAAGCGGCGAATTGGGTACTATCGCTGAAAGGGGCAAGCATGAGGCGGCGTCATGGGTAACGTGCGAGAGGCTGAGGCGAGTGAACTCCTCGGGCTGATCCGTCGCGGAGAGGCGACCACCAGGCCCGAGCTTCAGGATCGTCTACAACTGTCGCGGGTTACGCTCGGCAAGCGCCTCGATGTGTTGCTGCGTTCGGGGCTTGTGGATGAAGCGGGGCAGGACGCCTCAACCGGCGGCAGACCGCGCACGGTATTCCGGATTCGCCCCGGCTGTGGCGTGCTGCTGGCCGTCGATATCGGTAGTTCACGCACCAACTTGGCGGTGACGGACTTCGCCGGGACGATTCTCGCGCGCGACGACCGGCTGCTGGACCTCTCCGGCGGTCCCGGCACGGTGCTCCCCTGGGTGCGGCGCCGTTTGAGGGCAATGCTCCAGGAGATCGGTGCCACGGACAGTGTCCTGGGTGGGGGAGTCTGCGTCCCTGCTCCGGTCGACCCGCTCTCGGGCCGCCTGGCCCACCCGGCGCTCATGCCCGGCTGGCACGGCGTCGACGTCGCCGCGGAGCTGGCGGGAGAATTCGACGGCATCCCGGTGGCCGTGGGCAGTGACGTGCAGGTGGCCGCACTCGGCGAGTACCGGATGCACTGGGCCAACCCCGACGGCATCATCCTGGTCAAGGCGGGAGAGGGGATTGCCGCAGCCGCAGTGATCAGCGGCGTCGTGCGCACGGGTGCCACCGGAGCGGCCGGAGAGATCGGGCATCTGCAGATTCCAGAGGGGCGGCAGTGCCGCTGTGGGAGATTCGGTTGCCTGGAGTCGGTTGCCGGCGGCTGGGCCCTGCGGGAGCGCCTGAGCGAGGCCGGCTGGACCGTGGACAGCAGTGAGGATCTGTCCGGACTCGCTTTGCGCGGGGACTCGCTGAGCATCGAGCTGCTGGAACGCTCGGCGCGACTCGTGGGCCGCGCACTTGCCCCGGTCGTTGCGGTGCTCAATCCCTCAGCCGTGGTGGTGGCCGGTGCCCTCGCCGACGGCGGAGCGGTGTTCCTGGAACCGCTGCGCGCCGCCTTGGAAGCCGCCGGGCCGCAGGAGACGACCCGGCAACTCGTCGTTGCGTTGGCGCGGCTGGGGGCTGACGCTGGTGTGGTCGGCTCGGCGCTGCTGGCTCAGGATCTGCTGACAGCCCCCGCACATTTGGACGCACTATTGGCCCGGGTGGCCTCAAGGCACCCGCATGAGGACAGTTTTGTAAAGCTCTTTACATAACAGGTCTACGGCCGGTATCGTCGTTCCCGCCGGAACCCACTGGCCCACATGACGAGAAGAGGCAACGATGGCTGTTCTCACTCTGTCCACCGCTTTACCGGACGCCTCTTTCCGACTTGATGCAGACGCGGCCGACTGGCGCGAAGCGCTTAGGCTTGCGGGGGAAGGACTTACCGCTTCGGGGGCGGCTACGCCCGAGTACACCGAGGAGATGATCGCGGCCGTGGAGGAGCACGGTCCCTACATCGTCATTGCCCCCGGGCTCGCTCTGGCGCACTCGCGCCCCTCGCCCGCGGTGCTGCACACCGGCATGAGTTGGGTGCGGCTGGCGCATCCCGTGGAATTCGGCAGCCCAAATGATCCGGTGCGTCACGTCGTCGGCCTGGCAGCCAAGGACGAGCGAGAGCACCTGGACGTCATGGCCGCGCTTGCCCGCGCCCTGTCTGACCCCGCCTCGCGTGCCGAGCTGGACCGCGTGCCCACCCCTGCGGCGCTACGTGCGCTGCTCGACCCCGCCTCTACCGATACCGCCACCTCTACCGGATTGGAAGAACAATGAACATCACCTGCGTCTGCGGCATGGGCATCGGCACCTCGATGCTGCTGAAGATGAACGTCGAGCAGGCCGCGGCCTCACTCGGCATTGATGCGGACGTCAGCACTTCTGACATCGGTACCGCAAAGGGAGCCGCGCAGAGTGCCGACCTGATCATCACCTCCGCAGAGCTGGCCGAGGAGCTGACGGGCCTGTCCACCCCGGTCGCCGTGGTCCGCAACTTCACCGACATCTCCGAGATCGAGACCGCCTTGAGGGAGAAGATCCAATGAACGCGCTGGTCGCGGTACTCGACTTCATCAGCCAGGAGATCCTCAACGTTCCCGCCTACCTGATCGGCATCGTCGCCGCCGTCGGACTCGTCGCCCTGCGCAAGTCTGCCGGACAGGTCATCGGGGGAGGCCTCAAGGCGGCAATGGGATACCTGATTCTCGGCGCCGGTGCCACGGTGGTGACCAATTCCCTGACACCGTTCGGCGATCTCATCTTCATGGTGACCGGGGCCCACGGCGTTGTTCCCACCAACGAGGTCATCACCGCCCAGGCGGCGAGCGAGTACGGCGCCACCTCGGCCTACCTCATTGTGCTCAGCTTCCTGATCATGCTGCTGCTGGCCAGATTCACGCCGCTGAAGTACGTATTCCTGACCGGGCACCACATGGTGTTCATGGCCACGCTGCTGGCCGTCGTCCTGTCGGTGGGATTCGGCCCCGGGCACTCCGTTCTCGTGGTGGCGGTCGGCTCGGTGCTCATGGGCATCATCATGGTGGTGATGCCTGCCTTCGCCCAGCCCTACATGAACCGGGTTACCGGCGATGACAAGCTGGCCGTCGGGCACTTCAACACGGTCGGCTACGTGCTGGCGGGTGCGCTGGGCAGCGCAGTAGGCAAGCGCTCGCGCTCCACCGAGGACATGAAGTTCCCGCAGGGACTGCGCTTCCTGCGCGACTCCATGGTGTCTACCACCCTGCTCATGCTGGTCCTGTACCTGGTATTCGCCGTGTGGGGCATCATCGCCGTGCCCCGCGACGAACTCATGGCCGTCTTCGAAGGCACACAGACGAACGCCACCTACGGCTCCTACATCATGGCGGCCTTCGCCCAGGCACTACAGTTCGGAATCGGCGTCAGCATCATCCTGTACGGGGTGCGCATCATTCTTGGTGAGTTGGTGCCGGCCTTCCAGGGGATCGCCAACCGGGTAGTACCAGGTGCCAAGCCCGCGCTCGATATTCCGATCGTCTTCCCCTTTGGCCCCAACGCCTCCCTGATCGGCTTCATCGCCTCCTTCGTGGGCGGATTGGCATCCCTGGCACTGATCGCCGTCTGGTTCGGGCCGGCCTGGGGCATGGCATTGATCCTGCCGGGCATGGTTCCGCACTTCTTCGACGGCGGCGGTGCCGGCGTATTCGGCAACTCCACCGGCGGGCGCCGCGGCGCGATCCTGGGCGGATTCGTCAATGGTGTGCTCATTACCTTCCTGCCTGCGGCCCTGTTGACGGTCATGGGCACCCTCGGCCTGGCCAATTCCACCTTCGGTGACGCCGACTTCGGCTGGTTCGGGTCAATCGTGGGGTTGCTCAGCCGTCTGGGAGCTGTCGGCGGTTCGCTGACCGCACTCGCCTTCGGCGGGCTTCTGTTCGCGGCGGCCTGGTGGTATCAGGTCCGGCTGGTCAACTCCGGATGGCTCCCCGCTGGTGAGCGGGCGGCACTACAGAAGGACAAGGCGACGGCGACGGCCGGCTGACCGACGGCGGCCGCCCGAACTCGACGCACCCGACGGGCCCGGCGACTCTTAAGTCGCCGGGCCCGTCATTACTGCCGGTCTCGTGGTGTTACTTGTGCCGGTCTCGGTGAAGAGGATCGGGCGAGCACTCAGGCGAGCAGAGCGCGCATGCGGGCACGCGCTCCGTCGCGCTTCAATGCCGCCAGCTCCTCGGCGTAGGCGGAGCGGAAGCGCTCGTCGTCGGCCAGGTCGCCGAAGATCTCCCGGTTGCCGATGAAGCCGAGCGCGTCACCCGCCTCCTGCTGCTCGGCGAAGGGCCGCAGGTCGTCGGCCACCGGGATCGCCTCTCCGTTCTCGTCGGTGCCGAGCACCCCCAGCGACCAGGCGGCGCACATTGCGGCCCCCAGACGCACCGGCCCGCCCGCGGCCAGGTTGTCGCGCACGGTCGGCAGCACGAACTTCGGCATGCCTGACGGCCCGAACTGCGCCAGTCGCAGCAGCGTGTCCGCGATCGCCTCATTGGTGAAGCGCTCGAAGAGCGTGTCGATGTACTCGTCCAGGTCGATGCCCGGCACCGGCAGCAGCCGCGGCCGCGCCTCCCGCTCCAGGTAGGCGCGCACCCAGGCGGCGATGTCGCGTCGGCGGCGGCCGTGTGGGCGAACTCCATGCCCAGCAGCCGCCCCCAGTGCGCCAGGCCCTGGTGGGAGGCGTTCAGCAACCGCAGCTTCATCAGCTCGTAGGGGACGACATCGTCGACCATTTGCACCCCGACCTCCTCGTACGGCGGCCGCCCCGCAGGGAAGTCGTCCTCCAGCACCCACTGGGTGAAGGGCTCGGCCACCACCGGCCAGGCGTCCTCGACGCCCAGCTCGGCGCGCACCTCCTCGATGTCGGCGGGGGTGGTCTGCGGGGTGATCCGGTCGACCATGCAGTTGGGGAAGGCGACGTTGCCGTCGATCCAGTCGGCCAGCTCCGGGTCGGACAGGCGCGCCTGGGCGACGACGGCGGTGCGGGCGATCCTCCGTTGCCGGGGAGGTTGTCGCAGCTCATCACCGTGAACGGGGCGACGCCGGCCTCGCGGCGCAGGCGCAGCGCCTGAACGATGTAGCCGAAGGAGGTCTCCGGCTCGTGGGGGTGGGCGGCGTCGTGAGCGGCCCCGGGCGCCTCGGCGCGGAAGGCGCCGGTGGCGTCGTCGATGTTGTAGCCGCCCTCGGTGACGGTCAGGGAGACGATCCGGGTGGTCGGCGCCGTCATCACCTCCAGCACCCCGGCGCGGTCCTCGGGGGCGAAGCGGTAGTCGCAGATGGAGCCGATGATGGCCGGCTCGTGGTGGCCGTCGGGGTGCTTGAGGGTCAGGCTGTACAGGAAGTCCTGGCCGGTCAGGGCGTCCCGCATGCGCGCGTCCTGGGGCAGCAGGCCCACCCCGCAGATGCCCCAGTCCAGGGCCTTGCCCGCCCGCATGAGGCGGTCGAGGTACATGGCCTGGTGGGCGCGATGGAAGCCGCCCACGCCCATGTGCACGATCCCGGTGGTCAGGGCGGAGCGGTCGTAGGTGGGGGCGAGCGGGGAGGCGGCGAGTGTGGTGGTCATGATGGACATCCTTGTCTTTGATGGTGAACCAGTATCTTGTCGGTGCGTGGGCTTGCAGGGTGACTTTGGTGTGGCGGGCTGCGTGCGGGTCAGGCCTTGACCGGCTCCTTACGGGTATCGACGTCGTCGGTGAAGTTCTCCAGGATGCGGCGTTGCCGGGGAGCTTGAGGGCGAAACACAGGAAGAAGGAGACGACGTAGATTCCGGCCAGCGCCATGGCCACCCACAGGTAGCCGCCGGCGGTGGTCTCATCGCCCATGAGCAGGGTGACGATGGCCGGACCCACGAAGGCACCAAGGCCGGCGCCGAGGTTGAGGATGGCCAGTGCGTTGCCGGTCTCCCCGTGGGCGTGGGCGGTGATCAGCGGTGTGGTCGGCACGTGGGCGCTCAGGCCGATGCCGACGGCGGAGGTGCCCAGGGCGATGAGGAAGAAGTTCGGCCCGGCGACGATCGGGATCAGGTAGATGTACGCCAGCGCCGCGGCCGTGATCGGGGTGGCGAACCACTGCAGGGTGTTGCGCCAGCCGAGCTTGTCGCCGACCACGCCCCAGAAGACGTCGCCGAGGATGGCCACGAAGCCGAAGATGGAGAACTCCAGGATCGCCTGGGACTCGGGCATGCCGTAGACCTTGTGCAGGTAGACCACGTAGTAGGCCTGCATGCCGTACTGGCCGGAGAGGTTGATGACCTTTACGATGCCGCCAATGGACACCCTGGGGTAGCGCCACAGCACGGATACGGCTGAGCCGACGGACTCCACCACGGACTTGCCGCGGGTCTGCGCCGAGGAGGGGTGCAGCCGCAGGAACAGCATGCCGATCACGCCGCCCACGGCGGCCAGCGCCCAACCGAGCCAGAGGGTGGCGATGTGACCGATGTGCGGCAGCAGCAGGCTGGAGAGGTAGGAGCCGAGCAGCTGCATGCCCAGGCTGAAGGCGAACCAGAACCAGCCGGAGACCGAGGACTGGCGGGCGGGCGGGGTCACCATCATGGTCCAGGTGAGGAACCCGTACGCGAACATGGGGTAGCCGAAGCCGCGCATGCCATAGAACAGGAGTAGCAGCGGCAGATTGTGGCTGGGCAGGCCGACGGCGATGAACAGTGCGTCGAACACCAGGAATGACACCAGGCCGATCAGCATTACCCGCCGGCAGCCGATTGCATCGCACAGGGCGCCGGACAGGAAGGCCGCAATGGCGACGACCACCCCGTAGGAGGTGACGATCATTGAGGCCTGGGAGACGGCGAAGCCGACCGAACTGCTGGACAGGTAGTTGGTGATCCACACCGCCTCGATGCCGTCACCGATCACGAAGATGATGACCGCCAGGAATCCGGTGGCGAGGTTGGTGGGGAATCCAGTCTTCTGTATGGCTGCTATGAGCCTGTTGGAGGAGGGCATCGTTGCTCGATCACCTTTGGTCGCTGTTTCAGGGGCCGGCGTCCTTCGCCGGTGGCATCAAGTGTGGGACCGAGCGGTGACCGCCTCGGTGACTGGTTGCGGGCGTGCAGTTTGCCGGTGTCCGACTCCGGAAATGCCCGGATGACGCGGCTCAAGGCGACCGAACAGGGCCGGAGTTTACCGAATCCGGACGCGCTGGTGACCGTTTCCTGGCTGGGGATGTGAGTTGGGCGGGTTGAGGACGTGGGGTAGCCCGCGCGGCTACCCCGGAGAGCGTTGACGGCGGCTATCCGGCGGCGCCGGTGCCCCTGTCCGGCTCATCCGTCCCGCCTTGCCGAAGCCCCACCGGTCCCGCATTGTCGCAAACGGTTACAAACGCGCTCGCGGCGCCAATCCGTTACTTGCAAAACGTTGAAATCATGCGGTTGCTCGATTCTGACGATCAGGAGAAACCAGCGTTTGTGACCGTTTCCGACAATGTTCACCCCGAGTCACGACCAGAGCGGGGCAGGCTTGCGAGCGGTCGTCGATGCCATGTCGAGTGTCGGCGGCAGTCGGCCACCGCGCTCCTGAGTCAGACACTCCGCTCCAGTTCAGACTCGGTCGACCTGTGGGCCCAGGGCGCCGAGTCTGCGCGCCGTCGTGGAACGCAGCTCCCGGCCGGTAATGATCCGCTCCAGGGCGCGCACGTGCCCGAAGCGCACGAAGGTGGAATGGCCGAACTTCGTGTGGTTGCCGACGAAGATTGCCCGCCGGGAGACGCCCAGCGCCGTCTCCTTGACCGCGGCCACCGCCGGGTCCGGGGTGGTCAGCCAGCCCGCGTCGGTGACGCCGTTGGCGCCGATGAAGGCGAGATCCGGCTCCATCCGCTCCAGCATGGCGGTGGCCCAGCTATCGACGGCGCCCAGGGTGGTGGGCCGGATCCGGCCGCCGACGGTGATCACGGTGTAGCGCGGTCGCTCGGCCAGCTCGAGCGCCGTGGGCAGGGAGGTGGTCACCACGGTGAGGGGGCGGTCGACGGGAAGCGATCGCCCGACCAACAGCGGCTGGTTGCCCTCGTCGAGGAACACCGTTTCTGCGTGCCCCAGGCAGGCGGCGGCCGCCCGGGCAATGCGGTCCTTCTCCGCGGCATTGTGGCTGGAGCGGAAGGCCTGACTGGTCTCGTAGGCGGCCGACTCCGCGGCCGCCACCCGACCATAGGAGCGGATGATGCGGCCGCTCGACTCCAGCTGGCGCAGGTCGCGGCGGATGGTTTCTACGGACACCCCGAAGCGCGCAGAAAGCTCGGATACCTCCATCTCGCCGCGTTCACGCAGCTCGCGGATGAGCGCCTCCCGGCGCGCACGGGTATCCGCGCGCGCCGGGAGCGGATCCGGGGTACTGGCCGTCATGACCGCCCTTGCCGTACTGTCCCGCGGCGCGGGACAGTGGACTCAGTGCGCAATGACGACGCCGAGGTTGCGCGGGCCGTGCACGCCGTTGACGCGCACCAGCTCGATGTCGGATGTTGCCGAAGGACCGGCGATCCAGGTCATCGGGCGCGTGGGATGCTGGCCGAGCACATCGACGGCCTGCGGCACCGTCGGCATGATCATCTCGCGCTCCAGCACGATCACGTGCTTGTCCGGCACCAGGGTGATGGCGCGCCGCCCCTGGTCGGGCTCGCCGTCCAGGCAGATCGTCCCGGACAGGGACACGCCCACCCGGGAGCAGGTGACCACCGCGTCGATGTCGTTGAGCTCGAGCGTGGGGATCTGCTGCTCGCGGGAGTCCTCGACCACCTTGCGTCCGTTGCGGGCGGCCGCCTCCTTGTATGCGGCGGGCAGCCCGGCGGGGACGACGACGCTCTTCGCGTCTCCGAGCAGCTCATCGATGCCGTCTAGGATGGCGGCGTCCTTCGGGGCCTGCACCACCTTGGCGGAGTAGTCCTCGAGCTTCTCCACCATGTCCGCCACCACCGGCTCCGAGCCGGGGGCGTCGGCGCCGACGCGAATGTATTCACGGGGGATCTCCCGCACCGGGCGGCCCTGCTGAGAGCGGGAGATGGCCTCGCGGGCACGGGCGAGAATGGCGGTCTTGGCATCCATCAGCGGTTCTCCTCGGGGGCGGGCTGGGCGGCGGCGTCGTCAACGGCGGTGGGCGCCGGGCGCGCGGGGGTGATGCCGTCGGGGTGGGTGCGCTTCCACCAGTGCCGCAACGACTCCTTCGGGGCGACGGGCAGGTCGCGCGAGCGCGTCCACAGCGAGGCGGGGAACGGCAGAGCACCGATCCGCCCGTCGTGCCCGAGCAACCGGGTGGCCTTGACCCCCTCGGTGGCCGCCAGCCAAGCCTTACCGTTGGACATGACCGGCCCGGTAGCGTTCATGGCCACGTCCCACATGTCCGGCACCAGGCGGCGCTTGACGTCCACGCTGCGGGCCCGCAGGTGAATCAGGATGGTGGGGATGTCGATCTTGACCGGGCAGACCTCCGCGCAGGCCCCGCACAGGGAGGAGGCGAAGGGCAGGGTGTGGACCGGATCGTCGTCGGCGAGTCCCTGCGTGAGCTGGGGGGTGAGAATCGAGCCGATCGGACCGGGGTAGACCGAACCGTAGGCGTGCCCGCCGGTGTGCTGGTAGACGGGGCAGATGTTCATGCACGAGCCGCAGCGGATGCAGGCCAGCGCCTGCCGTCCGATCGGGTCGGTGAGCACCTTGGTGCGGCCGTTGTCCATGAGGATCAGGTGGAACTCCTGCGGCCCGTCGCCGGGGGTGACGCCGGTCCACATGGAGGTGTAGGGGTTCATGCGCTCGCCGGTGGCGGAGCGGGGCAGCAGCTGGCTGAAGATCTCCACGTCCTGGAAACGGGGGACCAGCTTCTCAATACCCATCAGCGTGATCAGCGTGTCCGGCAGGGTCAGGCACATGCGGCCGTTGCCCTCGGACTCGAAGATGGAGACGGTGCCGGTCTCGGCCACCCCCATGTTGGTGCCGGAGACGGCCACCTTGGCGTGCAGGAACTTACGGCGCAGGTGCGCTCGGGCGGCGGCGGTGAGCTCCTGCGGGTTGTCCGACAGGTCCTCGGGGGCGTCGCCCATGCGGTCCAGGAAGATGCCGCGCACCTCGGAGCGGTTGCGGTGGATGGCCGGAACCACGATGTGGGAGGCATGTCGTCGGCGAGCTGGACGATCATCTCCGCCAGGTCGGTCTCGTGGGCGGTGATGCCCTCGTCCGCCAGGTATTCGTTGAGGTTGGTTTCCTGGGTGGCCATCGACTTGATCTTGACGACGTCGTCGACCCCCTTGGACTTGATGATGTCGGCGACGATCCGGTTGGCCTCCGCGGCGTCGCGCGCCCAGTGGACGATGCCGCCGTTGGCGGTCACGTTCGCCTCGAACTGCTCCAGCAGTTCCGGCAGGCGGGAGGCGACCTCGAACTTGACGGCCTCCGCCGCGTTGCGCAGGTCCTCCCAGTCCGGCATCTCGTCCACGCGCATTTGCCGCTTGTTGCGAATGGTGCGGGTGGCGTGGCCCAGGTTGCGGCGCATCTGGGTGTTGGCGAGGGTCTTGTGGGCGCCCTCGGGGAAGGTGTGGCCCCAGCGCAGCGTGTCCTGTGGGACTTCGACGTTGGTGCGCCAGCCGCCGGTGTGGGGCTGCTCGTCGGGGGCGGAGGTGGGCATGCCTAGAAATGTCTGGGATGTCTGAGTCATTACAGTCGCACCTGGTCCTTGCTGGGCTGGAAGGAGACGTGGCCCTCGAATGGGGCGTCCTTGGTGGAGGCGAGGATCTCCGCCAGGTGCATTACGCGCACGCCGGAGTTAATACGGGACAGGGCCCCGCCGATGTTCATCAGGCAGGAGTAGTCGCCGGTGCATAGCACCTCGGCGCCGGTGGACATGACGTTGGCGGCCTTGTCCGCGACCATGGCCGTGGAGGTGTCGGAGTTCTTGATGGAGAAGGTGCCGCCGAAGCCGCAGCAGACCTTCTCGTCCGGCAAATCGATGAGGGTCAGGCCCTCGACGGCGCGCAGCAGTCGGTAGGGACGGTCCCCGACGTGCGCCACTCGCATCGAGTGGCAGGTGGGGTGGTAGGTGACCGTGTGCGGGAAGTAAGCGCCCACGTCCTCCAGACCGCACACGTCGATGAGGAACTCGGAGATGTCGTAGGTGTACTCGCTCAGCGCATCCACCCGCTTGACCAAGGCGGAGTCGCCCACGTGCTCGGCCACCAGCCGCTGCTCGTGGCGGGCGGCCCCCGCGCAGGATCCGGAGGGCACGACCACCGCGTCCCACTCCCCGTCCAGCACCGGCTCGAAGGTCTTGACGTGGTTCTCCACGATGGCGGCGGCCTGCTTGAAGTAACCGGTGTTGGCGTGCATTTGGCCGCAGCAGGCCTGCCCCTGGGGGAAGACCACCTCATGGCCGAGGCGCTCGAGAATACTGACGGTGGCCTGTGCGGCCTGAGGGAACATCGTGTCTGCCAGACACGTAGCGAATAGTGCGACGCGCACGGGGTGAGGTCCTTTCCTCCACGGAATCTACCGACGTGACCGTGATCAGGTTAGGGCAGCGGCGTCCCCGCCTCCACCGGTCGGTGCGAGCACCTGTAAAACCTCTGATCAAAGCCCGAAATCTCGCGGGAGACTGGGTGCGGTTCGGGGCGGAGCGTGGCACCCACGGGTGCCACCGAGGGCGCGTCTTGGGTCACATTCCGCAAGCCCTGTCTTCGGTTTTCCTCACCTGTTGCCGCGTGCGGCCGACGATGTCGTTGGCTGACTCTTCCAGTTCGAGGGTGCGGGTGTGGCGGTCGGGGTGGCGTCCGGGGTGTGCGGCTGTTTGCGGTTGGCCACCTGGCGCCGACGCTTCGGCACTTCCGACGACGCTTCGGCACTTGGCGTCACCGGAAGGTACGAACCGTCGAGTCAGGGTACGAAGCGTCTCCCCGCCGCTTAAGGGACCCTACGGGAATTGCCACCCCACTACGAGCTCCGCACCCCCTGAGCATGGTGTTACGCCGTCAGGAGTAGTGCCCGGTGCCGACCATGATGACGAGGTTGCACTCGGTGGACAGTGCCAGCTCATCCACGGTGAACCGCTCCGAGCCGCCCACGAGGTCGGCGTTCTCGGTGTCGAGAATCCGGTTCGCGTCGGACTCCGGGACGGTGACGAAGGTGCAGTCCTGGGGGACGTACTGGTGCAGGTCGGGGTAGATCGGCGGCAGCAGGTCGGGCGTGGTAGTGGCGGCGTCGCCCAGTGCCCGGCTGGTGGCCTGGTCGACTTCGATGACGGCGTGGAACCAGTAGGGGCGATCGGGCTCCGGCAGCCGGGACTCGTTCTTATTGACCCGGTACTGCCCGACGAAGTGCACGCCGGTGGCGCCCATGGCCGGCATGCGGCTGGTGACCGAGCCCAGGGATGTCTGCACGGTCAGTGGGTCAGGAACGTACTGCGTGAACTTGGCGAAACGCGCATCCTGCACGTTGTCCGGCTGACTGCTTCGTCCTTGGAGGGAAGTTACCGAGCACGCTCCGAGGAGGAGGAACGTGCTCATAGTCAGACAGGCGACTGCCATGCGCAGGCACCTGCGTGGGCGTCGAGTGCAAGCTTGCGGGTTTGCGGACCTCCGGTCCGGCTTGATGATCATGCCGGCATGTAGGCACCGAGCCAACCCTGGGAGGCGGCCAGCACCAGGCAGCACAGCACCAGCAGCAGCCCGATGGAGTAGGGGGCGGCCTTCTTGAGGATCTCCGCATCGGTGCCGGGAGCATCCACGGCAGTGGTGACAATCGCCAGGTTCTGCGGGGAGACGATCTTGCCCAGGCCGCCGCCGATGGTGTTGGCGGCCAGCAGGATGCGCGGATCGAGTCCGGCGCCGGCGGCCGCCGTCGCCTGCAGGTTGGCGAATAGGGCGCCCGCACTCGTCGCGGATCCTGCCACCGCCGTGCCGATCCAGCCCAGCACGGGGGACAGGAAGGCGAAGGCCGCACCGGTGGTGGCCAGGGCGGCGCCGACGGCGGTGGTCTGGCCTGAGAAGTTCATTACGTAGGCCAGCGCCATCACCGAGGCAATGGTGAGGATGGACATGCGCAGCGTGTAGATGGTGCGTGGCAGCACCGCGAACATGGCGCCGACGGAGGTCTGGAAGCGCCCGCCCGAAGAACGAGTGCCGTACACGATGCACACGATCACCGCCGTCAGCAGGATCCAGGTGCCCGGGTTGGACAGCGTCTGCAGGTTGTAGATCGCGGAGGTTGAGGCCTCGCCGTCGGCGGTGAGCAGGTTGCCGTACACGCCCGGCCAGGCGATCTTGATGTCGGTGCTGGACAGGACGGCGGACAGATCCACGCCGAACTTCCACAGCTTGGTAATGGCGATGATGACCACCACGAGCACGTAGGGCAGCAGCGCCAGGATGACGCGCTCGCGGTCGGGCTTGTCCGCGCCGTCAATCTCCGAGTGGTACTCATCGGGCGTCGTCGGCGTCCAGGCCAGCAGGAACAGGTAGCAGGCGGCGAAGGCCAGCAGCGCCCCCACCACCGAGGTCAGCTCGTAGGAGACGCCGGGCGTAATGAAGTGTCCGGCGCCGGCCGCGATGCCGGCGATCAGGGCCAGCGGCCACAGCTGCCGCACACCGCGGGCGCCGTCGAGGATGAACAGCAGCAGGAAGGGCACCAGCACGCAGATGATCGAGGTCAGGTGACCCATGTTCTGGGCGACCGACACCGGCTCCTGGCCGCCGAGGTTTCCGGCGGTGGTAACCGGGATGGACATGGCGCCGAAGCCACGTAGATGCCGTTGCCCACGATGGTGACGATCGCGGCCTTGATCTTGGGCACCCCCAGGGTCACCAGCATGGCGGCGGTGATCGCCACGGGTGCGCCGAAACCGGCCAGGCCTTCCAGCAGACCACAGAAGCAGAAGGCGACGATCAGGCCTGGGCGCGCTGGTCACCCTTGCCGATGGCGTTGAACACGGCCTTCAGATCCTGACTGCGGCCGGAGGTCTCGGTGAGGTTGTACAGCCAGACGGCCGCGATGATGATGTAGATGATCGGCACGAAGCCCATGGCCAGGCCCTGCGTGGCCGACAGTGCCGTCATCCCCACCGGCATGTGGAAGGCCGCGATCGCGATCACGGCCGACAGCACCAGGGAGATGATCGCGCACCAGTGGGTGGCGACCTTGAAGGCCCCCATGAGCACGAAGAACGCGATCAGCGGCAGCAGGCCGATGATCGCGGTGAGGAAGACGTTGCCGCCTACCGCCGTGGTGGACGGGGTGAAGGCCGTTGCGAGCAGGGATGCGGTAAGTGTCATGAGCTATTCCGGGCGGGGTGGGCGACGACGGTGTCGAGGTCGGTTGGGATCGTGATGAGGCCGTGCGATGACGGCGACCATTGAATTATCACATCAATTCGCTCTCGTCACATGAGGCTTGGGAAACCTGATTGGGAAACCCGATACGGCGCCCCGGTGCCCGGCCGGGTATGCGCTGGGGCCCGGCACCATCGCGGTGCCGGGCCCCAGCCGGTTTCGGTGTGTGGGCGCTTGGGCGACGCTCGCGTCAGCGGTCTTGGACCTCACGCTGCCGCCCCGACGCCGGCGCTCACTTCACGTCGTCGTCCACCCAGTCGAAGGTGCGGGTGACGGCCTTCTTCCACAGCCGGTAGGTGCGGTCGCGCTCGTCGGCGTCCATGGACGGCGTCCAGCGCTTGCCCTCCTGCCAGTTGGCGACCACGTCCTCGGTGCCGTTCCAGAAGCCGACGGCGATGCCGGCCGCGTAGGCCGCCCCCAGCGCGGTGGTCTCGGCCACCACGGGCTGGATCACATCGACGCCGCACAGGTCGGCCTGGAACTGCATGACTAGGTCGTCGTTGGTCATGCCGCCGTCGACCTTGAGTTCCTTGAGCGGGACGCCGGTGTCGGCGTTGATGGCCTCCAGCAGCTCGGCGGACTGGAAGGCGGTGGACTCCTCCACGGCGCGGGCAATGTGGCCCTTGGTGGCGTAGCGGGTTAGTCCCACGATGACGCCGCGGGCGTCGTCGCGCCAGTAGGGGGCGAACAGGCCGGAGAACGCGGGCACGAAGTAGACCCCGCCGTTGTCCTCCACGGTCTCGGCCAGTGCCTTGATGTCGCTGGACTTCTCGATCAGGCCGAGGCTGTCGCGCAGCCACTGCACCAGGGAGCCCGCCACCGCGATGGAACCCTCCAGCGCGTAGACCGGCTTGGCGTCGCCGAGTTGGTACAGCACGGTGGTCAACAGGCCGTTCTTGGAGAACACGGGCTCCTCGCCGGTGTTCATGAGCATGAAGCAGCCGGTGCCGTAGGTGTTCTTCGCGGTGCCGACCTCGAAGCAGGCCTGCCCGAAGGTGGCCGCCTGCTGGTCTCCGAGGATGCCGGCGATCGGGGTGTCGATCAGCAAGCCGTTCTTGCGGCCGTAGCCGTAGACCTCGGAGGAGGACTTGATCTCCGGGAGCATCGACATGGGAATGCCGAAGTCGGCACAGATGTCCTCGCGCCACTGCAGGGTGCGCACGTCCATCAGCAGCGTGCGGGAGGCGTTGGTGACGTCGGTGACGTGTACGCCGCCGTTGACGCCGCCGGTCAGGTTCCACACCACCCAGGTGTCGGGGGTGCCGAAGAGCAGGTCCCCGGCCTCGGCCTTCTCGCGGGCTCCGGGCACGTTGTCCAGGATCCACTTGACCTTCGTGGCCGAGGGGTAGGTGGAGATGTTCTCACCGGTGATCTGGCGGTAGCGCTCGGTGCCCAGCGGGTCGCCCGCGGCGATCTCGCGCACGATCGGGGCGGTGCGGGTGTCCTGCCAGACGATGGCGTTGTAGATGGGCTCGCCGGTGTTCTTGTCCCACACGATGGTGGTCTCGCGCTGGTTGGTGATGCCGACGGCGGCCAGCGAGTGGCGGTTGATCTCCGCCTTCTGCAGGGCCTCGGCGACGACGGCGCGCACCGACTCCCAGATCTCGATCGGGTCGTGCTCGACCCAGCCGGGGTTCGGGAAGATCTGGGTGAACTCCTGCTGGCCGATAGACACGACCTCGCCGGAGTGGTTGAAGACGATCGCGCGGGACGAGGTCGTGCCCTGGTCGATCGCCAGGACGAACTTCTCGGTCTCGGTTGCTTCAGTCATGTACGAGTCCTTTCACTTCACTTCGTTGTGATTTGCGGGGCCGGCGTCAGAACAGTCCGGCCATGTTGGGGATCAGCAGCCCGGCGACGACGCCGCCGATAAGCGGGCCGACCACGGGCACCCACGAGTAGGCCCAGTCGGAGGAACCTTACCGGGAATGGGCAGCACGGCGTGCGCGATGCGCGGGCCCAGGTCACGGGCGGGGTTGATGGCGTAGCCGGTGGGGCCGCCCAGCGACAGGCCGATGGCGACGATCACGAAAGCGACGGCCAGGGGGCCGAGTTCGGAGGGGGACTTGCCGTTGTAGAGCACCCAGGCGACCAGGGCGAAGGTGCCGATGGCCTCGGTGACGACGTTCCAGCCGTAGGCGCGGATGCCGGGGCCGGTGGAGAAGCAGGCGAGCTTGGCGTCGGCCGGTCCCTCCTCGTCGAAGTGCTTCTTGTACGCCAGCCAGGCGGCCACGGCACCGACGAAGGCGCCGAGCATCTGGGCGATGATGTAGACGATGATGTTCGTCGCCGTCGCAGGGACGCCGGCGGCAAGGTCCTTGCCGGCAACCGCCAGACCGATGGTGACCGCCGGGTTCAGGTGGCCTCCGGTGGCGTAGGCGGCGTAAACACCCATGAAGACCGCCAGGCCCCATCCGAAGGCGATGACGATCCAGCCGGAGGCCTGGGCCTTGGACTTGGGGAGGTTGACCGCGGCGCAGACGCCGGCTCCGAAGAGAATGAGGATGAAGGTCCCGAAGAACTCCGAGAGGAAGATCTGGGCGAGACTCATGGCCTGCTCACTTTCTGCACGACAGCGTGCTCGATGCGTAGGGCGAGCGACATTTCGCCGCCCGCATTCCACGAAGGAACGGGCGAAGCCCTGGCTGCACCCGAACAAGTCAGAAAGTACTCGGGGTCACACTGGATTACGCAGTGCCGCGCCATTCTTGTTATGTGTTGGTGAGTCCAGGCTAAGTTGAAGAAGTGTTGAGATCTCGGGAAGAAGTCCCGGTTTTGGTATTTGCGGCGGGAAATAGGTGCGTCGCATCGTGTCTCGCGTTGAACGTTTGCGCATTGCGCGTGCACGAGTTCTCTGTGGCGTGTACTCATAAAGAAGGTGGCGCGACCAAGAGCGCGCCGTAGGTGTAGGCAGGCCAGGGCATTCGCCCCGCCTCGACGGACGAGGAGGTCCCTCAGTGAGAGCCATGACTGCCGACGTGGTCGTCGTCGGCGGCGGTGCCACCGGCGTCGGTGTCGCCCGGGACGCCGCGATGCGCGGTATGAGCGTCGTGCTGCTGGAGCGCGCCGACCTCGCCCAGGGCACCTCCGGACGCTTCCACGGGCTGGTGCACTCCGGCGGCCGCTACGTCGTCTCCGATCCCGGCTCGGCCCGCGAGTGCGCCGAGGAGAACACCATCATCTCCCGCATTCACGCCGACGCCATCGAGTGCACGGGGGGACTGTTCGTCGTCACCCCCGAGGACGACCTGGCCTTCTCCGACAAGTTCCTGGTCGGTGCGCAGCAGGCGGGCGTCGCCTGCGAGGAGCTCAGCCTGTCGGAGGCCCTGCGCATAGAGCCGCGCCTCAACCCCGGTATCAAGCGCGCCTTCGCCGTCAACGACGGCGCCGTCGACGGCTGGCAGATGGTCTGGGGAGCCGCCCGCTCGGCCCGGGCCTACGGCGCCGAGATCCTGACCTATCACGAGGTCACCGACCTGGTGGTAGAGGGCGAGGGGGCCGACCGGCGCGTCGTCGCCGTGCGCGCTCATGGCCTCAAGACCGGCGAGGACCTGACCATCTCGTGCGCCATGGTCGTCAACGCGGCCGGCCCCTGGGGCGGCAGGCTCGCCGCCATGGCTGGCTCGGAGGCGATAGAGATCGTCGCCGGCGCGGGCATCATGGTGGCCGTCAACCACCGCCTGGTGAACCACGTCATCAACCGCTGCGTCCATCCCTCCGACGGAGACATCATCGTCCCGGACCACACGGTCTCCATCATCGGCACCACCGACCGGCGCGTACCCGACCCCGACCACCTGCTCATCCCCCGCGAGGAAGTCGCCCAGATGCTCGACGCCGGCGAGGTGCTCATCCCCGGCTTCAGGCAGACCCGCACCGTGCACGCCTGGGCCGGCGCCCGCCCCCTGGTGCGCGACAAGCGCGTGTCCGGAACCGACACCCGGCACATGAGCCGCGGCATGACCGTGCTGCGGCACAGCGAGGCCGAGGGGCTGGCCGGCTGATCACCGTGGCCGGCGGCAAGCTCACCACCTACCGACTCATGGCCAAGAACACCGTCGACGCCGTCTGCGCCGAGCTCGGTGTCGATAGGCCCTGCACCACCGACGCCGAGGCCGTCCCCGGCTCCGAGCACGGCCGCAACTACCGCGTCACCCACCGCCTGGCGGCGCGCGAGCAGGACCGGCTGGAGAACCAGACGATATGCGAGTGCGAGCTGGTGACCCGCAAGATGCTCACCGACCTGATGGATGAGCAGCCCGACGCGTCCTTCGACGACCTGCGCCGCCAGCTGCGCATCGGCATGGGCCCGTGCCAGGGCGGCTTCTGCGCCGCCCGCGTCGCCGGCGTGCACGTGTGCCAGGGGCGTGCCGACGCCGCCGACGCCACCGAGTTGCTGCGCACCTTCCTGCGGCACCGCTGGATCGGGCTGTGGTCGATCCTGCACGGCGAACAGGTCCGCGAGGCGGCGCTGGACTTCTGGATGCTGCAGGGAACCCTCGACGTCGAGGACCTTCCCACTGCCGCGCGCCCCGCCGCCGCGGCCACGCCCATCGCGGACGCCGAGGACGGCGAGGAGCTGCCTGAGGAGATGGCTGCGGCCATGGCGGCCCTGGCCGCCCCGCCCCGGCTCGACCCCGACGCCGCAGCCCTGGCGGGTGCTTCCCGCGCCGCCACCGACCAGAAACAGGAGGTCCGCGCATGAGCAGCGACGTCGTCGTCATCGGTGCCGGAATATCGGGGTACGCCGCCGCCCTGCGGCTGCGCCGGGCCGGCGCCACCGTCACCCTGGTCACCAAGGGCATGGGCTCCCTCGCCCTGTCCCCGGGCACGGTCGACGTGCTCGGGCGCCTCGGCGGCGCCGCCGGCCCCGCCGGTCCGGGCGCCGGAGCCACCACGGAGGAGCGGTCCGCGCGCCGCGCCGTCACCCACCCCTATGCCGCCATCGCCGCAGCGACCTGCTGCCCGAGGGGCACCCCTACCGCGTGATCGGTCGGCGCGCCACGGCCGCCGGCGTGGACCGCTTCGCCGCCCTGGTCGGCCCCGAGCTGCTCACCGCCCGGCCGGACGCCGTGGAGGACGCCGACGGTGGCGAGGGCTCGGCGGACGGCCCCGCGAACCTGTGGCTGCCCACCGCCGTGGGCGCCGTGCGCCCCACGCTGCTCGTGCAGCCCTCCATGGCCGCCTCCGTGCTGCGCGACGGCGGCCGCTACCTGATCGTCGGGCTGGCCCGGCTCAAGGACTTCACCGCGGAGATGGTCGCCGGAAACCTGAGCCGCTCCGAGTTGCCGGACGGCGGCAGCATCCAGGCGCGCGCCCTGACGGTCGACTTCGAGGCCCGCTCCGGCGAGAGCGACACCAACGCCGTCGGCCATGCCCGCGCCCTGGACCACCCGGACGCGATCGACCGACTGGCGCGGCTGCTGGACGGCAAGGTTCGCGACGGCGAGACCGTACTGCTGCCCGCCGTGCTCGGCCTGGACCGCCCCGGCGTCTTCCAAGAGCTTGCCGAGCGCCTGGGCGCCCCCGTGGGCGAAATCCCCCTGGTGCCGCCGTCGGTGCCCGGGCTACGCCTGGAGCATCGACTGGACCGGCTCGCCTCCGCGCAGCGCGTGCGGGTGGTTATGGGGGCGCGTGTGGTCGACAGCCGCATCGAGCGCGGCCGCTTGGTCTCCGTCACCAGCGCGGCCGCGGGCCGCCCCCGTGAGCACCGTGCCGACGCCTTCATTCTGGCCGCCGGCGGCTTCGAGTCCGGCGCTCTGACCATGGACTCCTACGGGCAGGTCACCGACACGGTGCTCGGCCTGCCGCTGGCGGGCGTGAGCGCCGACGGCGCGGAGAATCTGCGCCGCCTGATCCACCACGACTACTGGGGAGCGCCGCAGGGGCTGTTCCGCGTGGGTGTGGCGGTCGATAAGCAGATGCGGCCGCTGGGCGCCGACGGCGAACCGGTGCTGGCCGGCGTCTACGCCGTCGGCGGGGTCCTGGCGGGCGCCGTCCGCTGGAGCGAGAAGTCCGGGGAGGGCATCGCGCTGGGATCGGCCGAGCCGCCGGCGACGCCGTGCTGGCCCAGCTCGGCCACGGCGTCGCCTCGGGCGCCAGCTACGACAGCTCGAACGCAACGAAGGAGCAGGACTGATGTTCGACGTCGACACCCTGGCTCAGCGCTGGGATCTGCCGCTGCCCGGGAAGGGCGGAGCGCGGGTCAAGAGTGGCGCCGCCGCCGTCGAAACGGCCGCCCACTCGCTGGCCCGCGCCAGCCTTGACTGCTGCGTCAAGTGCACCATCTGCGAGACGATGTGCCCGGTCATGGAGGTCACCGAGCTGTTCCCCGGCCCGAAGTTCGTCGGTCCGCAGGCCGAGCGCTACCGCAACGGGGAGAGCGTGGACCACTCCATCGACTACTGCTCCTCCTGTGGCACCTGCACCCGGGTGTGCCCGCAGGGCGTGAAGGTGGCCGAGCTGAACAACCAGGCCCGCGCCGTCATGCGCGCCCAGCACGGCGAGGTGCCCGTGCGCGACCGGCTGATCACGCAGACCACCCTCATGGGCAAGGTGATGACCCCGATCGCGCCGTTGGCCAACGCCGCTCTGGCCAACAAGCCAATCCGCGTGGTCATGGAGAAGACGGTCGGAGTGCACCGCGACGCCCCCATGCCGCACGCCCAGCCAATGTCTCTGGCCGAGTGGCTTCGGCGCCGCACCAAGCGTGCGCACACGCTGGTTCCGGCCGGTTCACGTGGTCCGATCGTGTTCTTCCACGGCTGCGCAGGCGGATACTTCGAGGTGGAGACCTCCAAGCGCGCCATCGAGGTGCTCGAGCACATCGGCTACGAGGTGATCGTCCCCAAGCAGGGCTGCTGCGGCCTGGCCGCCCAGTCCAACGGGCTGTACGGGCAGGCGTCGGCCAATGTGGTCAAGCTGTGCGAGCAGCTGGTTGCCGCTGGAAAGGGCCTGACGATCGTGTCCTCCTCCGGCTCCTGCGCCGGCATGCTCAAGCATGAGGCCCACGAGATCATGGGGGTGGACGCCGAGGTACTTGCCGACGTGTCCCCACGTACCGTGGAGTTGTCGGAGTTCCTGCGCGACCTGGACGACGCCGGCGAGCTGCCCCACCGCTTCCGCCGCATCGAGGCAACGGTCGCCTACCACGCTCCGTGTCAGCTCAAGGGGCAGAACATGGGAATGCCCGCGATCGAGCTCATGGAACTGGTGCCGGGCTTCCACGTGGTCGAGTCCGGCCGGGCGTGCTGCGGCGTCGCGGGCACCTACGGGCTGAAGCAGGAGAAGTACGACATCGCCCAGGCCGTCGGCAAGCCTTTGTTCGACATCGTGCGCGACGTCAACCCGAACCTGGCGGTGTGCGACACCGAGACCTGCCGTTGGCAGATCGAGCAGTCCAGTGGCGTGAAGACGGTGCACCCCATCTGGGTGCTGCACGCCGCCTACGGCCTGTCCCGCCTGGCCGGCATCGAGCCCAAGCCAGAACGCCGAGACCGGCACTAGTGACGCGCCGAGACCGGACAAGTCGTTCCTCGCAACTCGCTTAATAGGGTTGTCATCGCCCCGTGAGGGGACGGCGCTATTGCCGCCATCACCGCATGCGATAATGGTCGCCCATGGTGCACGAACGTGCAGACCGTCGGGTGACAGGGGGAACGCATGACGGAGGGGACCGGCAGCACGGTTCCGCTCGGCCGGTGCTACGAGGCGGCCTCGATGTACTACGTCCAGGGGGAGACCATGGACGTGATCGCCCGCCATCTGGGCGTATCGCGCTCCACCGTATCCCGGCTGCTGGCCCGGGCACGTGCCGACGGCATTGTCCGCATCACCCTGACCGCACCCGGCGGCGCCGGCACCCTGGAGGCGGCGCTGCGGGACACCTTCAACGTTTCCGCCCGGATCGTGCCCGTGCGGGAGGGCACCACCGAGATCCACCGGCTGGAGCAGGTCGCCGCCGTGGCCGCCGAGGAACTGGCGGCGCTTGCCCCCGAGAACGGGGTGATGGGAGCGGCCTGGGGCACCACCATGTCCGAGGTCTCCGCCGCCCTGCCGCAACGCCGCGTGCCGGGACTGACGGTGGTTCAGCTCAATGGGGCCACCGCTCCCGAGGGGGACGGCCCGAATGTGGGGGAGGTTCTGGCCGACTTCTCCGAGCGGCTCGGTGCGCGCACCGTCGCCTTCCCGGTTCCGGCGTTCTTCGACCATGCCGCCACCCGGGAGGCCATGTGGTCGGAGCGCTCCGTACGGCGCGTGCTGGCGCTGGCGGATCGGGCCAGCCTGGCGGTGTTCGGCGTCGGCTCACTGGATCCGAGCGCGGCACTGCCCAGCCAGGTCTACAGCGGCGGGCACCTGAGTGAGCAGGACCGTGCCCTGCTGCGACGCGACGGCGTCGTCGGGGACGTGTGCACCGTCATGCTGCGCCAGGACGGCACCTGGCGTGATGTCGCCCTCAATGTGCGCGCCACCGGTCCGACCCCGGCGCAGCTGTCACGGATTCCCCGCAGACTGTGTGTGGTGGCGGGTGTCGGCAAGACGCGCGCCCTGCTGGCGGCACTGCGGGCGCGCGTGGCCACCGACCTGGTGGTCGATGATGCGACCGCCCGCGCGGTGCTGGCACTGGCCGCACGGAAGGAGAAGCGCGAACATGGGCCTCATGCGCAACACCCCCAGCACCGACAGCGCTGAGTTGGACGCCATGACGCCCGCAACCACCCCGGGGGCCGAAACGGGAACGCCCACAGTGACGGAGGCGGCGGCGCCGGTCGCGTCGGCGGTGTCACGGCCGGTGTCCGTGGCCGCACCCGACGTCGCCACCGGGATGCCCGACCGCTTCCGGGATGCGGCTTGGCGCACCGTGCTGCGCCCGGCCCGCCCCGCCGACGCGCGCGCCATCGCCGAGCTCGTACGCCCCTACGCGGAGCGGCGCATCCTGATCGGCAAGGACCTGATCAACTACTTCGAGGACATCCAGGAGTTCACCGTCGCGGAGGGCACCGGCCGGCTCGACGGCACCACTGAGTCCGGGCTGATCGGCTGCGGCGCCCTACACGTCATGTGGGACGACATCGCCGAGGTGCGCACGCTGGCGGTACGCCGCGACCACCTGCACCACGGCGTCGGCCACGCCATCTTGAACAACCTGCTTGACCGCGCCCGCACCCTGGGGCTGCGGCGGGTGTTCTGTCTGACCTTCGAGGTCGACTTTTTCGCTGCCCACGGGTTTAAGGAGATTCAGGGTACGCCCGTGGGCACCGACATCTTTGTGGAGATGCTGCGCAGCCACGACGACGGCGTCGCCGAGTTTCTCGACCTGGCCCGCGCCAAACCCAACACTCTGGGCAACACTCGCATGCTCCTGGAACTGGACGACTGAGAGGACGCCCGCTGGAACCGCTCCGGTTGAGGCGAGAAACCCGGGGAAGGCGAAGGACTTCCCCGGGTTTCAGATGGCGTTGCTCGCCGACGTCACCAGGAGTCGGACTCCTGCTTCCACCCCGGGGTGGACAGGGTCTCGAGCGAGCCCGCCTGCCCGGCTACACCAGGATCCGCGATGTAATCCTCCTGGACCTCGTCTTCCAGCAGTGGGATGTCATAGGTGCCATGGGGGCGCCGCCGTTGGCGCGACTGCCCCGCGCCGCGTCCCGCGGCCGGTGCGCCCATGGCGGGGCGCCCGGTTGCACCGTGCGTGGCGGATCCCGCGGTGCTGCTGCCCTGAGCGGCGGTGGTAGCTGCCATTCCGGTGCTGCCGTTGATCCCGACGGCTGAGGTGGCGCCTGCGGCTGCGGTGGTGCCTGCGGCTGCGGTTCCGCTGACTCCGCTCAGCCCGCGCACGACAGCCGCGGTTGCGGCTGTTACGCCGGCGGTGCCGACCGCTCCAGCAACAAGACCAGTTGTGCCGACACCCCCGGTTCCGCCAACCGACGCATTGTTGCTAGCGGAGGCCAGGGGAATGAGCCTGCCGTTTTCAACCGTGTAACGTCCGGCTGCAAAGGCGGTGCTCTGCGTTGAGGCCGGGCCGTTGACCCTGCTGGTGAATCGATCCACCTGGGTGACGGAGTAACCGGTATGAGAGTTGGGAACGAGACGCGAGGCCGAGGTCACGGCCATCGTCCCGACTGCAGCCGTACCGGTTGCCGTCGGTACTAGGGGTACAGCGTGACCGGTGCCGTAAGTACTTCCTCCATAGCCGGCGGTACTCCCGGCTCCTCCGGACCCCGTGGCCCCACCGCCGTAGGCGCCCGATCCCGAAGCGGTGTCGCCACCCCCGCCGTCGCCCGCGGCACTGGAGGTAGGTAGTTGATCGAGCGGTGTCTGGTTGACCTGGCGGTTGGGATCGAACTCCGGCCGTGAGAGGTCAATTGCGCGCAGGGCCGCTGCCGAGGTGGTCAGTGCGGTGTCCATGGGGGAGAGCGCTTCGGCGGCCTGCCGGTCGCGCTTGTCCTCAATGGCGAGTTCTTCATCCATGATGTCGGAGGTGTGTTCGGGCAGCTCGTCATACTTGGGCTTGGCGGTGCGCATGGAGTCGCGGGCCGTGGTGCGCTCGGCCTTGATGGCATTGACCGCTGCATACCATTTGCGCACCTCTGCCTGGAGCTGGGCGAGTGCCCCGTTGACGGCGAGTTGGGTCTCACCCTCAAAGGCGGGGTTGGCGGCGATTGTGCGGATGGTGTCGTCGCAGGAGACCAGGTTCGAACGGATCTGGGCGAGGGTGACGTCGTCCCCGTAGTCGTCCAGGTCGAGGTCGTGGATCTTCTTCAACTCGTCGGTGTTCGTTCCCATGCTCCGTTAGTCCTTCAGTCCTTGTCGGTCCTGCGACGTATATCAGTCTTCTTCGTTGTTTCTGCACCGGCTGAGGCCAGCCGTGCTGGTGGCCTCGCAGGCGATGGAGGCTACTCGGCGGTGGGCCTTGCCTGGACGGGGCCGCCGGGCAGGCCGGTCGGCCTCGATACATCGGGGATTTCGGAGCGGTTCTCGCTCCACTTCTTCAGCGTTTGCACCGCATCTTCTTTGCTCTGCTGGTCCTGCTCGGTGAAGGCGGTGACGGCGGCGTCATAGTTGGTCTTGAGCGTGTCCAGGTCCTGTTGTGTGGAAGCGATGCAGGCCTGTAGCTGATCGAGCACGTCGGTGTAGGCGCGCATGCAGGAGTGGGCCTGGGTGTGGGTGGACCAGGTGGTGGTCGACTGGTTGACGGTGACCGAGTCCACGCTGGTCGCTGCGGGTGAGGCGTACTCGTCGGAGGCGGTGGCCATCTTGGAGGAGTTGCTCGTCGCGGTGTCGTAGTCGACGGAGAATTTACGGACATTGTGTCTCCAACTGTTCGCAGGGGCGGATGCAAGTCTGTAGCGATTGAGCCGTATGTGACCGACCGTAGCCGGTCAGGGTGTGGATCTGAAGGCCTGAGGGTGGGGAGCGCTCCCCACCCTCAGACCGATGCCGAAGCACCGGGTGCGATGGGGGGCTGACCACCTCCATGTCACGAATACGCTACGCCAGTTGTGTCCGGACTGTCACCGTCGTGCGGGTGCTGAAGGCGTGACATCCACCTCGTCGCCGCGGGATCATGCGGTTTCCGGCTAGTAATCCCAGGCGTTATCATGATCGTCCCGTGACAAAGGAGGGTGATATGACACAGCCGACGTCGGACCGGGGGCAGGGGCAGGAGTCTCAGGGACAGGGGCTGAGCCCGGGCGCACAGGGGTACGGCCAGTACGGTCAGCCCGGCGGGTACGGTGCCCCCAAGTACGGTTCGAATGGCGGCGAGCAGGCGCCCGGGAGCGGTCAGTACGGGTACGTCCCCACGCAGTCCGGCTACGGCTATGCGCAGCCGGGTCCTCCGGTCGGCCAGGGGGCAGCGACGCCGTCCGCCGGGCAGCCCTATCCCGCAGGTTTGCAGCAGCCGGGAATGGCGGGCGAGGACCAGCCCCTGAAAGTCGAACTGGCACCGATCCCGCTCTCCCAGGAGCGGCTCGTGCTCAAGTCCAATATCACGGTATCCGGTGGTTTTGCCTTCTGGTTGACGGCGGGCTTCGGACTCGCCTGCCTGTACGGCGCCGGCTGGTACCTGGTGAATGAGCCCGACAGGATCGGCTACATGCTGGTGGCGCTGATCGCGGGCCTGGCGTCGCTGGCTCTGGTTGTCGCCATGTGGCGCAGCCACACCGTACTGGACGCGACCGGAATCCACCTGCATGCGTTCGGACAAACGCGTGACTTCCCCTGGCCAACGTCGCGCACCAGCCTGTTCGCCCGCGTGACGCTGGGGAAGGTGGTCAAGAGTGCGGATGCCTGCATGGTGATGCCGGATGGGCAGGCGATGGTGCTGACGGGACTGTCCTGGATGGGGGCCTGGCCGCCGTCGCTGGAGGCTCGGGCCGTGGCCCAGTGCTCACGGATCTGGGACTGGGCGGTGGCCCGCGGCTACACGCAGGAGACGCATGAGTACATTCCGCTGTCGGGCGTCACCTGGCAAGCGCAGCAGCTGGTGCGCGAGAGTCAGGAGCGGCGCTACGGGCTCCGGTGATCGACGACTATGAGCCGCGCCGGATATTGGCTCAGCTCGTCAGTCAGTTGCCCAATCCGTCAGCCCGGCACTCCAGCATGTGCCGGGCCGTTGCTCATGCGATTGGTACGGCGAAGCGGGCGCAGTAGGCGGGGTCTACCGGGGGTGTTTGGCCTTGGGCGTTGGTGATGGTGGTGGCGACGGCGCGCATGAGCTGGGCGACGGCGTCGTTGGTGAGTTGGCTGGCCCACTGCTGGTCGTCGGTGGGCATGAGCTGCTCAACCAGTTCGACGGTGTGCCCGGCGACCTGGAGGAAGCGGCCGGTATACAAGACAGTTCCGGGCAGAAGGGCCACCTCTTGGGCCTGGGGTACGGCTGATACAGGAGCTATATCTCTTCCTGTGTGCACTACCACGACGGCGATGCCGGGGCTGGTCATGCCTGCGGTGGCTACCACGAGGTCACGGCTAGTGGCGGTGATACCCCGGGGCACTACCACTCCTGGCTGGGTGCCGGAGGGGCTGGTGATGCCGCGGAAGGTGACCGCCCCGGTGGGCGGCAGTTCGCGCAGTCCCGCGACGGCGCGCTCGAAGCGCTCCTCTGGCGTGGGCTGTCGCGCGTGGTCATTGGCTGGCGTCCTCTTGGTTATGGGGCTCGTCTTGTTTGCGTTCTGGGGCCTTCCGGTAGGAGCGCTTGGCTTTGTGGCCCTGTGCTTGTCGGAAGTGTTCACGGTTTGGGGCTGGTTTCACCCATGGTTGGGGCCGGTATGGCAGGACCGGGTCTCCATCACTCCACCAGGGTCCGAACACGGCGTGGTCGGTGGCGACCGCGGCTGCAACGGGTTCGGCGGATGGGGGGGATAGTAATCGGGCAGGCCGGGTCGTTGGGGATGGCGGGCAGCGGCGTCAGGGTCACGGGCAACCACAGTGTCGGAATGCTGAGTTCACTGGCGTTTAGGTCGGTGGGCCAGGGGATGCCGTCGGTGCGGTACGCCGCCCACGCCTGACCGTAGTACTCCAGCACCAACGTGGTCTGCCCTTCAAGAGCGTCAGTGCGGAACAGTCCCACGATCCAGGCATCCTGCTCCCGACGGTTAAGCCGGTCATACCACTGATTGACGTCGGGCTCAGGCTGGTCGGCGTCGAGGCGGATGCTGGTAAGAAAGCCCCGACGCAACCTGAACCGGCAGGTGGGCGGGAGCATCTTCAGCCCCGTCGGGTCATCCGCCCAGCGGGGCCTTTTCGGCGGGACCTGGCGCACACGGGTCCTGCCGCGTGTGTCCTCGGTGACCGTGTAATGCAACTGTGCGTGGCGCAGCCGGTTGCGGCGAAGATTCTCCGCGTCGCGTTCAAAGAACTCGTCTTTGGTTATACAGTCGTAGTCGATGGTGCCGTCCTCGGGGCGGGTGGGGTACCAATGTCGGTCCCAGTACTGGTCCTCAAGATCGTCAGGGATCTGCCCCAGCCCCAGGCGCGTGGCCTCCTCCTGATCAATGCGCAAACGATCTTGAATGACGCCTGGGCGGAGGTCACGGATATCGCCGGTGAACGGACGACGCACTCCGTCGTCACCAATCAAGTCAAACACTGCCGTTCCTGGAGCCTATGAGAGCCGTATTCATGCCTTGCCATCCATTTCTGGAAGCATGATACCCGTCCTCAATCCGGCAGAGGATCTGGGAGGGCGCAAACACCGAGGTGACCGCGGGGCCGTGGCGGGGGCTCGGTTGGGAACTCCGCCTCCTCCTCGAAGTAGCGGCGTTCGGCCTCGGCCGCACGGTTGGCAGCAGGTGAGTCCACGGTGGCGCTGAGGATTCGCCCGACGGTGCCGAGTCGGAGTGATGCTCCGCTCGGCAGGGTCCAGGTGGTGGACTCTTGGGGGGCCGTTGCGTCCCTGGGAGCGCTTGGTGGTGCCGGTACCGTACAATTCGGTCAGCGCTTGGACGTACTGGTCGTATGCCTGGCGCACCAGTGTAGGTGCCTGAGCTGGTGCGCTGGCCTTCGGAATACGTGAAGCCACCCCCATGCGGAAGGACCCGATCTGACCTTTGAGCGTGAAGAAAGAGGCGTCCTTGCCGCCCAGGTCATGACCGGTAGTAAACATGGACTCCCTGGTCGGTGAGGACTGCCAGCCAAGTTGGTCGCGCAACTCCAGGCCCTCCTGGACGCTCATGGGCCAGTGGTGCTCCAACCACAACCGGATCACCGGCACACCCACCTGGGGCGGAACTACCCGAAACACCCCACCACCAGGCAGAGACAACTCTAAGCCCGGCGCTGCCCCGGTCGGGCCGTCGGTCTCCGGGGTCGGTGTATCGGTGCCGGTCTGTCCACTGCAGGTGCTGCTCATGCGCACTTCCTCCCCGAGTCGCTCATGACGCCGACTCGCGCTTACGGTGCTTGGGTGTCGGTATATGGCCCATCATCATCGAAGCGTGGTGGCCGGTAGCCCTTCTCATCAGGTAGGGGCTGAGGCGGTAGACCGTTCTCCGCACGGAACCTACGAGCATTGCGTTTGTTGTATTCGAGCATGGCCATGTAGCAGTCGTGGAAGTCGTCATAGCGGTCAATCACCTGACCGTCGGCGTACCAGGCGGTTTTGCCCTCGTTGCGGTTCCGGGCTTACCCATGAGGAAGACGTCTTCGTCGAGTTCGGATGCTGCAACGATGAACTGGTCTTCGGCGATCGCGCCATCCCTGGCCAAAGCCGCCACACACTCCGGAAGATCCAGAGGTATACGGGCACTGTCGTACAAGGGTCCTCCGACAAGGTCCCGGGTGGAGAAGATCGCAACGTCGTGATAGAAGTTGGGCCAGCCGTCGGCCGCAAGCAGGAAGGTCCGGTAGGACTCAGGCAGCCGGAACCCGAGCTGCTTCTCGGCCTGGATGACCTCCTCCTCGCTGGCCCGCACCCTCGGGAGGGAGTACTCCCACAGGTGCTTCAGGTCGGCCTCCATCCGGGCATGGTTATTAAACCCACCCAAACCAATGTGGCTCTGTCGGTTTGAGGGTGTGGTGGATGACGGCGTGGGGCCGAGGTGCTGGGAGTGGGGCCGTGCTGTGTCGTTGTACGCCCCTTCGGCGTCTGCTGAAGGTTTCAGAGCCCTTCAACAAACACCTAACCGGGGTAACAGAGCTTGAACCGGAGTAGTAGACGATCCCCGGCCACGGGCACGAAGATGCCATCGGTATTGTTTTGGGGTGAACACGCCTGCGCCTGGGGGAACCCTCCGATTCCGAGATCAGCCGACCCGCTGCCAAGGCGGTGCCGGCCGGCCGCCCCGGGCGCGGGCTGGACCCCACCGGGCGACACATGCTGCTCACCCTTCCGCGGCTGGACGGCGAACACGATCCCGCCACGCTCTCCGAAGGTGTCGGCCACGCGTGCCGCACCATCGCGGACTCCTATCAAGGTGCGCCTGGACCGAAGCTGCGGCTGCTGCCGACCCGCATCGACCTTTCTGAACTGCAGGCGCTGGTACCCGCCAAGGACGGCCCCGTCATCGGTATCAATGAGGCCCGTCTGGAACCCGTTACCCTCGACATGCGGCAGGAGCCCCACCTGATCGTGCTGGGCGATGCAAGAAGGGCAAGTCATCCTTCCTGCGTGCACTGATGGCCGAACTGACCCGTAATCGCACCCCGAATGACGTGCGCATCCTGCCGGTCGACCCGCGTCGCTCCCTGCTCGGAGACATTCCCGAGGAGTTCATGCTCACGTATGTGACCTTGCGCGATCAGGCGACCAAGGAGATGACGGATCTGACGGAGTTTCTCAAGCAGCGCCTGCCCGGTCCGGAGGTGACGCCGGAGCAGTTGCGTACCCGCAGCTGGTGGAACGGCCCCGAGGTGTACATCCTCGTGGACGACTACGACCTGCTGACCACCGGCCAGATGAATCCGCTGCTGCCGCTCCAGGCCCTGCTGCCCCAGGGGCAGGATATCGGCCTGCACCTGGTGCTGACTCGGCGCACGGGCGGGGCCAGCCGGGCCCTATTCGAGCCCTTGGTACAGACGCTAAATGACCTTTCCACCCCCGGCATCATGCTGCCCGGAAACCCCGACGAGGGGCCGCTGCTCGGGCGTCAGCGTCCCAAGCCGGGACCCGCTGGGCACCCGTGATTCGATCCAGTCCGTCCAACTGGCCTGGTTGCCGCCGACGTTGTGAGATGCCAGCGCCGGTATATCCCGCGTGGTGACATGTCTCCCACCCTGGGCGTTCCGGCGGGCGTCTTGGGCGGGGCGCTGACCGGGGCGGGGGTGCGGCGCCGGTACAGTCGACCCCATGGCGCAGAGACGAAACTCGGGAGACGGCTCCCGCGGCGGCCGGCGCGGTCGCAACACGGGGGGTCGGGCGTCGTCTGCGCGTTCTAGCGGTTCCCGTTCCGCCTCCGCGCGTGGCGGTGCCTCTCGCTCCGGTGCTTCAGACGGCGGGGCTGCGTCTCGCTCGACGTCGTCGGTGCAACCCCGTGTTGCCCGTGCGTCCAGCTCACGGCAGGCACCCCGCGGCCAGGCCGGCGCGCAGCGCTCCATCACCACCCAGGATGGCCGCCCGGGGCGCCGTCCCGCCCGCACCGCGCGCACCGGGCGCGGCCAGACCGCTCGTTCGGTGGCGCGGTCCGGCTCCGGTCAGGCGGCCGGACGGGGAGGCGCTCGCGGCAGTGCTAGCCGTTCCGCGCCGCGAACGAGAGCCGGCAATCGACGCGGGCAGCCCCGGGGGCGTGGACTCACCGCCAGTCGCCGCCCGGCCCGGCCCCGGCGGCCGCGCTACTGGTTGCGGCGGCTCGTGGTGCTGCTGCTCGCCGTGGCCCTGCTGGCGGGGATCTCCGGCGGCATCCTGTCTGCGGCCGTCTGGGCGCGTGACACCATCCGCGCCCAAGACGACCAGGCCGCTGCGCACACCGCCACCACCTACGCCAACCCGGTGGACTGCACCGCCGCGGACCTGGACGTCACCTTCACCTCGCCGGACTCGGTGACCGCCGGATCCGGGATGACATTGAACGTTACTGTGAACAACACTGCCGACGAGGCGTGCTTGTTGGATCTGGGCGGGGAGCATATCGGCGCCCTCATAACCTCAGGCAACCAGACCATCTGGGAGTCGACGGTCTGCCCCTTCACCCCCACTAGCCGCCGCCTGCTTGTGTCTCCCGGCACCGCGGCCGCCGCCACCATCATCTGGGACGGCAACGTCGCCTCGTCGGATTGTGTGCCTGCTGCCTCGGCGTCGGCCTCGGCATCTGCCGCCGAGGAGGCCACGGCGTCGCCCACAGCCGCGGAGCATACGGAGGAAGGCGAGGCTGCCCAGGGGGACGAAGGAACTGAGGCAGCCTCCGCTGGGGAGGCAGCCCCGGCCGCCGCTTCCGGTAATGCGGCCACCGCCGGCACCTACCGGGTGCGTATCCGACTGGACGGAACGGACCTCACCGAGGACCGCGTCTTCGTGATCGAGTAGGGCATAAGCGGCCGAGAGGTCTTCCGCCGCCACTCTCACAATGACGCTGCGGATGGTGTTTTGGTGTCGGTGGGGTTACGGTTCGGGATGATGAACTGTGGTGTCCTCTGGGCGAGCGCGACGCCAACCATCTGACGAGTGAGGGGCAAGTATGGGGTTGAGTCTGGATGAGGTTGCGGGCGGGGTTGTCGGAGAGATTCCGGGTTCGCCCGGCGGAGTGCTAGCGGTAGCGGACTCCTGGCGGGCTGGAGCCCGGGTGCTGGATGAGGCCGCCAGCAGTGTGGTGTCCTCACGTCTGGCGGTGGCGTCCTGGCAGGGGGTCAGTGCGGAGGCGTTCCGGTCCTCCTCCCGGGGCCTGGAGGCGGATCTGGATGCCTCGATCACCAGTCTGTTGGACGGGGCCAGCCGTTTGGAGGCATACGCCAGGTGCTGGCCGAGGCGAAGGAGGCGTTGGAGCGGCTGCGCGCCCTGGTCGGTGAGGCACTGCTGGAGGCGGTGGATGCTGCGGCGCCGGCGGTGCTGGTGGCGGGCGTGCGCTACGCGGCCGCGGGTGCGGCGGTGGGGATTCGGGCGCGGGTGAGTATCGCCGCCATGCAAACAGCCGCGGCCTTGAACGCGGTTGGTGTAGGTGCTGGCTCCCGGGCTGAGGTTGGATCGAGCTCCGCTGGTGGCGCGGGCGTGCAATGGGACAGCGGCAGTGTCGGTGCGGGCAAAGGTGGGGATGATGGCACCGGGGATAAGACTGCTTTCAGTGATGAGGACATCCGCAGGTTGCGGCAGCAGGCGGATGGCTCTGCGGACTGGGACCCCGTAGACCAGGCAGATATTGGTGATTGCTACTTTTTGGCGACTTTGGATGCGTATTCGCTGTCTGAGGATGGGGAGCAGTTTCTGCGGGATCATGTGCGGTGGAGTGAGGAGGACCAGGCGTTCATCGTCACCCTATACAACTTCTTCGGCTTTCCGGTGGAGGTCAAGGTCACCGACTATTACACCAACGGTAATCAAGGTGATGATCTTGGTGGTGGGCGGCGGGGGCCGAACCTGATGAGCGTGTATGAGCGTGCCTACGGCCAGTACCTGGGCGACCACAACCTGCCATACGGCATGCCCGCCAATGCGATGCGGGCGATTTCCGGGCAGTACGGCCCGCCAGTAGTTGACACCAGAGGCACCTCGGGCTTTCTGGGTGCGGTGCGTGAGGATCATAAGTACACCGAGCAGGAGTGGGCGCAGATCGAACAGGCCGTGCAGGATGGCAGGCCGGTGGTCGCGGGAACAGGCGGCGATTTCAGTGATGGAAGTACGGCGTCGGATGCGACCGCCAACACCGACACCGACGACGCCGACAGGCAGCACCCGGACGCCGCGATCGACGGTCGCGACAGAACCGGCGACTACCGGATCGTTGAAGACCACGCCTAGACCGTGGTTGCGATCGATGAGAAGTATGTGACCCTGCGCAACCCCTGGGCGCACAACAACACCGCCGACGGCTCCGACGCCGAAGACGACGGCATTATCCGAATCACCCGCGAGGACTACGAGAAATACTTCAACCGCACCGACATCGGCGAAGTCCCCTAACCAGAGTCATGTCGCGTGAGCGCTCACCTTATTCGCTCTACACCGGGGTCGAGGACGATATACACCTTATAGGTCCAACCTCCTAATCGGTAGTCGGGGAGGAGTGGTTCTGGGTTAACAGCCAGCAAGGTGACTGTGCCCAGCCCATCAATGTGGACGGTTTCGCCCAGCCGTAGTTCGATGGCTTCTTGGACGCCGTCATTGTGCCGCCACAGCAGCGTGCCGATCTATTTATGTCCTTCCGAGCGCAATGGTCCTACTTGCAATTGGCCTTCTGCGGTCTGTAGTGGTTCGATACTCACATGAACCTGCGCGTAGATTCCTCCCTTGGTGACAAGCTCGTCAGGCAGCGGCACCTGCCGTGTCAGTGGCCTGGTCCACCACAACCAACCGCCCACGACTCCCACCATAACCACCACAACCACAAGGGAGCCTCGCAGGACACTCCGCATAAGACGTCGGCCTGGCGAGACTATCGAGACCTCTCCACCTGATGGATTCACAGCACCGTACCCGACGGATTCTGCTTCCGTGTCGGCTCCAACGGGGGCCATCGTGGACCTAGCGCCGGACTGCTCGCCGTTGTCGCCGATTGCTGATGCCACTGCCAACACGCTCCTTGTCTGCCACTGAACTTGATGTACCCTGATCGATCTTACGCTGACTCACGTACGGGTAACAGGCCCTGATCCATGTAGTCTCGCAGCGACATCGACGGAGTAATACTCATAACCAGAGTCATGTTGCGAGAGCGTTCACCTTATTATTTCTACCCCGGGGTCGAGGACAATATACACCTTGTAGGTCCATCCGCCATCGTTATAGTCGGGAATGAGTGGTTTGGGATTGACGCCGAGCAATGTCACTGTTCCCAGGCTGTCGATGTGCGCAGTCTCTCCCAGGCGCAGCTCAAAGATTTCCTCGGTTCCGTCTCTTCTTACCCACTTCAGCACGCCGATCCACTCATGGTTTTCGGAGCGCATGCTACTGCTCTGCAGCCTGCCGTCATCGGTCTCGATTGGCGGAATACTACTGTGTATTTGGGCGTAGAGGCCGTCATCGGTGGCAATCCTATCGGGCAGCGGCACCTCTCGTGTTAGTGGTCTGGTCCACCACAGCCAACCCCCGAAGCCCGCCGTGGCCAGCAGTACGACCAGGAGGCAGCCGGTAAAGACACGCCGCATGCGTCGTCGCCTTGGCGAGGCCATCAAGGCCGCGTACTCCTCGTCAGCCGTTGATTTCACGCCGCGCTTCTTCCCATGGAGTTCCCGATTGTCTTGCGCCGTGGTCTAGCTGGTCAGGCCGTGGTAAGTGACGGTCTTAGCCCTGGCTCCGGCAACGGCACCGCCCGCAGCCGAGCCGCCAAGGTTGCGTAGCCCACTGGCCGATGCTGCGAGCCGATTCGCGCCGTCGGCAGCCTCGTCGTCGGTGGTCGCGTATCCCTGCTGCGCGGCCAGCAACCCGTCTGCGTCCACATCCGCCCGCGCCGCCGTACGCTCTGCTTGCTGCTCGTGGCGAGCGGCGAACTGCGCCGCAGCCGATGCAAGCACGGCGGAACCGAATACGGCCTCACTGCCGGAATCCGCCCGGAACTGCGACAACGAATACCTGCTGTTGTCTAAGTACGCACGAGCGGCGGCAAGCTCCTCCGGTACAACCTGCAGCACCACTTCAACACCTTCCGTGGACGCCCGCCCGCTGACAAGTGGGACGCGTGGCGCGAACGAACCGTTTCCAGACGGTCTCAGTTTAGCATCGGCGGCTGCGGCTTGCTCTCACGCGTAGCGGTCGGCGATGGACACTTCCGCCAGGCGCGACAGGCCATCGCGCAGGGTACGGGCCTGACGCGCGCCGACGTCGTCGACCGCCTCCAGTTCCTCCACCGTTGCGGCTAGCACCGCCTGCAGGGAACCCCAGTTGTCCACCACCGCGCGCGCCGTCACCAGCGGCAGCCGCGGGATCTTAGCCAGGATCCGCAGCCCACGCGGCGAGACCGACGCATCCAGATCCTGCCCGTCCGCGCCGCCTAGGCCCATCGCGCGGGCCACCATAGCTAGGTCCAGCAGGGCGGGGGAGCCCACCCACTTCAGGCGCGCGTCCACTGTGGCCGTGTCCAGCCCTTCCGGCAGGTAGTCGGTCAGTAGGAAGTCGCGCTCGGCCATGAGCCCACGGGTCAGTTCTTCCACCTGCAGAGCGAGGAGCCGCCCATCGGTGCCGAGCTCAACCACGTAGCCGTCGATGTCGGAGGCGATGCGGCTGACCATCTCCAGCAACTGCAGCACGGCGGTGACGTCGCGTACCGTCACCAGATCCTCGATCTCCAGGGCGTCCAGGCGCCGGAGATCTTGTCCAGGCGGGCCTTATAGCGCTCCAGCGTGGCCAGTGCCTGGTTGGCGCGCGCCAGAATCGCCTCGCTCGGCTCGATCACGTGCCGGCGCCCATCCACATACAGGGAGATGATCCGCATGGACTGACTCACCGAGATCACTGGATGCCCGGTCTGCCGGGCCACGCGCTCGGCGGTGCGGTGGCGCATGCCGGCCTCCACCGTCTCAATGGAGGCATTGGGCAGCAACTGCACGTTGGCGCGTCGGATGCGGTTATTCGCCCGGTCCACAATCACGGCGCCGTCCATTTTGGCCAACTCCCGCAGTCGCGCCGCAGTCATCTCCACGTCCAGGCGGAAACCGCCCGAGGAGATCGCCTCGACCGTCTCATCGAAGCCGAGCACGATGATCGCCCCGGTGCGTCCACGCAGAATGCGCTCCAGGCCGTCGCGTAGGACGGTGCCGGGGGCGACGAGTGCAAGCGTCTCGCGTAGCAGGTTGACGGGGGTGTCGGTCATAGGGCTCTCCTGGGGGTGGTCCGGACGCGCCGACTAGTGCGGGCGTCGGGCCGATGCCCGCACCATGCTAACCGTCCGGGGCGGCGCGACGCCGTGAAACAGGTCGCGCCGTGCTGCACGTCTCGTGCTCATGCCGGCGACAGCGGCGCCTGTAAGGGCACGGGGACGTCAGCTGCGGGGCAGGGCCGCGCCGATGGCCTCGCTCAGATGCGCAACCGGTAGCACGCGCATGCCGTCTACGTCGCGCAGCTCCTCAGACCCGGCCAGCGGCACGATGGCACGATCAAAGCCCAGGCGTGCCGCCTCCGCCAGTCGCCGCTGCACGCCCACAGTCGCCCGCACCTCCCCGGTCAGTCCGACTTCCCCGAAGGCCACCAAGCCGGGGGGAGTGGGCAGGTTTTGCGCGGCGGAGACGACGGCGATTGCCACCGCCAGGTCCGTGGCCGGCTCCACTGCCCGCGCCCCGCCCACGGTGGAGACGTAAACGTCGGTGGTGGACGTGTCCACTCGCAGTCGGGCCGCCAGCACCGCCAGCGCCATCGCCACCCGGGAGTGGTCCACCCCGGAGGTGGTGCGGCGCGGCGAGCCGGCGGCGGTCCCGGCAACCAGCGCCTGGATTTCTACCGGCATGGGACGGCGTCCCTCCAACGTCACCGTGGCGCAGGTGCCCGGCACCTCGCTGCGCGCCGCAGACAGGAACAGGCCCGAGGGGTCGGCCAGGCCGACGATGCCGCGCTCGCCCAGGTCGAAACAGCCGACCTCATCGGTGGGGCCGTAGCGGTTCTTCACCGCCCGCAGCAGCCGCAGCCGGGCATGCCGGTCGCCCTCGAACTGGCAGACGACGTCCACCAGGTGCTCCAGCACTCGCGGCCCCGCAATGCCGCCGTCCTTGGTCACGTGCCCGACCAGCAGCACCGGGATGGCCCGCTCCTTGGCTACCTGAATGAGCGCGCTCGCCACCGCCCGCACCTGAGTGACCCCGCCCGCTCCGCCCTCGACCTGCGCGGAGGCAATGGTCTGAATGGAGTCCACGACCAGCAGTGATGGCGCGGCATCCTGGACGTGCCCGAGTAACGCACCCAGCTCCGTCTCGGCGGCCAGCAGCAGTGCCGGGTCGATGGCGCCGATGCGCTCGGCGCGCAGCCGCACCTGACTGGCCGACTCTTCCCCGGTCACGTACAACACCGGTCCCTGCCCGCGCTCGCGGGAGGTTGCGGCGGCCTTTGCGGCCACATCCAGCAGCAGCGTGGACTTGCCGACGCCGGGCTCTCCGGCCAGCAGCGCCACCGCCCCCGGCACGACGCCGCCGCCCAGAACCCGGTCCAGTTCGCCCACCCCGGTGGGGCGGGCGCGGGCCTCCTCCGCGCTGACCTCCGCGATGGGACGGGCGGCGACCGCGGGGCGTACGGCCGCGGCCGCCACGGGAACGCGCCCGGGGGAACCGATCCCGCCCGGGGCGGGCTCGACGAACTCCTCCAGCGTGCCCCAGGCGCGGCACTCGCGGCACTGACCGAGCCACTTGGGGCTGGTCCAGCCGCATTCGGTGCACACGTAGGAAGTGCGTGCCTTGGCAGTCTTCGTGGTGGCCATGCCGGCAGGCTACCGGGAGCCGCCGACACGAATTCGCACGTGTTCAGGACGCCGTCGGGCCGTAGCTGCCAGAGCCGTACCCCTGGTATGCGGATGGCTGTGTCTGCACAGGCGCAGTGGGTTGGGTGGGCGGCATGGGCTGCTGGGCTTGGTTGTAGCTGGGCATCTGGCCGTAGACCGGCGCCGGCCCTTGCCCCGGGGCCTGCCCATAACCCGGGGTCGGGCCATAGCCGGCAGCCAACGGGGCACCGGTAAGGGGATCGCGTCCGAGCCGCTCGGCGAGCAGCTGCCGGTCCTTTGGGCGCACCAAGTGGGGGGACTTGGCGAGGATTCTCTCGTCGATTGCGCGTGCGGCACCAATGGTGAAGAACATCAGGCGACCGCCAGGGCGCGAAGACCGAATCTGAATCCTAGGTATCCGACGAACACGCCGAGGATCAGGTAGACGCCCGCGACGCCAATCACGATCGCCGCCGTCATCAGCGCCCAGTAGTACTTGGAGTGGGGGACGCGCTGCTGGTTCTGGTTCCTCATGGGAGGCCTCCTCGGACAAGATGTAGGTAACTAATTGGTATATGGCCAGTATTGGCGCTTATTCGGGTGGCGGCAAGGCTTGCCCATGGGCAGCGCTCCCCGGCAGTTCTGCGACTCCGCCCGCCGCAATGCGCGCATGCCTTCGCTTCGTGGAGTGGGCTTCGGGTCTGGCGGGTCGAGGACGGCGGCGGCTGCAGAAGCGCCTTGCCGGGCGGGTGCGAGGCATAGGAAAATGCCCTAGACCGAGCCCCGGACGCCCGGCGCCGGGGCCGCGACCGAAGGATGATCGTCTTTGGCCGACTCCGCCCGCATTCGCCAACTGAGCCGCCGCAGTCTCCTGGCCGGGGCCGCTGCCGCGGGCGCCGCCGCACTGCTCGCGGCCTGCGCCTCCGACGGCAGCAGTACTGCGGGCCCCTCCGCCGCTGCGGGCAACGCCTCCCAGGGCGCCACCGAGTCCTTCCCCATCACCATCGCTCACACCTACGGCTCCACCACGATCGCGGCCGAGCCGACCCGCATCGTGGCCATTTCCACCGTCGACGCCGATGTGGTCATCTCCCTCGGCGTGGTCCCCATCGGCATGCCCGCCGTCGCCGCTGGTGCCGACGGCGAGGACGCCTACCCCTGGACCACGGCGGGTCTTGAAGCGCTGGGAGCCGGATGGGATACCGCCGCGGCGCCGACCCTGTACGGCGCTGCGGACGCCGTCGACGTTGATGCGGTCGCTGCCCTCGAGCCCGACCTGATCCTTGGGGTGCATTCGGGCATGAGCGAGGATGAGTACACGCGTCTGTCCGCCGTCGCACCCACCCTGGCCTATCCGGCCGACGCCTCCGCCTACGAGGCCACCTGGGAGGCGGTGACCATCACGGTTGGAGGGGCGCTGGGGCGTTCCGCCGCTGCCGAGGCCCTGGTCAACACCACCACCGATGTGCTGACCACCGCCCGTACCCTGAATCCGTCCCTGTCCGGCGCCTCCTACGCGGCGGTCGCGCTCGATGCGAGCGGCCCGTCCATCACCATGTTTACCGAGGTCGATACGCGTTCGCAGGTGCTGCAGCAACTCGGCCTGACGCGTGCACCTGCCGCTCAGAGCGTGGAGGAGGCCGCGGGAGCGGTTGCGGTGAACTACCCACTCAGCGAGGCAGCGCAGCTGGAGGCCGACCTGTTGTGGGCACAGGTGGACGGTGACGATGCCGTGGAGGCCATCGAGGTGGACCCCCGGCTGGCCGAGATTCCGGCCGTTGCGAATGGCACGGCCCTGTTCGTAACCGACGAGGTCGCCGCCATGAGCCTGGCCGCCGCCTCCCCACTGTCACTGCCGTGGTGCTGCGAGAACCACGTGCCCGACGTCGTTGCCGCCATCGAGGCGAGCCGGGCCACCGCGAGCGCCGCCGCGACTCCCGTCGCAAGCGCCACGGCGTCGTGAACCGGGCTGTCACCATATTGACCGACCTCGAAGATGGGATGAGACGGGGCTTGCCGTTTGCCTCGCGACAACATAGGTTGGCCTTACATAGGTGAAGCTGACCTAAGTTCGATGGGTCGGCGTAAGCCTATTCCTCTCGTGTGGACCGTGCCACGCGAGCCCTACCATCCCGAAGGAAGACATGTCTCGCAAGCTCCCTGCGCTCATGGCCCTGTCGGCTGCCGTCAGCCTTGCGCTCGCCGGCTGCTCCGGCACCACCGACTCCGCCTCTACCTCCGCGGCGTCCGACGCCGCCTCTGCCTCCGCCTCCCAGGCCTCCTCGGTCACTATCGCGGACAACCACGGCAGTGTGGAGGTCGCCCTGCCCGTGCAGCGGGCGGCCTCCACCGACAACCGCACCTTTGAGGTCCTGGCCGACTGGGGTGTGCCGTTGGTCGCTGCCCCCAAGCAGCTCATCCCCTCTTCCATCACCGCCTACGACGCGACGAAGTCGCCGACATCGGCTCTCACCGGGAACCCGACCTGGAGGCGCTGGCGGCGGCCACACCCGACTTGGTGATCGTCGGGCAGCGCTTCTCCGACCAGTACGACTCCATCGCCTCCCTCACCCCGGACGCCACCCTGCTCGACCTTGAACCGCGCGAGGGCGAGTCCTTCGACGCCGAACTCGAGCGCCAGGTGACCGCCCTGGGCCAGGTCTTCGGCAAGGAGGCCGAGGCCGAGCAGCTTATCGCCGACTTCGAGGACGCCCTGGAGCGTGCCCAGAACGCCTACGACGGCTCCTCCACCGTGATGGCCGTGATCGTCTCCGGTGGCGAGATCGGCTACTCCGGGCCCACCACCGGACGCACCTGGGGGCCGCTGTTCGACCTGCTCGAGCTGCAGCCCGCCCTCGAGGTCGAGGGCTCTACCGACGATCACCAGGCGACGACGTCTCCGTGGAGCAGATCGCCGAGTCCAACCCGGACTGGATCTTCGTCATGGACCGCGACGCCGCCATCACCGCGGACGACCCGAGCTACACGCCCGCCGCGGATGTGATCGCCGGCAACGCCGCCCTACAGAACGTCACCGCGGTGACCTCCGGCCAGATCGTCTACGCCCCCGACGACACCTACACCAACGAGTCGATCATCACCTACACCGAGATCCTCAACTCGATCGCCGACGCCTTCGAAGGTGCCCAAAACTGAGCATCCGACAACTCTCAAAGTTGGGCATGCCGGCTAGTGGCACGGCCGCCGCCCGCACCCGCGGGCCCCTGGCAACCCGGGGGCTCGCGGTCGGGCTGGTGGTAGTCCTGGCGCTGCTGGGACTGAGCCTGGCCACCGGCCAGTACTCGATCCTGTCCCACGCGGACGGCTGGGAGATGTTCCGCAATGTGCGCATTCCCCGCACCCTGGCCCTAGTGCTGGCCGGAGCCGCCATGAGCATGTCCGGCCTGGTCATGCAGCTGATCACCCAGAATCGCTTCGTGGAGCCCACCACCACCGGCACCACCGAATGGGCCGGGCTGGGACTGCTGGCGGTGATGGTGCTCTTCCCGCGCGCCAGCGTGCTGGGGCGAATGGTAGGCGCCGTGACGGCGGCCTTCATCGGCACCATGGTGTTCTTCCTGCTGCTGCGCCGGGTCTCGCTGCGCTCCTCCCTGCTGGTACCCATCATCGGCATGATGCTCGGCGCGGTTGTCAGCGCAGTCTCCACCTTCTTCGCCCTGCAAACCGACATGCTGCAGTCCCTGGGGGTGTGGTTCCAGGGCAGCTTCACCTCGGTGTACCGGGGCCAGTACGAGGTGCTGTGGATCGTGGTGGCGGTGGTGGCCGCCATCTTCTACTACGCCGACCACCTCACCGCCGTCGGTCTGGGTGAGGATGTGGCAACCAATATCGGCGTCGACTACCGGCGCACGGTGCTGATCGGCACCGCTCTAGTGGCCGTGGCCACCGGCACCGTCACCGTGGTGGTAGGCTCCCTGCCCTTTCTCGGGCTGATCGTGCCGAACCTGGTGTCCATGCGCCGCGGCGACGACCTGCGCTCCAACCTGCCCTGGGTGTGCTTGGTGGGCATCGGCCTGATCACCGTCTGCGACCTGCTCGCCCGCACCATCATCGCCCCCTTCGAAATCCCGGTGGCCGTGGTGCTGGGCCTGGTGGGCGCGGCCGTGTTCATCGCCCTCATCATCCGTCAGACCAGGAGGGGATGGGCATGACTCCTCACACCTTTGCTGCCCCGGCTACCCCGGCGACGACGGCCCCCAAGACCACCGGAGTCCCACCCGCCGTCGAAGCCCCGCCCGCCGTCGAGGTCCCGGCCGGCCCCGCACCGGAGGTTCCCGCCCCGCACGCCCCGGTCGATGCCACGGATCGTTCGGGCGCCGCCCGTCGCTCCGGCGCCTTCGCCACCCCCGCCGCCCGCCGTCGCTGGTGGCTGACCTACCTGGCCGTCACCGGCCTGGCGCTGTGCTTCGCCGTCGGCCTGCTGGTCTGGAAGAACCCGATGCCGCCGGGCAGCCGCGGCTTCTGGCTCATCGCCGAGCGGCGCCTGGACGCCATCATCGCCATGGTCGTGGTGGCCCTGTGCCAGGCCCTGGCCACCGTCGCCTTCCAGACCGCCACAGGCAACCGCATCATCACGCCGTCGCTCATGGGATTTGAGTCCCTGTACCGGGCCATCCAGACCGCCACCATCTTCTTCTTCGGAGCCGCCGGCCTGACTGCCACCCGCACCGCCCCCATGTTTGCCCTGCGACTGCTGCTCATGGTGGGGTTGTCACTGCTGCTGTACTCCTGGCTGCTCACCGGTGGCACGCGGAACCTCTACTCGATGCTGCTGATCGGCATTGTCATCGGCTCCGCGCTCGGGAGCCTGACCACCTTCATGCAGCGCCTGCTCACGCCCAGCGAGTTCGACCTGCTCTCCGCCCGGCTGTTCGGCTCCATCGCCAACGCCGACCCCGAGTACTACCCGATCGCCATCCCGCTGGTGGTGGTCTGCGCCGCGGCCCTGCTGGCGTACTCGCGTCGGCTCAACGTGCTCGCCCTGGGCCGGGACACCGCCACCACCCTCGGGCTCAGCCACACCCGCGCCACGATCGGCGTGCTGGTGCTGGTCTCGGTGCTCATGGCCACCTCCACGGCGCTGGTCGGACCCATGACCTTCCTCGGCTTCCTGGTGGCGACGCTGTCCTACCAGCTGTCCGGCACTTACGACCACCGCTACCTGTTCCCCATGGCCGCGAGCCTGGGACTGCTGGTGCTCACCGGCGCCTACTTCATCATGCGGCACATCTTCTACGCCCAGGGCGTCGTCTCCATCATCGTTGAGCTGGTGGGCGGCTCGGTGTTCCTCGTCGTCGTGCTCAGAAAGGGGCGGCTGTGATCGAGCTGGACGAAGTGCGCAAGGTCTACAACTCCGAGGTTGCCATTGGGCCGGTGACGCTGGACATCCCCGCGGGCGGCATCACCGCCTTCATTGGCCCCAACGGGGCGGGCAAGTCCACCCTGCTGACCATGGTGGGGCGCCTGCTGGGCATTGACGAGGGCGCGGTGCGCGTGGCCGGGCTGGATGTGTCCTCCACCAAGTCGGCGGATCTGGCCCGGGTGCTGTCCATCCTGCGGCAGGAGAACCACTTCATCACCCGTCTCACCGTGCGCCAGCTGGTGGGCTTCGGGCGCTTCCCCTACTCGCGGGGCCGCCTTACCGCCGACGACGAGCGCATCATTACCCGCTACATCGACTTCTTCGGCCTGGGGGAGCTGGAGGGGCGGCACCTGGACGAGCTCTCCGGCGGGCAGCGGCAGCGCGCGTATGTGGCGATGGTGCTGTGCCAGGAGACCGACTACGTGCTGCTGGACGAGCCGTTGAACAACCTGGATATCGCTCACTGCGTGGAGATGATGAACCACCTGGAACGGGCCGCCAAGGAGTTCGGCCGCACGGTCCTGATCGTCCTGCACGACATCAACTTCGCGGCCCGCTACGCCGATCGCATCTGCGCGTTGCGGGACGGTGCGGTGTTCCGCTTCGGCCCGCCGACGGAGATCATGCGGGGCGACGTGCTCACCGCCGTCTTCGGCACTCCCATCCAGGTGATCGAGGGTCCGGCGGGGCCGTTAGCCTGTTACTAGAGGTGGGCACGCTGGCTGCGCTCGGCGCGTTCCACGACCCTGGGCCGCATTGCACGACCTTGGTGCATGTTGCACGACCACCCCGGGGTCGTGGAAAGCACCCCAAGGTCGTGGAACAGCGCCGGGGGTCGTGGAATGCACCCCGGGAGCGTCTAGAGCGGGAGGGCGGACACTGGCCGGGCGTGGGCGGGCGGAGTTTCTGGTCAGGCGTGGGCGAGCGCTGACTGAGGCGACCCGCCCGCCCACGCCTTGACAGATAATCGTCAGGCGCGGGCCAGGGCGTCACGCACCCGCGCCGCCACCGCCTCGCCGGTGAAGCCGTACTCCTCGAACAGCTGCGTGCCGGGGGCGGAGGCGCCGAAGTGGTCCAGGGCGACGATCACACCGTCGTCGCCGACGAGCTCGCGCCAGCCCATGGCGACGCCCGCCTCAACGGATACCCGCAGGCCCGCCTCGGGCAGCACCGAGGCGCGGTAGGCCTCGTCCTGCTGGGCGAACCACTCCAGGCAGGGGGCGGAGACGACGCGCGTGGGCGTGCCCTCGGTCTGCAGTGCCTCGCGGGCGTCCATGGCCACGCCCACCTCGGAGCCGGTGGCGATGATGGTGACGGCCGGGGTGACTTCCGCCCCGGCGGCATCGGTGGCCTCGGCGAGCACGTAGGCGCCCCGGTGCACACCGGCGCGAGCGGCCTCGGGATCGGCGTGGACGGTCAGCTTCTGCCGGGACAGGACGATTCCGGCCGGGCCCTCCGGGCGCCGCATGATCTCCGCCCAGGCGGCGGCCGTCTCATTGGCATCGGCCGGCCGGACGACGGCGAGCCCCGGGATGGCCCGCAGCGCGGCCAGGTGCTCGATCGGCTGGTGGGTGGGGCCGTCCTCGCCCACGCCGATGGAGTCGTGCGTCCACACGAAGATGGAGCCCAGACCCATCAGCGCCGCCAGGCGCACGGCCGGGCGCATGTAGTCGGAGAAAACCATGAAGGTGCCGCCATAGGGACGGGTGAGACCGTCCAGGGCGATGCCGTTGAGGATCCCACCCATGGCGTGCTCACGAATGCCGAAGTGCAGCGTGCGTCCGTAGGGGCCGTCGGCCTCGGAGCGGGCCAGGTCGGCGGGCAGGAAGGAGGGCTCGCCGGCCATGGTGGTGTTGTTCGAACCGGCCAGGTCGGCGGAGCCGCCCCACAGTTCCGGGGCGACCGGTGCCAGTGCGGTCAGCGTCTTGCCGGAGGCGGCGCGGGTGGCCAGGGCATCGCCCACTTCCCACACCGGCAGCGCGGCGTCCAGCCCTTCATCCGGCTCTCCGGAGCGCAGGCGCTCCAGCAGGGCGGCCTGCTGAGGGGAGCCCTGCTGCCAGGCGGTGAAGCGGGCGTCCCAGTCGGCGCGGGCGGCCGCGGCGCGCTCGGCGGCGTGAGCACGGGTGAAGGAGACGACGTCGTCGGGCAGCTGGAAGGACGCCTGCGGGTCCAGGCCCAGGGCCGCCTTCAGCCCGGCGACCTCATCGGTGCCCAGCTTGGCGCCGTGAGAGTCCTCCGAGCCCTGCTTGGTGGGGGAGGGCCAGGCGATGATCGTGTGCAGGCGGATCATGGTGGGGCGCTTGGTCTCGGCGCGGGCAGTCACCAGTGCCTCGTGCAGTGCCTGCAGATCCTCGTGGTAGGCGCCGCCGGCCTTCCAGTCGACGTCGAGCACCTGCCAGCCGTAGGCCTCGAAGCGGGCGGAGGGGTTCTCGGTGAAGGAGATGTCGGTGTCGCCCTCGATGGAGATGTCGTTGTCGTCGTAGATGGCGATTAGGTTGCCCAGTTGCAGGGTGCCGGCCAGGGAGGCGGCCTCGGAGGCGATGCCCTCCTGCATGCAGCCGTCGCCCATGACCGTGTAGACGAAGTGGTCGAACAGGGAGGCTCCGTCGGCGGCGTCGGGCTCGAACAGGCCGTGCTCGCGGCGGGCGGCCATGGCCAGGCCGACGGCGTTGGCGAAGCCGGCGCCCAGCGGGCCAGTGGTGGTCTCGATGCCGGGGGTGTGTCCGTACTCGGGGTGTCCGGGCAGGCCGGTGGAGGAGCGGAAGTGGATGAAGCCATCCACCGGGATGTCGTAACCGGTCAGGAACAACTGGCAGTACTGCAACAAGGAGGCGTGTCCGGCGGACAGAACGAAGCGGTCGCGGCCCAGCCAGCTGGGGTCGGCGGGATCGTGGCGTAGTTCGTGCTGGTAGAGCAGGTGGGCAACGGGTGCCAGCGAGATCGCGGTGCCGGGGTGCCCGGAGCCCGCCGCCTCCACGGCGTCGGCGGCCAGCGCCTTGGCGACGCTAATGGCCTTGAGGTCGAGGTCGGTGAGCTCGAGGGGCTCGGTGGTCATGGACTAACTCCTTTGTCGGTTGTCTGTACGACAGGTGCGTGCCTTGGGCACAACGGTCAGCGCGCGCCCGGTCGGTGGACGGGCCCACCGAGGTACCTGGATGCATCATCCTCGTCGCTTGCCCGCAGGGGCAAGACGAGGCATTGCACATCGGTGCAACCGTGGACCGGGTGCTCGGTCGGTGGTGAGCGGACGGTGAGCGCGGCGGCCTCGGCGCGGAGGCCCGTTGGGCGCGACCACTACCTCGGGCGAAGGCACCAGGACGCACACGAAGCAAATGTATCGCGATCGGACAAACGATGGTAGGGGGCCATGAACTCCAAGTGGCCAGTTGACACACCTGGATCTCGTGGTGAATACTTCGTCACGCCACGTTTTGAACCGGTCCAAAGACGGATCGGCCCAGCCAGTTCGTGGACTCATCGGGGAGTTCGCGGGAACGTGGCTATGGAGGACTGACATGAAACATCGTCTAGGTATGGCAGCGTTGACAGGTGTCGCGTGCCTCGCGCTGGCAGTCGCAGGCTGCGCCGGTGGCAGCGGTGGAGGCGCGTCGAGCGGAGCGAGTGGTGATACGGCCGACGGAGCAGCGGTTTCCGTGGCATTCGTGCCGAAAATCCAGGGAATCCCCTTCTTTGAGGCCATGAACACCGGTGGTGCGGACGCCGCCGAGGAATTTGGCTTCAACTGGGTCTATTCGGGCCCGAACACGGCTGATCCCGCCGCGCAGAGCGAAGTTGTTCGTTCTTTGATGCAGCAGAAGGTGGACGCCCTAATGATCGCGTCCAACGACCCTGACTCCATGGCTCCCTTGATCACCGAGGCCCAAGATCAGGGGATAAAGGTCGGGACGGCGGACACGGACGCCTCATCGTCCTCGCGCGAAGTATTCGTGACTCAGGCCACAGAGGAAGCGATCGGCACAGCACTGCTGGAACAAATGGCGGAACCGATCGATGGGGAAGGTCAGATCGCGATCGTGTCGTGCGGACAGACCGCAGCCAACCTGAATGCGTGGATTGAAGTGTTCAAGGACAAGGCGGCTACCGACTATCCGGACATGGAGATCGTCGACACCGTGTATGCCGATGAGGACCAGGCTAAGGCCGTCACCATGGCCAAGAACCTCATCAACGCATACCCGGACCTCAAGGGGTTGGTCGGGGTCTGCACAACGTCCGCACCCGGGGTTGCACAAGCAGTTCAGGAGTCCGGTAAGACGGGGGAGATCGCCACGGTCGGCGTCGGAACGCCGCAGGCCATGTTGCCGTACCTGGAGGACGGCTCAGCGAGCTCGTCAGTGCTGTGGGACGTAGAGAACCTCGGATATTTGACGGCATGGGCTGGCTGGAAGCTGGCGCAGGGTGAGTCGTTCGAGGCGACTCAGGACGTGGGCAGGATTACCGGTGTGACCTATGACGAGGAGTCGAAGACGCTCGTAATGGGAGAACCGCTCATCCTGACTAAGGAGAACGCAGGGGACTACGACTACTGACTCGTTTCGTGAACCGTGGTGTGCGCGGTCATGACGACCGCGCACACCACGGGAGTATGGGGGACCGTGAATATGGCGAATACTGGAAGCGAAGACGTGCCTTCCGAAGAAGACATCCTGGAGGTGCGGGGAGTCGACAAGCGCTACGGCGGCGTTCACGCGCTTCGGAACGTCAACTGGTCGGTTCGTGCGGGCGAGGTCCACGGACTGGTCGGTGAAAATGGGGCGGGAAAGTCGACTCTCATCAAAATGATCAGCGGGGCCGAGATCCCTGACAAGGGTACCGTGCTCATACACGGGCAGCCGATTATTCTAGGAGATACGCAGTCCGCACTAGCCGCCGGGGTGTCTCCGGTGTATCAGGAGCCTGAGCTGTTCGCTGACCTGTCCGTGGCCGAGAACATATTCCTCGGTCGTGAGGAGACCCGTATGGGCCGGGTCGATTGGGCAACTCAACAGAAGAAAGTCGAAAGACTGCTGGGACGCCTGAAGCTGGACCCGGAAATCATGCACAGCCGGGTGGGTGACCTTCCCGTTGGAGAGCAGCAGCTGGTGTCCATCGCAAAGGCGTTCGCGGTAGACGTTCGCCTACTCATCCTGGATGAGCCGTCGGCTATCCTAACAAATATGGAGATAGAGCGCCTTTTCGATATCATCCGGGGTTTGCGTGATGAGGGCATAGGAGTCATTTATATCTCGCACAGACTGGATGAGTTGGGGCGCATCACTGACAGGATCACAGTAATGCGCGACGGTTCCGTCATTGGGACTTACGCCACCGAAGAAATGTCTCCGACCAAGATCGCGCAAGCAATGGTGGGCGACAAGTTTGAAATCGCTGATCGCTCAGACCGGCGCAGTGTCATGAGCGACGATGTCGTGCTCGAAGTCTCATCGCTGACGCAGGGTAAACGGCTCAATAATGTCAGTTTCCAGCTGCGTCGCGGTGAGATCATCGGCGTGTATGGACTCATTGGTTCGGGCACAACGGAGCTTGCGCGGGCGCTCTTCGGTGTCACGCGTCCCGAAGGCGGCGAAATACGGGTCAACGGCGAGCGGGTGCGGATACGTTCGCCACGTATCGCAATGCGGCTAGGAATGGCCATGCTCCCCGGCAACCGGAAGCTGCAAGGCGTGTTCCAACCCAAGAGCCTGGCCTTCAATATCTCTGCCAGCCACCTGCCTTCTTCTCCCGCCTGGGCGTATTCGATGACCGACACGAGCGGAGAATGACGAGCGAGCTTATTCGCAGGTTGGGCATCAAAGCACCGGGGCCTTCGACTCCGGTTGGCGCACTGTCCGGGGGGAATCAACAGAAAGTCGTTATGGGTCGTCAACTGGTGGAGGTACCCGACGTCCTGCTTGCCGAGGAACCCACTCAAGGGGTGGATGTGGGCGCAAAGTCGGAAATACACCAGTTGATTCTGGATCACGCCGCTGATGGGCATTCGGCGATAGTGTTTTCCACGGACTTGGACGAGATCCGATTCCTGGCGGACCGAATACTCGTGATGAGACATGGAGAGATATCAACCGAGTTAAATGGCGACGTGTCGGCGGTTGCCTTGCTAAGCGCCGCATCGGGAGAACTTGAGAGTGGGGAGGTAAGATGAGTCCATCAGTAACCGGCCAGCGTATCGGTGGGACACGTAGGCACGGTCGTAGGGTGCGCAGGCCCATTATTGAGGGCCAGGAAATGGTGCTCGTCATAGTGATTGCACTGCTGTGGCTGGTTATGGGTGTTACGACGCCGACCTTCGTTGAGCCGTCCAGCGTATTCGCAATCTTTTACACGGTTGCGCCGATCGCTCTCATAGGTGTCGCGATGACGCCGATCATGTGCGCAGCCGGCATCGACGTGTCTGTCGGATCCAGCCTCGCGGTCGTCATGGTTGTGGTGTCAAAACTCATACGTGACTTCGATGTCAATGCTCCTATAGCGATCGCGGTAGCGCTGCTGGTCGGTAGCGCATTAGGCGCCATCAACGCTACCCTTATAGCGTTCGGACGAGTTCCCGCAATGGTATGTACGTTCGGTACGCTGAACGTCTTTCGCTATATAGCGCTTCAGGTGTTCGGAGAGACTCAGGTCGCCGGCGTTCCGGGGACTCTCAGTTTCTTGGGAGGAAGCATCTCGCGTGCGCGTTTTCTGGGACTGCCTAACGCGATGTGGCTTGCGATCGTACTGACGGCGACCGTATGGGTATACATGAGGCACTGGGCGACTGGGCGCCACATATACGCGATCGGCAACGACGCCGACGCCGCTCGACTCGCAGGCGTCAAGGTCAGGCGTCGCATATTCATGTTGTACGTGTTCTGCGGCGCTATGGTAGGGGTAGCTGCCGTCGTATCGGTTGGCAGCGGAGGCCTGATTCAGCAGAATGTCGGCATCGGGATGGAGATGTCGGTGATCGCGGCGTGCGTCATTGGGGGAACGTCCGTAATTGGGGGGCGCGGTACCGTGCTGGGGACGTTGTTGGGCGCCGTACTGGTGGGAAGCGTTCAGGCAGCGGTCATCCACCTTCACCTGCCAACCGAGATCACACAGCTATTTGTCGGAATCATCATACTGATCGCAGTGGGCGTGGATCTACTGCGTCAGGCAAGGAGGGCCACGTCATGACAGCGCCTGCGATGGACAGCGCATTGAACGAGGAACGCGAGTCTGTGCTAGCACGAATCGTACGTGTTCTCTTGACGGAGCGGACCGCTGCACTCGCGCTGCTGACGGTCCTTCTAGTCACTATGTTCTCGGCACTGGGAAGAGGCGGGTATCTGTTCGCCGACTTCGACGCCTCGTACATGGCGTCGTCGCTGCAATCTCTGGTTCCGGTTGCGCTTCTGGCACTGGCGGAGATGTTTGTCATAATCTCCGGGTACTCGGGCATCGATCTGTCGGTCGGCGCTATAGTGTCTTTGGCGGGAATGCTCTTCGGATACTTGATCCAGAACGCCGGAATTCCGCTTGTCCCGGCGGTCGTATGCACAGTTGTTGCGGGCGGGCTGCTGGGGGCCGTCAACGGCATGCTAGTGGGATATCTCAGGTTTCCCCCGCTTATTGCTACTCTGGCGACGCAATACGCCTACGCCTCAATTGCCATGGTGGTTTCCGGCTCTGCGCCGATCTCCGGCGACAGGATTACGGCGGCGAACGGGGTTCTCACCGGACGGGTTCCTTTGTTCGGCCTTATGATTCCGACGCAGGTGCTAACGATCCTGGTTCCTAGCGTGATCATTTCATGGCTGTTGCTTGACCGTATGACGTGGGGGCGGTCGCTATTGGCCGTCGGAACTAATGCGACAGCGGCGCGCTATGCGGCTCAGAATGTTCGCGCAATTCGAGGCTCGTCTTATATGGTTTCGGGCTTGCTGTGCGGACTTGCCGCGGTCGTCAATGTCGCCCAGTACGCGTCGGCAAGGCCGGACGCTGGTACAGCGGGTAACGGTATGGCGCTGACTGCGATAACGATAGCGGCGCTCGGCGGTGTCCTTATCCAAGGAGGATTTGGGAGGGTGAGCGGCGTCGTCATGGCGGCGGTGCTGATCACGTGGTTGAACGCCGGGCTGCTTATTTCGATGGAGGGTTCCGCAGGATCGCGTTCCCAATTGCTTGCGCTTGGCGCCGTACTGATTTGTTCAATCCTGATCAATAGTTACGCTGCGCGCCGGTATCAACTACGGAGCTGAAGAGTTGGACACGGTGCGCGGCAGAAGGCTGAAGATCCGGGAGGTGGCGCGACTTGCTGGCGTTTCTGTAGGCACGGTCTCAAACGTGATCAACCACCCGGAACGGGTTTCAGATGGTTTGCGCAGGCGCGTGGAGAGTGTATTGGAGGTGAGCGGCTTCAGCCCGGATCCGACAGCCCGCGCGCTTAGCCTGGGTCGCTCGTCCATGATCGGTGTGGTCTTCTTCGATATTTCCAATCCGTTCTTCGCTGAGGCGGCCCATCAGTTGAGTCGGTTGTTTGAAAACCTTGGTTGTTCGATGGTTCTAGCCGAAACCGATCAGGTGGCGGAGGTTGAGAGCCGAGTACTTCGTAACATGGAGCGAGTCGGGGTCGATGCCTTGATCGTGTGCTCGACCGGTGCTTGCTGGGACGACTTGACTCGTATACGTGATCGGGGTGTTCCGGTGGTGTTGATGGCGCAGCGTAGCGAGCGTCCGGGTTTCCCGTCGGTAGGCATCGACGATTATGACGGCATGCGGAAGTTGGCCGGTCATCTTTGGAGGCGTGGCCTGCGCAGGTTCAGTTTCGTGAACGAGCCGGTACAGGCGACTCAGCATAAGGATCGTTGGCGCGGTTTCTCTGATGAGCTTGCGGAACGCGGCATGCGTGTGGAGGACGTTGACGTTCAGTGGGCGTCCGGGCCCACTTGGGACGGCGGCTACGAGGTTGCGCGGCGCGTCCTGGTCCGTCCGGACAATTTGTGGCCGGATGCCTTCGTGTGCCTTAACGATCACCTTGCAATGGGTGTTTCAAAGGCGGTTACGGAAGCTGGTCTGACGGTTGGTAGTGATGTGTGTGTCTCTGGCTTCGACGATGTGCCATATGCGTCTGTGCTTGGCGTTCCGCTCACTACCATACGACAGCCAATTGCGGGCATTTGCGACCACATCGCCCAGGAGATAGGCGGCTTCTTGAATGGGAGGGAGTTGGTGTCGGGCCGCAGTTTTGATGCGGAGCTCATCGTGCGGCAATCAGCGTAGTCACCGATGTGGGTTGATGTTTCGTCTTTCTATGAACTAGTTAGGAGTCAGTAAATGTTGTCGGAGCAGAATGTTGACCGTTGGAAGCGCGAACTTGTCGAGCAGTACCTCGCTGCTAAGCAGGCGAACCCTACTCGGTTCGCGCCCAGGCTGAACTTATCGTGGTCGAACTGGGGGTTCGGACTGGAGGATCTCGAGCGCTCGGCCGAGAGACTGGCGGCCAATGGTGTCACGTTTATCGAGCTCCACGGGAATCACTATGGTCCTTCGCTGGGCTATGAGGTGGAGGAGACCCGTGCGATTCTCGATCGCTACGGCCTGCAGACCTCGGGCGTCTGTGGCATGTTTTCGGATGACAATGACTTGTCTTCGAATCGTCCGATTTGTCAGCAAGCGGCGCTTGACTACATTAAGAGGGAGGTCGAGTTCACGAAGGCCATGGGAGGCCATTACTTGCTAGTGGTTCCGGCCTCCGTCGGGCGAGCCGATGCCTATGACTCATATGAGTTTGAGCGCTCGGTATTGGCTCTTAAGCGTGTCGCACACGTGTTCAGTGAGCAGGGGGTCAAAGCTGCGATCGAGCCTATTCGATCCGCGGAGACTTCGATTGTACATACGGTGGCGGACGCCGTGGCCTACATTAACGCGGTTGATGCGCCAGGGGTCCAATGCATCAATGGAGACGTGTATCATATGCAGGTGGAGGAGAAGTATATCCCGAGGGCGATACTTGAGGCGGGGGGCAGGCTAGTCAACTTGCACCTGGCCGATTCGAACAGGAGAGCATTGGGCGATGGCTCGCTCGATCTAGACGCGGTCATTATGGCGGCGTACCTTGTTGGGGCCAACTCCGAGGGGCGTTTTATGACTCCCGAGCCTCTCGGCCCTGGTGCGGGGCCATATCCCGCGCGCAATGGCGTTCCTGACGTTCCGGCACTCGATCGACTCGTGCATGACACGGTGGCCTACTTCCGCGAGCGGGAGGATGCGGTTCGCTCGATGGGTGCCTAGCGCTGTGCCCAGATGGAGGTCCGTCGACATCGGGGTCGGCGGACCTCCATATGTTTATCCGCTTCGGGGATCTGGCGTCGGAGAACTGTGGGAGGGTCATGGTCGGCCTGCTGGGGCATCACTGGCGAGGGGCTTGTCAGTCTCCCCGTGACACGAATGTTCCCGTCTGCCTGCTCCCCGCCCTGAAGCCTTGCGGAGCTGTACTCCGAGGCGCGGTCGTAGCGTGCCCCGCTGGAGCATGGTGCCTTCGGGGTCATGTCAACAGGGACGGGCAACATAGACAACGATGAATCTGCTCTCAGGGTCCCGACAACGACCTGATCACCTCGATGACGTACGCATTGAGCCGATTACGTCTTCTCGCACTCGGGTGTGATCCCAGGCGCATAGCCCCGGTATTGACCACCGCATGGTCGTCAACCGATACCTATGAGCCGGAAGGCCTGCGATGTCCAAGGCGCTACAAACGGTGATTCCTCCATGGCTCTTTGGTCTCGGCAGGTCTCGAGTTGTTAGGACGTGGACACTGCCTCATCCTCCGGGTTGACATCTGTTCATGTTCGCGTGCGGTCCGCATGGGACTTGGAGGCCGAGAAGCGCTCACAGATGCGTGATTGTCGGGCCTTCCCTGCGTGATTGGCGGCACATCCGGTGAACATATGTGCGTCGAGGCCCTGTTTCTTGGGCAGTGGCTGCGCTACGTTCCGGGGTGTCCGGACCGCGTCCGGGCCCTGGTACTCGATGACGAGACTCAAGGAGGCAGACATGCAGCTGGATCTGCTCAAGCGCGACCTGGTTCGCCTCGATTGGGAGGTGAAGGACCAGGAGGACTTCTTTGATCGGATCGCGACGGAGCTCCTGCGCGCGGGCTACATCAGGGAGTCCTTCCGCGAGGCGCTGGTGGAACGGGAACGCAAGTATCCGACGGCGCTTCCAACCTCACCCGAGGCAGTTGCCATCCCGCACTCCGATGTCGAACACATCATCAGGCCCTTCATCGCCTCGGTGCGGCTGGCCAAGCCGATTGACTGGCGGGAGATGGGCAACGACGACGTCATCCATCCGGTCCGTTTCATCTTCGTCCTCGGCTTCGTACAGGAGGACCGCCACGTGGAGGTGCTGCAGATCATGCTGCAGGCCTTCCAGGACCCGGCCTTCATGGAGCAGCTGAGCGAGGCGCAGACCCCGGACGAGTACTACCGGGTGCTTTCCGGCATGTCGGGCCTTGAGGCCGCATGACCCGGGCGCGCCCGTACCCCACACCCACCCATCCACAAGGAGAAGCATCATGACCGCGAAAGTGATCGTCGCCTGCGGCAGCGGTGTTGCCACCTCCCAGACGGTGGCCAGCAAGGTCAACCGTCTGCTGAAGGAGGCGAAGGTCGACGCCGACGTCCAGGCCGTCGACCTCAAGTCCGTCGATCGCCACCTGACCGACGCCGCCGCCTACATCACCATCGTGCGGGAGAACAAGCCGCGCTCGGTCCCCGTCATCAACGGGATCGCCTTCCTCACCGGCATGGGGCAGGACCAGGAGCTGGCCAAGCTGATCGAGGCCATCAAGGCCTCCGGGAGCAACTGACATGCAAGTTCTTCAGAGCTCCGTCAACTTCCTGCTCTCGCTCGGGGCCGCCATCTTCGTCCCCATAATCATCATCATCGCCGGGCTGATCGTCCGGATGAAGGTTAAGGACGCCATCTCCGCGGGCATCACCCTGGGCGTGGCCTTCTCCGGCATGACCATGCTCATCACCTACATGACCGAGGCCATCACCCCGGCCGCCCAGGCCATGTCGGAGACCATCGGCGTGGACCTGCCCATCACCGACGGCGGGTGGACCACCATGTCCACGATCTCCTGGTCGTGGCCTTATGCCTTTCTGATGTTCCCGCTGGTCATCGGCATCAACATCGTGCTGATCCTGCTGAAGCAGACCGAGACCTTCAACGCCGACCTGTGGAACGTGTGGGGCAAGATCTTCACCGCCGTCGCCGTCTACTACATCACCGGGCAGGTCTGGCTGGCCTTCGTCATCGCGGCGATTCAGGTGGTCTTCGAACTGAAAACCGCCGACTTCCACCAGCATCGAGTGGAGACCATGTCCGGCATTCCGGGCGTGACGATCACCCACGCATGGTGTTCCTGGCCGCACCCATGTACCCGATCGACTGGCTGCTGCGCAAGATTCCCGGGCTTGACCGCTCGTTCAACGCCGCCGACCTGCGCGACAAACTCGGCATCTTCGCCGAGAACCACGTGCTGGGCTTCATCCTCGGGATCCTGTTCGGCATTCTCGCCCGCTTCGATGTGGCCGCCATTTTGACGCTCGGCATTCAGGCCGCGACGGCGCTGACCCTGTTCCCGGTCATCTCCAAGTACTTCATGCAGGCGCTCGAACCGATCTCGAACGCCATCTCGGAGTACATGCAGAAGCGCTTCAATGACCGCCAGCTGTTCGTCGGACTCGACTGGCCCTTCCTCGGCGGCGCCAACGAGATCTGGATCGCCGTCATCTGGACCATCCCGGTGACCCTGGCCTACGCCTTCTTCCTGCCGGGCAACGGCATCCTCCCCTTCGCGGGCATCATCAACATCTGCATCGCGGTGGGGGCCTACTTCGCCAGCAAGGGGAACATCATTCGGATGCTCATCCAGTGCACGATCTTCGCGCCCGTGTTCCTGTGGGTGGGTACCGCCTTCGCCCCCTTCATGACCGAGTTGGCCAACTCCACCAAGGCCGTGGAGCTGTCCGCCGGGCAGCTGATCTCCAACTCCTCCATCGACGCGCCCATCTTCACCTACGCGCTGTCCCATCTCATGCAGTTCCTCGACGGGAACTTCATTCCGTTGCTCATCTTCGTGGTTTGGCTGATCTGCTTCGTGCTGTACTCCCGCAGCCTGATCAAGGAACGCAACGAGGCGCGCGCGGCCGCCGCTGAGACCGCCGGGGCCGCCGCCTGAGGCAACTGACTCACGTGGCGGCGGTGGTTCCGCCACCGCCGCCACGGCTCCGATGAACACCCGAGAATTCACCGCAACAAGAAAGTTGAACACACCCATGCTTGAAACCCTGAAGAAAGAACTGTGCGAGATCGCCAAGCGGGCCCAGCACGACGGGCTGTGCAAGCACAAGTCCGGCAACTTCTCCATTCGCGACGCCGAAAGCGGCCTCCTGGTCGCCTCACCTACCAGCCTTGACCGCGATCTGATGACTCCGCGTGACGTGGTGGTCATGGACCTGGACGCCCACGTCGTCGAGAACGAATCCGGTCTGCGGCCCACCAGCGAGGTGCTCATGCACCTGGAGATCTACAAGGAGCGTCCCGAGGTGGTCGCGATCGTGCACACGCACTCCGCCTACGCCACCTCCTTTGCGCTGCTGAACAAGCCGATCCCCGCGATCGTCTACGAGGTCGCCAACCTGGGGCTGAGCCGGGCCCGCATCCCTGTGGCCCCATACGGCCGCCCCGGCACGCCCGAGCTGGCCGCATCGGTGCGCCGGGCCGTGCGCGAGGCCGACTGCGTGCTACTGGAGAAGCACGGCGCCGTCGCCGTCGACTCCCGCAACCTCTATGAGGCCTACCTCAAGGCCGCCTACATCGAGGAGCTGGCCGAGCTGTACCACCACGCGCTCACGGCCAACGGCGGCGTCGAGCCCGAGTCCTTCGCCACCGAGGAACTCCAGAAGTGGGCCTACCCGTCGGAGATCACCTTCTGCAACCACCACTGAGCCGGCCCGTAGAACTCTGGGAGAGAACAATGAAGAAAATACTCAACAGCCCCGACACCTTCGTCCGCGACACGATGGAGGGCATTGAAGCGGCATACGGCGACCGCGTGGGCCTGCTCGACGGCGACTTCCGGGTGCTCATGTCACGGTATCCGGCGCCCGAGGGCAAGGTCGGCGTCGTCACCGCGGGCGGCAGCGGTCACCTGCCCCTGTTCCTCGGCTACGTAGGGCAGGGCATGCTGGACGGATGCGCCGTCGGGGAGGTCTTCGCCTCACCGGCCGCGGAGAAGATGGCCGACATGATCCGGGCCTGCGACCGGGGGGCCGGCGTGCTGTGCCTGTACGGCAACTACAACGGCGACATCTTCAACTTCCGCATGGCCTGCGAGGATGTCGAGTTCGACGACATCGAGACCCGGCAGCTGCTCGGCCGCGACGACGTCGCCAGCTCCCCCAAGGAACGCGCCGATAAGCGCCGAGGCGTGGCCGGGCTGGTCTACGCGTTCAAGATCGCCGGGGCGGCCGCCGAGAAAATGATGACACTCGACGAGGTCACCGCCGTCACCGCCCGCGCCCTGGACAACATCCGCACCATGGGTGTGGCTCTGTCCCCGTGCATTGTCCCCAAGGTCGGCGAGCCGACCTTCACCATCGAAGACGGGCAGATCGAAATCGGCATGGGTATCCACGGGGAGGCTGGCATTGAGGTGCGTCCCATGATGACCGCCGACGAGATCGCCCGTCTCATCCTGGAGACCATCGAGGCGGACCTGCCCCTGGCCGGCGGAGACGAGGTCTCCGTCATGATCAACGGCCTGGGCGGGACGCCGCTGGAGGAACAACTCATCGTGTACCGCTCCGTGCACGCCCTGCTGGCCGAACGTGGGGTCACGGTGGTCATGCCGCATGTGGGCGAGTTCGCCACCTCCATGGAGATGGCCGGGCTGTCGGTTTCCGTGTTCAAGCTCGACGCCGAGCTCAAGGAGCTGCTGCGCGCTCCGGCCACCACGCCCTTCTACACCAACGCGAACAAGTGAGGACCACATGCTGAACCGTGAATCGCTTTTGGCAATCGCCGGCCAGATCAGCGCCCTGATGGCGGCCAACCGGGACTACCTGGTGTCACTGGACCAGGTCAACGGGGACGGTGATCTGGGTATCTCCATGGACGACGGCTTCAAGGCACTCGCCGATTACCTTGCTGTCCAGGAGCAGACCGACCTCGGCCAGCTGTTGCGCGGAGCGGCCAAGGCCTTCAACAGTGCGGCGCCATCGTCGCTGGGAACCATTCTCAGCTTCGGGATGATGGGCATGGCTCGGGCACTGCGCGGCAAAACAGAAGCCGACGTCGTCACCGCCGCACAGGCCCTACAGGCGGGCGTGGAGGCCATCATGGACAAGGCCGAGTCCAAGCCGGGGGAGAAGACCGTCCTGGACGCGCTCGCGCCCGGGGCGACAGCCCTGGTGGAGGGCGCCGACGCCGTCGCCGGGGGTGAGACTGCGCTGAGCGAGCTGCTGCAGCGCGCCGCCGAGGCGGCCGCCCAGGGCTCGGAGTCCACCCGGGAAATGGAGGCCGTGCATGGGCGTGCCGCCTACTCCGCCTCCCGCAGCATCGGGGTGCTCGATGGTGGCTCCGTCGTCGGCCGCCTCATCTTCGAGGCTCTCGCCGCCTGGGCGGCCTGAACGGCACGGTGCCCCGGTGTTCCTCTACGCTGGGGTGCCGTGCCAGTCACGCTCACAGTTCTCATCAGCGCCCTGCCGCTCAACGCCACGGCCCTGCCGGCGGCCCCGCGCAGCCCGGTGCTGCTGTTCGCCGTCCTCATTCAGCCGGCAGCGCTTCTGGTCGCCTACCTGGCCGGCCGCTTCGCCTCCCACCTGGTACGGCGACGGGCACATATCTCCACCTCTACCGCTACTCTGACGGCCCTGATCGGGCTGTGGGCCGGATTCGCCGGCGGCGCCTGGCTGTTCAACGAGGACTATCTGTGGGCGCCGCGCATGCTCGCGGCGGCCGTGATAGTGGCGGTGATCGTAGTGGGGGTGACCGCGCTGATTATCACTCGCATCCAGCACGAACCGCCGCTCGATCCGATCGCCGAGGTGGCCCGGCAGGGCGAGTCCGAGCGCCTGGAGCTTAAGTCCTCCGCTCGGGTCAACATGCATACCGGCAGGCGGGACGACGCCATGGAGACGGTGGCGGCGAAGACCGTGGCCGCCTTCCTGAACTCCCGTGGCGGCACCCTGCTGCTGGGTGTGGACGATGATGGGCGCCTGATCGGCCTGGATCCGGACTACGCCACCCTGCGTCAGCCCGACGCCGACCGTTTCGAGCTGTTTCTGCGCAGTCTGTGGCGGGTACGGTTGGGGGCCAATGCCGCCGCGCTGCCACGCCTGGACTTTGCCCCGGCCACCGATGGCTCCGGAGAGGTGTGCCGGGTGACGGTTCCGCCCTCTCCCGTGCCCGTTTACCTCAAGGGGCCGAAGGGCAACGGCGGCACCGAACTGTGGGTGCGGGTCGGCAATTCCACGCAGCGGCTGGAGGTGGACGACGCCGTCGCCTACGTCGCCCGCCGCTGGCCGCATGAGGTGCGTCCGAGCCTGCGTGCCCGCGTCGGGGCCTATCTGCTCTACCACCGCAAGCGCGCCGCGGTTCCACAGGCGGAAACGGACTAATGGGGCGGCGGCCGGTGAACGTGTGATGGCGCCGATGACTTGCGATGTGAGACCAATGTGGGGAGTCGAGCGGACGGGACCGCCCGGCTCTCCGGAGACATCCGGGATGTTGATCTCAGCGGCCCGGTAGGACGCTGAGCAGAGCCGCAAGGGCCCAGATGATGGGCGGAATGGTTTCGATGGCCGTCCGCCAGATCTGGGCCTTTTGCTTGCTCTTCATACCCTTGGGCGCCTTGGCCTGGCGGCGTCGGTGTTTCCGGTTCTTCGACATGCCGAGTTGTCGGCGCGATCGTGTTGCTTAAGTGTGGCGTGTAGGGGGATGCCCGCTGCCAACCTCCTCGGTTTGGACCGCTGTCCCCTGTTTGGACCGCGTAAGTCTATTTGGACCGCTTGCCCCTGTTTGGACCGCCGTTGTGTGCCGCGTGGGCGGTCCAAACCGACGTGGGCGGTCCAAACCGACGTGGGCGGTCCAAACCGACGTGGGCGGTCCAAACCGACGTGGGCGGTCCAAACCGACGTAAGAGGTCCAAACCGACGTAAGGGGTCCAAACTCGGGACGGTGCGGCGCCATGAGCGGCTGGGCTGGAGGTGCGTCTGGCCGGGCGGTGGCAGGCAGGGGCGGGCGGCCCGGCGCCAGGCGACGCGGCGGCAGACGCCACGACGTCTCTCACGTACGCGTTCGCCTCTCACGTACGCGTTTTGGAGGTTTGCCCGTGCCAGAACCCCGTAGAACTCCAAAACGCGTGCGTGTGGCGGAAAACCGTACGTGAGGCAGAAAGTCGTACGTCAGGCGATGTCCCGGGTGCCAGCGTTGAGTGCCGGGAGTGATCGGCGCGCGCCTCGGCGCTGTCAGCACCACCCCTAATTAGCGGCGCTCCGTGTTTGGGGGCGTGGTCGTTCAAGCTGAGGCTGCGGTGGAGTGATCATATTCGGGCCTGGGAGGCCGTCCTCGGGCGGCGTCCTCCTGTCGAGAACGTCCTCGTCATCCCCAAACCCTCCACATTCGTGAGGGTTTGGGGCGAAACAGGACGTTCTCGCCGACTAGAGGACGTGCTCGGGCCTGCGAGGACGATGTCGGGTGGACGAGGACGACAGCGCCGGCTTCCGCGGACTATTTCGTAATCAGACGGATGCAGGATCGGGGATCGCGGGCGTCGATGCTCGTTTGTCCTGTATTTGGACGCTGCGCACCCTGGGCCCCTGGTACGCACGCCAGCCGTCTCCGGTGAACCGCAGCCCGGCAGCGCACCACATCCTCAAACACGAATGGCTGGTTCTGGGAGATGGCTCCAGCATGCAATGCGCCCGCTTGCTTGTGGTGCCCCTCCGAGCCCGACACATGGGCGGTTGCGCGGTTCAGAGGAAGTCGAGAATCGACAGGGCGGTTTGGTAGTCGGTTGCCAGGGCGCTGAGGATGCCGCCGCGCACTGCCCCGACGATCGCCTCCACCTTGTCCTCGCCGCCGGCCGCCCCGATCACCAGCGGAATGCGCCGCAACTCGTCCAGCGGCAGTGCCAGCGTGCGTGGGGTTAGCGGCGTGGTCACAGGGTTGCCGGAAGCGTCGTAATGGTGATCGAGGATATGCCTACCGCTCCACCCTCACGTATGGCCTCGCGCACATCCGGGGTTAGGTACTCGGCCAGGATGTTGCCGGCGCCTTAGCCTCCACTCCGGCCACGCCGACGAGCGCCACATCGGCGCGGGCGGCCAGAGCCAGGGTGGTGGCAACCTTTTCCTCGCGCATGAGCGGCCGCAGCAGTGAGGGATTATCCACGATCAGTGGCACCGGCATGCGGGACACCTTCGCGCCCAGCTGGCTGGCGATACGGGTGCAGATGGTCGGCGCATCCCGGCCCCAGGAGGGCAAACCGCCGGGTATCGAACCGAGCAGTTGGACGATAGTGCAGTCCACCCGCGGGATCTGCGGGATGCGCTGGGCGGCGGCTTGGATAGAGCGTCCGTTGCCGACGGCGACGACCTGTCCATTGGAAACCGAGTCGATCAGAAGCTCCGCGGCGGCCTGCCCAACGGCGCCGATCACGTCGGTCCCGTCGACCTCGGCGACTCGGACCGTCTTGAGCGGCAGCCTTTCGCGCAGGCGCTTCTCCACCGAGAGTATGTGCTCCAGGGGATGGGAAATAGTGATCTGTACGATCTCCTGCTCACGGGCGCGGTTTAGCAGGCGCGACACGCTGGGACGGGAGTAGCCGATTTCTCGGGCGATGTCGGCCTGGGTGAGGTGCTGCTCGTAGTACATACGTGCCACCCGCAGCAGCAGCTCGACGTCGCCCCGCTCCTCGCCCACGGCTCAATGCTAAGGCAGTTGGTGTGGCTGCTGCAGATACTCCCTGGCGGCGGCCGTGGAGAGCGGCGAACGAGTCGGCGGGCGTGGCTTGTTCCCGGGACCAACACAGAATGAAGTGGCGAGAGTCGAAATTTCGATCTTTTGGCTGTTGCGTTGACCCCAGCCGCGGGCGCGTAGCACACTGTTCGAAACGCTTCGACGAAGCGCTTCGAACGTTGGGTTCCAACGTAGACGCGAGGCTCGCAATGGATTGCGAGCACAGGTCGGGCAGCAGCGGCCGGGACGACTTCCGGTGCTGCTTGTACGCGGCAAGGACAGCGCCGGGAAGCGGATACGCCGATCGGATCGAGGAGGCAGACATGGCGACCATGCAGGACGTGGCCCGGCGGGCCAATGTCGCCGTGTCAACTGTCTCTTACACCCTTTCTGGCGCGCGCCCAGTGGCCCCAGAGACCGCCCGACGCATCCGCGCCGCAATGGAGGAACTCAACTACCAGCCGAACGCCATGGCACGCGGGCTGGCCAGCCGCCGCTCCCATACCCTGGCCATGACCTTCCCCAACTTCGACACCGCCATGGGCGAAACCGTCTTCGAGATCGTCCGCGGTGCTCAGCACGAGGCCTCCCGCAACGGCTACAACCTCGCCATCTGGCCGCTGGAGGATGCCGAGGCCGGTGCCGAGCTAGTCAAACTGGTGCGGCAGGGCAAGGCCGACGGCGTACTGCTGGTTGAGGTCGGGGTGGAGGACCCGCGGGTCACCGCACTCAAGCGTGCCCGGCTGCCGTTCGTCATGGTCGGGCGCACTGCGGACCCGACCGGCCTGGCATACGTAGACATCGACTTCGAACGCACGGTCGACGACGCCATCGGCGAGCTGTACCGCCTGGGTCACCGGCATATCGCCTTCATTGGGCGTCCCGCATCTCAGACGGAGGCGGGCTACGGTCCGGCCGTCAGGGGCAGACAGGGATATCTGCGCGCGGTGAGCAATCGTGCGCTGGCGCCGCTTGCCTATGACTGCGATGCCAGTCCGCAAGCCGGTCAGGCCATGGCCCGCACTCTGATGGGGCGCGAGGACCCACCCACCGGCGTCGTCGTCATGAACGATCTGGCCGCACTCGGTCTGCTTGCCGGACTGCATGCCATGGGACTGCGGGTGCCCAGGGATGTCTCCGTGGTCGGCGCGGTCTCCTCACCAACGCTCGGCGCCATGACGGTACCCACGCTGACCACGACGCATGCTCCCGGCGAGCGCATGGGCGCCTTCGCCACCCGCGCCCTACTGGCGATCCTCGACGAGAAGCTCGACCCCGCCGATTGCCATCAACTGGTCACCTGCACGGTGGTCGAGGGCGAGAGCCTCGGTCCTGCGCCGCAGCCGCCCCGAATAGGCCGGCTGTCCAGCGGCTAGAGCGAGCGGCTCATAACGTCCGCGGAAAACCCACATCTCCCGGCTCCGACCGCGCCGGGCTCCACCACCACGCCCATTTACGGACACTCAATGAAGAGGAATCACATCATGAGACGCAGGAACTTCAACGCCCTCCTGGCCGCCGCAGCCGCCACCGGACTGCTCGGCCCGACATTGTCCGCTTGCGGCTCCTCCGGGTCCTCCGGAGGAGGATCGGACACCTTCACCATCTGGGACTACGAGTCCGACGACTCCGCCATGGGGCAGGCCTGGGCCCGCGCGGTGGAGATCTTCAAGGAGCAGCATCCAGAGGTCACCGTCAAAATCGAGGACCAGACCTTCGAGCAACTGCAGAAGAACGCCAAGATCGTCCTGACCGGGGACGATGTCCCAGACATCATGGAGTACAACAAGGGCAACTCCACCTCTGGGCAGCTCGCCTCCCAGGGGCTCATCGAGCCTCTCACCGAGCAGGCGACCGAACGCGGCTGGGACGCCAAGCTCGCCGCATCCCTGCAGACCACCGCCCGCTACACCGAGGACGGGCTAATGGGCGACGGCGACTGGTATGGGGTTCCCAACTACGGCGAGTACGTGTTCGTCTACTACAACCAGGACATGTTCGAAGCCCAGGGGCTAAGCGTGCCTACCACCCTGGAGGAGTTCGAGGCCGTATGCGACGCCTTCGTAGCCGCCGGGCAGATCCCGCTGGCCGAGGCCGGCTCGGAGTACCCCATGGGGCAGCTCTGGTACCAGCTGGTTCTCTCCCACGCCGATCGCTCCTTCGTCAACGCCTACCAACTCTTCGAAGGCGACGTCGACTGGACCGCCGACCCGATCAAGGCCGGCACCGACAAGCTCGTGGAGTGGATCGATAAGGGGTACGTAGCCGCCGACTCCGCCGGCCTGACCGCCGAGGACGCCGGCACCGCCTTCATCAACGGCAGCTACCCTATGTTCGTCTCCGGTTCCTGGTGGTTCGGGCGGATCGTCGGGGACATGGCCGACAAGAACTGGGATCAGTTCCTCTTCCCGGGCACGGACCTGTTCCCGGGCTCCTCCGGGAACCTGTGGGTGGTGCCGACCAACGCCAAGAACAAGGAACTCGCCTACGACTTCATTGACATCACCCTGTCCGACGAGGTTCAGGCGATTCTCGGCGAGAAGGGCGGGCTGCCGGTGACCGGCGACCCCTCTGCCATTGAGGATGAAAAGACCCGCACCATGACGGAGAACTTCGCCCAGATCAACGAGCAGGACGGCCTGGCCTTCTACCCGGACTGGCCGGTGGCGGGCTTCTACGACCAGATTGTCTCCGCCATGCAGTCCCTCATCAACGGCTCCAAGACCGGTGCCGAGGTCCTGGCCGACCTGCAGGCCGCCTACGACGAGGGCAAGGCCGATATGGGCATCGAGGGCTGACCATGCGCGCCCGAACCGGAGGGCCCTCGCGCCGCAGATCGCGGAGTCTGGCCTACCTTCCTACCTCATTCCGGGAGCGGTCTGCTTCACCATCATCATTCTGGTGCCGCTGGCGCTGAACGTCTGGTACTCGCTCAACAGCTGGAAGGGCGGTATGTCGCCGATGCGGTTCATCGGGCTGGACAACTATGCCCGGCTGCTGGATGACGCCAAGTTCTGGGCGTCTTTCCGTAACTCGTTGTCGATGATCGTGGCCATGGTCATCATCCCGACACTTATCGGGCTGGTGCTGGCGGCGGTGCTTTTCGACTACATCGGCAAGCACTTTGGCTCCCGTACCGCCGCGACGCTGCGTGCCATGTACTACCTGCCGCAGATCCTGCCGATTTCCGTGGCAGGCATTGTGTGGAACTGGATCCTGAACTCCCAGACGGGGGCGATCAACACGATTCTGCGTGGTCTGGGTGTCGCCGATCCGCCCAACTGGCTGGGATCCACCTCGACGGCGTTGGGCTCGGTCATGTTCGTGCTCATCTGGATCCAGATCGGCTACCCGACCGTCATCTTCATGTCCGCCCTGCAGCGGGTGGATCCGGAGTTGTACGAGGCGGCCGAGCTCGACGGCGCGGGCTGGTTCGCGCGTTTCCGCGCCATCACCGTGCCGCAGATCCGGCCGGAGACATTCGTCATCGTGCTGACCTGCACGATCGCGGCGCTGAAGGTGTTCGCTCCCATCTACGTGCTCACCCGCGGCGGCCCGGAGAGTTCCACCCTGGTGCCGAGCTACTACTCCTACCTGAACTTCTTCGACAAGTCGAAGGTCGGCTACGGCGCCGCCATTTCAACCGTGCTCACAATCGTCATCATCGTCATCGCCGGCGTCATTCAGGTCTTCCAGAACCGCAGTGCCCGCCGCGAGGAGGAGGGACGCTGATATGCCTGACACCGTTCTTGGCTCAGCATCTGCGGGCACTCGCGTGGCGGGCACAACCAAACGCGCCCTGACGCTGAAACCGGAAGCGGTCACCCGCAAAAAGGACCGCTTCCATCGGGGTGCCGGACGCTGGATCGTGCTCGCCGTCGTCGGCCTGTTCGCGCTGCTCATGGTGGCCCCGTTCCTGCTGATGGTCATCAACGCCTTCAAATCTCCGGCTGACTACTCCGGCGGCAGTCCGCTGTCCTTGCCGAAGCAGATCTACACCGACGGCCTGGCCTACTTCTGGCAGCGAGTCAACTTCCCCGTCAAACTGTGGAACTCCATCTGGACCTCGGCGCTGGTGGCCGTGGCCGGCACCCTGCTCTCGCTGCTGAACGCCTACGCCATCGGCGTGGGCCGGGTGCGGGGGCGCGCCTGGATCGTGGCCGTGTTCATGATCGCCAACATGCTGCCGCAGGAGGGGCTGATCTACCCCCTGTTCACCATGGCGCAGCGGGTCGGACTCACCGACAACCCGTGGTCGATCGTCATCATCTTCACGGTCATTCAGTCGGCCTTCGGCACCTACCTGCTGTCCTCCGTGCTGGGCACCTTCCCGCGCGCCCTGCTGGAGGCGGCCGAGCTCGACGGCGCCGGCCGCTGGCAGATCCTGTGGCGGGTGGTCTACCCGATCGTGCGCCCCACCATGAGTGTGCTCGCGATCTTCTTCTTCATTTGGACGTGGAACGAGTTCTTCATTCCCCTGGTGATGCTAACCAGCAATGACAATCAGACGGTGCCGATCGCCCTGTCCAGCCTGCAGGGGGACCGCATGCTTGACGTGCCCACCCTCAACGCCGGCGCCCTCGTCTCGCTTGTTCCTACTTTCCTGTTCTTCCTCTTCTTCCAGCGCACCCTGACCCGCGGCGTCACCGCCGGCGCGGTCAAGTAAAGGAACCCGCTATGAAGTTCTCCAACGGCTATTGGCTCGACCGCTCCGGTTACACCGTGGAAAAGGCCCGCGGTCTGCTCGACCTATCCGTCGGCGCCGCCCACTGCGGCGACACCGGCAGCACTGTTCACGCATACGCCCCGGTCCGCCCGGTCTCCGGCCGTGGCGACACCTTGAACGTGGCGTTGCTGTCGGCGACCTTCACCGCCGTCGCCGACGGCGTCATCAAGGTGGAACTGGTCAACCACCGCGGCGTGCGCGACCGCGGGCCGCACTTTGAGGTGACCACGCCGGATGGATACCGGGGGGAGGTGGAGCAGGCGCCGGGCGGCGTCACCCTGCGGGCCGGAGCGCTGGCCGTGACCCTGCGCGAGGGGGAGGACTGGACAGCTGTCTTCAGCTCAGCCGGGCGTCGGCTGACGGCGAGCCTGCCGCGCGCCGTCGCCCACGTCGTCGGACCGGACGGAACCAGCTACATGCGCGAGCAGCTCTCCCTGCGACCGGGGGAGCGGGTGTACGGGCTGGGGGAGCGCTTCGGTGCCTTCACCAAGAACGGCCAGAGCGTGGACATCTGGAACGAGGACGGCGGCACCGCCTCCGAGCAGGCCTACAAGAATATCCCCTTCTACCTCACCAGCGCCGGCTACGGCGTGTTCGTCGCCGAGGCCGGCGGGGTGTCCTTCGAGGTCGGCAGTGAGGTGACCACCCGCGTGCAGTTCTCCGTGGAGGGCGAGCGGTTGACCTACTACGTGATCGACGGGCCGAGCCCGAAGGACGTGCTGCGCCGCTACACGGCGCTGACCGGCCGCGCCCCGATGCTGCCCACCTGGTCCTTCGGGTTGTGGCTGACCACCTCCTTCACCACCGACTACGACGAGCGCACTGTCATGTCATTCATCGAGGGCATGGAGCAGCGGGGCCTGCCGCTGAGCGTCTTCCACTTCGACACTTTCTGGATGCGCAGGTTCCACTGGTGCGACTTCGTGTGGGACCCCGCCACCTTCCCCGATCCGGCCGGAATGCTGGCGCGCATCAAGGCCCGCGGCCTGCGCGTATGTGTGTGGGTCAACCCCTACATCGCCCAGCGCTCGGCCCTGTTCGAGGAGGGCGTCGCGCGCGGCTATCTGGTGCGCACCACCGCCGGCGATGTGTGGCAGACCGACCTGTGGCAGGCGGGCATGGCCCTGGTCGACTTCACTAACCCCGACGCCGTCGCCTGGTATCGCAGCAAGCTCCAGGCGTTGCTGGACATGGGCGTGGACTGCTTCAAGACCGACTTCGGGGAGCGGATCCCGGTGCGGGGCATCGCCTGGCACGACGGCTCGGACCCGGAGAAGATGCACAACTACTACACGCACTTGTACAACCGCACCGTCTTCGACCTGCTGCGCGAGCAGCGCGGTGAGGGGGAGGCGGTCCTGTTCGCCCGCTCCGCCACCGCGGGCGGCCAGCAGTTCCCGGTGCACTGGGGCGGCGACAACGAGTCCACCTACGCTCCATGGGGGAGACACTGCGCGGCGGCTTGTCCCTGTGCTCCTCCGGGTTCGCCTACTGGAGTCATGACATCGGCGGCTTCGAGGGCACCCCGGACCCCGGCGTGTTCAAGCGCTGGCTCGCGTTCGGGCTGCTGTCCTCACACGCCCGCCTGCACGGCTCAAACTCGGTGCGCGTGCCCTGGGCCTTCGATGAGGAGGCGGTTGAGGTCGCCCGCCGGTTCATCACCCTGCGGCTCTCGCTCATGCCCTACCTGTACCGGCTGGCGGCGCAGGCCCACGCCACGGGGGTGCCCATGATGCGGCCCATGTTCCTGGAGTTCCCCGACGACCCAGGGGCCCGCGACGTCGACACCCAGTACATGCTCGGCGACGCCCTGCTGGTGGCGCCCGTGATGGACGCCGATGGCGAGGCGGAGGTCTACCTGCCCGCGGGAACCTGGACCTCCTGGTGGGACGGAGTGACGGTGGAGGGGCCGCGGTGGGTGCATGAATACCACGGGATGGACACCGTTCCCCTGTACGTGCGGCAGGGGAGCGTACTGCCCGTGACGGGACGGGTGGAACGGCCGGAGGACGACTGGGCCGCCGACCTCACCCTGCGCTGCTTCGGCCTGGTCGACGGCGACGAACGTGAGGTGGTGGTGCCTGCGCACGACGACTGCGCGGCGGTCGCCTTCCACGTCGCCCGCCGCGACGGCGTGATCACCGCGCGGGCCGACGGCGCTCGCGGGCCGTGGCGGCTGGAGGCGGATGGGCGGAGCGTGTGGGCAGATGGCGATGCGGGAGTGACGCTGGAGCTCGCAGGATACGCGGCATCGGAGGGGGTCAGCGTGGCGCTCCGCGGATAATGAGCCAGCCACGTCCCAGTGGGCGTTCAAGCACAAGAATTACCCCGTCAAAGCTTCTTTTCCAGGGGTTGCTGATGGCGCTCAGGTCAACATCCTCCAAGCCATCCATTTCCTGGGTGGCCTGTGGGTAGTTTTCAATGAGCTCTCCGGGGGAATTGGTGTTGTTGGTGACGTAGTCGCGTATGGCTTGGTCTTCGGCGGTGAAGGCGATGATGTAGCCCCAGCCCCCGGGGTAGTTTTCCGCAAAGTTGGTGGATGGGGAGACTGAGAGGACTTCGGCGTCCTCGGGCAACTCGTGCCCTTGGCCGATGGCCAGGATGTCATCCAGGTGCTCCGTATCCGCCGGATAAGGCGCACCCTCCTGGTAGGTGGATGTCATGGTGACCTCCTGAGCAGGGGTGGTTTGGGTAGGTGCGCTTCCGCGGGTGGCTGCGGAACCGCCGCATGCCGACAGCATCAGCGCGGCGACCAGAACGCCTGCCGCAATCGGCGGCAGCATGAGTTCTCTGAGGTTGGTCATGGCCCGGTCCCGTGTTGAACGGACGATTCACCGACGAGGTCGTACTCCTTGGCTAAACCGGCTCTGTGAAGCTCTTGCAACTCTTTGTCGGTAACGGTGATGCCATTAATAGTGGTGGACTTGTTGCCATCCCAGTTGTACCGATCGGCCACATGCACTCGGTAGTCGTAGGAGTAAGTCCACTCGGCGTTGGAGTCGGTGGGCGGATATACGGTGACGGTACCATCGGTGCAGTACTGGTACCCACCCGTTGCCAAAAACCAGTTTTGGTCCTCGTTTTGCTCGGCGTACTCGGGTGTCCATTCGGTGTTGAAAGGGTAGGTTACTGGTCCTGATATATCCGACTTTTGGGCGTCGGCAACCGCCTGGCTGGCCATCCATTCGGCGTCGGCTTGTGCGTCAACTGGAAGATCAGGCAGGTCGGTCAGCATATTGTCTACGTTGATGTCCTGTGGTTCTCCGGTGTTTTGTAGATAGTGGTAAAGATTCTTCGAAGCGTCCGGCCACATTGACTCGCACACGCCCGCTGCTAGGGTTGCGAGTTCGTGTACTACATGATCGTGGGGTGTGGCTATGCGCTGCGCATACTTACCTGATCCTTCGTTTTCAGAATCGCCGGGGTACTGCCAAGGGTCCACGCCCGGCATGTCGGCGTGTTCGCTGGGTACCGGATCGCCCCGGCCTGTTGTCGTGCTGCCGCTGCCGTAGCGACGCTCATGTTGCTCGCCGCGGGGAGGGCCGCGGTGACAGTACCGTCGTCGGCCAGGGTCAAATAAGGGTTGGCGTTGACGTAGTCCTGGCACGCCAAGACCTGACGGCGAACCGCGATCAGCCCGTCGCAGGCAGCGGCGGTGGCGGTCTGCAGGGAGTCGACCCGCTCGATGAGCTTGTTGTGTTCGGCGATGCTCGAGCGCAGTGCCGCGCGCATGGCGCTGACGCCCGAAGACTGCGAGGCCACCTGGCCCAGCGCCAACTCTGCGTCTTCATGCATAGATGACAGGCGCGTGTCCACGGTCTTGAGGGAATCCGAGGCTTCGGCCATGCCTTCGGGACTCCAGGTGCGGATGTCTGCCCACGTCGCCATCGGTCAGGCCAGTCCTTTCTCAACCGCCCACTGCGAGACCGAACCGGAGGTGGCCCTGGGCGTCAACTCGGCCATAGCCTCATCGTTGGCGTGGTGAGCGGAGGCTAACTCTGAAGTGCCCGAGCTGACGTCCGCATACCGGCTGCCCAGTGCGTCGGTCAAGTCCTTGAGTGAGGCAGCGGCCGCGGCTACCGCGCCGGAACTGAGTGAGCCCGGCATCGCCGTCCCGACGTTGCTCAGGGCGGCTTCAACATCCACGGTTCGCACGTCGCCGTTCAGTGAGCCGAGCCGGGCGGCCAACATCTCCAGATCGCCTGCGACGATGTGAATGAACCCATCGGACATCGGTTGCGTTCCTCCGAAAGGCGACAATTGAGCGCGGCGGCATGACCCAAGGCTCTCCCCGGGCGGCTGACGGCGAAAACGTACGACCGTGGCCTTTCCTTGTCAAGACCGTTATGTGGGATATGTGGGATGGGTTCTGCTGGAACAGTCTGCATATCGGACAGGTCACATCTGGAGTGTGGTCTGGCAACTGGTCCATAGAGTCCGTCCACACTAGGGTGGGTGTTATGAAGAGTAAATATATGTACATCGCTGCCGTAGTCCTGTTCGTAGTCGGCGTGGCCATGATCTTCGTCGAGCACGTCGGGCCGGAACCGGACATCAGCTGCGTCGAGGAGGGGCAGCCGACCTCGGGATACACCTTCGAGGTTGATGGTGAGGAGTGCCCCATAAGCGTCGAGGACTTCAACGCCATCCTCGAATACGATCGATCGGCGCTGCCGGTGCGCCGCGCGGGCCTGGGGATCGCGGTTGTCGGTATCGGGGTGGGTATTAGCGGGCTCGTCGTCGGTAGGCGTCAGAAGCGGGCTGCCCGCAACGCCGCCGCGCAGCAGCAGTACGACCTGCCGCAGCAGCCGGGCCGCTGAGCCGACGCCGCTCTCAGCCGAGCTTGAAGCGCGGCGGGGGATCGTGTCGACGAGATCGTGGGCCACGGCCGCCGCCTCGTCCACGGCCGCCCGCCTCGTCCATACCC
>NZ_MTPX02000066.1 GCF_002154335.2 Actinomyces ruminis
GGAGGCGGCGTCACCGGGCCGCCTCCGACGCCGAGGTGGCCGCGGCGGCCGCCAACGCCGACCTGGTCGTCTCCACTCTCCCGGCCGGCGCCGCCGACACCCTGGCCGCGCCCATGGCCGCTGCGCTGGCGGGCTCCGGGTCCCGGAGCGGGGCGGTCATGCTCGACGTCGTCTACGCGCCCTGGCCCACGCCGCTGGCCGGCGTCTGGAGACAGGCCGGGGGAGGCGTCGCCCCCGGCTGGCTCATGCTGCTGCATCAGGCGGTCCCGCAGGTCACCCTGATGACCGGGCGCACTCCGCCGCTGGCGCCCATGCGGGACGCGCTGATGGGCGCGCTCGCCGCCCGCGGTGCCGGACAGCGGTGACGTCGCGGCCGGCGGCGTGGGATGATCACCCCATGCTTCGATGGATGACCGCCGGCGAATCCCACGGTGAGGCCCTCACCGCCATCATTGAGGGCGTGCCCGCAGGCGTGGAGATCACGAGCGAGCAAATCCGCGCCGCCCTCGCCCGCCGCCGCCTGGGCCACGGGCGCGGCGCCAGGCAGCGGTTCGAGGCCGATGAACTGTCGATCCTGGGCGGCATCCGTCACGGCCGCACGCTGGGTAGCCCCATCGCCCTGCGCATCGGCAACTCCGAGTGGCCCAAGTGGTCCACCATCATGAGCGCCGATCCCGTGCCCGCCTCCGCCCTGCGCAAGCACGCCGGCACCGGCGACGAGCGCGAGATCGCCCGCAACCTGCCACTTACCCGGCCACGGCCGGGACACGCCGACCTGCCCGGCCTGCTCAAGTACGACCTGCCCGACGCCCGCCCCGTCCTGGAACGCGCCTCGGCCCGTGAGACCGCCGCCCGCGTCGCCCTGGGGGCGGTGGCCGAGGCGCTGCTGGAGCAGGCCGCGGGCATCCGGCTGGTCAGCCACGTGGTGCGCATCGGGACAGTCGCCCTGCCCGACGCCGCCGCCCGCCCCACGCCCACCGATGAGGCCCGGCTCAGCGCCGACCCGGTACGCTGCACCGACCCCGCCACCAGCGCCGCAATGGTCGCCGAGATCGACGCCGCCCGGAAGGCCGGCGACACGCTCGGCGGGGTCGTGGAGGTGATCGCCACCGGCGTGCCCATCGGCCTGGGCACCCACGTGCAGGCCGACCGGCGGCTGGACGCTCGCCTGGCCGGTGCCCTCATGGGCATCCAGGCGGTCAAGGGCGTGGAGATCGGGGACGGCTTCGCCGAGGCGGCCCGTCCGGGCTCCGCCGCCCACGACGAGATCCTCGCCATCGACTCCGGACGGGTGGAGCGCGCCACCAACCGGGCCGGCGGCATCGAGGGCGGCATCAGCAATGGGGCGCCGCTGCGGGTGCGGGCGGCCTACAAGCCCATTTCCACGGTTCCGCACGCTCTGCGCACCGTTGACCTGGCCACCGGCGATCCGGCCACCGGGCTGCACCAGCGCTCGGACACCACCGCCGTCGTCCCCGGCGCGGTAATCGCCGAGGCCATGGTGGCGCTGGTGCTCGCCGACGCCCTGCTGGAAAAGACCGGCGGGGACTCGGTGGCCGAGGCCCGCCGCAACCTGGCCGGTTACCTCGCCCGCGTGGCCGAACGCACCCAGTGGTGAGCGTCCCACCGCCCTGTCCAGCTTCACTGCCCGTCCCGCAAAGGAGCCGCATCCCATGAGCCACACCAGCCACGCCCACCGGCCGGGCGGCCCGACGCTGCCCGCAGGCACCGTAGACACGAGCCTGCTGCCGCTGGTCCTGGTCGGCCTGCCCGGGTCCGGCAAGACCACGGTGGCGCGGCTGCTGGCCACCGCTCTGGGGGTGCAGGTCACCGACACGGATGCGGAGATTCGCCGTCGCGCCCGCATGACCATCCCGGAGATCTTCGCCGCCGAGGGTGAGAAGGGCTTTCGAGACCGGGAGACCCGCGCCCTGCGGGCCGTGCTGACCGGGGAGGCCGCTGCCCAGGGAGTCGTGGCGCTCGGCGGTGGCGCCGTACTGCGGGAGGAGAACCGCCGCCTGCTGCGCGGGCACACCGTCGTGCACCTCAGCGCCAGCCCCGCCACCGCAGCCGCCCACGTAGCGACGGCGCCGGCCGGCCGCTGGTAAGCCCCGCCGGGCCAACGGCGGATTCCGACGCCGCCGCGGCCGCCCAGGGTGACGTCGCCGCGGGTGTACTGGCGCGCATGGAGGACCTGCATGCGCAGCGTGCCGACCTGTACCGACAGGTCGCGACCATTGCGGTGCCCACCGACGGGCTCACCCCGGAGCAGATCGCCGCGCTCGTACTGGTGGCCTTGGGCACTGCTCCCTCCCGGGCCGCGGCCGCGCTGTCGCCGGTCGCCGGCGTGCCCGG
>NZ_MTPX02000092.1 GCF_002154335.2 Actinomyces ruminis
CGCAAATGCCCACGGCCGCAGACCCCGAAGCCACCGTGCTTGGGCAGTATCAGTCCGCCGCGCAGACCATGGGCTACCTCGACGGCATTGCCGAACTACGCGCAGGAGACAGCACCTCCGACACCATCAACGCCGCCGACATCAAAACCGTGCTGCGGGCTCAGGGATACGTTGATGCCGCGAACTACGGCTTACTCAATGACACCACCATCGAGGCCGCTGCTACCGGCAACAACGGCGGGCCGTTCTCCTTCTACACCGAGGTCGACGGGCAACCCACCATCACCGCCCCCGACCCCATGACACCAGAAGCCGCCCACGAATACATCACCTGGCAGCGGCAGGTAAACGATCCTACCATGGACAGCATCGACCGCGAGATGGTTAACACTAAAACAGGGTATGACCAGGGCCAGGCGGCAAAGGTTGTCAAATGATTCTGTTCGAAGCTTCTCTCCTGGACCTGCCAGTCTCGCGGCTCACCAGCTTGTTGTTGTCTGGTGTTCCGTGGGTTTGGGTGTGCCTGGGAGTATTTGCTGGTGTAGAGCTTCTGGTGCTTGCTGCGCGCGATTTGCCGCGTGTTCGTCCTGTGCTCCGTCGATTTGAATGATTTACGTTCGCTACTATTCTGTGCCGATAAAAAGGAGATCATCGAGTATGCGAGCCCTAACAAGAATGTCTCGTCCCCGTCGACACCGGCCAGTCGTTGGCCTGTTAGCTCTGCTGCTGGCGTGTGCGCCGTTGGTGGCGTGTTCGTCGGACTCGGATGAGAGTGGCCTGGATATCCCTACTTATGACCCTGAGGCCTGGGCCTCGGCCGAGGCGTCGGAGTCCGCAGCCGCCGCGGAGGCGTCTGCGTCGGCTGCTGCTTCTGCGGAGGCGGCTGGTGTGGTGACTGCGGAGTCGCTGTCCACCGATCGCTACCAGGTGACCTCGATCCCGGAGGATCTGGATGAGCTGCAGACCGAAGTCCTCAAGGCCTTCATCAACTACGACCAGGTCACCTGGAACATCTGGTTCACCGGCACTGGCGTGGAAAACGCCGAGCCGCTTATGACTGAAGAAACCTACCAGAGTCTTAAAAGCAGCTACGACCAAGTCAAAGGTGAAACAGTGGAAGGCAACCTGCGTGTGTCGGTTACTGCGGTGTTTGCCTACGATGTAACTTACGCTCAGGTGCTGATTTGCGACGACCAGTCCGATTTGATTTCCTATGACGCTTCGGGGCAAGACAACTCCGACCCGGAGACTCTTCAGGGGCGCTATGAGGTCTTGATTACAATGATTTACGAAGATGGAGTTTGGAAGGAGTCTGAGGAAAAGCGACTCTCTGCCAACGAATGTGTGGTCGACCAATGAAGTTCTACAGGCAATTGTCTGCTAGCATTGTTTCGCTTTTTCTTGTCTTTTTATCTGTGGTTGATTTATCGCCTGCTTGGGCCAACCAAGTCAAAGGAATGGAAGTGAGCTCGTCGTCTGGTTCGGTGGCGGCTGGTGGGGATGGTTCGGTGATGATGTCGGTGTATGTGGAGTCGACGTCGGCCGCGGCGGATGGGTCGGCTGGTTCTGGTGGTGGTGCTTCGGTGTGGTCGCAGTCGGTGACCGCGAGTGTGCATCCGGTGTGCTGGTATATTCCGTATAAGACGGGTGAGGAGACAGCTAGCTCGTTGGAGTCGGATGATACTGTCTATAACGTCACCCGTTTTAGTGGTCATACGCTGGAAGAATATCGTTCTCGTTTCCCGGATTACGAGTCTCATGCGTCCGACTCAGAGGGGTATTGGTACATTCCCTGGTGCTCTCCCGAGTATTTCAGGGGGGATGATCTTGCGGACTTCAGCACGCTGTCAAGGAGTTGGGTTGAGAGGAACATGGCTGTATGGGTTCCTGCTGGTGGTTCGCCCCCGGAGCCGGAGATAGATGGGGAGACGTTGGCTCAGGCGGCGTGGGATGCGGTGACGATTCCTACGGCGACGATTTCGTATAACCCGATGTATGGGGGTGTGGGGGCGACGTTTGTGGGTATGGATACCTGGGTGTGGGCCACGGGTGATACTCCCAAGGAA
>NZ_MTPX02000080.1 GCF_002154335.2 Actinomyces ruminis
CGCCCCGGATTAACCTCCCAGACCACAACCACCCCGACCCTCCCACACCACACCAACCAAAACCCCGACCCCAAGCAAACCCGCTCACACCGACAACTCACCGACCTACGATTTACGACCCTGGGGTGCGGTTTACGACCGCCCCGCGGTCGTGCAATGTACCCCGAGGTCGTAAATCGTCACCGAGTCCGGCCGCCTAGGCGCGGAAGTGGTCCCAGCCGAGCTGGTCGGGCACCCGCCCGCCGATCAGTGCGCCCGCGGGTTCCCCTTCGCACCGGGCGCGCACGGCTCCAACTACGCGTGCGCCTTCCGGGAGCCGCCCGGCCGCCGCCGGGAGCGTGGCCAGCAGGCCGTGGTCCTCTCCCCCGGTCAGCACCCAGGCCCGCGCCAGGGAGCGCGCGGCCGCGGCCTCCTCCCGCAGCAGCCGGGCTATCGGCTCCAGCGCGGCGAGATCATGCGCCTGCCCGGTATCCGGGTCGTCGTCGGGATCGGCGATGTCGACGACGATGCCGCTGGCCCGGGCGATCCGGTCCGCGTCGCGCAGCAGCCCGTCGGACACGTCCAGCATGGCGCCGGCTCCAGCATCGGCCAGGGCGGGTCCTGCGGCCAGGGGCGGGGCGGGCGCCCGGTAGATGCGTAGGCATTCCGAGGCGAGCCCGGCGCGGGCGGCGTCCACGGCCTCGCCCCACACGTCGGCGCGGTCGTCCAGCCCGGCCTGCAGCAACGCGAGCCCGGCGGCGGAGCGTCCCAGCGTGCCCACGTGCACGACGACGTCACCGGGCCGAGCGCCCGAGCGCAGCACCGGCTGGCGGCCGCCCAGGTCACCGTGGACGGTGACGGCGACGACCACCCGCTCCCCGACGCTGAGGTCGCCACCGACCACGCCCGCGTCCGTGCCCACGCAGGCGTCGGCGAATCCGCGGGCCAGATCCTGCACCCAGGCGACCGGGGTGGCGCGGGGCAGCACCAGGCTCACCACCAGCGCCGTCGGCCGCGCCCCCATGGCGGCGATGTCGGCGAGGTTCTGGGCGGCGGCGCGCGCCCCGACGTCGCGGCCGGTGGACCAGTCGGGGCGGAAGTGTTCCCCTTCGACGAGCACGTCCGTGCTTATGCAGTAGCGGCCGTCCGGGGCGGCGACCACGGCGCTGTCGTCCCCGCTGGGTACCAGTACGCGGGTCGCCTGCGGCAGCAGCGGAGCGATAGCCGCCAGCAGGCCCTCCTCCCCCAGGTCGGCGACGGTAGGCCCGGCGTCGTCGGCCTCAGCGGTTGACATCGGTGGGGCGTTCCAGCGCGAGCTCGATCAGCTCGGTAACCAGGTCGCGGTAGGCCAACCCGGAGACCTGCCACATGTAGGGGTACATGGAGAAGGGGGTGAAACCGGGCATAGTGTTGACCTCGTTGACGATGGCCTCCCCCTCCGGCGTGAGGAAGAAGTCGACGCGGGTCAGTCCCTCCCCGCCGATGGCGATGAAGGCCTCGGCGGCCCGGCGCATGAGCAGCTCACGCGCCTCCGGGGTGATGTGGGCGGGGCACACCATGGCGACGGCGTCATGCGCGAGGTACTTGGTCTCGTAGTCGTAAAACTCGCCGGCGCCGTGGGCGGCGTCCATGACGATCTCGCCGGGCTCGGCCACGCGGGGGGCGTCGTCGCCGTGACCGGCGAGGACGGCGACCTCGATCTCGCGGCCGACGATGCCGGACTCGACCAGCACCTTGGGGTCCACCGCACGGGCGGACTCGATGGCCGCCTCCAGGTCGGCAAGGTCCTCCACCCGGGTGATGCCCAGGGAGGAGCCCGCGCGGGGCGGGCTTGACGAACAGGGGGCGGGCCAGTTGCGCGCACTGGGCGAGG
>NZ_MTPX02000093.1 GCF_002154335.2 Actinomyces ruminis
TGATGCTCCTATGGTTGTCAAGTGGTTAGGGGTGGGTGGGTGTTGAGCCATTGGCGGTAGTTGTTGGTCAGGGTGGTGTCGTGGTGGAGTCCGCGTTCTAGTCGGCTGATTAGGGGTGGGTGGGTGCCCAGGTGGTGGGCGGCTTGGGTCAGGGTGAGTCCGCGTTGTTGGCGTTGTTGGCGTAGGTCGTCGGTGCGGGGTGGGGTGGGTGGGTTGGTTAGTAGGTGGAATGCTTCGCGGGCGATGGCGCGTTTGAGGCAGCGCATGATGTCCTTGGGGGTTTTGTTGCGCTGTGCCAGGCGTTTGGCGTAGGCCTGGGTGCGTGGGTCGCGGGCCAGGCGGGAGCGTGCGACTTGGTGTAGTGCCAGTTGGCTTGTCGGTCTGCGCCGCGGTTTAGGCGGTGGCGGTTGGTTTTGCCGGAGCTGGCGGGTATGGGGCAGGCGCCGCACAGGGCGGCGAAGGATGCCTCGTTGTGGATGCGGTCGGGGTTGTCCCCAGCGGTTACTAGCAGGGTGGCGGTGGTGACGGGCCCGTAGCCCTTGGTCGCCAGCATCGCGGGGGCGGCTTGTTGGGTGAGTGCGTGTAGTTGGGTGTCGATGTCGTTGATCTCTTGGTCCAGGGCCTGCTGGCGGCGGGCCAGGCGGTACAGGACCTGCCTGGTGGTGGCGGTGACAGCCCGGCCGGTAGCGTCGGCGTTGGTGCTGGTAGCGCTGTCGGTGGTGTTGGCCAGGGCGTTGACCAGGTCGGGGCCGTTAAGGCCGTCCAGGCGGGTTCGTAGTGGGGCGGGGGCGGTGATGACAAGGGCGCTGATCTGCCGTTTGGTGGCGGTGGCGGCCTTGACGGCGGAGCGGCGCTCGGCCAGCAGGACGCGGATCTGCTCGCATTGTCCTTGCCCGGTCTTGGCGATGGGCAGGGCCTCGGCCTCGGCCAGGGCCTGCTGCGCGGCGGCGTAGGCGTCGATCCGGTCGGACTTGCCGCGACGCCGCTGGGAGCGCTTGGGGCGGATCACCTCCCGGATGGGTGCGCCGGCCGCTCGCAGGGCGCGGGCCAGTCCCGCCCCGTAGGAGCCGGTGCCCTCAATACCGATCATCTGGATTTGTCCCAGGCCGGTAGCGAAGTCCAGTAGCTGGCTGTATCCCGCCGGGGTGGCAGCCACTTGCATGTCGCCCAGGCGCTGCCCGGTTACGGCGTCGAGCACCGCGACATGATGGGTGTCCTTGTGCGTGTCCACCCCGGCAACCACCCAGCGTCCCCCAGCCGGGACGGGGGCCGCTGGGGCCAGGACAGGCTCGGCGGCGGCAGTATCGTTGAAAGTGCATTGCTGGGTGCTGTCTGCATGATGATCATGCTCTCCTAGACGGTGGGCGCGCCGGCGGGCCGGGAGCCCGTCTCGCAGACAGGACGTTGATGAGGAATCAACTCCAGGCTCATATCAAGTCATGCGAGCAGCCCCGAGCCCGCCGGCACCAGATGCAATAGTCGCCCGCCCGGCCCGGCAGGCGCGGACAGATCAATCCCAGGACAGACCCAACCAGGCCGCCAGTCCGAAATAGGGTCACACACCCCCAGCACCGAGCAGACACTTACATTCTCTACGTC
>NZ_MTPX02000094.1 GCF_002154335.2 Actinomyces ruminis
CCAGACCCCAACACCACCACCTGGTACACCACAGACACCAACGGCGCCCACCACATCACACTCAAAACCAACCAACAAACAATCGACTTCAACGGCTGGATCGGAGCGGGGGCAGGAGGCAGCGAGGACGTCGCCAATACCCTGACCGACGTAAAACTCAGGCAAGGGACTCGTACACGGAGTAGCGCGGACGGGTTTAGGGAATACTATGGTGGCGACGACTGGTGAAACGACCCGATACTGTCCCTAGGAGCCAGGAAATCAGACCGAGACGAGGCTGGCTGGCAGTCCTTCTCACCATCACGGTGCTGTGCGCCGGGGTGCTGGCCTGGTGGTGGCGTCCCTGGGGCCAGCAGGAGGAGACGCTCGTGCCGCCGGAGGCCGTGTGCCAGGACGTCTACAACACCGCCGAACTCAACCGAATCCTGGGCAGCAGTATCGGCAGCGACTAGATGCAGAGATACGGCGGTTGGAGCAGTCGCTGCGGTGTTATATCTGGCAGGCCACCGGCCACGGACGCAGAAGGCTACTACCTGCGAGACACCATCATGCTCATCGAATACTGGAGCGGCGAGGAGTACGACGCCGGCAACGGTTACAAGTGGACCGATGACACCATGGCCGCAGACACCGAAAACGGCATCCAAAACTCAACATCCCCGAACTGGAGGGCAACACCTACCTCTGGGTAATGCAGGTCGGCTCGGAGCACGATGTGCACGGAGTCTGGTTCGGGAACGGCTTCATACTGGTCGTCACCTTGCTTTACCCAGAAAACAGCCTGGACGGCCCGAGAACCACCCAGGAGGCCATGGACGTCATGCCCGAACTGCTGACCTACATCGGCACTCAGGCACGAGAACACCATGCCGTCCCAAACTACAGGTCCAGCAAGACCCCTGTCAGCGAACCGACAGACACGGCGGAAACCCCACCACGGACTCAACAGCCACCAGACACCAGCCCACCAGCACCCCAACCACACCCTGACACCGCCTTATGTGCAAACGATCCTCGGCTACTAGTCGGTGACGGTGAGTCGAGATCAGTTGGCATCTCATGGTTCGTCGGTGGGCCGGACAATAATCGTCTGGATCTCCGCCACCGGGATCGTAGTGGTCGCGGAGGTGGTGTGAGTGTCCATGGTGCCGGTGGCGCCGTCGGTGGCGGTGTAGGTGATCGCGTAGGACACCTTCACATCCACCGGCGTCACAGAGTCCTTGAAGTGCGCGCTGGACCGGTCAAACACGATCACACAGTCCGTACCCTTCGAATCATTCTCCTCACTCCAGGGGATACCGAACCCAGTACACGTAGCGGTGCCATCCTTGGGCTGCAAAGTCAACATTGATGCC
>NZ_MTPX02000095.1 GCF_002154335.2 Actinomyces ruminis
GTGGTGACGGCGGAGTCGCTGTCCACTGAGCGGCATGTGATTACGTCGATCCCGGAGGATCTGGATGAGCAGCAGGCAGAGGTCCTCAAGGCGTTCGTCAACTACGACCAGGTCACCTGGAACATCTGGTTCACCGGCACCGGCATCGAGAACGCCGAACCCCTCACCACTGATGAAGAGTACCAATACATATCCGACAACTACGAGGCCGTAAAAGGTGAAACCGTCGAGGGTGTGGTGCGCATCTCGGTCAGGGAGGTGGTCGCCATATCCCCGCATCAAGCTCAGATTCTTGTTTGTGACGACCAGTCCGATCTGACGTCGTACGACGTCTCGGGTGAAGAAAACACTGATCCAGAGGCGCTTCAGGGGCGCTACGAGGTGCTGATTACCATGGTTGATGAGGGTGCGGGATGGGTCACTTCAAAAGAAGACACATTGTCGACGAATGAATGCGCGGTGGAGTCGTGACTATGAGTAACTGTCGTAGCATTTTCGCCATACTTGCAGCAGTGATCTGTGTGTCGACGCTCGCCTCACCTGCATTCGCCAATGATCTACGTTCCAAAGGTTCTGGTTTGTCGTCTGGTTCGGTTGTGCAGGGTGGGGATGGTTCGGTGACGATGACGGTGTATGCGGAGTCGACGTCGGCGGCGGCGGATGGGTCGGCTGGTTCTGGCGGTGCTGAGGCGTGGTCGCAGTCGGTGACCGCCACTGTGCATCCGGTGTGCTGGTATGAGCAGGATCGGACGGGTGCGGAGGTCGCGGAGTGGATTGACTCCGACCAGGCGGAGAAAGAGTATTCGGTGCATGGCAACTGGGGTGGTATCCGGTCGTATATCGAGTCTGAGTATCCCGATTACGACTCCTATGCGGATGATACGGAGGGTTACTGGTATAAGCCGTGGTGCGACTGGAAGTACTACAGCGGTGACGATCCGATGGAGTACCAGAAGCTAGCCGGAGACTTCCGATCAAACGGCCCGGTGTATGTGCCTGCAGGCGAGTCTGCTCCCGCCCCGGAGGTTGATGGGGCGACTCTGGCGCAGGCGGCGTGGGACTCAGTCACGATCCCTACTGCGACGATCAGTTATAACCCGATGTATGGGGATGTGGGGGCCACGATTGTGGGTATGGATACCTGGGTGTGGGCCACCGGTGACACACCCAAGGAGGTGACCGTGACGGCTACGGCGGGGTCGACTACGGCGACGATCACGGCTGCGGCGTCCATGTTGACTTTGCAGCCCAAGGATGGGACGGCTACGTGTACTGGGTTCGGTATCCCCTGGAGTGAGGAGAACGACGCC
>NZ_MTPX02000096.1 GCF_002154335.2 Actinomyces ruminis
CTACACCGCCTCCGATGGCGCTTCGGGCTCGATGGACACTCACACCACCAGCACGACCACCACGATCCCGGTGGCGGAGATCCAGACGATTATTGTCCGACCCACCGACGAACCATGAGACGCCAGGTGGAGGCTCGTGTGGGATGGTTGCCGGTGGTGAGGTTCTTGGTTCTGGGTCGTGACGGTGTGGAGGTGAAGACGGTGAGATCACGATCAAAAGGGACAAGAGCGCCTAGCCGAGGTGCCCCGCAGCAATCCCTGTGGTGGCGCGGTCGGGCCGCCGCTCCGGTTTGTCTGGTCGCCTCCCTGGCGGCATGCAGACTCACCAGAGAACCTTGACCAGTAGGCCGAGAGGTTCCACTCTATTCTCGAGTCCGCCATGGCGCAGGTCGCAAACGCGGGACGGTTCACCGATGCCGCCTATATCGACTATAACGGGAAGGATCTCGGCGATCTCTACGACTGGATGGACGACGACCATCAGATCGACCTGACCATGTTGTTGTCCGACTCCACCTACAGGAAGCAGTTCAACCACTGGATGGAGAGCCCCGACGTCCCTTCGTCTGATTTGGAGATCCAGTTCAACGACGGCGTCCGAGCTGGTCGCGGAAACGATGAAGAGTGAGGTGGGGTAGCGTCGTGTCAGCGTTTTCTGAACGGTTGTGGGGTTTGGCTAATCGTATGGGGGCGCCTTTTGTGGTGTCCTTGATGATTGTGGCGTTGGTGCTGGTGGGGCGGCTGGCTTGGTGGGGGTACCAGCAGCTGCCTCCTCCGCGTCCCAGCGAACCGTATTGTTTAGTGCTCACCGACGAGGATGTTGCCCCGATCTTAGGTGAAGTCACCGAAGTTTTTGAGGGTGACTACAGCACCAGCGGCGAGTATTGGACTTGTCGAGTGGGCGGCGATAATGAGCAACGTATCTACATTGAAGCTGCGCCAGATGCAGATGATGTGCTTATTGATTATAAGGCGATAGGTGTGTCGGTGGTGGATACGGTGTCTGCGAGGCCTGGGGCTCGTGTCCAGGCGGTTGGGGATGCGACTGTGGTGTCGTGGGTCGGACAGCGGTATGCGTATGCTGGTTGGTTCGAGGGAACTGCCGCTGTGATTTTCTCAATCAAAGCAACGAATGATGGCGTCAGCGCGGCGGCTCAGATCTCGTTTCTTGAGGGGATTGCGATTGAGCGTGGTGCGGAGCTTTTGGATGATGTTGGGTTTACGACTACGCCGTCGCCTACGCCGGATCCGTATTGGACTCCGTGATGCTAGCG
>NZ_MTPX02000097.1 GCF_002154335.2 Actinomyces ruminis
GGGTTGACGTGGGGTTGGTGGGTTGTTATGTTTGATGGTACATCAAACGGGTGGTGGTCAGTGTTGATCGCTGGGCCGGTGGTGGCGTTCGTGCCGTTCGTTGGGGGCATGGTGCGGACGGGGGGTTCTGTTTAGGGCCTGGTTGGGCGAGGGTCGCCTAGTTCCCCGGAAGGCTGTGCGAGATGTTGTTCGCACCGAATGTTGAGTTGTTGTTTTCTGAGGCCGGCGAGGACTACGCGGATCGGATTCGGGCTGCGGCTGCCGCGGGTTTTACGGCGGTGGAGTTCTGGGGTCCGTTGGGTAGGGATATGCCGGCGCGGCCCAAGGACATTGAGGCGGTGGCGGCCGCGTTGGAGGAGACTGGGGTGTCGTTGGTGGCTCAGTTGGCTGAGCCCAGGACGCAGTTCATGATTCCTCCGCGTGATCACTCCGAGTTCTATCGGGGGTTGGACGAGGGTGTTCAGATCGCGCGTCGGTTGGGGAACCGGCGGATCGTGGTTCAGAGCGGCACCGGCTTCGCGGGTGCCAGCCGGGCGAGTCAGCTTGATGATCTGGTGGAGGTTTTCACCAAGGCGATTGCGCAGATCGAGGGTAGTGGGGTCACGCTGGTGTTGGAGCCGCTCAACACTCGGGTGGACCATCCCGGGTCGTTGGTGGATCGCACGGGTGATGCGGTCTATGTGGCTCGTGGTGTTGGTTCGCCGTACTTCGGGGTGTTGTTCGATCTGTATCACTCGACGGTGGAGGGTGAGGACACCGCGGCGGTGCTGTCCGATGCGGGCGAGCTGATCAAGTACGTGCAGTTCGCGGATGCGCCTGGGCGTGGTGAGCCCGGCAGCGGAGCGATCGACTGGCCCGCCCGGCTGCGCGACATCCTGGACGCCGGGTATGACGGCCCGGTCGGCCTGGAGTACACCCCGACGCAGGAAAGTGTGGCCTCCACCCAGTACATACGCGGGGTCCTGGACCGGTTGCAGGCCCGCGAGTAAGTCCCGGCAGGGGCGCGGCCGCCAGGGGTGTTGAAGGCGATGTGTCGCCGTAGCCGGCAATGTTGTCGGCGCTCGGTGCGTCATTGACCCACACGGTGGGCCCGTAGGTGGCGCGCGCCCAAAACCCGGGGTTTCACGCTGGTTCAGCGTCCACGAGTACGCACGAAACACACCACACGTAATCGTTTGAAACGCACGTCAAGCAATCGTTGAGGGGGAAGAAACAATGACCGCATTCAAATGGTCATACATGGACCACTGG
>NZ_MTPX02000098.1 GCF_002154335.2 Actinomyces ruminis
CGTGGTGACCTCTATACCCGAGGACCTCGATGAGCAGCAGACCGAGATCCTGAAGGCCTTTATCAACTATGACCAGGTCACCTGGGACATCTGGTTCACCCGCGAGGGAGTGGAGAATGCCGAACCCCTCACCACGCCAGAGTTCTACCAAGTCATTCGGGACAACTACAACACGTTAGGTGATGGCCGAACCGACGGAACTGTGCGTTTAGCAGTCAAGGAAGTATTCGCAATGTCTCCCACGCAGAGTCAGGTGCTCGTTTGTGTCGATCAGTCGGATTTGGTCTCATATGACGCCGATGGGAATGATGTCAGCAACCCTGATACCCTTCAAGGACGTTACGAGGTCTTAGCAACAATGGTTTATGAAGGCAACGGATGGCTGGAGTATACAGAGTCAACCCTGTCATCAAACGAATGTGTGGTCGAGCCATGAGCATTGCACGACGTCCACTCATCATGGCCGCAGTTGCGACACTTTCAGCTGCATTGGCTGTTATTCCAGCACCGACCGCGAACGCTATTGGAGGACAAGAGACCGGTTCTGGTTTGTCGTCTGGTTCGGTGTCGTCTGGTGGGGATGGTTCGGTGACGATGACGGTGTACGCGGAGTCGACGTCGGCGGCGGCGGATGGGTCTGGGTCGGCTGGTTCTGGTGGGGGCGCTTCGGTGTGGTCGCAGTCGGTTGCTGTGAGTGTGCATCCGGTGTGCTGGTATATGCGGCTGCGTTCGGGTGCGGATATGGCGGAGATGATCGAGGGCAGTGACCCGGACCTGGCGGAGGGGTTCGGAAGGACATTCGTCGGCTATGAGCAGTACGCCGATGATGCTGATGGGCACTGGTATCGGGCGACGTGCGATTACAGGTACTTCTTGGGGGATGACCCCAGGGACTATAACCACTATGCCCGGGAATGGTTGGAGGGCAAGACTCCGGTCTACTTGCCTGACGGCCAGGCTCCCCCGGAGCCGGCGATCGATGGGGCGACGCTGGCTCAGGCGGCGTGGGACTCAGTGACGATTCCTACTGCGACGATCAGTTATAACCCGATGTATGGGGGTGTGGGGGCGACGTTTGTGGGTATGGATACCTGGGTGTGGGCCACCGGTGACACCCCCAAGGAAGTGAC
>NZ_MTPX02000099.1 GCF_002154335.2 Actinomyces ruminis
CGTGCCGTTGTGGTTGTGGTGGTCTTGGTGCTCGTGGTGGTGGGGGTTGCTGGTGGTGTGTGGTGGCGGGTGTGGGTGGAGGACCCGCTGGAGACTCAACTAGCCGAGCTCGCGGACGACCCGGCCGCGGCCCTGGACTACCTCGCCCCCACCACCAGCACCGACACCACCGGCACCGGCACCAGCGATGATGGCTCCAGCAGCGGCGACGACGGCGGGTGGGTGCCGCCCGATGAGGCCCAGGCCCGGTGGGACCAACTCACCGGACGGCGCTGGGGAACCAAGGGCATCACCGCCCTAACCCAGGCCCTCGCAGCCGCCTCATCCCTAAGAACCGACACGGGCGAGGACGGCCAGCGCGCCACCTGGGTTACCGCCCAGGGCATCATCCTCCTGGCCAACCACACCAACCACCTCACCGGACAGGCCAAGGCCAACACCGGCGTCATCCTGGGCAACTGCCCCACCGAACTCATAGCCCTGGCCCAACGCATCCCCATCACCACCACCGGACCCGACAACTACTACGAGGCGTTCCCCATAACCACCGCAGGCACCGACGAACAGGCCCTCACCACGGCAACCGCCACCTACTGTACGAAGTAGCAGACTCAACCGAAGCGGCCTACGAGATCGCCCGAGCCACAACCGCCTACACCGCCGCACGAGCCTCCCAATACATGAACACCCACGGCGCCTCAACCGACACCCTGGCCGACTTCTACGCCCGCAACGCCGACGCCCTGAACCTACTCGCCCTACTAGCCGACACCACCGACACTGACATCATCGACGCGATCAACGCCGGAGCCGCAGCCTCCACCGACCTGTTAACCATCACCACCAACACCAACGGCCAGCACACCATCACCCACACCCCCACCACCACACCCCAACCCAACCCCACCATCCCCACCGGCACCCCCGGCCTACCCGCACCCGCCTACACCAACGCGTTCAACGCCGGCCTCATCAACAACCCACCAGACCCCAACACCACCACCTGGTACACCACAGACACCAACGGCGCCCACCACATCACACTCAAAACCAACCAACAAACAATCGACTTCAACGGCTGG
>NZ_MTPX02000035.1 GCF_002154335.2 Actinomyces ruminis
GTGCTGGCCAGTATTGATGGGCCGCACCTGCTGCGGCCCGCAGGCCTGGCCGCCGGCTTCGCCCTGGCTACCAGCTGGGGGAGTTCGGGGCGACGTCGTTCCTGGCCCGGCCCCAAGGGCCGACCCTGCCCGTAGTCGTCTACCGGCTGGTCGGCTCCCCGGGCGCCCAGAATCAGGGCATGGGGCTGGCGGCCGGGGTGGTGCTGGCGGTCGGCGCGGCCGCCTCATGCTCGCCTGCGAACGCCTCCAGACCCCCGCCCGCAGCCCCGCCCCCTCACCGAAACCGGCACTCGTTACACGCCGAGACCGGCACCAGTAACGCACCGAGACCGGCACTAACGACGCCACCACCAGCTCACCGCTCAGGAGAACCCACATGACCGCCCCCGAACCCGCCTCCGCGGTCCCCGCCCCCGAACCCGCGCCTGCCCACTCGGGCCTGCGCGTGCGTGGCCTGAGCGTCGTCTACCCGGGCGCCCCGGCGTCGCCCCGCTCACCGCCGTCGACGCCGTCGACCTGGAGGTCCCGCGCGGCCAGATCCTCGCCCTGCTCGGCGCTTCCGGCAGCGGCAAGTCCTCACTGCTGCGCGCCGTCGCCGGCCTAGAGGACGTCGCCGCCGGCACCATCACCTGGGATGGGCACGACGTCGTCCCCGTCCCCGTGCACCGGCGCGGCTTCGGGCTCATGTTCCAGGACGGGCAGCTGTTCCCCTTCCGCGACGTCGCCGGCAATATCGCCTACGGGCTGGCCGGCCTGCCGCAAGCCGAGCGCGCCCGGCGCGTGGCGGAGATGCTCGAACTGGTCGGCCTGCCCGGCTACGGGGACCGGGCGGTGTCCACCCTGTCCGGCGGGCAGGCGCAGCGGGTGGTTCTCGCCCGCGCCCTCGCCCCCCGCCCCCGCCTGCTGCTCCTGGACGAGCCGCTGTCCGCCCTCGACCGCGCCCTGCGCGAGCAGCTCGCCACCGAACTGCGCGCTGTCCTTCAGGTACAGGGCACTACCGCCCTGTACGTCACCCACGATCAGGACGAGGCCATGACGGTCGCCGACCGGGTCGGCGTCATGGAGGCCGGCCGGCTCCTGCGCCTGGACACCCCGGAGCGCCTGTGGGCCGACCCCGGCAGCGCACGCGTCGCCCGCTTCCTCGGCTTCGGACCTGTGCTCGACGCCGAAGCCGCCGCTCGCCTGGGCTGGGGCGGTCTGCTGGATGGACGGCCGGGGTCGCTCCTGGCCTTGGCGCCCGGGGCGCTTGCCGTCGGCGCCGGGGAGAGCGCCGACGCCGCGGCCGGGTCGGGGGCCGACGACGCCGGGCCCGGCGTGCGAGTGCGTGTGGAGTCGGTACGCATGCGCGGCGGGGAGAGGATCGCCCAGGTGCGGCTGGCCGAGCAGGATGCTGCCATCGTGCTGCCCGACGACGGCGTCGAGCCGGTTCGCCCGGGACAGGAGGTAACCGTTTGCCTGGACCGGCGGCGCACCGCCGTGGTGCAGGAGTGAGCGGGGAGCGCTGCCATATCGGCCGGTCTCGGCATGTCACGAGTGCCGGTCTCGGTGCGTGACGAGTGCCGGTCTCGGTGCGTGACGAGTGCCGGTCTCGGTGCGTGACGAGTGCCGGTCTCGGTGCGTAACGAGTGCCGGTCTCGGTGAGTGGCGCGGGTGAGGACGGTGGGTGAGAAGCTGGTCTCACAATGCTGTGGTGACTCGCGTGATCGCTATGAACGCTGCTAGCGTCACGCCCCGATGCCGACACCCGGCGTCGACGGTCGAACCGGCTCCCCGGAGCACGTCGAACGCAACCCGATCCCCGATCCCCGGAGGAACCACCTCACATGCTGGCCGCGCGAATGTGTTGTTGCTGTCGTTGACGACAGCTTCGCACTCGTTCGCCGTCCACCCCGAGCGCCGACGCGCTCCCCAGCCCATATGTGAGGTGCCCCGTGCACACGTCCACCCAGGACGCCCCTACTGTCTCCGGTTCCACGCCCGCGGAGGGCACGCCTGTCACCACCCCGGCGCCGCTCGAGCAGACCGCCCCGTCCGCCTCGCGCTCAGTATTCAGCCGCCTGTGCTCCGACCGGGCCGCCATGATCGGTGCGGTCATCGTTGCCCTGACAACCGTCGTCGCCCTGTTTGCCCCACTGATCACGCGCGCCTTCGGCGTGGATTCCTACACCTATGACCTCGACGCACTGGACGCCTCCGGTCTACCACTCGGCCGCTTCGGCGGTGTCAGCGCCGCCCATCCCTTCGGTGTGGAGCCGCAGACCGGTCGGGATCTGTTCGCCATCGTCGTCGAGGGCACTCGCACCTCCTTCTCCATCGGCATGGGCGCCACCGTCCTGTCCATGGTCATAGCCATCGCCCTGGGAGTGTCCGCAGGCTACTTCGGCGGCTGGTGGGACGCGCTGGTCTCCCGCCTGACCGACATCACCCTCGGTTTCCCGCATCTGGTGTTCATGATCGCCGTGTCCGCGATTGTCCCGGCCACCGCCCCGCGCGTGCCCATCATGATCCTCATCATCGGGATCCTGGGTTGGCCGTCGACCGCCCGCGTGCTGCGCAGCCGCGCCCTGTCCCTGCGCTCGCGCACCTACGTTGGAGCCTCCCGCGCCATGGGCGCCTCCCAGTGGCACGTGGTAACCCGGCAGATCCTGCCCGGCCTGGTGGCCACCATCATCGTGTTCACCACCCTGTCCATCCCCGGGAAGATCACCTCGGAAGCGGCCCTGTCCTTCCTCGGTATCGGGGTGAGCCCACCGACCCCCTCCTGGGGACGCACCATCGGCAGTGCCGTCACCTGGGTGAGCACCGACCCCTGGTACCTGCTGTTCCCCGGGGCGGCCCTGTTCCTTGTCACCCTCGCCTTCAACCTCTTCGGTGACGGCCTGCGTGACGCCCTCGACCCCAGGACCGGTGAGGCCCGATGAACCGTCTGCGTTTCCTTGCTTCCCGAACCGGCCAGACGCTGCTGGTGCTGGTGGTGATCGCCTTCATCACCTTCGCGGTCTTCTCGCTGTGGCCGTCCGACCCCGCCGCCCTGGCCTGCGGCAAACCCTGCACGCCGGAGAACCTCGCGCGCGCCCGCGAGTTCATGGGATACGACCAGCCTGGTACACGCAGTTCTGGAACTACCTGACCGGCATCGTCACCGGCCGCACGTTTGGCGCCGGCGCCGCCGCCATCACCTGCGCCGCCCCCTGCCTGGGCTACTCCTTCCGCCTGTCGACGCCGGTGACCGAGCTGATCGCCTCGCGGCTGCCGGTCACCGCCTCCATCGCGATCGGCGCGGCAGTGCTCTGGCTGGTCATCGGCGTGACCGCGGGCGTCATCTCTGCGCTGCGGCGCGGCAGTCGGCTGGACCGCACCATCATGGCCGGAACCGTCCTGGGTGTATCGGCACCCTCCTACCTGCTCGGCCTGCTGGGCATTCTCCTGTTCGGTTTCACGCTGGACATGGTGCCCGTATCCGGCTACGTGCCCCTGAGCGAGAGCCCGCTCGACTGGGCCTGGCACCTGCTCTTGCCCTGGTGCGTGCTGGCCCTGATCTCCGCCGCCGTCTACGCGCGCATGGTGCGGGGGGAGATGCTGGAGAACCTCGGCGAGGGCTACGTGCGCACGGCCCGCGCCGTGGGCCTGCCCGAGCGGCGCGTCATCGGCCGCCACGTCATGCACAACGTGTCTTTGCCGGTGGTCACCTACTTCGCCCTCGACCTGGGCGGCATGCTCGGCGGCGCCGTCATCACCGAGCGGGTCTTCTCCATGCAGGGGCTCGGCGCCCTGCTCATGGACGCGGTCAGCTCCACCGACCTGCCCGTGATCATGGGGGTCACGCTCGTGGCTGCCGCCTTCGTGATCGTGGCGAACCTCCTGGTTGACGCCTTCGCCGCCGTCATCGACCCGCGGGTCTGAACCCGCCCGTTACCTCACTCGACCTGTGCCCGATTTCCACCCGAAAGGAACCACCATGTTCGCACGCCCGACGACGCCTCCCGCCTCCGTCCGCAGCAACACCTCGCAGCCGGGCCCCCACGCTCTTTCCCGCCGCAGCCTGCTGATCGGCGCGGGCGCCAGCGGCCTCGCCCTGGCGCTGGCCGCCTGCGGCGCCAACTCCCGCTCCGCGACCACCGCGACCGCCGCTACGGCCAGCGCCGGCGGCACCCTGTACGTGCTCAGCACCGACACCGACATCAACTGGGACCCCGCCAAGAGCCAGTCCCTGGCCATCACCTCCCTGGGCCTGGTGCACCGTCGTCTGACCACCTGGGACATCACCGCCGACGGCGTCCCCGCCGTCGTCCCGGACCTGGCCACCGACACCGGCACGATCTCCGAGGACGGCCTGACCTGGACCTACACCCTCAAGGAGGACATCACCTTCGAGGACGGCACCCCGATTACCTCCACCCATATCAAGTACGGCCTCGAGCGTTCCTTCGCCTCCGCCCTGTCCGGCGGGCTCGGCTACCACAAGACCCTGCTGGCCGACGCTGCGGACTACACCGGCCCCTACGACGGCGAGCACCTGGACTCCATCGAGACCCCCGATGAGCGCACCATCATCTTCCACCTGGACCACCCCTACGGCGACTGGCCCTGGATCGTCTCGCTGCCGGCCTTCGCCCCCGTCCCCGAGGACCGCGACGACCCGGCCACCTACGCCCAGGCGCCTGTAGCCTCCGGCCCCTACCGGGTGGAGGCCTACCAGCAGGGCAACTCCGTGACCCTGGCCCGCAACGAGAGCTGGTCGGCCACCACCGACGAGGTGCGCACCGCCCTGCCGGAGCGGATCGTCTTCTCCCTGGGGCAGGATGAGGACACCGTCAGCCAGCGGCTGATCGCCGATTCCGGCGACGACCAGTACGCCTTCTCCGCCCAGCTCCTGACCGCCTCCAAGCTCGCCCAGGTCAGCGCAAACCCCGACGCATCCGCTCGCCTGGCGACCTCCGACCCCGGCCCGCTGCTGTACCTGGCAATCAACACCGAGCGAATCACCGACCCGGATGTCCGCAAGGCCATCGCCTACGCCGTCGACAAGACCGCGGTGCAGCGCGCCCTGGGCGGGGAGCTCGGCGCCGGCATCGCCACCACGTACATCACCCCGGGCATCCCCGGCCAGGAGGACTACGACCTCTACTCCACGGACCTGGAGCAGGCCAAGGCCCTACTGGAGGGCAAAGACGTGCCCGAGCTGGTCCTGCTGTCCCAGAACAACGAGGCCCGCCTGGCGATCTCCGAGGCCGTGCAGCAGTCGCTGACCGAACTGGGGCTGAAGGTCACCATCGATCCGCAGTCCTCCGACGCCTACACCGAGCGCGCCACCCAGGGCGACGGCTCCACCTACGACCTGACCGTGGTCTCCTGGAATCCCGACTACCCCTCAGCTAATGCCAACATCCAGCCCCTGTACGCCTCCTCCGAGATCGGTCAGGGCGGCTACAACATCTCCCGCTACTCCAACGCCGAGGTGGACCAGCTGATTACCGAGGCTTCCCAGGAGAGCGACCCGGAGGCGGCGGCCACCAAGTGGGCAGCCCTGGACCGGCGCATCGCCGAGGACGTCCCCGCCGTGCCGCTGGTCAACCGCCGCAACTCCTTCCTGCCCGGCTCGAAGGTCACGGGGTTCTTCGTGGCGCCCTTCCCGGCCTACCCCAACTACCTGGTGCTCGGGGTGAGCCAGTAGTGCGCAGCCGGGAGCAGGAGCCGCGCGGGGAGCAGGAGACCGAGGCCGGCCAGACGGCGCAGACGCCCGCGCTTTCGCTGCGCGGCCTGGGCGTCTCCTTCGCCGGCACGGTGGAGCACGCCAGCGCGGACGTCGACCTGGATCTTGTGCCCGGCCGGGTGCTCGCCCTGGTCGGGGAGTCCGGCTCGGGCAAGTCCGTGACGGCGATGGGCGCGCTCGGCCTGCTGCCGGCCGCCGCCGTCGTCACCGGCTCCGCCATCGTGGCCGACCGGCGGCCGGGAGCGCCCGATGCCCCGGGAACGCAATTGGTGGGTGCGCCTCGGCAGGTGCTCGACGACGTGCGCGGGCGCCTGGTGGGGACCATCTTCCAGGAGCCGACGACGGCGCTGGACCCGCTAGAGACCATTGCCGCCCAGATCGGTGAGGCGATTCGCGCGCACGCCACCGGCCGCCCGCACCGTCGCCGAGTGCACGCCCGCGTGCTGGAGCTGCTCGGGCGCGTGGGCCTGGGGGAGGGTGAGCAGGTTGAGCGGGTTGCCCGCTCCTACCCGCACCAGCTGTCCGGCGGGCAGCTCCAGCGGGCCTGCATCGCCCTCGCCATGGCCGCCGACCCGCCGGTGCTCATCGCCGACGAGCCCACTACGGCCCTGGACGTGACCGTGCAGGCCGGCATCCTGGACCTGCTGCGAGAACTGACGGACTCCGGCGTCGCCGTCCTGCTGATCACCCACGACATGGGCGTGGTGGCGGACGTGGCCGACGACGTCGCCGTCATGCGGCAGGGGCGAATCGTGGAGCGCGGCAGCACCCGTGAGTTGTTTGCCCACCCGCACCATCCCTACACCCGCGCCCTCCTCAACGCGGTGCCGCGGCTGGACTCCTTGCGCACCGAGGCCGCCCCGGTCGTGGTGGAGGAGCCCAGTTCCGGTGGGCGGGAGACGGAGAACGTCGTCGAGATTCAGGGCCTGGATGTGGTCTACCGCAGTCGCCGACATCGGGTGCACGCCGTCCGCGATGTCTCCCTGCGCATCGGCGCCGGTGAGGTGCTCGGGCTGGTGGGCGAGTCCGGTTCCGGCAAATCCACCATCGCCGGCACGCTGACCGGGCTGGTGCCAATCACGGCCGGTTCGGTGCGCGTGTGCGGCGTGGAGGTGGCCGGCGCCGGGCGCCGCGCCCTACTGCCCGCGCGTCGCGCCACCGGCGTCGTCTATCAGAATCCCGCCTCCTCCCTGAACCCGAGGCGCACGGCGGGCTCGGCCATCGCCGAGCCGATGGTGGTGCACGGCGGCTACGACTCCGGTGCCCGGCGGGCGCGGGTACGTGAACTGCTTGAGGCCGTGCGCCTGCCGGCCGATCTGGCCGACCGCTACCCGCACGAGATGAGCGGCGGGCAACGCCAGCGCGTCGCCATCGCCCGCGCCCTGGCGCTCGAACCGCGCCTGGTGATCGCCGACGAGCCGACCAGTGCCCTGGACGTGTCGGTGCAGGCGGTGGTGCTGGAGCTACTGCGCGAGCTGCAGTCCGAGCTGGGCTTTGCCTGCCTGTTCGTCTCCCACGACCTGGCTGTGGTCGACTCTCTGGCCACCCGAACCGTGGTGTTGTCGCAGGGGCGGGTCGTCGAACAGGGCACGACGGCACAGGTGCTCGCCCACCCGCGGCAGGAGTACACGCGCCGCCTGGTTGCGGCGGTACCCGTCCCCGACCCGGATGCACAGGCCCGCCGCCGCGCCGCCCGTCTGCAGGCCGCTTGAGCGGACGGTGACGCCGGGGCGGGGCGCGGCGTGGACCACTCGATCCGGCTGCACTCGCCGAGGTCGGTTGAAACGGCTCACCCTGGCTCAACAGTGCGGTAATCTCACAATGTGGGTTCGCCTCCGGTGAAGGGGCTGACGGGAGGCGGGCACAGGGGTCACCATTGGGTTGAGCCCATATGACGTTCGTTTCCATGCTCCGGGAGGCACCCATGGCCCTTGCCCACTCGCACCGCTTCACTGAAGGTGATCTGCCAGTAGAGGCCGGCCGTTACCGCCTGGTCGCCTCCGGCTCCTGCCCTTGGAGCCGCCGCGTCCTCATCGCCCGCCGGCTGCTGGGCCTCACGGAGGCGCTCCCCGTCTCCTGGAGCTACGGTCGCGGCGCCGACGGCTTCTGGGAACTGACCGGCCCCGACGGCGAACCCGGCCCCGACCCGGCCCTGAATGGCGCCACCTCGATCGCCGAGGTCTACGCGGGCACCCCCGGCTACACCCCGCCGCCCACGGTCCCGGCGCTGGTGGACACCACCACCGGGCACGTCGTCGTCGACGACTCAGGGGACCTGCTCTTCGACCTGGCCACCGCATGGAAGCCCCTGCACCGCGCCGGCGCCCCCGACCTGTACCCCCTGGATCGGCGCAACTCCACCGACGCCTGGGACAAGTGGATCGGCGAGCACATCAACCGGGCGCACGCCACCGCCACCCACTCCAAGAACACCGAGGAGGCCACGGCGTCCGCCAACGGTGTACTGGTGGCCTTCGACGTCGTCGACACGCTGCTGGCCCGCGCCACCAAGATGGAGGCCTCCCGTGAGGCGGCCCTGACCGTGCAGGACGTGCCGCCGCTGTCCGCCGTGGTCTCCGTGGAGCAGTTCCTGTGCGGCGCCGCCCCCACCGGCAGCGACATCCGTCTGTTCACCACCGTGCAGGCCTACGAGTACGGCGGGCGCGCCTACTACCCCGGCGGCGAGGCGCCGTCAATCGCCTTCTGGCCGGCGCTCGCCCGCTGGTTCCGGGCACTGGAGGGGCGCGCCGGCTGGGTCGGCACCGAGGAGCGCAGCGCGCTCGGGCTGTAAGGCGGTGGCCCGTCCGCGCTATTGGCGGCGGGCGGGCCATTCGCAATCAGATGCGTAACCATCGCCGCGAATGGTGGACGGCGCTGAGACATCACGCCGCCGACCACCCGACGACGGGTCGTCGGTTTTTGCCGTTGCGCGGGTGCCGATGGGCAGACCTGCCCATTTGATGGGTGCACTCGGCCACGTAGTCTCCTAGACATACATAAGCCCGTATGTATCCGACACTAGGAGAGAACGTGAAACATGTTCCCGATCGACGTCCTTGCCCGAACGCGCACGCTCGAAATCGGGGCGCCGCCGGAATCAGCGCGCGCATTCGCGAATACACTCGAGGCGGCCACGACGGTCCGGACTCTCGAACCGATGGACGCGTCTGCCCGCGCGGGAAACAGGAGCTAGTCTGATGGCGGAGAATCTGCGGCGTCAGGCGCTCGGACGCCTGTGCGAGTATGTGTCCAACCAGAACGCGCAGCTTGGATTTGATGGCACCTTGGTGCCGCGCTACGCGGCGCACTCAAAAGGCGCGGAAATAATGGCGACGGTTAATGCGTCTGACACTTGGACGGGACCGTTGGCGGATGAGATGGCCGAAGACACCAAGGCAGATGTGGACGCGGTTGATGCAGTATTCGCCGATCTGTTCCGGGATGTTCGGGACGAAAGGAACGCCTTGCCGGTGGAGGTGCCGGAGGACGATCCGGACGCAAACTGGCCCAATGGTGGCGTATAGGCGCGGCGACGTTCCCAGACTGACAGTAAAACCCGAAGGAGGGTAGTACTAATGACCGTACTACACATGGACCCCAGTAAGCTGGAATCAGTGATCCAGAACATCCGCAATCTCGCAGACGACTGCGACGCCGCCAAGTCGAGGATCGATAGCGAGTTCGAGGCGGAGAATGATCCGATGACCATCGACGACTTTCCGTCCGCCGCCGATAAAGTGATCGGTAACCTCAACGGCAGGGCCGACACGTTGGAGGAGGCCAAAAACGCCATCGTGGCTGTCAACGAGTCCGGAGTCGGCAGCATGAATGCGGACGGAGTGATCAGCTGCGATATCCCCGATAGCGTTAGCATCAACAATGTTCCGCAACTAGTTTCTTGGTCGGAGGGCGCAATTGATGCGCACGACCTGCAGAACATCGTAGAAACCGGACGCAAGTCCAATGGGCGTGACTATGATCAAGTGATAGAATCGATGCGGGAGCACGCGGACGACTCCGTGTACGCAAATGCTTTTATCGACATCGTAGGTCCGGAGAACCTTACTCAATTGCCCCTGAATCTGGAAAGTATGCCCTATGGGTCCGGTTACCTTGTGTCTGACGAATACATACAACCGTTAGGTCCAAATGAGGCTAACGAACTGGCGGAACTTGAAGGCATGTTTCTTGCGTCGGCATCCAAAGGGTGGGACGATGAACAATGTGCGTCTGTTGCAAAGGCCATTTCGGGTTCGGTGGATGAAGAAGATGAATTGGGGGGGATTACCGTTCTGAACGCCATGCTTGATGGGCACGACGAGAACGGTGACCACATTAATGACCTGGACTTCAATGACGCCTTCCTGACTTCTTTGGCCAACCGTCTCGATGACATCAACTGGGACCCGAATGAGACGCCGAGCGGTCGGTACCTGTCCGGACATTCCCTCGACCCGATGGCCGGCGTGCTTGATGCCATGGGCAATAGTCCCGAGGCTGCGCTCGACTATCTTGTGCGGGTGCCTGGCGGCAGTGGTGGACTAGACGTGAGTAAGTTTGAAGAACTGTCGACGCGCGAGTGGGACGAACAAGGTTTGTCAGGCTTCACCGCGGCAACCGCCGCAGCTTCGAGCCTACGCTCGTCTGAAACGCCAAGTGAACGGGCACGTGCGCAATTCGTTGCGGATAATAGCATTCATTTGCTTGCCGTGAATACTGACGAGAGTATGTACGACGATGATGCGAAGGCGCGCATTGGCCTCTTGCTCGGGAACTGTCCCGGAGAACTGACCAGCGCTTGGAACAAAACTGGTGACCTCAAAGATGTTATGCAGCCTGAGATGCAGCTCACTGCGGCCAGTGTCGAAGATGTGAATATCTTGGCATATCGCGTTGCTGACTCGTCGGACGCCATGAGTAACATATTTTCCGGACTAGTGGACTATGCCCATACACGGGGGATGTCGAACGCGCAGGAGAAGCACGATGGCGTCCCCGAACAGCAACTTAAGGACATCAAAGATGCATATGGTGATGCCAGCGAGGCGACAGGTGCTCTGGTAGGGATTGCCAAGCGAAAAGCTGCAAACGCCAGCGCCGATAATTTGCGCTCTTACGGCGTGAAGACGGCGGTCGCAACTGGGGCACTTGGTGTTGTTCTTTGGCCCTTGGGTTTTGCCGGCAGTTTGGTGACGGGTGCGGCTGGTGTGTACTTTGCCTTGGCGGCGCCTGGAAGTGAAGGCGACGGCGCTTCGGCGGTGGGGAGCAATGTCGAAGACTTGATATGGGCGTCTGCGCTCCAGGATGCTTCTCAGCTTGGGATCTTGGATCAAGACGTGTACACGTACGATGGTAGCAATGATGACTACGACTGGATAGTCCACGATCCGGAAGGCAACTACAGTATTATGCTGGGTGGGTCCGGCTCCGGTAGCGAGGCGCTAGGTCAAATGCATGCTTGGTCCAGGGGTGTCGCTGAGAACTTGGGAGACCAGACGATGAACGATCTCGAAGACAATGTGGGGATGCGTTACACAAATGGAGAGCGTTACGTGACTGATCGAGAGGAGATTCCGGGATATGTAGAACCGGCCGTAGAAATGACGACAAGTAATGGAGCAGGAAGGTTCTGAGTTGCAAGTTAATATGTCCTGGAGATCCGGCCTGACGGCGGGGGACGGTCAAGTCTGTGGCTGGTTCAGGGATTGTAAGGGGTTTTGAGTGTATCTTCGGGGCGGTGCGACGTTCCTGCGACGATAGGTGGTGCTAGTCGTTTTTTCGGCACGGAAGGAGTCGCGCCGTCGTATTGCAATCCATCGCACCTGCCTTGGCGTGCCAGCTCCTGATAGGGGTTCGCCACCATCCGGGCTCCCGCTCGGCGCTGGTGCGCCACCGGCTGGATGCGTTGCTAGGTCGTGTTATGTAAGTCGTTTGAGCCAGTGGTTGATGCTGGCGATGTGGGTTGTGGCTTGGTAGCGGACGGCGAGCTCGTCGTATGTGGTGGCCATGGCACGGTTCTGCTTGAGGCGGCGGAAGCAGCGTTCCACGGCATCGCGGTCCTTGTGCGCCGCGGTGTCGGGGTTCGTCTACTACTCCGGTTGGGTGTTTGTTGAAGGGTCCTGAGCCCTTCAACAAACACCCAAGGGGCGTAGTAGACGCCGAAGGGGCGTACCCAACGCGATCTGTCATACGCCATACGTCACCCGCCGCGGTCCGGCACTTTCATCGATCTGAGCGCCGCGTCGCGGGCGCGCCCTGCCATGCCCGCGACGCGCCCACGGCCCGCAGACCGAGGTCAGGGGGCGGCAGGCGCGGCGAGCGTGTCCAGTATTCCGAGTCGTGCCGCGGCGACTAGGGCAGAGGAGCGCCCCTACGAGCGCGGAACAGGGCCCACTCCACCGCACGACAAACGCGAAGAGCTACCAAGGCCATCATGCTCCTAACAACCCCCGAACCTCACATTGACTTTGCTGCCCCCTGCGATCAAACCCAGGATGATTCAATACGGGAAATGAATGGTGTGAGCGGGTAGCCACCTTCTTCGAAGGTGCGGTTAGGCGGTTGGCGAATTCCTGATCGCCTTCATGGACATCAGCAGTTGCATGTCATCGACGGGTGAGACGACGAGGTTGCCGTTGGCTAGGTAGAAGGACTTGGCCGCCTTGTCCCGGCAATGGATCAGTAAGGCGCGGACTCCTGCGATCTCACTGACCTGGAGGCTCTCAGCATGGCGTCTTTCAGGAGTACGGCACCGATGCCCATACCCTGCGCGCGTCGATCGACGGCGAGCAGGACGCAGGGAGTCTCGCGCGGTGCCTGCTTGGCAATAGGCGTCGGCTCCTCCGTTCGCGCGATACATGCGGTTGCGAGTGCGTAGTAGCCGAGTGTCTGACCGTCCTGGACGGTCACGTAGGTGACCGCGTTGTCCGCCTTCAGGTTCTGCCACGCGAAACGATGCAGCCAGTCATCCAGCTCCTCGGCGCCGCTGTGGAATCCGCTTCGGGTGACATGACAGTTTCTCCTTGTGCGGATAACGCACGCACGGAGCGCCGGATCGTAAGTGCGGCGTCTCACCGGCCCAGCACCGGGTTGTACAGCAGCCGGTTCGGCGTCGTCGGGCACTCCTCGCCCACGGCCATCGGGGCGATCAGCCGGTCCGCCCGTAGGTCCTCCAGCCGCGCCACTACCCGGTCGCGCAGTGTCCACGGGTCGATGGTGTTGAGGTAGATCTTGGTGCCGCCCTCGAAACCCGCCAGGGTGGACACCCGCCATTTCAGGGTGATGTGCCAGGGCATCGGCTGGTCGACGTCGATCGGCTTGTGGTGCCATTCCTCATTGCTGGGCACGTCCGCGCCCGTGGCGGCGTGCAGCGCGTGCAGCAGGTCGGAGACAGCGTCGACCTCATCCCGGCTCATTAGCCACGGCTCGCAGGTGGCCGACGTCGAGTACACCTCCAGGGTGGGGTAGCGGTGCCCGAAGCCGGCGAAGGCCACAGCGTGCTCATTGGAGGCCACCAGCAGGCCCCGATAGGCGGCGTAGTCCACGCCCATCTCGTTGTACAGGTTCGGGTTGGCGCGCACCCGTTGCAGCTCCAACTCCGATGACACGCCCCGCTCATCGATTCCCACCAGCTGCTTGTGCAGGTGGTCGAAGGATGCGCCGGCCGGGCGCAGCCAGTTCTGGAACACCGCCACATAGCGCACCCAGCGGTTGGCCTGGTACAGGTCGTGCGTGGCCTGCACGGCCAGCCGGATATAGGCGCGGTGCTCGGTCGGGGTGAGCGTGCCGGAGCCGGCCAGGGAGGATGAGTCGACGGCGTCGTCGGTGTAGTGCCGCCGCGCCACGATTACATCGTGACCGCCGGCGAAGAAGGCCGCCAGATACTCGCGGCGAGCGGCGTCGTCCATGGTCTCCCAGGTGTCGGGATTCTGGCCGGAGGCGCGCAGCTTGGCGCGGGCCACCCGGGCCACGTGGTCGGCGCCGGTCGGATCGGCCAGGTAGGCCTCCATGCGCTCGCGGGCGGCGTCGGGCACCTCATAACCGTGGTTGGCGTGCCAGTAGTCGTAGGACAGGATCTCGAACAGGTTGGGGATACGGCGGAACTCAGCGACCGTGTCGAACAGCTCGGAGGCGGGCAGGGCATCGATCCGCTCGAAGCCGCCGTCGGGCGTAGCCACCACCCGGGACTTCTCGGGCGGCGTCTCGGTGTAGTGCGCCGGGCAGAACTTGCAGGCACGAGTGCGCTCGGCCGGCGTGAGCGTGTGGACCTCGGCGACGGGATGGGAAATGGGGCGGTTGCCGCGTCCAGGCACGGTCCACACCTCGGTGCCGGTGAAGGGACTGATCTGCTTGACGGTCCCGTCCGCCATACGGGTGAGTGGTTCGGCGGAGGGGGAGTACGGCTGAAGCATGCCCCTAAGTATCGCGCCGTCGCTGTCCTGCCGGGCCGATATCGACGGCGCAGCGCCGACGATGTGCCTCGCGGTGGCCGGTCTGCGGGCTCGGCCGGCTTGGGCTCACTCCACCCGGGCGATCGACGCCGGCAGGTCTTCCTGCCCGGCCAGGGCGGAGACGTCGTCGTTGATGTGCCCGATGACGTACAGGCCCGGCCAGGAGTCAATGGACGTGTAATACAGGACGAGCACGCGGTTGGGCTGGTACCAGGCGATGTCGCCCGTCTGTGGGGCGCTGGCGCTCAGGCCCGTGGTGTCCAGGTCCTGCGGTAGAGAGGCAGTCAGCTCCTGGCCGCCGTAGTCGGAGAATGTCAGCTCCAGCGGGAGCTGGGCGAGTAGCGAGCGGGTGGCGGCATTGTCATCGAGGGTCGCCGCCAGGACGGTGCCGTAAAGGGCGCCGCCGAAGGTGATGCGGATGGGTTGTGTTGCGGTCATGGTGGCCTCCGAGGTGGGGTGTGGGCTGCCGGTGGTAGGGCCGGGATTGGTAGCTGTCGGGGAAACCGCCGGCGAGGGCGCGGCGCCGCCGTCGCCGGAGACGCACGCCGCCAGCGTCAGGCCGACCAGGGCGACGGGCAGGCCGTGGAGCAGAGCACGGCGGGGAGTTCGCTGAGAGAACGGCGGCATGATGATCCTTTCAGTTACTGGGGATCGACGCGGGTACGGCGCCGGGGGCATCTTTGGACCGCGAACCCCTGTTTGGACCGCTGAAGTCCATTTGGACCGCTTTTCTCTGTTTGGACCGCCGTTGCGTGCCGCGTGGGCGGTCCAAACCGACGCGAGGGGTCCAAACCGACGCGAGGGGTCCAAACCGACGTAAGACAGGGCAGGACGGCGCGGTGCCTCGCGATGCAGCGGGGCTGCGGCCATTGCCGGCGTCCACAGGCACGGTTCGTGCACCCCTAATCCACAGAGATCAAAAGGCCTGGATGCGCGGGGCTGGGCGGTTGCCCGACGCTGGGGGTGCGGGCACGGCGCCCGTGGGCGCGGCCAATGACGGCCGGCCCCAACCCCTCCAGGAGGAGATCATGAAGCACACCTTGCTAACCTTGCACAACGCGTGGGCCCTCGCCCACGGCACTCCGCCCGGCTTGCGCGAGGCCGATGCCGCAGACCGGGACGGTGAGGCGGGCATGGCGACCGCCGAGTACGCTATCGGTACTTTGGCCGCGGCGGCATTCGCCGGATTGTTGTTGGCCATCATGCGCTCGGGAAGCCTGTCCGGCATGTTGCAGAGCGTAATCGAGTCTGCGCTGTCGGTGGGCTGAGGCGGTCATGTGGACGCCGCAACGCCCGGAGGGAACCGCGCCCGCGAACCGCCTGCGCGGCGGAGAACGCGGCATGGTGACGGCAGAGCTCGCCGTGGCCATGCCGGCCGTCGTCCTCGTCTTGCTGCTGGTGCTCGCCACCGTCAACGCTGGTGTCACCCAGCTGCGGGTCACCGATGCCGCTCGCGTCGCCGCCCGCCAGGCCGCCATCGGCTCGAGCGACGTCGCCGGCGCCGCCCAGCGCGCGGGCGGACCGGTGACGGTGAGCATCGAGTCCGGCGAACTCACCTGTGTGACGGCGAGCCGCCGAGTCCCCGGCCCGCTGGGCGGCCTGGGGCTCACGGCCCGCTCTCGGGCCTGCGCCTACACCGAGCCGACCTGGACCGAGGCGGGTGCGCCATGAGGCGGTCCAGAAATCCCCGAGCAGCCCCAGCGACACAGCCCGGAGACGCAGCCGGCGAAAGCGGCGCGGGCACGGTCATGGTGTTGGGCATCATCGCCGTCGCCCTGTGCCTGGCCCTGGGCGCCACCGGCTGATCCAGGCCCAGGCCGCCGGCGGTAGGGCCCGCGCGGCCGCCGACCTGGCGGCGCTCGCCGGGGCGACGGCGCTGACCTCCGTGGTCGCGCCGGCCGACCCCTGCGCCACCGCCCAGCAGGTAGCCCAGGCGAACGGCGCCGAACTGGCAGCCTGCACGCTCGACGGGGAGGACGTCACCGTGGCGGTCGCGGTGCCGACCCGGATCCTCGGGATTCCGCGCCGCGCCGACGCCGCCGCCCGCGCCGGGCCTATCAACCGCTGTGAGCGGGGCAGGGCCGTTGATCCCGCGCGAGCGGGCATGACCCGCGGCGGTTGAGCGGCGCAACACTGGGGAGGTGGCGGCATACCGCGGATGCCGCCACCGACCCCCGGGCGCAGATTCGGGGCGAACGCCCCGGGCGATTGGGGCGCCGTGGAGCCGTCCCAGGGCGCCGTGACATGAGAAGGTGGGGTAGTGAACGCAGTTGCTGTGGTGCCCGTGGTGGCGGCCTGTCTCATGGCCGTCGCATCCGTAGCCGTGGCCGCCGGGCCCGCCTCCGGCTTCGCCAGGGGATACGTCGACCGACTGGAACAGGCCGCAAAAGAGGATGCCGGTAGGAACGACAACGACGCCGATAGCACCGGCGGCAGCAGAGCCGACAAATCCGCCGGCGAGGCACATGATGCTCAAGGCGGGGCCGTCGTCGACCGAACCGCTCAAGTCGCAGATGCGGAGGCCGAGGCCACCGGCGCGGGCGGGGCGACAGCTGCGGCTACCGCTGTGCGAGTGCGCTCCCGGGGCCTGCTGGGCGCTCTGCCTCAGGGCGTGCTGGCTGGGATCCTGTGCGCGGCGACACTGGCATGGGGACTGAACCGCGGTGAACCGGTGGAGACCATCATCGCCCTGCCGGTGGTGGCTCTGCTAGGCGTGGCCGGCAGCGTCGACGCCGTCTGCCACCGCCTGCCCGACCGGCTGCTCGGCACCGCCGCCCTCTGGCTGGTTGTGGCCATTGTGGGGCGCAGCTTGGTGCGCCTGGCCACGATCGAGCCGGCGCAGGTGGCGCTGTGGCCCGCGAGCCGGGCATTGCTGTGCGCACTCGGAGTGGGCGCGGTGGTCTTCGTGATGTGGCTGATTCCCGCCTCCGGCATGGGGCTGGGGGACGTGAAGCTGTGCGCCCTGCTGGGCCTGTGGCTCGGATACACCGCGGTGGAGTTTGCGGTCACCGGGGTGGTGGTCGGCTTCTTCCTTGCCGGCCTGGTGGCGATCGGCCTCCTGATCACCCGCCGCGCCGGGCGCAAGGACATGCTGGCCTTCGGGCCCTACCTGGCCGTGGGTGGCTGGCTTGCCTGGCTGCTGGCCGTAGCCTGATGCCGCGCTGGGTGCGGGACGCCGGTCGGTGCGGCCGCGCCAATGCCGCCGTCATGTATCTACTATCTACGGGGTCGTGACGCCGCCAGGGAGCGCGTCCAGGAGTAGCTGCAGCAATGCGATCGCCCCCGCCTTGTCCAACGGCTCGTTGTTGTTGCCGCACTTGGGCGATTGCACGCAGCTGGGGCACCCCGACGTGCACGCGCACTCGGATACGACCGCAAGTGTTGCCTCCAGCCACTCGCGCCCGGCTCGGAAACCCCGTTCGGCGAAGCGGCCCCGCCGGCCTGGGCGTCGTGTACGAACACGGTGGGCGCCAGCGTCTGCGGGTGCAGCGCCGTCGACAATCCACCAATGTCCCAGCGATCGCAGGTGGCCAGCAGCGGCAGTATGCCGATCATGGCGTGCTCGGCCGCGTGCAGCGCGCCCGGCAGCTGCGCCGTCTCCAGCCCGGCGCGGACGGTGACTTCAACCGGTACCGTCCACCACGCCGACGCGGTGGGCAGCACGTGCTCGGGCATGGACAACGGATGCTGGGAGATCACCTCCATGCCCGGCAGCGCCAGCTTGTTGTAGCCGATCACCTGGCTGGTGACCTCCACCGAGCCGAAGGCCCACACCACGCCGTCGGCCCACTGCTGCCGCTCCCGCTCGGCGACGATGCGCACCGAGCTCTGCTCGCGCGCCCGCGTGCGGTAACCGACCGCGGCCTTCCGGCTGACCACCGCGGCCTCCTCGGTCAGCTCATCCACCAGGTAGGTGCGGCCCTGGTGGATGTAGACCGCCCCGGGGTGGACGGTGGATTCCGCCGAGGCCCCGGACACGGTGCCGACGACACTGCCCGTGTCCGCCTCTACCACCGGCACGTCCGCCGGTCCGTCCCCGCGTAGGGAGGTCAGGTCCTGCGCCCGACCCGGCAGGTTCGTGTTCCAGAACCAGCCGGTGGGACGGCGGCGCAGTGCCCCGCGGGCGGCCAGTTCCGCCAGCAGGGAGTCGTCGGGCAGCTCGAACAGGGGCAGGTCCTCCTCTCGCAGCGGCGACTCCGAGGCCGCCGCGCACAGATGCGGCGCCAGCACGTAGGGGTTGGTGGGGTCGAAGACAGTGGCCTCCGGGGCGCCGAATACGGCCTCCGGGTGGTGCACCAGGTAGGCGTCCAGCGGGTTGTCGGAGGCGATCAGCACGGCCACCCCGCGGCCGCCGGCGCGCCCGGCCCGGCCCGCCTGCTGCCACAGGCTCACCCGGGTGCCCGGCCAGCCGGCGATGATGACGCGTCCAGGCCGGTGACGTCGATGCCCAGTTCGAGGGCGTTGGTGGTGGCCAGTGCCCGCAGGCGGCCGTGCCGCAGATCCTGCTCCAGGGCGCGCCGTTCCTCGGGCAGGTAGCCGCCCCGGTAGGCGGCGACCGTGTTCGCCAGTTCTGGTTGGGACAGGCCGAGCGTATGCCGGGCGTGCTCGGCCACGATCTCCGCACTGCGACGCGAGCGCACGAACACCAGGGCGCGGGCGCCCACGCTGAGCAGGTCCACCAGCAGCTCGGCCGCCTCGACGACGGCGCTGCGACGGGCCGCCGGATCTTCCTCCGGGTCGAGGGTGTCCGGGCCGGCCGGTTCCGGCGGGTTCAGGCGCGGGTCGGCGGCGGGGAAGTCACTCGCCTCGGCCAGCGCCGCCACCGAGTTCTCCCAGACGGCCCAGGGGTCCAGCAAGGCCGGCTGCCACAGGGCGAGCATGTGCTCACCGGCGGGGGCGGCGTCGTCGGTGACGGCGGTGACGGCGTCGGGATCCGTGCCGATCAGGCGGGCGGCCGTGAGCGCGGCTCGGCCGCCGTCGCCGAGGCGCACAGCACCACTGGCTCGGGGCCGTCCGGGCGCAGACGGCGCACCAGCCGCAGCAGCCGACGCAGCACCAGGCCACGTGGGCGCCCAGGATTCCGCGGTAGGCATGGCACTCGTCGACCACCACGTAGTGCAGCGAGCGCAGCAGGCGGTTCCAGCGCTCGTGGCCGGGCAGGAGTGAGAAGTGCAGGAAGTCGGGGTTGGTCAGCACCACGTCGGCGTGGGCGCGAGCCCAGTCGCGCTCAGGCAGTGGGGTATCGCCGTTGCAGGTGGCGGCGTACACGGTGCGCAGCGAGCCGCCCGGGAGGCCCACCTCGCGCTGGACGGATTCGAGTTCGGTGATCAGGCGGTCCAGGGCGGCTGCCTGATCGGCGGCGAGTGCTTTGGTGGGGGACAGGTACAGGGTGGTGGGGCGACGCCCGTAGGCGGAGATGCGCGTGTCGGTGTCTGTACGCTGGGCGGCCAGTACGGCCGAGAGGGCGGGCAGCCAGGCGGCCAGCGACTTGCCCGAGCCGGTGCCCGTGGCAAGCACGGTGTGGCGGCCGGCGTGGATGGCATCGGCCGCCGCGACCTGATGCGTCCAGGGGCGGGGCACACCCAGGCGGTTGTAGGCGGCGATCAGGTCGGGGTCCGCCCAGGCGGGCCAGTCGCCGTGGCGGCCGGGGCGGGCCGGGGCCCGTCGGAGGTGGATCAGCCGGCCGTCGCGCGCGCCGACGCTCTCGAGCAGCTCGGTAAGGTCGCGCGCGGGCGAGTGCGGTCGGGCGGTCATGGCCCAAGTGTGCCGCAGGGGTCTGACGGGAACCGATAGCTGAGTGAGGGGGCGGTGAGACGAGGTGAGCGGGATTCACCCGGATAGAGGGCATCGCGGAAAGTGATCGGATCTCGTTGGTGACGTGACTGGTCCGCAAACGGGCCGCGAATCGCTGGCCAACATCACCCATCGGGGGCAGACTCGGGGTATGGCGAGACCCTGGCGCTCTGATCGTGTGCGAATTCTGCGGTACTGGTGGATGTTGGAGCTGTTCGACCCCCAGCCGGTCCCGAAGCTGACCGGGCGCTCGCTTCGCCCGCAGGGACGCCAGGTCATTGAATGGCGCTCCGGGGACCCGCTGCCCTGGCGGACTCTGCCCACACCGGCTCCGCGCGGTAAAAAGCGCTCGGCGTGGCTGCACACGGTGTACCTGGGTATATATGAGCTGGAACAGGTCTATGAGATCCTGCACCGAGTTTTCGCCGACGACCGCGACGCCTACGATCAACGCCGCGCGGGTGTCAGCGCCTGCGCCGCAGTGCAGGTAGATGAGCAAGGTCGACTGGTGGAGGGCTCGGCGGTGCTCTCCTCGGCACTGTGGGCGGCTGCCCAGATCAACAGCACGGGTACCGCGCCGGATCTGCAGTGGACGGGCGGTTTCGCCACCGCCAACAAAACCTTCGGTGAGCAGGTGGACGTGGCCGAGCGGACACGTCGTGATGCGGTCGGGGCGGATGCGCCACTCCCGCAGGATGCGGACTCCCTGCAAAGGCTCCTGGGAATCGCCTACGGCTCGGCCGGGGTCAGCGGGAAGATCCCGTGCTACAGCGGTCGAATCATCATTTCATCGAGTCTCGTCTCTGAAGGACGTGAAGACGCCGGTGCGGATACAGATTTCCTCAACAGCTTCTTCCTCGCGGAGCTGGCGGAGGTGCAGCAGCACTTGGCGAGCGGGCGCTGCCCGAAGGCACTGGCCGCCTACCTGACCCCGGATGAGTCGATCCCGGTGGCGGAACGGACCGACGTCATGCAGCAAGACGGTCCGGTTGACGCGGCGGTCGGCGCCCAGTGGCTGCCGCAGGGGCGTTGGCCCTCGGAGCCTGAGCACCCGCTGGCACTGCGCCAGCAGTTCGCGGTCAATCAGGCGCTGAACAATCTGTCGATCGAGGGCGGTCTCATGGGGGTCAATGGCCCTCCCGGCACGGGGAAGACGACGATGCTGCGCGACATCCTGGCGGGGAACGTGGTTGAGCGAGCGCGCCGACTGGCCTCGCTGGAGCGGCCTGAGCATGCATTTACCGGCATCGTCCACCGGTGGAACTCTCAAGACGGGTACCCGCGCAAAGTCCGCCAACTGCGGGAGGAACTGACTGGGTTCGAGATGGTCGTCGTCTCCGCCAACAACGCCGCCGTTGAGAACATCAGCGTTGAGATCCCCGCACGCGATGCGATCGCTCCCGGATGGCGGGACGAGGCCGATTACTTCGCCGACATCGCCACGGCGGTCATGGATGACGACAACGGCGGCACGGCGGATGCGCAGCGGCAGGACGCCTGGGGCCTGGTGGCCGCGCGGCTGGGAAATAAGCGCAACCGGGCGGCTTTCCGCAATGCCTTCTGGTTCGACCGGCAAGACTGGAAGACGCGGACGCCGCTGCCGGGTGGCGAGCGGATGCAGACCCGTTTGAAGCAGTGGCGAGACGGCGAGTCGCCGTATCCGCGCTGGGAGGAGGCCAGAGCGAGCTTTCGCCGCGCGGAGCAACGCGTCGACGAGCTGCTGAAGCGGAGGCGCGCCGCACAGGAGCGGTGGGAACGATTGAAGCCGGCCTTGGAGGAGGAGGCCGAGCTGGCCGGGCAGGTACGCCGGCTGGCGGAAGAAGTGACCGCAGCCAACAACCAGGTGCACGACTATGAGCCCGTGGTACGGCGGGCTTTCTCGGAGCGTTCCGAGGCGGAGAAAGCGCGCAAGCGGCAACTCGAGTCCCGTCCCGGGGTGCTTGAAACCATCTTCACCCTCGGCCGGGCGATCAGGCAGTGGCGCTCGCGCCTGGAACCCCTGGAGGACCGCTTGCAGCAAGCGGAGCGGAACTGGCAGGAGGTTAGCGGGTACGCCAGGTGGCTTGAGGAAAGGAGCCGGGAGCTGTCCGGCCAGGAGGCGCGGGCGGAGGAATCCCGCCAGCGAGCGGCTCGAAAGGCGGCCGAACTGCGTCGCCGCGTTGCGGCCGATGAAGAGGAGTACGGGCGTGCCTACCCGTACCGGACGAAGGGCCGGGCGGAACGCGAAATGCGTGCGCCGTGGCTTGACGAGACCCTGGATGCGGCCCGCGCCGAGCTGTTCCTGGCGGCGTTGCAACTGCATGAGGACTTCCTGGCCAATGCGGCTGGAGACATGCTTGAGGGGCTGCGCGCCGCGATCGACGTCGTCGGCGGAGACAGCCCCAGCCGGCTCGAGGAGGAGAAACTGCGGGCCGCGTGGCAGACCTTCTTCATGGTCGTACCCCTGGTGTCAACCACCTTCGCCTCATTCGGGCGGATGTTCGCCGGACTCGGAGCGGAGTCGCTCGGATGGCTGCTGATCGACGAGGCCGGGCAGGCATGCCCGCAGCACGCCGTCGGGGCGATCTGGCGCGCGCAGAAAGTCGTGGCGGTGGGAGATCCCCTGCAGCTGCAGCCGGTGGTGACCATGCCGCGTAAGGCGACGCGGGACATCGCCAGGGGCGTTGGCGTCTCGGACGCGTGGATCCCCCCGGAGGCCTCCGTGCAGACCCTTGCTGATCGAGTCTCGCGGTACGGCACCGTGCTGGGGAGGGGCGAGAACCGGGTCTGGGTGAGTGCACCGCTCACGGTACATCGGCGCTGCGATGATCCGATGTTCAGCCTGTGCAACGTGATCGCCTATGACGGCATCATGATCAGCGGGGTGCACCGCCGACTGGATGATCCCGAGCATCCGGACCTGTTCGACGGCCCGGCAGGACCCCGGATCGCGTCGAGTTGCTGGTTCGATGTGCCGGCCACGAAAGAGGGGACTCACCTGCAAGATCGACAGATCAACTGCTTCCGCAAACAGCTCAGCGTGCTTATAGGCCGGGGCGTCGATCCCACTCGGATCATTGCGATCTCCCCGTTCCGGGAGGTCGCCGATCGGCTTTCCGCCCTCGCGCGGGAGTGCGGGATCATGTCGGGCGGCACGATCCACACCGCGCAGGGGCGTGAGGCGGACGTGGTGTTCCTGGTCCTGGGCGGCGATCCGTGCACACCCGGAGCCAAGGCGTGGGCGTCATCGACCGTCAACCTCGTCAACGTCGCCGCGAGCCGAGCCAGAAGGCGCCTTTACGTGATTGGTGACCGCGCGGCGTGGATGCGGTACCCCTACTTCCGTGACCTCGGTGAGGTGCTCGATTCGCACTCAGACGTCGAATGCTGTGAACCCTGTTCAGGAGGTTGAACGCTGTCATGGTCCACCGTAAGAACTGTGAGACTGCCTCCGGGTACAGATGTAGATGTACATGCCGTTGTGGTGGGGCGCTTCATGACGCCGTGTTCATCCGTGCTATCTACTATTCGGATGGGTCTGCTAGAGCGAGGTTATTACATACGCAATCGGCGGAGATGGATACAGATGGATGTGGGCCCGGTAGGGTCGACGGCGCGACAGACGGTTGCTGCTCGGCGGCAACCTGTGTGCAGTTCACCTGCGCTTGGGTGAGTCTTCCCGGGAGAAGCCGCCTAGCAGAGCCTGTGTGGCGCGGCTGCGCCCCTGCCTCACCACACGCCGATGACGTTCCACCAGAGCGGTCCCACCACTAACCAAATGATCAGGTGGACCACGCCCACTACCAGGCCGGTGCGCCACCAGGCGCCCAGTTCCACAAAGCCGCTGCCGAAGTACAGCGGCGCCGGCCCATTGCCGTAATGGGTCAGGCAACCCATCAGGGTGGGGATCGCCCCCAGGAATACCGTCAGCGGTACTCCCGGCAGCCCGAGCGCCAGCCCCACGCCCAGGAACACGCTGAACATGGAGGCGGTGTGCGCCGTCCCCGAGGCGAACAGGTAGTGGGTGAGCGCATACACCCCGGTCAGCGCCGCGAAGGCTGCGAACTTCCCCAGCCCACCCATCATGGCGCCCACGTTGTCCCCGAGCCAGCCGATGAAGCCGAGCTCATTTAGGTAGGTGCCCATCATGACCAGTGCCGCGAACCAGGTCAGGGTGTCCCAGGCCGACCGCTCCGCCTTCATCTGCTCCCAGGTCAGTGCCCCGCTCAACAGCAGCGCCCCCAGTCCCAGCAGGGCCACGGTGGTGGCGCTCATGAACGAGTCGCCGAGCACCCACAGGGCGATCATCCCGATGAATACGCCCAGCGTCACCCATTCGTGGCGCGTGACCGGCCCGAGCCGACGCAGCTCGCGGGCGGCCATATCGGCGGCGTCCGGGGTGCGGCGAATCTCCGGCCGGTTGAGTGCGTAGATCACCAGCGGCACCACGATTACGCCGATCAGGCCGGGCACCACCGCCGCCATGAACCAACCCGGCCAGTTCACTGTCACGCCCGCGGACTCGGCCAGTCGGGAGGACATGGCGTTCGGGGCGGCACCGGTGAAGAAGATGACCGAGACGGCCAGATTCAGGTTGTAGGTGGTCAGCGCCAGGTAGGAACCCAGCCGACGGTGGGTGAACTTGTCGCCCGGCTCCGACCCGAATGCCCGCGCCACGCTCATCATCACCGGATACACGTACCCGGACCGCGCCGTGTTGGACGGGATGGCGGGAGAGGTCACCAGGTCCGCCAGCCCCAGGCCGTAGGCCAGGCCGATCGTCGAACGCCCGAACACCTTGACGAACAGGTAGGCCAGCCGCTCGCCCAGGCCGGAGGCGATCACGGCGCGGGCGGCGAAGAACGCGGAGACGATCAGCCAGATCGTCGAGTTGGAGAATCCGGACAGGGCGGCGCCGATCCGGTCCCCGGAGTCGCCGTCGGGCGCCAGCACCCCGGTGGCCGCGCACACCGCCATGGCGATGATCGACAGCGCCCCCATCGGCGCCGCCTTGAGGATGATGCCGATGATCGTCGCCAGGAAGATCGCGAACAGGTGCCAGGCCGCACTCTCCAGCCCCGACGGCGTGGGAATGAGCCACAGTCCCAGCCCGACGGCGAGGCTCACGGCCAGTGGTACTGGCCGGGTCTCGCGCCCGAAGCCGGTGCGGATCGGCGGTGCGCCCTTCGACGGCGGCCGGCTGTCGTCGGCGGCCGAGGCGTCCCGTGCAGCCGGCCCGGCCTCCCGGTGCACCGGCCGCGCGTCGTCGGCGGTCATTTGATGTACCGCACCTTCTGATAGAGCTCGGTCAGCGCCTGCTCCTTGCGCTCGTTGTAGAGGCGCTTCTGCTGCTCGAACAGGTTGTTGCCGTGGGCGTCGATAGAGACGATCAGGGGGCCGAAGTGCTTGACCCGGAAGGTCCACAGGGTCTCGGGCATGCCCAGGTCGCGCCACTGGGCGTCCTCGACCTCCTCGACGGCGGTGGCGGCGATGACCGCATTGCCGGCGGGGAAGACGCAGTGCAGGGCGCCGTACTTCCGGCAGCCCGCCTCCGTGCCCGGGCCCATGCCGCCCTTGCCGACGATCAGCCGTACCCCGGTCCGTTCGATGAACTCCTCCTCGAACTTCTCCATGCGCATGGAGGTGGTGGGGCCGACGGCGACCACCTCGAACTTGTCGTGCTCCTCGTCGACGACCCGGATGATCGGGCCGGCGTGGAGGATGGCGCCCTCGCGGATGTTGACGGGCAGCTCGCGCCCGTACTCGATCAGGCGACGGTGGGCCACATCGCGGCAGGTGGTGATGTGACCGTCGAGGAAGATGACGTCGCCGATGCGGATGTCCTCAATGTCTGCGCGCTTTATGGGCGTGGTCAGGGTGATGGCGTGGCCGGAGCCGGCCTGCCCCGGGCCCTGCCGTTCGGAGGACGGGGTGGAGGGGACGGCCGTCGCAGCCGGGGTGGACTCCGGCCCGGCGCTGCGCATGTCGTGTGTTTGGGCTGCGTTGCTCATAGTTCGACTCCCTGGTGAGTCAGGAGCTCATAGCTCAGGTCGGAGGCAAAGTGGATGGTGCCGCGCCGGTGGGACCAGCAGCCGGTGTTGACGGCGACCGACAGCACCGAGGGGTGCCGCGCGGAGTTCTCGATGTTGACTCCCATGGTGGAGCGGGTGCCACCCAGGCCCTGCGGGCCGAGCCCGATGGAGTCGATCGCGGCCTGCAGCTCGTCCTCGAGCGCGGCGACCTTCGGATTGACGGCGTGCGAGCCGACCGGCCGCATCAGCGCCAGCTTGGACATGTAGGAGGCGGCGTCGATGGAGGAGCCGATCCCCACCCCCACCAGCAGGGGCGGGCAGGCGTTGACCCCGTAGGAGGTCATCACGTCCAGGACGAACTTCATCGCGGCCTCGTAGCCCTCTCCGGGCATGAGGGTCTTGCCCTGGCCGGGCAGCGAGCAGCCGCCGCCGGCGAGGTAGACGTGCAGGGTCAGGTCGTCGCGGCCCTCGGCGATCTGCCAGTAGATCCACGGCGACTTGCTGCCGACGTTCGTGCCGGTGTTGTACTCGTCGAAGGTCTCCACGGTGTTGTGGCGCAACGGCGCCAGCCGGGTGGCCTCGGCAATGGCGCTTTTGAGCGCCTCGGCCAGGCCGTCGGTGTAGGGGAAGTGGCTGCCGACCGTGGCGAAGATCTGCACCAGGCCCGTGTCTTGGCAGGAGGGCCGCTTGAGTTGCTCGGCGAGGGCCTGATTGCGCTCCATGGTCTGGTAGATCATCGTCGCCATCGGGTTGGTCTCCTCGCGCGCCAGCCGCTTGAGCTCAGCGGTGACGTCGTCGGGCAGGCGGCGGGAGACGACGGCGGTGAAGCGGGCGACGACGTCGGCCAGTTCGGCGAGCCCGGCTGTGTCGCCGGGCGGGGCGGTGGCGTCGGCGTGGGCGCCGGCGATCTCTGCGGTGGTCATGGGGACTCCTTCGTCGTACTGGTTATGTCTTCAAGGATTCGCCGCGGCGCGGGCGCGGTCCTTCCGATGGGTCAGGCGTCCCAGTGGGACTCAGGTCCCGCGACGGTGTATGGACGTGGGCCGGTGTCCACTGTGCGGCCTGAAGATCAACCCGGTTGGTGGAGCGGCAAAATCCGCTGCGCGGTGCGGATTCAGTGGATGTGCGCGGGTGTCCGGGGTGGTCGGGGCGGCGCCGAGGAACCGAAGATTCGCCCGGTCTGGGTGGGGCGGTGAGGGTCCATCGGGTGGGTGCGCCGACTGCGGCCCGTCTGCCGGGCCGACTGGGCGCGGGCCCGGTGTCCGCGCCGGGTGCGGACACCGGCGCGGGGCCGTTCAGTGCTCCTCGCCGTCGGCAAGCTGCTGGAGCCGGGCCGCCAACGCGCGGCTGAGTTCAAGAGCCTCGTCCACCGGGGAGGACCGGGCCAGGCGAGCCGCCGTCTGGCAGGGGGCGTCGTCGTCGACCAGCTCCTGGGTGGATACCGACCAGCCGCGCAGCACCCGCATCACCGTCTCGTCGGAGCGGGGCACGTAGGTCTTGTGGAAGATCGAGTCGGCGGCGGCCGTGTCCTCGGTGAGCAGCTGCCGGTAGGCCGACGGCGTGCGCCCGAAGGTGCGGCGGAAGGCGGTGTTGAAGGCCTTGACGTCCGGGAAGCCAACATCGGCGGCGATCTGTGCGATCAGGTGGTCGGTTTCGCTGAGGTCGCGTACGGCCTGCCGCAGTCGCACCCGGGTGAGGTACTCGCTGAAGGTCATGCCCACCTGTTGCGGGAAGACCTGGGAGAGGTAGCCGGGGGAGAAGCCGACATGCCGCGCGAGGCGGGTAAGGGTGATGCGCTCGCGGAAGGAGCCATCGATGTAGTCGACCGCCCGCTTGAGGGCACGGCGGTCCGTCGTGGCGGGGTCGGGGGTGGCCGGCTCGGTGTGCGTGGGTGGGAAGTGGTTGAACAGGACGGCGATCACGTCCAGCAGGCGCGACTCCCAGGCCGCCGCAGCGCCCGGGCCGGTGCGGTGGGCGTCGAGCATCATGCGCGCCAGGAGGGTGCGCAGGCGGGCGAAGCCAGGCTGATCGCGGGTGATCGGGGTGGAGCGGCAGTCGAAGTGGGGGACGGTGCCGTCGGCGGTGAAGGAGGACAGGTAGTCCGCCTCCACGTGTAGGCACATGACGGTGGAGCGCGGCCGAGTGGCCAGGGTGGCGTGGCCGGCGTTGGCGTTGATGACCACGACGTCCCCGGGCTCGTGGTTCTCCACGCCGCCCGCCACGCACACCTCGATGCGGCCGGTGACCACCACCAGTATCTCCAGGGAGGGGTGCCAGTTGTAGTGGTAGGAGCCGATGGAGTAGACGTACTGCTCCGCGCTGACCCCACGGACGGGCGAGACGTGCTCGTGGCGCAACTCGCCCCGCAGTCCGGGGGCGAGGGCGGGGTCGGCGGCGACCATGACACCATCGTAGGCGGGGCGAAAAGTGTCCATCGGTGACCACTTTGAGCGATGGCCTACGTGTCGCGCTGTGAGCGAATGGCGCTAGGACAGGGAAAACTCGATGCGGCCGAGCAGCTTCTGGGTGCTCGTGGGATGAAAGTGGTCACGGATGGACACACTCTAGCCCGGTGGGCGGCGCCGGTGTCGGTTCGGTTGGCGGACAGGTCACGATCTGACACGATGGGCACATGCGCATCGAGTCACTCGGCTCGCTCACCGCGGCGGCCCTGGCCGCGGCCGCTGATGGTGCCGTCTATGGGCGTGGCCAGGGCATGGTGGATGCGGTTGGTGAACTCCGAATTGCCGACGGTGAGGCCATCGCCACGGTTTCTGGCACCTTCCCCTATTCGGTCCGCCTGACCTGGCAGCAGGATGAGGATGGCGGGGTCGCGGGCGACTGCAACTGCCCGCACCACGCCTCGGGTGCCTTCTGCAAGCACCTGGTGGCTGTCGGCCTGGCCGTGCTGCAAGCGGCCGAGCGTTCCGGCGCCCGCGTGGAGGTGGAGCCAACGGGGGCGGAGAAACCGGCCACTGAGGACGACGCGGCCACCGCCGTCGAGGCCTACTTGAACGGCCTGGATGCGGACCAGCTGCGCGCGCTGATCCTGAGTCTCGCCGAGTCCAACGCGGAGGTGTTCCGCTCGCTGAGCACGACGGCGTCGCTGTTCTCCGGAGACGTGGAAGCGGTGGCCGGGGACCTGTTGGCGCGGGCGAAGTCCGTCACCGGAGTGCGCCGCTTTCTCGGTTACCGAGACGCCATGGACTACGGCAAGGACGTGGGCGACGTGCTGAACGAGCTCGAGCCCCTGCTTGAGACCGCCGACGGCGCCAAGGCGGCGGCACCCGCACTGCTTCATATCACTACCCGCCTGCGCAAGCAGATGGAGAGGAACATCGACGACTCCAGCGGTGTGGTCGGCGACGTCTGCCAGCGCGCCGTGAGGCTCTACGCCCGTGCATGCTGCGCCAGCCCGCCCGAGTCGGCCAAGCTTGGGCGCTGGCTGGCGAAGTTCCGCCTCGACTCGCCCGGCTGGCCCTCGGTCACCCTGGCGGAGTTCCTGCCGGCACTGGGGAATAAGGGCCTGGCCGTTTACCGGCGTGCGGCGGCCAAGGCGGAGGCCGCCGCCGAGGCCGAGGGGAAAGACCCGGACTTTGAGCTGAAGCGGATGCTGCTGGAGCTGGCCGATCACGACGGCGACGTCGACCGCGCCATCCACCTGCTGAGCCTCGGCGAACACGCCCAGTATGGGGCTATTGTGGAGCGGCTGCTTGCGGCGGATCGTCGTCGTGAGGTGATGGCCTACGTGGACCGGGCGGTCTCCGAGGGGCGTGTGTCCACCAGCAACCTGGACTACTGGCGCAGGCGAGGTGTTGGGTACTGGATCGATCCGTTGCGCGCGGCCGAGCTGTACCGTGAGGACGGGCGCGACGAGGACGCGCTGGACATGGCTCGCGTGCTGTTCCGTCGCGCACCCACGCCGGAGATGCTCGATGTGCTCACCAAGGTCGGTGCCTGGACGGGCCGGGAGGATGCGGAGCGGGATGAGGCGCTGGCCTGGGCCGAGCAGCAGTCCTGGCGCAGCGGCGACCCGGTGATCGAGTTGGCGCTGCACGTGGGCGACGTCGAGCGGGCCTGGGCCGCCGCCGATCGCTGGGGCGTTGGCTACGCCTGGCGGCAACTCGCCGACGTCAGTCCGCAGCCGCGCCCGGACGACGCCATCGCCCTGTACTGTCAGGCCATTGAGGAGACGCTCATTCCTGTCGGGCGGAAGGCGGCCCGCGAGGCGGCGGCGCTCGCCACCCATATGATGGCGCTGGCCGCGGCCGCCGACGGCGTGGCAGGCGGCGGGGCGACGGAGCCTAATGATGCAGCTTCGGAGGTAAGCCGCGTGGCGGGCTGCCGCACGTGGCTCGCCGATCTGCGCGAGCGGTATCGGCGCCGCCCCACCGTCCGTGAGGAGCTCGACCGGGCCGGGCTGTGAGGTGAGTGGGCGGATCGGAGTGCTTCCCGCGCCGCCTCGACGGAGGCTCGCCACTGCTATTACGTACTCTTACGCCAGGCGTTAGAGCGCGTAAGAGTGGCTGCGGCTGGCGTGGCATCATTCTGCGATAACGCCGAAAGCGGGATGAGGCAGGGGTCTTAAGCTCTTAAGTACTCTAAAGATATCAGAGTAACAGTATGTTGCCTGCGGCAGCGGCAGCGGCAGGAGCTGGAGTGGGATCGTGGCGCTGCCAGCTTCGATGGCACGCCGGTACGGGACGTTACCGTCGCGGATCTGGACGGTGCACAGCTCTCTGACTACCAGCGGACTTTGGGTTCTTCGTCGCCCGAGCTGGCTCTTCGGGCAAGGGACCTGATCACGAGGGATGGTGCTGTTTCCGTTGCCGGATATCTACTGTTCGCGTCCCGGCCCCAGATGCTGTTTCCCAACGCGCACGTCCGTGTCTTGAAATATCAGCAGAACGAGCGGGGAGCCGGACGTACGCTCAACCTTGAGGATGATGCCGACATCCGCTGCGAGGGGTCGATACCCGAACAGATTGCCCGAGCGACCGCGGCTATCGAGGGTATGGTCAACGCCGTCGTGCATCGGTCCTATAGCATCGGTGGGGACCACGTGCGGGTCGAGATCTTTCCGAACCGGATCGAGGTCACCAGTCCGGGCAGGTTCCCAGGCCTGGTGATTCCCGCTGATCCTGCCTCGATCAGCCGCAATGCGCGCAATCCCCGCATCGCGCGGGTGTGTGCCGACCTGGGGGTGACGCAGGAGCTCGGTGAGGGCATCCGGCGCATGTTTGCTGAGATGCGGCGGGCCGGACTGTCCGATCCGAAGTACGTCCAGGGGCAGGAGGCGGTACGCCTGACGCTTATGGCGACCTTGGCTCCCTCCGATCGGGTCGCGCGTGAGATCGGTCCGAATGCGATGAGGATTCTTGATGCGCTACGTTTGGCCCAACGTCCGCTGAGTACCGGGCAACTGGTTGAGTTGGTCGGCATGGCCAGGTCGACCGTGCTGCGCCACCTGAACGCCCTTCGCGGTGCTGAGTTGGTGGTGTGGGAGGGTGAGAGCCAGCGGGATCCCCGGGCCACCTGGCGGGCGGTCTGAGACGCGTGGTCGGTCTTTGCAAGGCGGGCCGTTGCTCACCGATCTGCACGAGCGGTACCGGCCGCTGCGATATTCGCGAGGTGCTCGACAGAGTCGGGCCTTTGGGGCGGAGCTGTCCGGCCCTACTGTTGGACGTTCGCCGTGCCGGGACTACGCCGCGGTGGTGATTGTGATGCGACCGCCCAGGGCACGTACCACCCTGGCGACCGTTTGGAAGGACGGATTGCCGGCGTCGGATAGGGATTTGTACAGGGACTCGCGTCCGACGCCGATCTGCTCCGTTATCCCGCTCATGCCCTTGGCGCGGGCGATATCGCCGAGGGCTGCTTGAAGCAGCTTGGGATCGTCCTGCGCGGCGGCCTCGTTCAGGTAGGCGATGATCGCGTCGTCATCGTCCAGGTAGTCGGAGGCGTCCCAGCGTATGAGGCTCATGTCCAGTCCCCTGTTCTCCTGAGGTCCTCGAGTATCATGTGTGCCTTGCTGATGTCGGCGCGCTGACTTCCTTTGCTGCCCCCGAGGAGCAGATCGTATCCTCTGGGATACGGTCTGTCGTGTCGTCGCCTCCTTGCGATTCGCTTCGCAACCGCAGTAGGCCTCGCCTCTGGCATGAATTAGACCGGGATGGCCGTCGCGCTTGTGCTGAGTCACCGGGAGGCGTACTCATCGCCGTGGTTCTGAGGGGCCAGAGGCTTGGCTGGGGGACTCTCGCCGAGCACGGTAGCGCGCCCTGGTGCCTGGTACTCATTCGGCCCCGCGCACGCCTTCCAGCAGGGGACTGGCCTGGCCGGACCAGGAGATGGCGAGTTGGTCGCGGGCGCGCGTGGCGGCCATGTTCAGCAGTGAGCGCTCACGTAGCGGGGGCGTTGTCGTGATCGTAGGGGCGCACCTTCGCGGTGGTAACTCCGGGCAGGCTTCAACAGGTCGTCGTACGGAGGTGGGTCTGTTGACCAGAGGGGCGCACCAGATATTTCGATTTTTTCGAACCGCTGCTATGATTGCTGCATGGCTGCCACAGCTGCACAGATGCGGACGACCCTGCCGCCCGAGGATCTCGAGGCGATGCTGGATCTGTCCCGCTTTCTGGGGCAGGTTGCGGAACCGGCCGCGCTCGTCGGGCCGGATGGCCAGACCGTAGGTCTCCCGGCGGAGGTGCATCGGGTGCTTATGGACGTCGTGCACGCCATGTCGCAGGGCAGGGCGATCACGGTGGCGCCGGTGGATCAGGTATTGACGACCCAGGAGGCTGCGGACTTCCTCGGTATCAGCCGCCCCACCTTGGTCAAGCTTCTGGAGTCCGGTCGGATCCCTTACGAGTGTCCCGCGGCGGGTAGACACCGCCGGGTCCGGCTCGCCGATATTGTCGCGTACCAGCAGCAGTCTGCTCAGGAGCGCGGCGATGTTCTGGACACTATGACACGCGAGGCCACGGATCTCGGCCTGTATGACGATACCGCCGCGGACTACACAGCTGCCTTGCGTCGCGCGCGCGAAGGGTGAGGCTGCCGTGACGCGATTCTCTGCGATGCTGGACGCCTGTGTGCTTGTCCCTGTGACGCTTGCCGACACGCTCCTGAGGATCGCCGAAGCTGGTCTCTATCGCGCTCTATGGAGCGCACGAGTCCTTGATGAGACGGTCCGAGCGATCGAGAGCGTCCATCCTGATCTGCCAGCCGGCGCCGCCCGACGCCGTGCCACATATATGGATGCCGCTTTCCCTGACGCTTGTGTGACTGGTTGGGAGCACCTTGTGGCTGCAATCGACCTTCCCGATCCTGACGACCGGCACGTCATCGCGGCGGCCGTTACCGGACGCGCCGACGTGATTGTGACGGCGAATCTTAAGGACTATCCGGCCGATGTGCTCGCGCCGTACGACCTTGAAGTACAAAGTCCCGACATATTCCTCCTTCATCAACTTGATCTGGAGCCAGCCAACGTGATGACCGCGCTGAGTCGTCAGGCTCGTTCTACGCGCAAGCCTCCGTGGACGCTCAACGAGTTGATAGATCATCTTTCCCGCTGCGGCGTTCCAGACTTCGCGGAGGCCGCGAGGGCGCAGAGGTGGCGGACAGTATTTCCACCATGATCCAAGCCTCACTCCATCCGTTGTGACGCGTGCCCGATCCCTGCTAGCAGGGGGTTGGCCTGGCCGGACCAGGAGATGGAGAGTTGGTCGCGGGCGCGGGTGGCGGCCACGTACAGCAGCGAGCGCTCGCGCAGCAGGGCGTCGTCGTGATCGGCCTCGGAGCAGTCCTGTTCCCGTAGGGACCGGGGATTGCCTCCATGGACACGTCGAAGAGCAGCACCTTGCGGAACTCCAACCCCTTGGCGCGGTGCATGGTCATCACCACCGGCCGACCCCGGCCGACCGCCTCCCGGTCCACAGGGCGCACCTCCACGCTCCGGTGCGCCAGGCCGGTCACCACATTATCCCGCTGGTAGCGGTCGCGCACCAGGACGGCGATGGACTCCGGGGCGTCGACCCCGGCGGCACGGTCCTCATCAAGCCACAGATTCGGCAGCGCCGCGGCATCATCGAGCTTGGCGGCGCTGCTCCTGCCCGGCCGTGGCGTCACACCTGGCCAGCTCGACGGTTCGGTGCATGGCGACGACGGTTCCGACGCCGGAGCCGTCGTCCTGCGGCATGGCGAGGAGGGCTGGCTCGGTGAGTGGCCTTGCTGATTATGTGCCTGCTCAGGCGCTTCGTTGCCGGATGCTGGATGACGGTCCAGAGGATGCCCACGGCGAGTGCGACGAGCTCCCCCACACAGGGGTACCCGAGCACGCGCATGACTAAGGCGGCGAGCAGGTGGTGTTGGATGGAGGAGAGTACGTTCTCAGGCGGTGTATCACTCATGCCTGAGTGGTGGTCGGACTGCTCCTCCTAGCCGTACGCTCGCCATGATGCGGGGTTTCCACCGGGTCGCACTGGTAGAGCGTCCCGGGTGCGGTCAAGGGCGGGATAGCTAGTAGTGGTGCTCGACCGATGACGCGTGACCGCGGTTTGGATGCTGACGGTGTCGGAGGTATACGGCAAACTTGTGCCTGAGACCGGGATGCGAAGGAGGACCGCATGGCCGTAGTCCGTGTGGATGTCGCGCCCGACCTGCTGCGCTGGGCCGTCAGGCGGGCGCGCTGGGACGAGGAGACCCTCCGCCGTCGCGCTCCCAAGTTCGCCGACTGGATTGACGGCACCAGGCGCCCCACTCTCAAGCAGGTGGAGAAGTTCACTTCTGACACCCACACGCCCTTCGGGATGCTCTTCCTGCCTACGCCTCCGGTCGAGGAGATCCCTATCCCGGACATGCGGACCATTCGCGACGCCGGAGTCCGCGAGCCATCCGCCGACCTGCTGGAGACGATCTACCTGTGCCAGAGGCGCCAGGACTGGTACCGGGACGATGCACTGGAGCTGGGAGCTACCCCGCTCGACTTCGTGGGATCCGTGACGCTGACGACTCCGGCGGACGATGTCGCCGCCCGTATAAGGGACGTGCTCCACCTGGACGAGCGGTCCGTCTCTAACTCGGCCGCCGCCATGACGGACCTCATTGAGCGTGTTGAGGCCATCGGGGTCCTGGTCATGGTCAGTGGGATCGTCGGCGCGAACACGCACCGCAGGCTCGACCCGGAGGAGTTCCGGGGATTCGCCCTAGCTGACGACATCGCTCCTCTCATCTTCGTCAACGGTGCCGATACGAAGGCCGCGCAGATCTTCACTCTCGTTCATGAGCTCGCCCACCTGTGGCTGGGACGCAGCGCTCTGTCCGACGCCGCCACAGGTGCTGTGAAGGGGACGAAAGAGGAGGAGCGCTGGTGCAACCAGGTTGCTGCGGAGGTGCTGGTCCCCCTCGACTCGCTCCGCAAGGAGTGGGCAGGAAACTACGGTGAGGACGAACTGGAGCGACTGGCCACCCACTACAAGGTCAGCACTCTTGTGGTGCTTGCCCGGCTCCGAGAAGCCGGTCAGTTGACTTGGGACGAGTTCATGTCCCGGTACGACGCCGAACGGCAGCGGGTCATGGAACTCATGCAGTCCAGCCGTAGCAGCGGTGCGGGCGGGGAGTACTACAACACTCAGTTGCGGCGCCTGGGGCGGCCCTTCACCCGGGCGGTGGTCTCCTCGACACTTGAGGGGCGGACGACGTACCGGGATGCCTATCGGATGCTGGGGACAGCGACGCACTCGACCTTCGAGGGGCTGGCGGAGAGAGCGGGGGCTGCGTGATGTACCTGGTCGACGCCAACGTTCTCATTGAGGCGAAGAACCGTTACTACGCCTTCGACATCGCGCCTGGTTTTTGGGCGTGGCTCGACCACGCACACGTGCAAGGTACGGTGTTCAGTATTGAGAGGGTCGGCGATGAGCTCCGGCGCGGAGACGACGAGCTCGCCGAGTGGGCGAAGAAGCACCGCGAATTCTTCTATCCGATCGACCAGCAGACCACATCATTCTTCACCCCATTATCCTCCTGGGCGCAGTCCCAGAACTTCACCCAAGCGGCGTTGAACGGATTCTCGACGAACGACGCTGACTACCTTCTCGTCGCATTCGCCGCGGCGCACATGTGCACCGTCTTGACTCACGAGATTGCGGGGTCGGGTTCGCGCAAGCGGGTCAAGATCCCGGACGCGTGCAAGGCTCTCGATGTTGCGTGGGTCAACACCTTCGAGATGCTGCGCCGTACGGGAGTACACCTCGACCTGCGCCGCCCGGAGTCGTGACCTCGGGGTGAGCGGTTGGGGTAGACAACAGTTCGACCGCCTGCCGGAGTTCCCCGCATTCGTGTCGGAGGCGGGTGCGACACTGTCCCGTGGCGCCCGACCCCGGCGCTGCCCCGACGACGAGAACGAGGAACCCGTGAGCAAAGAGACCGAGCGCGCCGAGCTCCACCGGACGATCTGGAAGGTCGCCAACGAGCTGCGTGGAAGCGTGGATGGCTGGGACTTCAAGGCCTACGTCCTGGGCTTCCTCTTCTACCGGTTCATCTCCGAGAACCTCGCCGAGTACATCAACGCCGGAGAGCATGAGGCCGGTGACCCGGACTTCGACTACGCCGTGCTGGGTGACGCGGAGGTACGCGACGCGCGTGACGGCATCATCAACGAGAAGGCTTCTTCATCGCCCCGTCGGAGCTGTTCGCCAATGTGCGCGAGCGGGCACCGCACGATGAGAATCTCAACGAGACACTGTCCAGGATCTTCAAGAACATCGAGCTCTCGGCCTTCGGCACCGGGGCCGAGTCGGATTTGCGCGGCCTGTTCGACGACGTCGACGTCAACTCCAACAAGCTCGGCTCAACGGTCGCCCAGCGCAACGAGAAGCTGGTGCGGATCATCAACGCAGTCGGGGACCTTGACCTGTCATACGGCGACTCGGCTATCGACACCTTCGGGGACGCCTACGAGTACCTGATGACCATGTACGCCTCCTCGGCGGGCAAGAGCGGAGGCGAGTTCTTCACCCCGCAGGAGGTCAGCGAGGTGTTGGCGCGCATTGTCGTGGCAGGCAAGATGATCCGGCTTTTTGAAGGTTTCCAGTCTGGCTTGATGCAAAATGGCGGTTCATGCGAGCTGGCTGCGTGAGCGGTTAACTGCAAGCGTGCATGACTCAGAAGGGCTATAAATGATCGATTGGGGAAACTTGATCACGGGGTTCGGATTTAGGTTTCGTAGTCTCGTGAAGCTGGCGACGTCAGGCTACCTCCTGGCTGCCGTCTTGCCGCGCTTCGGGTTCGGAGAGTCAGGACTTACGAATCTCGCTAATGTCGCGCACCGCATGCGGCTACTGGCGCTGGGAGATTGGATTGAGAATGCTTATCAATTGCTCGGGTCGGGCAGTCCCAATGGTGCGCTGGTGATCGTGCTTGGAATATGGCTTGCCTTGATATGCATGGCCCTTTTGGGGGAGTACAAAGAGGGAGTGTCGTCGAATCTTATGCCGAATGCTGCCATTGCGGCAGCTTGTATCTGGGCCTTGTGGGTGGATCTTGTCTCCCCGGGAACAATCGTGAATCTGGCGATGGTGGCGATCGTGGTGACGCTCATTGTGATTGCTTGGACGGTTGATCATTTTCGGAGCGCCGAAGGGTTTACTGTTGCTTTCATTGCGCTCATTGGGATCGTGGTCTCGTTCGTCTATGTGGTGATCGCGCCTCCGCTGTGGTTGGCTGGATCCGACAATGTCAATCAAGTAGACGCTTTCGAGCGTGGTTTCAACGCTGGCCGTTCGGTTTCAGTTAGAGATGACTGAACCGTCGCGAAACTGAAGGTGGTGGTCGCGTCGGTGCCGGCTTTGGCGTGGTCGATCAGCGTGTGCCGGGCCTGATTTGTGTCAGTTTAGTGCCCCGCGGTGTTCAGGTCGTTGAGGATTTGCCGTGCGGTCTTTGGCAATGTGTGTACGCGAGGTGCTCCAGCAAATCGCGTTACTCTGGCCCCTCCGGAAGGGCACCCGTTTGCTGCTCTACGCAGGGTTGTTGACCTCAGCGTCATCTGCTGGTCGCGCAGGCCTGGGGGATCGCGCAGAATATGAAGCGGACCTGCACTCGTTCCGAGACGTGAAGCCGGGACCGAAGGAGACCGCGGGCGTTAACGTATCTGCTGACGCGTATCTCAAGGGCGAGGAGGCAACCAGTGGACACGAGTGGTGCCGAGGGATCATCGCAGGCTTCGCAGGAGTTGAGCGAACCGCATGTGCAGGCGGCCGAGGCAGTGACGCCGACCTCGGCGTCGTCGGATACTGGAGCGGAAGCGTCGGCGCCGGATGCTGCCGCCGAACTGACGCTGTTGGAGGCCGCCCCCGGCGTCGCCGTCCTACTCGCCGAAACGGTACCGGACGGCTGGGAGATCGAACCCTTCGGCCTGGGGGAGCGGACCAACGCCGAGATCACCGACGCCGTCAGCAACGCCGTCGGCGCCCTCAATCTCGTTGCACAGGGAGCGCAGGGGCTCGTATCCGTGCAGGGGCTGGTCCGACTCGCACCGGAGACAATGCAGAACCTGCGCACCATGAAAACTATCGTCAAGGACGGTTACAACCTCGGTGTCCTGACCCGAGGCGGTAAGTTCGCCGCCCAAGTGCGCTGGGTCCCCGCCACTGGAGTTCAGGCCGCCACGGTGGCCGCGAGTGCCGGTCCGGCCTTCGCCCTGATGGCCGTCAGTGCGCAGTTGAGTTCGCTGTCCAAACGGGTTGACCAGAATCTAGAGCTGACTCGCGATGTCCTCCAGACCCTGCTGCAGGACCACTGGAACAATCTCAGCGGCATGTATGACGCCGTCGTCGGCGCCATTGATGAGGCGCGCGCGATCGGGGCTGTCACGCCGCGGATATTCGGCCGGGTTGCGCACCTTGAGGCCGAGCTTCGCGCCGAGTACAAGCACTTCGACGGCCGTCTTCAACGTCATCTCAAGGCGCTGGGCGGGAGCGCGGCCGAGCGGCGTGACTATTTGCGGGATCATGCCCAGGAGGTCGCCGCCGACGTCCAGGGGCTCGTCATGTCCGCCAACGCCCACTACGGATACCAGTTGCTCGGAGCGGCCGAGGTCGCTGCAGACAGCCAGCGCAGCGAGCAGGATGATCAGCTGTTGCGGCACCGAGCCGAACGGATACCGGTCGAGCGGGCCGAAACCATGGCAAGGATCGCCCAGGTGCTCGGTCGGCTCGACGCATACTGCCATCTGACGGCGCTACTGGAAGGGCGCGGCGTCGACCTCGGGCGTGCCGGTGTCAGGATCGGTGACTTGGCGGGGCAGGTCTCCGGGCGCGTCCCGGCGCTGCGCCGGGCGCAGCGGGGCGCTACCACTGAGCAGATCGTCGCGGCCATGACCCAGTACGTGGCGGAACTGTGCGTCGGCGCCTACGCGGCTCCCGCGCCACTGGAGCCGAGCCTCGAAGTGGTTGAGGATGGTGACGTTGCGGCGCACGTGCTCGACATTCTCAGGTGGGTGCTGCCCAAAGGTGAGCCCTTGGCGGTCCTAGCCGAATTCAGCCGCGCCTGGGCGGGAGACAGCAACCTTAAGGGCGGATACCTGGGGGTGACGCCCACACGGTTTTTCCTCGCCTCACGCGGCGCGCTTACCAAGGACGGGCTGATCGAATACGACTTCCCGCTGGTGGACGTGCGCTATGTGCGGTATCGGCCGAGCGAGGTCGGGGTACGCCTAGACATCATCACGAAGGATGAGAACCTCGTAGCGCACTTCGCCGACTGGGCGGCCGCGGGCGAGCCCGGCGAGCGGCTGCGGCGCGTCGCGGATGTGCTGATGACGGCCGCGAACCTGCCCGAGCAGGAGCGGCGCTCCGATCCGCTGCTGGAGGTCGCCGCCGCTCACCGTGCACCGTCGTTTGGATGATCCCGAGCGTCCGGACCTGTTCGATGGACCGTGAGGTCCGTGGATCTCTTTCAGCCGCTGGTTCGACGTGCCCGCCACGCAGCGGGGGACTCATCTGCAAGAACAGCAGATCGACTGCCTTGGTGCGCAGCTCGATGCGCTCATCGACTGGGGCGTTGATCTCGGGCGGGTTATTGCGATCCCCCGTTTCCGTGAGGTGGCCGACCGGCTCAGGAGTCTTGCGGCGCAGCGGGGAATCCTGTCGGGCGGAACGATCCACACCGCGCAGGGGCGGGAGGCCGATGCGGTACCCCTGAGTCGGCGACCTCGGCGGCGCCACCGAGTCGCAGCCGGGCGCAGAGCCGTACATGTGAGCGAGGTGGCCTGATACACCATCCGGGGATGGGACCCCGGCGATCGTGGGACTGCGTGAACGAGAGCGCCTCATCGGTTTAAGGAGATGCTGCCCCGATCTTCAACGGCAGGGGTCTCCCGTTCGGTAATGCTTTCGCAATCGCGTGTTCGCAGCCTGGTGCAGGCTACTGCTGAGGGCCGTACCCCGTCGGTGACGCGCTCGCTTATTGGGGCGATTTGCGCATGCGCCTTGAAGCACCTGGTGCGCGCGCCGAAGTTGGAAATCCTTTTTGTGAGTCTCTTTTGGCATGCAGCGGGCGACATGGGGAGGTCTCACCATTTCGGAGACGGGTCCGCGTCCGTAGCCTACTGGCATGGAAAGCGGCGCATCGCGATTTCATCCTCTACAGGTGTTGTGGGTCGGCACGGTACTCGGGGTGATAGCAGCGTTGTTATTCGCCGGTGCCGCCGGTTGCACGGGCGGCCCTTCGACCCCTACTCCCTCCACGACGACGGAAGCGCCGTCGCCGCAGCGCAGCGCGTTCGAGAAGGAGATTGAGAACTACCTGGGTGCTCGCGGTGACGTTGTGTCGGTGAGTAGAAGCGCCGATGAGGAGAACCTGGAGCTTATGACGGTCGAGATGGCCGAAGACACCGCAGCAGAGCCGGTGGCGGAAATGGTGAGTGAGCTGCGGACCGCGGTGGAGGACAGCGCGGCAGCGTACAAGCAGGAGGAGTGCACTGACGTCCGCTGTCCTTACGAGCTTGTACTGCGGTGGACCTTGAAGGGGACGCAAATCGTGTTCCGTGCGAGCGCGATCGAGTTCGAGCCGGACGACGGCATTCACGATTACCAAGGCGTGGGGGATCCTGCTACCGCACTTGCCGTGGTGGATCGTCTTGCCGGGCAGATGTCGGAAGCGACTGTAACCGGCCAGCAGGTCAGGATCACGCGAGAAGTGGATGCCGGGGAGGCGATTCCAGTGGAGGTGCCCGAAGCGAAGCCCGACGGGATGGGGAAGGTCTCCTACGCAGAGGAGTTCGTATCCGGCTGTGCGGAAGTGTCGCTCCTGTACGGGGAGGGCCCCGTAAACCTAGGTGCGTTCGCGACTGCAGTTGCTGCAGCCAGGGATCTTGGCTGGGAATATCTCGACGTATACTCGAATGCTGGGAAGATGACCTACAGGCTAAGATTCGGCGACCCAACCGCCCGCATACCATGGGAGTTGAAAACACGGGCTGGCGGTGGCCCTTCAGACCCCTACTATTTGGGCCGCGCCGTAAATGGGATAGTTCCCGTTCTACGAGTCCTTGACGACTGTTCATCGACGGACGAAGTGCATTTCTTATCTCATCCTAAGACATCCGATTTCAGCTACTCCTACACATGTGCAAGCGGGCGACTCGACGTGGAGGAGGATGCGCCAGGAAATACCGACAAGGATAGGGAGAACGCCGAGGTGCTACTGAGTTGGGCGCGCCTGAGACTGAAGGAGGTCAAGGATGATGCTTGCCCTCACCTTCCCGCGACATGTGCCTTGCCGCGGAGCCGTGGGAGAGCTTCGGTCAAGGAATAGATTGATACGTCACGCGCTGCTGCTCTGTGTACTTGCCACCGTTCCCCTGTTGGTGATCGGTTGCAGCCCAGACGGGTCCGGTTCCCGTCCTACCCCCACCGCGTCCATCACTGCTACAGCAACGCCTTCCTCCGACAACTGCTCGGCGGACTGTGCGCCTTCCAACCCTCCCGCCGGAACCATGGTGGCCGCCGCGCCCGATAGCGATAAGGTCGTCGACGTGATACAGGCATTCCTCGGCGCTCGCGACGAGGTCGCCGAGGTGACGGTGGCAGCCTCATGCAATGGCTGTGTAGAAGTGGCGCTCAAGGAGGACACATCCGCAGATGATGCGGGCGTACTGTTCTCACAGATGCGAGACGCGGTCAAAGAGCAGGCCGGCCCCGTCCTTCTCGACGGCGTCGACTATGTACACGCCACGTGGACGCTGTCGGGCACTGAAATCTTGATCTATCCCATGGCCTCCTCAACCTTCGACTACCTCGGAGTGTCGTACGAGGACACGGTAGAGGCTCAGTTCCTGGAGGTGATATCAAGGATCGCAGGAACGATGGACCGGATCGAAATACACCAAAACACCTCCTTCCTGATCACTCGAGCCGATCCTGGCCCCGGGAGACTCCCAGAAGGGCTGGCGACACAGACCCCGGAGGGCGTAAGGGTCGCCGAGGGGAGCAACTACACCGAGCACTTCTTGCGGGGAGACACGGAAGTGTGGATTTACTACGACAGTGAGGCCGTACTTGATACGGACTGGTTTGGACGATTGGTTGACGCAGCCTCTGAGTCGGGTGCATGGGACCAATTAGTCGTATACCTACATGCCGATGGACGTGAAATACACTTTTCGCAGCCGAAGATAGAAGAGGTGTCATCTGATTCGGTCGTCTCTGTCCTGCGCGCTCTGGACAACTGCGCTCCGAACGACAGCGTACGAGGCCTCAGTTATGCGTATGTATGTGAAGCCGACGGTGGGACACTGACAGTGGGGCCGGATGTGCCTGCCGGCGATCGCAGTGCTGCGACGGATCTGCTTGAGCAGGCACGCAACTGAGTACCGCGATCGTTATTCGGATCGAGTCCGTGATGTTCGGGCCCTGCGTCGAGGCTTGAGTCGCCTCGGGTCAGCGTGTCAACGGTTTTAGGTCTTTGACAACGTGCTCTGTGCGTGGGGCGAAGATGTCGATAAGCTGCCCGTCGGTGAAGGCGTCCCCCTGCCGGGAGGAGTGCGGTGGCGGGGCATGGCTCAGTATCCATCGGTGTGTGATGCCCGATGGCGAGCCTCTACTCGCCCGCAGTCACCCGCGGCCCAGTAGCGACGCGCCGATGAGGGAGACGTCGTCGCCGAGCTGCGCCGGCACGACGGTGCACGCGGTGGAGGACGGGGTCAGGGCCGAGGTCCGGATGGCCCGGGACGCGGCCTCCAGCCACTCCTCGTGGTGGGCTGCCACGGACCCGCCGACGACGATCAACCGCGGATTGAACACGTTGACGAGGTCGACGCAGGCCGAACACAGGGCGCGACGTGCATCGTCGAGGGCGCGGAGCGCGGCTCGGTCGCCGAGCCCCGCGAAGCGGTCGACCTGTGCCCCCGTGACCTCTCCGCCCGCACGGATGTACTCCCGCAGCGGCCCATCGGCCGGTGAATCCTCCGCGTCTGCGGCGAACTCGACGGCGCGCCGGGCGAGCGCGGGCCCGGAGGCGTAGGCCTCCAAGCAACCCGCGCGGCCGCATCCGCAGCGCGGTCCCGCTGGATCCAAGCTCATGTGCCCGATTTCTCCCGCAGTTCCGGTGCACCCGTACAAGAGCCGGCCGTCGATCATGACGGCTCCTCCGACCCCGGTGGACAGGGTGAGGTAGATGAAGTCCGCGACCTGTCGGGCCGCCCCATGCGCGTGTTCGGCGAGCGCGGCGGCATTGGTGTCCTTCTCGACCACGACGGGAAGCCCGGTTGCCTCACGCAGGCGCGCGCCGAGTTCCAGCCCGGCGAAGTTCGCGTCCGTGTTCGGCGGCGTGAACAGGGTGCCGGTGCGTGGGTCGACCGGTCCGGTGACGCTGACGCCGATGCGGCCTACGGGGGCGTCTTTGGCCAGGGCGTCCGCCTCCTTGAGGGTGGCCACGCACGCGTCGACGACGGACGCGGGGTCGGCCCCTCCGGGTGTCTCACGCCGTGCCCGCGCAAGGATCTCTCCCTCGGGGCTCATCCGCGCGCCGCGGATCCAGGTGCCGCCGATGTCGAGGACGCCGACGTCCCCGACATCTCGGTGATCGATGGTTGTGGACTGCTGGCCGTTGACAAGCGGGACGGTGCTGCTCATACTTGATTATAACATTATAATCTTTCGATCAGTGAGGAGGTGCCGTCCTTTGACGAAGGCAAACCCCGACGCGAAGGCAGCACAGGAGTGGAGCCGCATCGGCGGACCACTGGCACGGGGAACAGCGCCCCTCTACCACCAGGTCTACCGCGCGCTGCGCACCCGGCTGGAATCCGGAGACCTCTCCGCCGGGGACCGGCTCCCGACAGAGAAGGAACTCGCGAGCGCCTTCGACTGCTCCCTGGTGACCGTCAGGCGCGCCCTGGACGAACTGGTCCGCGAGGGCGCGATCACCAGGACCCGCGGCAAGGGCACCTTCGTCTCCGCCCGGAGAATTGACCGGGAACTCAACCAGCTGACGTCGTTCACCGACGAGATGTCGCTCATGGGCCTGTCCCAGGAGACCAGGCTCCTGGGGGGAGAGATCACCGAGCCGTCGCCTCGACCGCGGACAGGCTCGGAATCGCCGAGGGTGCGCCCGTCTACGCCATCGAGCGGCTGCGCGTCGCCGACGACGAACCGCTCCTCATCGAGCACGTCTTCCTCCCCGCCCATCTCTTCCCGGGGCTGCTGTCGGTGGACCTCGGAAAGACCTCGCTCTACTCCCATCTGTACGAGAAGTTCGGGGTCGAACTGGTGCGCGGGCATCAGACCATCGAGCCCGCCCTGCCCACCGCCCGGGAGGCCCGGCTCCTCGGCCAGGACCGCAGCCAACCCGTCCTGCTGCTGCGGCTCACCTCCTACTCGTCGGACGGGCAACCCATCGAATACTGCCGCACCGTGTCAAGGGCTCCCGCGCGCGGTACCACCTGGATGTCTCACGTCCGCGATCGCTGTAGCCCGATCCGAGACCGACTCGCAAAGGAGCGAACAATGAACACAGGGAAAACACGTCCACCATTGAAGGCCGCCGCTGCCCTCGCGGCCGGCGCCCTCGTACTGTCCGGGCTCGCCGGAGCCTGCTCGACGAACGATGGCGCGAATGCCGACACCATCGTCGTCTGGGACTATTACGGCTCCTCATCCCCGGTCAAGCCCGCCCTCGAGCTGTTCAAGCAGGAGCACCCCGACGTCACCATCGACTATCAGGAGTACGACTACGACACCTTCCAGAACAAGCTGGCGGTCGCCGTCTCCTCCGGCGCCGCGCCCGACCTCGCGACGATCGACATGGTGTGGACGCCCGTGTACGCGGCCCAGGGTGTGCTCTCCGACATCTCGGAGATCTCCCAGGGTGAGCTCAACGGAAAACCCATTGCGGACCAGTACTCCAAGGGCGCGCTTGAGGCCATGGACTACGACGGGCGCACGATCGTCCTCCCCTATGATTTCGACGCATACGCCCTCTACTACCGCAAGGACATCCTCGAGCAGAAGGGCCTCACTGTGCCCACGACCCACGAGGAGCTCCTCGACGTCGTCGAGGCGATGTCCGAGGATACCGACGGCGACGGGAAGGCAGACAAGTACGCCTTCCAGCTGCGCCCCGACACCTTCGAGTTCAGCCAGTTCCTCTTCCAGGAGGGCGGCGCCCTGGTGACCGAGGATGGCACCAAATCCGCCTTCGCGTCCCCCGAGGCGTCCGGGCACTCGACTACATGGGCCGACTCATGGACGCCGGCTCTGTCTACTGGGGGCCCGATGAGGGAGACTCGGGTGGCCTCGCCGGCATCGCCGACGAACGCATCGGGATGTTCCTCAACGGCCCTTACATGATGGGAATCCTCAAGGAGGGGGTCCCCGAGCAGTCTGGGAAATGGGCCGTGGCCGACGCCCCCTTCTCGAAGGAACCGGGCAGCTACCTCGGCGGAACCGGACTCGTCATCCCCACCGGCGCGAAGAACCCGCAGGGCGGGTGGGAACTCGCGCAGTTCCTCCTCCAACCCGCCCAGCAGGAGCTCGTCTACACCAAGGCGGGGGCCGCTCCTGCCACGCTGGAAGCTCTTGAACTGCCCGCACTCACACAGGCGGATCCCTTCTTCGACGGCCAGGTTCCCTTCCCCGTCTTCGAGAAGGCCCTCGAATCCGCCCAGCCCTTCCCCTACGTGGCCGGGTGGAGCGACATCGATCAGGCGATCACCGACGGAGTCGTCGCAACCCTCGTCCAAGGAACACCGCCGAAGACGTCACTCGAGAACGCCGCGGCCACGGCCGATGAGGCGCTGCAGAAGTAGGCGACGGCGCACATGAGCACCAGTCTGATCTCATCGATCAACGGCGGGAGGAGAACCCGTCGGGACGCCGGGCACGCGGGTGCGCGTGCCGCCGCATCGCGCTTCGCGCCGGGCCAGGCGAAGGCAGGCCTGCTCCTCGTCGCCCCGGCGATGCTCCTCACCACGGTGTTCTTCTTCGTCCCGATGGTCCTGTCCCTGTGGTGGAGCTTCACAGAGTACAACGGCATTGCCACGCCGCGGTTCGTAGGAGCCGACAACTATGTCGACCTAGTTACCGACCCCCTCTTCCTGAAGTCGGTGGCAAACACCGGACTCTTCGCCCTGGCGACCATGACCACCGGGCCCCTCCTGGGACTGCTGTCCGCGCTTCTGCTTAATCGGGCGCACGTCCTGCAGTCCCTGTTCAGGGCGGCGTTCTTCCTGCCGGTGACCATGTCGTTGGTCGTCGTCGCCTCCATGTGGAAGATGCTGCTCAACGAGCACGGGGTCATCAACCAGTTGTTGGAGCTCATCGGCCTGCACGGCGTCTCCTGGCTGAACAACACCAAGACCGCGCTTATCGCCGTGGCGGTGACCAGCGTCTGGCAGGGATTCGGCTTCGAAACCGTCGTCTTCCTCGCAGCGTTGCAGTCTGTCCCCCGCGAGCTCTACGAGGCCGCCGCCGTCGACGGCGCAGGCCCTTGGAGGCGCTTCTGGGCGGTCACCTTCCCCTCCCTGCGCCCGACGATGCTCTTCGTCTTCGTCGTCGGCATCATCGGTGCCTTTCAGGTGTTCGACCAGGTCTTCGTAATGACGCAGGGCGGCCCCGTATCGGCGACGACGACCGTCGTCTACTTCGTCGTTAAGCGCTTCGAGGAACTCGACCTCGGACACGCATCCGCGGCCGCATACCTTCTGGCGATGTTCCTGGCCGTCGTCTCTGCACTCCAGATGGGCATCGAGAGGAGAGGTGAGAAATGAGCGACGCCCGTGTCGCGCAACCGAGCCGACGGCGCATACGGACCGTCTCCACGACGGTGACCTACCTGCTCCTGGCCGCCGCGACGATCCTCATGATCGCCCCGTGGGTGTGGGCCCTGTCGACGTCGTTCAAGCGTTCCCAGGACGTGTTCTCGCCGAACTCCGGGATCATTCCTACGCCCTTCTCGCTGCAGGCTTATGAGCGGATCTTCACGGAAACACCCTTCGGCACCTATGCGATGAACTCGGTCATCGTCACCGCGTGTGTAGTCGCCCTCAATGTCCTGTTCGACTCGTGCGCGGCGTACGCCTTCGCCAAACTGAGGTTCCCCGGACGCGACATCCTCTTCTGGCTGCTGATGATCACGATGATGATTCCCATGCAGGTAAACCTCATCCCCCTGTATCGGATGATGGTCTGGGCGCACCGGTATTTCTCATGGTTCGGCGTCGATACGCTCGCGGGCATCATCGCCCCGGGTGTGGTCCAGGTGTTCGGGATCTTCCTCATGCGGCAGTTCTTCATGTCGATCCCGGACTCGATGCTGGAAGCGGCCCGCCTCGATGGGGCCTCCGAGTTCCAGATCCTGCGCCGGATTGTGCTGCCGATCGCCGCCCCGGGACTGGCGACCCTGACGATCTTCACCTTCCTGGGCACGTGGAACGACTTCCTGTGGCCGCTGCTCGTGTCCAGTTCGGAGTCCACCCGCACCCTGCCCGTGGGCCTGGCGCTCCTGGCCCGCAAGAACTCCGTCGACTGGCCGGGAACCATGGCCGGCGCGGTCGTCAGCGCCGTACCGATGGTCATCGTCTTCCTCCTCGCGCAACGCAAGTTCATCGATGGCCTGACGGCCGGCTCGACCAAGGAATAACCGATCAAGGAATGAGAATGTCCCCGATATATGACTCCACCGAGCACCATGAGCGCGATATCTTCCTCACCGAGATCTGCGAGAGCGGCGATGTCCTGCGCAGGACGGCCGGAAGACTGCGCGAGCAGAGGCGCGCCCTCCACGAGGTCAGACACCGGCTTGCGGGACGTCGCCTGATCCTTACGGGCATGGGCTCCTCCGCGGACGCGGTCACGGGCCTGGCATCCGTGCTCGGACGATCCGGGCGCGAGAGCACCGTCATCAACACCGCCGAACTCCTCCACTTCCGGCTGGCTTCGCTCACCGACCAGCACGGAGTGATCATCGTCAGCCAGTCCGGGCACAGCGTGGAAGCGGTCAAGCTCATGAACGCACTGACCAAGGACAGGGCGATTCCCGTCGTCGTCGTCACGAACATGGCAGACAGTCCGCTCGCCGACGCCGCCGACTTCGCAATCACACTGGGAGCCGGCGTCGAAGTCGGGCCCTCGTCGAAGACCTATGTCGCGACAATGCTCGTCATGCAGGTTCTCGCCGAGCTCCTCGCCTGTGATGACGAGGTCGAGACGGTCCTCGCGCGGGCGGGTCATCGGGCCGACGTCGCCGCGAACGCCCTCGCCGCCTGGATCGGCGACGCCGAGGGCGTGGGTGGACGCCTGGCCGACTGGATCGAAAAGGCGCAGTCGCTGTTCGTCGTCGGTCGGGGCGTGGGGGTGACCGCGGCCGAGCTCAACGCCCTGGTCCTCAAAGAATCGGCGCACGTCCCCGCCCAATCGATGGACGCGGCCGAGTTCCGCCACGGTCCGCTCGAACTGGCCGCCCCCGGCCTCGCCGTGGCGCTCATATGCGTCGAGCCCTCGGTGGCCGCTCTCGACGCCCGGCTCCGCACCGACCTGCTGAGCAGGGGCGCGGCGGTCATGACGATCGGCATCGATGCCTGCCGTACCGATGACCTGCCCATCGACTATGTCCTGCCCGGCAGCGAGCCGCTCATTGATGCGGGGCTCATCGCCCTGCCACTGCTACTGGCGGCGTGGGCGGAGGCATCCCGCCGGAGCGAGACCCCCGGAGCGTTCAGCGTCGGAGCGAAGGTGACAACATGCGAGTGAATCCCCGGAATCCTCAGAACCCGCAGAACCCTCAGAACCCGCCGAAGCGCGCCTCGGGGCGCTTCCGCATGGGACCGCACTTCATGTACGACCAGGGCCGGGCCGTCGTGCCGGTCGGCGTCCACTACGTGCCGCGCTCCGGACCGGACTGGCCGTGGCGCACAGGAGCGGACGAGTTCCACCGGGCGTTTCGCGATATCGCGGCTCACGGTCTCGACTCTGTCCGGATCGACCTGATCTGGGCCGCCGTCGAACCGCACGAGGGCGTGCTGGACGAGGAGCATCTGAAGACCCTCGACCACATCTTCGATGCGGCGGCTGCTTACGGACTGACGCTGCACCCGACGCTCTTCGTCGGCGGCGAGGTCGGTGACGCGTACTGGGATCTGCCCTGGGCGAGTGGCATAAACCCGCATTCGGATCCGCACCTGCTGGACGTGCAGTGCGGGCATGCCGCCCGACTCGCCGAGCGCTGGTCGGGTCGTCGCGAACTCATCGCCTGGGATCTGACCGATGAACCGCCCTTCTGGATCCATGAGGACTCCACCTCGGACGAGGACGCGCGTAGGTGGACCCATCGCCTAGTCGAGGCCCTACGCATGAACGATCCGGAGCACCTGATCACGGTGGGAACCGCCTCCCAGGAGGTCGACGGCGGACCCTTCCGCTGTGACGTCGTAGCCGAGGAACTGGACTTCTGCTGCGTTCACCCCTACCCGATCTACTCGCCGGAGCTCTACGCCGATCGGCTGCAATCGCGTCGCATGACCCATGCGGCCGCCTTCGAGACCGCGTTGGCGCGTGGCGCCGGCAAGTCCGTGATGATCCACGAATTCGGCGCATCGTCGACTCAACACTCGCCCGAAGTCATCGCGCACTACGACCACCTTTCGTGCTGGTCGGGCTTCGGCGCGGGTGCCATCGGTTTCTACGCCTGGTGCTGGATCGATGCCGAGGCCGGCGCCTATCGGCGGGCGCCATACGTGCGGATGCCTCACGAGACCCAGTTCGGTCTCGTCGATGCCGACAACGCCCCGCGCCCGCGACTGACATCCCTGTCGGACCTACGCACCTGCTTAGCGAACATGGACCTCGAACACCTTGCCTCGCACGGGCCCTACGCCCTCGCCTCAATACCAGTGCCTCGCGAATACGCCCACCCCTATGCGCGTGAGAACTACGGCCTGGACGATGCGCCGGCAGGCCCCTACGTCCCGTCCGAACAGTCCTGGGACTCCACCCGCGACGTCAAGCCCCTTATCCGAGGCCTCCTCAACGCTTTTGTCTACTCCGAACGCGCGGGGATGCCCGTCCAGTTCCCCCGGGAGACCCTCGACGACGCCTGGCCGACGACGCCCGTGACCCTGGTGCCCGCACCGCTCACGTCGACGACGAATTCACTGCTGCACGTGCGCACCTCCTTCTGGCAGGGAGCGACCAACTACGTGACCGGCGGGGGAGTGCTCTACCTGTCACTCTCGGCGGAGAGTGCGATCCCCGAGCTACACCGCTTCGCCGGTGTGCGCGTCAAGGACCGGGCCCCGGTCGATGAGGATCTGCGGCTCGTCGTCGTCCGGCCCTTCGGCGGCTTCGCGGTCGGCGACGAGCTGGCGCTTCCCGGGGGCGGCGCCGACCTGCACAGGCGAGGTGTAGAACTCGTTCTCGAGGGAGCCGAGGTCCTCGCGCGGACTGCGAGCGGCGCACCGGCGCTGACGCTCTTCACCCTGGGGGCCGGTGCCGTGGTAGTCGGCGCGTACCCGATCGAGCTCATGGCCGCGGCGACCCCGGACGCCCACGACGACGATCGCCTCTGGCGCCTGTACCGTTTCGTCCGCGAACTGTCGGGGCAGCGTCTGCCGGTGGACGTGGATGACGGCGAGTTGACCAGGGGACTGCTCGTCGGTGCCGGAGGGGGAATGCTGGTCGTGACCAATCATGGGGCGAGCACCGTCGAGGCACCTGTCCGCGTCCACGCGCCCTCCGAGGTCTGTGGGACCTCCCTGCACGTCTGCTCGCCCGACTGCGTGGGCAGGTCCGACTCTTCACAGGAGATCAGCGAGGGTGACACCGTGAAGGTTCCCGCCTACGGTACTCGCATTATCACGTGGGACACGCGGCCGACGGCCTAACCGAGCAGCAGCACCGCATCGGTGACAATGCGGCGACAACCCCGGAGGCTCGCGGGCGAACGCTGAGGAGGCACTCGAGCCCCCGGGGATAACGCACGAACCCGGTCAGTCCTCTTTCAGTTCCGGCTGAATCCGCGCGAACTCGTCGGCCGTTGCGTAGGAGGTTTGAGTTCCCCTTCTCGTCACCGAATCACCCGCGTAGGCATTGGCCTGAATAAGGGCCCGGCGGATGTCTCCGGTCTGGACAAGGAAGTGGCTGAAGCAGCCAATGAACGCGTCACCGGCACCAGTCGTGTCCAGCGGTGTGACCTGCGCCGCAGGCAGCAGCTCTTCGCCCTGCGCGTTGAGCCAAAGAGCTCCTCGGGAACCCAACGTGACGATCACGTGCTGGACGCCCACCCTTAACAGCACCGAAGCAGCTCGACGGATATCCTCCAAAGAGTCCACTGGCATGCCTGTCAAAAGAGACAGTTCGGATTCGTTGGGGACGAGGAACTTGCAGCCCTTAATCTTGTCCAGAACGAGGTCGGGCTGGGCGGGAGCCGGGTTAAGTAACACGGGAATACCGAGATGTGTTCCCATTGCTATGGCCGCATACACCGTGTCGAGCGGAATCTCGAGTTGAAGAACGATGAGCTTGCATTTAGCGATGTCGGGCTCAGCCGCCTTCAGATCCTCGGGGCTGAGTAAGGCGTTAGCTCCCTTGATGATGAGGATCGAGTTACGAGATTGCTCGTCAACGAAGATGGGCGCTACGCCGCTCGTCGCGGCAGTTCGGAGCACGTACGTTGTGTCAATGCCGTTGTTTGCGAAGTTGGAGATCGTGTTATCCGCGAAGATGTCATTTCCAACCCGTGTCAGCATCAAGACTCTAGACCCCAGGCGTGAAGCGGCTACCGCCTGGTTGGCACCCTTTCCGCCGCACCCCATCGAGAAGTCGGGCGCCTCCAGTGTCTCCCCCTCCTTCGGCATGCGTCGAATGTAGGAGATTAGGTCGACCATGTTCGAACCGACGACTGCAATTTCTGGGCTTGAGTCGCTTTGATGTAATTCCGAGTCAGTAATCATGAGTTAGTTCTCCTTGACACCAGTAGTGACGACGAAGTGGCGAGACTCGCCCGCTTTCAAGTGGATAAGAGTACCTGCCTTCTCGCTGCGATTCTGCCTCTGGCCGCGAGGTTCCGGGGAGGACGAAGGCGGCGACCTTCTGGTCGGCGTTATGAAGAATCCAACGCGTAGCGACCGGGAACTGCGCGGAAGCGAACCTGGTCAAGAAGGTTCTGCCATCGGGGGACTGAAGGGTGAACTCGAGCTGATTCCCGTACTGTGGCAGATCATCGGCGAAGTAGACGATCTCCGGGTCGAACGACTCGGCGCCATCGAGTGAATCAGCATCAATGCTGCCAGCGATGATGGCCTTGTTCAGCTCGGTCCATTCCGGGGTCGGATGTACGTGCGCCGGAATTGTTCGACGCAGTTGGAAAGCGCCATCGGGAAGACTCTGCTGCATGCGCCCGCCGGGTACGAACGCATAGTTCATGTGGCACATGTACTGCAGCGGCATATCGGCGTATGCAGAGCGATTGGTGACGTCTAGACCAATGTTGAACAAAGACGACCCCGGCCGCATCTCGACATACGGTTGGGCCACATAATGGTGGCCGAATCCCATAACGTATTCGTAGCGTGAGACGGCTCGAATGCGATCACTGTCGTACTCAAGCCATGCTTCCTGCATCGGTGCACAGGCGAACTCCCCGTGGAGTGGGTGATCGTCCTCCGGCGATGGACAGCCCGCGGCCAGGAGACCTGAGTGGAAGGCGAAGCATCCGTACGTTGCGGAAATCTCTCTGGCGGGAACCGGCTGGGTGAACATATTCGTCATGCGGAGGCTTTGTCCGTCAAACACTGCGTCCCAGATGATCTGCCCCATGAAGGGCAAGATCTCGACGTGTCCGCGCGCATTGGCAATGGTGAGCGAGGAGATACCGCTGGGATAACGGCTAGCGGTTACGGTGAAGGTGCCGTCTCGTAGCACGGGGGTGGATTCGGTGTTGAAAATGGATTGGTATAGAGGAATCGTGAGCATTATCAGACCGCCTTGTTTGAGACCTTTGTGGAAGAATGGTGTCCGGAGGTGCGGCGATACGCCGCTGCGAAGTACAACAGCACCGCACTGAAGCACGCGATGTTGACTATGAACGACAGCTGCATGGAGCCAGTCAAGTCAGAAATGAGGCCTTGGACTGCTGGGACGACCGCCCCGCCGATGATGGACATTACGATGATCGCACCGCCGGTCTCGGTGTGTCTCTTGTCTTCAATCGAGTCCAGAGTCCGCGCATAGATAGTCGCCCAGCATGGGCCGAACAGGCCAGAAACGAGTATTGCGGCATAAACCGCAGTTAGGTTCGGGACAGTGATCACGTAGATGAGCGTCAGTACGCCGACGACGGCGTATCCGACCAGCACGAGATCCTCGTTGAACCTCGTCATTAACAGGTTCGCCGTGAACTTACCGATGAAGAACGCCGCGTACGCCCACACCATGTAGTTCGAGGCGGTGCGTTCGTTCAGCGAGTCGTCGAGTGTCAGCGCCAGCCGGATCGTGAATGACCAAACCGCCGTTTGCATTCCGACGTACAGGAACTGTGTGACGATGCCATGGCGGAACCGCCGGTTATGGGCGAGGTAGGACAACGTCTGGAACACCGTCGCGCGGTCACGGTCGACGCCTGCGTCGGAAACCTGTTGCGGTTTACATGAGGGCATCTGCGTCAGGGCTATCACCAACAGCAGGGCAAGTAGCACCACGATCAGGAAGCGGTACGGCTGAAGGGTTCGCAGGAGCATTTGTTCGGCCAGCTGTTGTTGTTGCTCCGCGGGAAGCCCGTTCAACTGCTTGTCCAGGGAGTCGCCCTCGGTGAAGATAAGGTACTTTCCGAGCAATATGCCGGCGATTGAGCCGAGCGGGTAGAACGTTTGCGATATGTTCAGGCGGAGGGTCGCCAGTCGCTTGGGTCCTACCATCGATGAGTATGTGTTACATGACGTCTCTAGGAAGGACAACCCGACCGCGATTGCGAACAATGCGGCAAGGAACACCGTGTATGTCGCAACCCTCGATGCCGGGAAGAACATGGTGCATCCGACGATGTAGAACGTAAGGCCGGTCAGGATGCCAGTCTTGTAACTCCAGCGCCTGATTACCCGCGAGGCTGGGATCGCAAGGACGAAGTAACCCCCGTAGAATGCAGACTGAACGAATGCCGAGGCGAAGTCTGAAAGCGTGAATACGGACTTGAACTGCGTGATCAATATGTCGTTCAGTGCGGCAGCCGCGCCCCACATGGGGAAGCAGATTGAGAGCAGGATGTACTGGAATAGGGGAGTCCGGTCCAGATAGCCATCTGCGAGCTGTCGGCTGGGGTCCGGAATGATTCCGGCCGACTTAGGGCGGGTGACGACTGACGTACTCATACTGACTCACTCCGATCGAGAAGCTTCCGTCCCGCGGAGGCCCCGATACGGGTCGCCCCGGCCTGGAGCATGGCATCCATTTGCTGAGGCGTACGGATTCCTCCGGATGCCTTGATTCCGAGGCGCCCGCCAACGGCGTCCTTCATGAGCGAGACGGCATGCACGGTCGCGCCGGCCCCCAAATAGCCCGTGGACGTCTTGACATATGTGGCGCCGGCTCGCTCGGCGCATTCGCATGCGGCGCGGATCTCCTGATCGTCAAGTAGACTCGTTTCCAGAATCGCCTTCACTACGTGCCCCTGAGCTGCTGCCACCACGCCGTGGATGTCGGCCTCGACGGTTTTCCAGTCGTGGTCTTTTGCTGCCCCTATATTGATGACCATGTCGACTTCGTCGGCGCCGTCTTCGATTGCGATGCGTGTCTGCGCTGCCTTTGAGCGTGTTGAGCTCGCACCGAAAGGGAAGTCGATGACCGTGCACACCTGAGTCGCCGACCGTGCGAGACGCGAGGCGGACTGAGGAACATGCACGGGGTTTACGCACACGGATGCCATGCCGAGTTGGTCGGCCTCGCAACACAGGCGGTCGATCTCTTGTTTTCGTGCTGCGGGATTCAACAGCGTGTGGTCTATGAATGACGCGCGTGTTGGCATGTGAACTCCTTTGTTCTATGCGACCTCGGATGGAGAGGCGCTGGACGGCAGAGTACGTGCTTCGGCGCGCTCATTTGAAGGCTGACCGCGACGGGGCTGCGCACCGGGTTTACCGCGAGATGCTGCCGATATGTCGATGTTGACTGGAGATTCCGGGCGGCAATTGGAGCGAAGGTGCCCAGGTGGCACAGATGTTCCGGCGATGATGAGTGTCGATTGAGTTTACCGAGCGTTTGGCGTTTCAGACTCACATCGAGAGTCCAAGGACGCGATCATGCGGGCGGTGTCGACGTCGACGATTAGCCGGTCCACGTATCGGTTGACAAGGGCAGCTCGGACCACGGGCGCGCTCTGTTCGCCGCCAGCGATAAGTATCTTTTGTTCGATGTGCCGGAGATCGGGCAACGTGACGCTGATTGTTCGATTATTGAGGTCGGGCACGCATACCCGCCCTTCGGCATCGATGATGCGTGCGCATAGCTCGCCGGCCGCGTGCTGCTTGATGGTCTCTGCTTCGCGGCGGTTCAGGCCGAGTTCGCTAACCGTGGATGCGATAGCGTCGATCGGTGCTGCTGAGAAGACTGCGATGCTTGCGGAAGCGAGCCGGGCAAGGCTGTCCCGTGTCTTTGTTGCCGCACGTAGGCGGTTCGCTTCGGGGACGGAGTCGACAAGCAAGGGGTTCGGAAGGGTGGTGAGCTCGGCATGCAACTGGTTGGCGATGAGGTGCAGCGCGGTCATGTCCTCCCGACCACGAAGATAGTCTGACAAGGTTCTTGCCATGTGCCAGACTTTGATTGATCTACGGGGGGCTGGGTCGAGGTGTTGGGCTAGGTTCGTCAAGACCGAAGAGGTTTGGACTGCGATAGTGTCACCGTCGCGCAGGATCGAACTGAGCATGTCTGCGCCTTGCGCTCCGAGCTCTGAACCCATCCTGCCGGGAAGATGGCGAAGCGTCCCGACGAGTCTGATCTCAGTGAGGTCGAACCGTTCGCGCAAGTACTCGATCAGTGCCTCGTCTTGTTCTCGTGGATCGCAGATTTCGATGCGGACAAATCCCTTCCGCTGAGCGTACGCGAGCAGTTTCGAGACTGTCGGACGGGAGACGTGGACCCGTTCAGCCACCTCTGCCTGTGTGAGACCCGCGTCGTAGTAGAGGTGGGCGACGTCAATCGCGAGTACCTCTTTGCGTGTCAGCTTCACGCCCGTGATGCGCACCGTTGCTCCTCTTGGCGTATCTGTCTGTCCAAGTGAGAAGCTTATGCCGTCGGCCGTGTAGGCGGGGAGGCGGCTGGTGTCTCTGCGGGAGGAGGCGGCCGTGCGGGCGTTGCGGTGGTCGGTGCGTGCTAAGCACGAATCGATGAGCCTCGCGATATGGTACGGATCACATCCTGTTTGGGTCTGTTGCTGACCACAACGGCAGGTCCGGGTTGCCTCCCGAGATGTAGCGAGAAACTCTCGTCCCCTAGCGGGTGGTCGTGCACTGCAACCACAACATGTTGTGGTTGCAAAGCGGCGACATGCCCACATGATGTGTTCCACCAATGTAATTCTCGGGGTAGTGTCGGAGGTGTCAGCGGAGCTGAGCCGCCTGCTCAGAGCCGTCCGTCCATAGAAGTACTGGAGCCCTTGTCGTGTCCGATAGCACTCAGACCCCGTCCGCCGCTCACCTGGCCGCCGCGCACCCCGAGCTCGTGGCCCGGGGCTCTGCCGACTCTGCTGTCGCCCACGGCTCGCGCCCCCAGGTGGACGCCGTCTCCACTATCACCGAGTACCTGGACCGCTCCGACTGGCGCGTGAACGCCAACGCCAACCAGGGCTACTCCCTGGGTGGCATGATCCTGAACACCTCCGGCAAGGTCATCGCCAACTACTGGCTCAGCCAGATCTACCCGCAGGCCGCCGGCGACGCCCACCGCAACGGCGACATCCACATCCACGACCTGGACATGTTCGCCGGCTACTGCGCCGGCTGGTCGCTGAAGAACCTGCTCCAGCAGGGCTTCAACGGCGTGCCCGGCAAGATCGCCTCCGGCCCCGCCAAGCACTTCTCCTCCGCCGTCGGCCAGATCGTCAACTTCCTGGGCACCCTGCAGAACGAGTGGGCCGGCGCGCAGGCTTTCTCCTCCTTCGACACCTACATGGCGCCCTTCGTCCGCCTGGACAACATGAGCTACGACGAGGTCCTCCAGTGCATGCAGGAACTCATCTTCAACCTCAATGTCCCCTCTCGCTGGGGCACCCAGACGCCCTTCACCAACCTCACCTTCGACTGGACCTGCCCGGCGGACCTGGCCGACGAGCACCCGCTGATCGGCGACGAGCTGTGCGACTTCACCTACGGCGACCTCGCCGAGGAGATGGGCATGATCAACCGCGCTTCATGGAGGTCATGACCACCGGCGACGCCGACGGCCGCGTCTTCACCTTCCCGATCCCCACCTACAACATCACCAAGGACTTCGACTGGGACAGCCCCAACGCCGACCGGCTGTTCACCATGACCGCGAAGTACGGCCTGCCCTACTTCCAGAACTTCATCAACTCCGAGCTCGACCCCGGCATGATCCGCTCCATGTGCTGCCGCCTGCAGCTGGACCTGCGCGAGCTGCTCAAGCGGGGCAACGGCCTGTTCGGCTCCGCCGAGCAGACCGGCTCCGTCGGTGTGGTCACCGTCAACATGGCGCGCCTGGGCTACCTGCACGCCGGTGACGAGGAGGCCCTGGTGGCGGCCCTGGACCGCCTCATCGACATTGCCTCCGAGACCCTCGAGCTCAAGCGCACCGTCATCCAGCACCACATCGACACCGGCCTGTTCCCCTTCACCAAGCGCTGGCTCGGCACGCTGGACAACCACTTCTCTACCATCGGCGTCAACGGCATGAACGAGATGGTCCGCAACTTCACGCACGACGCCTACGACCTGACCGACCCGCGCGGTCACGCCATGTGCGTGCGCATCCTCGACCACGTCCGCGGGCGCATGGTCGAGATCCAGGAGCCACCGGCCATCTGTACAACCTGGAGGCCACCCCCGCCGAGGGCACCACCTACCGCTTCGCCAAGGAGGACCGCAAGCGCTACCCGGACATCCTTCAGGCCGGCACCGACTCCAACCCGTACTACACCAACTCCTCCCAGCTGCCCGTCGGTTACACCGACGACCCCTTCGAGGCGCAGGAGATGCAGGAGGAGCTGCAGACCAAGTACACCGGCGGCACGGTCCTGCACCTGTACATGAACGAGCACATCTCCTCGGCCCAGGCCTGCAAGGAGCTGGTGCGCCGTTCGCTGACCGCCTTCCGCACCCCGTACATCACCATCACCCCGACCTTCTCGATCTGCCCGACCCACGGCTACCTGGCCGGTGAGCACTTCACCTGCCCCAAGTGCGCCGAGCTGCACCCTGACGCCGAGCCGGTCGAGTGCGAGGTGTGGACCCGCGTCATGGGCTACTTCCGCCCCGTGAAGTCCTTCAACATCGGCAAGAAGGGCGAGTACATGGAGCGGCAGATGTTCACCGAGGCCGCGGCCAGCGCCCACGGCAAGACCACCTCCCGCCTGACCTCCATCAGTGCCTGAGCGGCGTCCAGATGGAGGAGCGGACAGCAGGAGACTATGTCGGGAACACAGTGGACCGTTGAATTCACTCCGCGTGCGTAGCGCGCTCTGTGTGGGCTCGACCGCAGTGTTCAGGTGCGTCTGGTCGGCAAGTTGCGGGAGATCCAAAGGGTTGACGATCCGCGGGACTTCCTGAAACCGATGACGGGCCCGCTTAAGGGGCAATTCCGGCTCCGGGTCGGGGATTACCGGGTGATCATCGACGTCCAGGATGAGCGCTGCGTGATCCTCGCAATCGACGTCGGTCATCGCTCCACGGTCTATCGGTGAGATAGCCGGGCTTGCTAGCACGAGTTGGCTGTACAGGCGCCGGGGTGTCTGCCGCTTCTGCGGCGGGGCCTCGGCGCTCAACCTAAGGGGTCACCGGGTTTCTTGCCATGTGGGCTGAGAGCTTGTGGGGTGCGGTGGTCGGCTTCTATGCTGTATACATGTCTACAGCAGTTCTGAGCGTGCGTCTGCCGGAGGAGCTCAAGCGTCGGCTCGATGACCTGGGGAATCGGACCGGTCGTCCGGCGACGTTCTATGTGCGTGAGGCCGTTGAGTCCTACATTGATGACTTGGAGTACGCCTACACGCTGAAGGCGGAGGCGGAGGCGGTCAGGCGCGGTGAGGTCAAGACCCGCCGCCTCAATGAGATCGCCGCGAGCCTCGGACTCGATGACTGAGAACCTCAAGGAAGGCGCAGTGCATCGCCCCGCCGACGATCTGCAGATCGCCGGCCTGGTGCCTATGTCCACCGTCGACTGGCCCGACCACTTGGTTGCGACCGTCTTCATGCAGGGCTGCCCCTGGAACTGCTTCTACTGCCACAACCAGGCCCTCATCCCCACCCGCGTACCGGGCGTCGTCGCCTGGGATGAGGTACGCACCCTGCTGGCCCGCCGCCGCGGCCTGCTCGACGGCGTCGTGCTGACCGGCGGGGAGGCGCTGCGCCAGGACGCCCTCGCCGACGCCGCCGCCGAGGTCAAGGAAATGGACTTCCAGGTCGGCCTGCACACCGCCGGCCCCTACCCGGGCCGCCTGCGCGACATGGTTGAGCGCGGACTGGTCGACTGGGTCGGGCTCGACATCAAGGCGCTGCCCGAGCACTACGACGCGTGGTCGGCCGCCCCAACTCCGCAGCCAAGGCCTGGGAGTGCCTGCAGGTGCTGGTTGACGCGGCCGCCCGCGGCAAGGGTGTCGACTTCGAGGTGCGCACCACTGTGGTCCCCGGGGATGTGACCGCCGCCGACGCCGTGGAGGTCGCCCGCCGCGTCCATGACGCCGGCGCCCGGGTCTACGCCCTGCAGCAGGCCCGCGGCGAGGGCACCACCGGCGACTTCGCCGTGGCCGCGCCCGGCTGGGACGCCGAGTGCGAGCGCATGGCCGCCCAGATCGAGGCCCTCGGCTGGGACCGCTTCACCTACCGCCCCGCCTGAGAGCAGACGCCCACTCCAGCCCCGCCCCCTTCGCCGAGGTCAGCCAGAGTTGCGTGCCGAGGTCGGTCGAAGTGGCGGCTGACAGCGGGCTCCCGTCGAGACTGGCACGGGTGACGTGCTTGTGCTGGGCGGCGCGGACTGTGTTGGCGAGTCGAATCTCTGGTCAGCGTTCCACGACCTTGGGGTGTGTTGCACGACCTCCCTGGGGTCGTGGAACGCGCACGAGGGTCGTGGAGCGTGACCCAGGGGTGGGCTCAACTGGTGATCGCTGCCTACGAGGCCGGACTGGTGAGGCTCGCATAGCAGGGGTCATAGCGGCGTAGCTGTCATGGAATGCACCACTTTCCAGGGTCGGTCGCTCTCGGCGAGTAGCTGAACCGCATGATTCCGCGCCTGTTGTGTCAGAAGCGGGTCTGTTTCCCAGGGAAAGTGGTGCATTTTGTGCCAGTTGTGCATTCGTCGCGCGGTGCCCTCCCAGCCTCGTGCCCGTCTAGGTCTTGCCGACGCGTCTCGGCATGCTTGCGAGCAGTAGCACAACCTTCTATGATTACCGAGTAATCATTACTCGGTAAGTGTTGTTGCTTGCCTTCAGCTCTCGACCCGGGAGACCGGAATGGCCGTAAAACACGCCCTGCTCGCGCTGCTCGCGCGTGGCCCCGCGGGCACCTACCAGCTGCGCAAGGACTTCGAGTCCGCCACCGGAACCAGCTGGCCCCTCAACATCGGCCAGGTCGCCACCACGCTGGCCCGGCTGGAACGTGACGGCCTGGTGATGCGCCTCGAGCCCGGTCGGCCCGCGCACAGACCCGACGCCGAGCCCACGGCCGCGAACGCGGACACGGCTGCCGTAACCGTCTCACCAAAGATGACGGCGCTGACCGCCTCCAGCCGCGACGTGGCCGCCTGGGCGCTCACTGACGCCGGCCGGGAGGAGCTCGCCCACTGGTGGGCCAGCCCGGTGGCTCGCCGCGCCCCCGAACGCGACGAACTCGTCATCAAACTCGCGCTGGCCACCGCCTCCTCGGGCGTCGACGTCGTCGCGCTGATCCAGTGCCAGCGCCAGGCCACGCAAACCGTCCTCCACGAGATCAACCGCGCCCGCCGCGCCGCCGGGGACGAGGACCTGGCCGCCGCCCTGGTCCTGGACCACCACGTGTTCACCGTCGAGGCCGAGCTGCGCTGGCTCGACGACGCCGAGGGCCGCCTGGCCCGCGCCGCAGCCGATGGGCGGCGGTCCTAATGTGTGAAGACACCCAGCGACCCATACTCGAACTCCGCGGCGTCGGCCGCATCCACGGCAGCGGTGCCCGCGCCGTCACCGCTCTCGACGGGATCGACCTCACGGTCGCGCCCGGCGAATTCGTCGCCGTCATGGGACCGTCCGGATCCGGCAAGTCGACCCTGCTGAACCTCGCCGGTGCCCTGGACCGCCCCACCACTGGCCGCGTGATCATCGCGGGCCAGGACCTGGCGGGCCTGGACCGCACTGCCCTGGCCGAGGTGCGCCGCCGCGCCATCGGCTTCGTCTTCCAGGACTTCAACCTCCTGCCCTCCCTGACCGCCGCCGAGAACGTCGCTTTTCCCCTCGAGCTCGACGGCTGGCCGGCACGCCGCGCCCGGGCGGCCGCCCTGACCGCATTGGAACAGGTCGGCTTGTCCGACCTGGCCGACCGCCTGCCCGACGACATGTCCGGCGGCCAGGCCCAACGCGCCGCCATCGCCCGGGCGATAGTCGGCCCGCGCCGCCTGCTGCTCGCCGACGAGCCCACCGGCGCCCTCGACTCCGCCACCGGCACCGCCGTCTCGGCGTGCTGCGTCAGCGCGCCGACGACGGCGTCGCCGTTCTCATGGTCACCCATGAGCCTCGCTTTGCCGCCTGGGCCGACCGCACGGTCTTCCTCCGTGATGGCCGCATGGTCGGGTCCTCCGACCCGGTCGACGTCGACGAGTTGCTGCCCGTACCGGGGGAGGGGCGGTGAGTGCGGCCCGGCTGCGGGCCCTGCGTCCGGTCGTCCGCCTGGCCGCGCGCGACGCGCGGGCGCACAAGGCCCGCAGCCTGCTGGCGATCCTGTTGGTGGCCGCTCCCCTGGTAGTGATCGTCGGCTTTCTAGGCACGCGGCTGTCCACCCCACCCACCCGGCAGGCCGCGCTCGCTCCATCCCCGACGGCGCCCAGGCCCTAGTCACCGGCACCGCCGTCGACCCCGTGGAGGCCCCGTTCCGGCAGGTGCCCGAGGGCGCGCCCGGACCCTGGATGGACTCGCTGGAGACCGTGCCCCTGACCGCGGACGAGTTGGCCGACTACCTACCGGGGCGCGATCGCCTCCTGCAGTTCTGGGACTCTGAGGACCTGCTCGCCCTGGCCGACGCCGACGCCGAGCCGGGGGTGAGCACGACCGCAACCGAGGCAGACCTGCGGGGGGTCGACTCCGGCGCCATCGGCACCTTCACCCTGCGGGAGGCAGATACCGAGGGGCTGGATCTCCTGCTGCCCCCGCTTACCGCCGGCGCTGCACCCGCCGACGACGCCGACGTCGTCATCACCACCGCCCTGGCCGAGCGCACCGGCGTGGACGTGGGGGAGACGCTCGCGCTGATCGCCCCGCCCTTCAGCGGCGGGTACTCCACCAACGGACGCATCGCCGAGGTGCTGCAGGACTCCCGGCGTACCTACCGCGTCACCGGCCTGGTCGACGCCGACGACGCCCGCGCCTGGGCGCTTCCGACCTGGCTGGCACCGGCGGTGCAGGACGACCCGGCCGGCGTCGACACCCACTTCCTGGTCACCGGCCCCGACCCGGTCACGTGGGAGACCGCCAAGCAGCTGAACGGCGAGATGGCCTTCGCCGTCTCGCGCCACGTGCTCACCAACTACCCGGAGGCCTCCGAGCTGTATCCGGTAGCCGTCAGTGCCGACTATGTCGTCACTGCCCTGGTCATGACCGTGATCGCCTGCGCCGCCGCCGTGGGTCTGCTGCTGGGGCTAATCACCCCCGCCTTCGTGGTCGCCGCCGAGCAGCAGCGCCGCACTCTGGCCCTCGCCTCGGCCGCCGGTGCCGCACCGCGGCAGCTGGCCCGCACCATTACCCTGCAAGGAGCCGCCATCGGCTGCCTGGGCGGGGTCCTCGGCGCCGGTGGTGGACTCGCCGCCGCCTGGGCGGCCTACCGCATCTTCCAGCCCGAGGTGCAGGCACTCGCGGGTCTGCCGTGGTGGCTGCCGGCGCTCGCGGTGGCGGGCGCCGCCCTGGCCGGTTGGTTGGCCACACTCGCCCCTGCCCGACGGGTGGTGCGCATGGAACCGGTCGAGGCGCTCAAACGCGGGAACCGGCCGGCAGACGCCAGCGGTCCGAGGCTGCGTGGAGCCGGCCGCAGGTGGCGTCTGCTCGGTGGCCTGGTGATCCTAGCGGCGGCGATCGGCTGCGGTCTCGCCTCGCTGCGGGCGCCCCTGCCCACCTACGACGCAGCCGCGGAGATACCGCCGACCCCCGGCCTCCTGCCGGGAGGTGCGGTTGTACCCCTGCTGGTGGCGGCTCTGCTGCTCGGCGCGGTCGGACTGTTCATGCTGGCACCGGTCGTGCTCGACGCCGCAGCTCGGATGCTGGCCAAGGGACCGCTGGCGGTGCGCCTGGCCGCACGGGACGTTGTCGCCCACCGGGGGCGGGCCCTGCCGGTTGCCGGGGCGATTGGTGTCGTCACCGCGCTTGCTTGTGGACAGACCGTCTATCTCGCCTCATTCGCCGCCAACGTCAAGGACACTTCCACGGTCCTGGTGGCCCCCGGCTATCTTGCCCTGGGGCCGCGCGTGCCGGTCTCCGAGGACTTCGACGCCGCCGTCCTCGCCGACGGAGTGCGGGCGCTGCAACAAGCGGGCCTGCCTGTCACCGGCTCCGCGCCGGTTCGATCGGTGGAGCTTCGGTCGGAGTCCTCGCCGCGCAGCCTCGCAATTGAACCGCCTGCCGCTAGCCGCTGCCCCGACTTCACCGAGCCGGACGTGGCCGCCGCCCTGGGACTAACCGACACCGTGACCTGCGTCCCCGAGGGGCAGGGCTACCAGCCGGGTATTTCCGCCCCCTGGATGATGGGTGATGAGGTCTTCGTCATGGACGGCGATGCCCTGCGTGCCACCGGTCTGGACGGGGCGGAGGAGGCCGCAGAGGTCCTGGAGGCGGGCGGGGTGGTGGTCAATAACGCCACCTGGATCAGCACGGATGGCAAGGTACGGGTGGGGCTTGCCTACTTCAGCTCTTCCGCGGCGGTCCATGACCCGCAGAGCCGGGATGCCTACTTCCTGCCGCGGATGACGGCGAGCATTACGGTGTCGCCCACAACCGCCGCCGAACTGGGCCTGACCGGCGCCGCGGCGCGATATACGTCGGTGAGATGGTGCAGCTGTCGCGGCCGCTGACCGCGGCGGAGACAGCCACCGCTCGGCGTGTCATCGAAGAGCGGACCGACCTCGTCACCGTGGGGTTCAACTGGGACTTGCCCCCGTGGGGCGGCACCGCCGACTTCGCCGTGCTGGCGGTGCTTGCCGGTGTGGCCCTGTTGGCGCTGGTACTGAACCTGCTGCTGGCCCGCACCCAGCTGCGCGGGGACCTGGTCACCATGCACGCGGTCGGAGCCTCGCCCCGCTTCCTGCGGCGGCTCATGGCCGCGCACGCGGCCGTGGTGCTGGCGCTGGGCGTGCCCGCCGGGGCGGTGTGCGGCTGGGCGGTGGCCGCCTATGTGGTCCTCTGGAACCGGCATGTGCTCCTGGAGGGGCCCTGCTACGCCTGGAGGGTCTGTGGGGCTGGCAGCTGGCGGGCCTGGCCGTATTCGTCGCCGTGGGAATGGGCGTGGCCTGGCTGCTGGGCCGCCCGCCGCGCCGCCTGGAGCGTCCCCGCGACGAATAGGTCGCCAGTTCCACGACCTTGGGGGCATTGCACGACCTTGGTGTCTATTCCACGACCACCCCGGGGTCGTGGAACGTGCACGAGGGTCGTGGAATGCGGCCCGGGGTCGTGGAACATGGTGAACACCATCCGGCTGAGGATCGATGCGGGCGTGGATGAATCGCGGCGGCCCGCCCTCACCGCTTCTCCCGGAACACGGCCCGCCGCTGGGCCAGGTAGCTGACCAGGTACAGCACGCCGTCGCCGAGCGGCTTGGCCAACCACAGCGGCACCCCAATCCCCGTGAGCGCCCGCAGCAGCACATACCCGGCCGCCAGCAGCACCAGCGCCAGCGCCACATACCGCACCGCCGTCCGCCAGACGGTGCCGGGCGCCGCCCGGAAGACCCGCCGGTTCATGAAGAAGTTGGCCGTCCCGCTGACCAGCCGCGCCCCCACCACGCTGGTCAGCAGGTTCCCGGTCAGCAGGTGCAGCGCCATCACGCCGACCCAGTCGATGACGAAGGCCGACATACTCGCCCCGATGAAGCCCAGCAGCGGCGTGTAGATGCGCGCCGAGTCACGCAGCGGCCGGAAGTGGCTGGAGGCGTTGCCCGGCTCGTACACCGTGGCGATCTCCACCTCCTCCACCTCCAGGCCGAGCTCGTGGGCGCGCAGCAGCACGCTGAGCTCCCACTCGTAGCGGTCCCCGGGTACGTCCGCCAACCAGGCGGTCTGCCCGGCCGGGTAACCGCGCAGACCCGTCTGGGTGTCGCCCAGGCGCCAGCCGGTGGCCAGGCGGAATAGCAGCGCCGTAGCCCCATTTCCGATCCGGCTGCGCAGCGGCACCCGCCCGGTGAAGCGCCGCACCCCCAACGCCATGTGTCCGGTGGCGTGCAGCCGCTGCGCCACCGCCGCGATGTCCGCGGGCCGGTGCTGCCCGTCGCGTCGGCACACACCACGTCCGCCTGCGGCCACAGCTCGGCCACCTGCGCCAGCCCGGTGCGCAGCGCCGCCCCCTTGCCGCGGTTGGACTCGTAGCCGACGACGTCGGCCCCGCGCGCACTCGCCGCCCGGAACACCTGCGTGTACTGCGGACCGGAGCCGTCGTCGACAACGAGCACCCGGCATCCGGGCAGCTCCCGCACCAGGTCGGTGACCAGCTCAGGCAGTCGCCCGTCGGGCCGATAAGCCGGAATCAGCACAACCGGCCCCACCCGAGAGGGCACCCGCCGGGCCGCCGCCGGCCGAACCCCGGAGGCCGCCCTCCGTCCACTGCCGTCGTCGGGCCGCAGCCGTCGTCGTGGAAAGGAACCGGTGTCGGCACGCGTCGGGGCGCCCATCTCAGGCCCCCTGAGCGATGTAGAGGATGTCGGAGGTCTCCCGCTCCCCGCCGTTTGACGGCTGGTTGACCACCGAGCCGTTGAACCACAGGGTGGAGGAACCGCCGCCGTCGAGGTTGTAGGCGCTCTCGCAGCCCAGGTCCGCCATGATCTGTGCCAGCTCGGTCATGGTCACTCCGCGCGAGTAGCCCTTATCGCGCCCGTCGACGACGACGAACACGTAGTGCCCGTCCGCGATGGCGCCCAGCGCCGTGCGCGGCTGAGTGCCCTGGATGGAGTGGTTGCCGAAGTTGGTGTCCACCTCCACGGAGTCGATGCCGTCCAGCACGGAGCCGCCGCGCACCAGAGCCGGCCCGAAGGAGAGGGTGTTCCACACGCCGTCGTCCAGAAGCGCCTGGCGTCGGTGCTGGTTTCGTCGTAGACCTCGACGTGGCCGTCGGTGTAGAAGGCGATGCCGTCGCGCACGCCGTCGTCCCGATAGATGACGCCGTTGCGGATGAGGATGCCGTCGGTGCGGAAGCCGTAGTAGTCGCCGTTGACGGCTAGGACGGCGCCGTTCTCGGTAGCCATCGTTGAGGGTAGGGCGGTGATGTTGGTGCCGTAGGCGTTGTTCGCGAAGGCGCTGCGCACGGCGGTGGCGTCGGACACCTGGATGTCGGCGACGTAGTAGGTGATGGTGTCGTTCCCGGAGCCGGTGGAGACCTGCTCGACCTTGATGGAGGTCAGCGAGGACGTGTAGCTGTTGTCCGTGACGGTTGCGTCGGCTGCCGCGGCCGTGGCGGAGACCGAGGAGTTCATGGCCTCGTAGGCGGCCACGTCGTCGACCTCCACGTGGTCGATGACGAACCGGTTCAGCGCCCAGGCGGCGGTGCCGACCAGGCCGGCACCGAGCAGGGCGCCGCCGCCCAGCAGGACGCGCCGCCGGGAGTGACGGCGCGGCGCTGCGGGCTTGGAGCCGACTTGCGTGCCGGGCTGCGGAGTTCGGGACACGGACAGCTGGTCCGACGGCGCCGCACCTGGGCGGTCGGCCGCTCGGGCCTCGTCGGCGCCGTCGGATCCAGGGGTCGAAGCATTGAGCATGCTCCAACCCTCGCGTGCGGCCGTGTGCGTCGCCCCGGTCCTGGTTGTGGGCCGCCTGTGAAACCGGCGGCTGTGAGGTCCGGGGCGGCCCCGGCGTCAGCGGATCGAACGGATGAGCGCGAACAGAATGCTGGCTATCAGTGCGGCGGCTGCGGCGACGACGAACAGCATGTGGTATCCGAAGGCGCTGATGGCCGCGGCCGCCACCAGCGGCCCGGCGATCTGCCCGCCGGTGTTCGCCAGGTTGAGAATCCCCAGGTCCTTCGCCGCCGTGTCCGGATCGGGCAGGACCGCGATATTGAGAGCCTGGTCGACGGCGTTGAACATTCCCAACCCGGTTCCGGCGATCACCGCGTACAGCACCATCATCACCGGCGTGGCGGAGAAGAACGGCACGAGCACGCCCACGGCAATGAGTAGGGAGGAGACAATCACGGGCAGCTTGACCATCTTGAACCTGTCCGCGACTGGTCCGGCGACGAAGGCCATCACGATGCCCGCGACCATGATGATCAGCGAGACGATGGAGATGTAGCGGGAGGAGTCATCCTCACCGAGCAGCATGTAGTCGGTGAGGATGTACAGCACGTACCCCTGGATGGCGAACTTGGCGAGAATGACGAAGAACTTGCCCAGCAGTGCCAGGTAGTAGTCGCGGGCGTTGTGGCGCGCGAACACGAAGTGGTCCAGCACCATGTCCTTGGTGAACGGGCGTTTGGGCATGTCCACCGAGGAGGCCTCACGGAAGAACAGCGAGGTTGCGGGTGCCACCAGCACGGTGAGGATCCCCAGGACGAGCAGGCCCGTGGCGGTGTTGCCCAAGAACTGGGCGCCGATGACCTGTCCCAGGCCGGTGCCCAATCCGTTGCCGAGCGCATAACCGGAGGCGGCGGTGCCGCGGAACTGCGGGGAGATCCGGTCGGAGAGCGTGCCCAGCAGCGGGGCAATGATCGAGTTGAGGAAGATCTGGTACACCGCCCAGGTGGTCACCAGGGCCGACACGCTTTGGACATGACCGAGCACCGTCAATGACGCGAGGGAGCCGACGGCTCCCACCCAGATCCAGGGGGTGCGGCGGCCGAGGCGCGATCGGGTCAGGTCCGAGCCGGCGCCGATGAGGATATTCGCGATTGCCGCCACGATCATCGAGATGGTCGAGTTGAGTGCCACCACCGCCGCCTTGTCGTCCGGCGCGATCTCGGCGATGCGTGCCGGCAGGAGGACGCCGACGGCGCCCAGGTAGGCGACGATCCAGCAGAAGGCGCCGATCGCCAGTCCGATCACGAGTCGGACCGGAAGCCGGGGCTGCTCGGCGTCGGTGGTGGTGCCCGACCACTCCGGTGCGGTGGGTACGGCTGTGGGTGTTTCGTTGTTGGCCATGGTTGCTCCATTGCTTGTATTTGGCCGGTTGTGTTGGATTCGGGACGTTTCAGAGCAAGACGATGGGGAAAGGGGCTTCACTGAGCTCAGATGACGACGGTGCGGCAGGCGGCGGCCGGGTCGCCCCAGAACTGGGCCGCCTCGAAGCGGACGGCGCCCGCTGGTAGGACGAAATCGCGCCGGTTCCGGTCCCAGCGGGACAGCGGTCGCAGCGAGGCTTCGACGGCGGCGGTGGTGCTCTGCCCGGGTTCCAGACCCACCCGAATGAAACCGATCAGCTCCCGCTGTCCGGCACGGTCGCCGTCCAGGCGGCTGGCGTACAGCTGAACGGTTGCGATCCCGGCGCGCCCGCCGGTGTTGCTCACGACGGTGGAGGCCCGTACCCGTTCGGCATTGACGGCGACATCAAGCCCCGTCAGGGTGAAGGTGGTGTAGCTCAGGCCCCGGCCGAGGGGAATCAGCGCCTCGGCGCCCTTATGTGCGAGCAGTCGCTGCCCGTACCAACGGTCGTAGAGACTTTGGTGGCATCTGCTCGGAACTCGGGCAGGTCATCGTCGCTGCGCGGTATCGCGTAGGGCATGCGACCGCTGAAGTTCTCCAGCCCCAGTAGCAGGTCGGCAAGGGCGTGCCCGCCCTCCATGCCTGAGTACCAGCCCATGACGACGGCAGGCACAGACTCGAACCACTCCTCCATGAGCACGGCGCCCGCGGCCACAATCACGACGACGGTGCGAGGCTGCACGGCCGACACGGCGCGGATCAGGGCGACATCCTCCTGCGGCAGATGCAGATCCGAGCGGTCACCGCCGATCTCCGGCTTGCCGGCCGCCGCCCGAAGGCGGGCCAGCATCTCGTTGAGCACCGCTTGATCATCCGCGGTATGCGGTTCGGGGTAGAGCTGCATGAGGTCGTCACGGGCGTAGATGCGTCCGTTGACCCATTCGCCCTCTTCGGCGGCTGTGTAGCCGACGATGACCACGGCGGCATCGGAATCTGTGGCCAGCACGGCGGCCTGGGCGGGATCGGCGCCGTTGTCATGAGCGACTCGGGCTTCGGGCAGGGCTGCACGCAGACCGGCCAGGGGTGTCACCTGGCGCGCATGCACGTTCGAGGAGCCGTGGTCACCGAGGTTCTCGACATCAGCGATGCGCCCGACGACGGCGATGGTTCGCAGCGACTTCGGATCCAGAGGCAGGGCGGGGGCGTTGCCCACCGCTTCATTGCGCAGCAGCACCATGGAGCGGGAGGCCGCCTCCCGGGCCAGTGCCCGATGCTCATCGCTGGCGATGACGGCCGCGGGCGGGCGCGCCTCGGAGCGTCGTGCGTAATGCTCCAGCAGGGTACGCAGCAGGCGTTGACCGGAAACACGGACCGCGTCGCGGCTCGCTTCTCCCGCGGCGAGCGCGGTGGGCAGATGCTCGGCGCGCAGCTGGGCGAAGGGCATCTCCACGTCAAGTCCTGCCGCCAGGGAAGCCCCGGCGTCGCGGATGGCCCAGATGAAGTCGGAGATGGTGAAGCCGGTGAATCCCCACTCTTCCCGCAGAACCTCCGTCAGCAGCTCTCGGGAGGCGCTCGCCCATTGCCCGTTGACCCGGTTATAGGCGCACATGATTGAGCCCGCGCCGGCACGTACGCATTCATGGAAATGGGGGAGGAAGTCCTCGTGCAGTGCCTCGGGATCGCAGTGCACATCGACGTCGAAGCGGGCATTCTCCATGGAGTTCAGGGCGAAGTGTTTGACGCAGGCGATGGCGTTGACACTGACGCCGCGGGTGAGCGCGGCTCCCATGGCGCCGAGCAGCACGCTCTGATCCGAGTAGGTTTCCTGCACCCGTCCCCAGGCGGGGTGGCGGGGCATATTGATACACACTCCACCGAAGAAGTTGCCGCCTGCGGCCCGAACCTCCTCGCCGATGGCCTGGCCGATCCGCTCCTCCAGGTCAGGATCCCAAGTGGCGCCCCGGGCCATGGACACGGGGAAGGCGGTGGCGGAGCCGACGACGACGCCGCGCGGCCCGTCGATGAAATGGATGCCGGGGATGCCCAGCCGTGCGTTGGCCCCGGCAGGATAGGGGAAGTGGTTATAGCCGTCTTGCATGATGCTGCGGCGCCCCTGCCAGAAGGGGATGTTGCCGTGCAGGAGCGCCAATTGCTCGGCGTCCGTCATTAGGTCCAGCAGGGAGGCGGCCTCGGCGTCGGGATCGCCGCCGTCGCGTACCCGGTCGACGGCTCGAGCGAAGGGTGTGCCGGGCACCAGATCCGGACCCGGGACGGCGCCTCCGGTATTTGGGTCCGGGCCGGGCAGGGAATCGGGCGCGGGCTGGGGTGAGGTGGATGTGTATACAGACATGGTTTGTCTCCTCGACATTGAGGAACTGAGTACTTGGCGACCACCAAGTTAGCTTGAGTGTAGCGGGTCACGGCATACGGCGCCAGTCCCCGGGAACCAGCGGTGGGCTGCCGGCAGTGGCTGTTGGAACAGGGTCTAGCTCCCGTGAGACAAGCGGCGAGGAGTCGGTCTGCAAGTACGGGGCGCAGCGGCGCGATAGCCTGAGTTACCGACCAGGCATTCGGCCGCAGGGAGGGGAGTACGTGTGAGTATGGTGAAGGGGCAAAGGCTCAGGGGACCGGAGCGCAAGGCGCAGATCATCGACGTCGCCACCGACCTCATCGGCGAGCGCGGCTACTGGGGCGTCTCCATCCAGGACATCGCCACCCGGTGTGCCATCACCGATACCGCCGTGCTGCATCATTTTGGCAGCAAGGAGTCCCTGTTGCTGGCGGTGCTCGAAAGTCGCGACGAGCGCGACCGAAGGGCTCTGGCGGACCTGCTCGGGCTGGCCCGCGGCGAGCTCTACGACCGACTCCCGGAGGTCGCCCTGGTCGACTTCTGCGATGCACTCGTGCAGCGCAATGCCTCCCAACCCGCCATCGTCGCCCTGTACGCCGTCCTCGACGCCGAGGCCCTCAACCCCGACCATCCCGCGCATCAGTACTTCCAGGAGCGCGAGCGGCTGGTAATCGAGAGCTTCGCACGCACCGCCTCCGACTTGCCCCTGGACCCGCAGGTACGCGGACGTCTTGCGCTGTCATTGATGGACGGCCTGCAACTGCGGTGGCTGCGCGATCGCAGTATCGACCTACTGGCCCAGTGGCGCCTCGTATCCGACCAGTTGCTGCGCTGATCGGGAGCCTGCGCCAGGACGAGGCGGCGCTCTGGCGGTAAGCCTTGCGGACGGAGCGGGTGCAAGATCTCACGCACCCTGCATGCATGACTTCACGGCATCCGGTTTCATAGTCTCGCTCCATGACCACCTCCCCTTCGACCGGACCCGCCTCTGCTCAGCAGGGGAAGGGGGTCACCCCAGAACCCGACGCGGCCTGCGTACCTCCTTCGCGCCCACCCTGCTGATCTCCCTGGCGGCGCTCGCGGCCATCGCCCCGCTCGCCATGGACGCCTATCTGCCGGCCTTCAACCAGATGGCCGCCGACCTGGGTGTGTCCGCCTCGACCACCCAGCTGACCCTGACCGCCTTCCTCGTTGGCGTGGCGCTGGGCCAACTGAGCATCGGCGTGCTCTCCGACCGCTTCGGCCGCCGCCCCCTGCTGCTGTGGGGCAGCGTGCTGGCCTTCATCGCCGGGATTGGCACCGTGCTTGCCCCCAGCGCCGCACTGCTGCTGGCTGCCCGCTTCCTGCAGGGCCTTGGCGCGGCCTCCGGCATGGTGCTGGGCCGCGCCGTCATCTCCGACCGCTCCCGCGGTATCACTGCGGCACAGGCCCTGAGCCTGGTGATGGCGATCCAGGGCATCGCCCCCGTGGCCGCCCCGATCCTTGGCGGGGCGCTGGTCGGCCCGGTCGGCTGGCGCGGCATCCTCGGCGTCGTCGCTGCCTTCCAGGGGCTGCTGGTGCTGCTGGTGATCGCGTGGGTGCCCGAGACCCTGCCCGCGCAGCAGCGCCACGAGGGAGGCTTCGGCATACTCGTCGAGGGCACGCGCGCGCTGGCCAAGGACCATGTCTTCGTCCGGCTGATCCTCATCAACGCGCTCGTCTACGCCCTGCTCACTTCTTTCCTTTCCGCCGCCCCCTTCATCATGCAGGGCGTACTCGGCATGGGCACCGCCGCCTACACCACCGTCTTCGCCGTCTGCGGCCTGGTGGTGACGCCGACTGTGGCGGCTTGCGGCGCTGCGGCCAAGCGGGTCTCGCCGGAGCGGCAGATCCGCATGGGGCTCATCGCCATCCTCGTTGTCGATGCCGTCTTCGCCGCGTTCTGCCTGACGCGCCTGACCGGTCCCGTGTCCTCGACGGCGCTTACGGTCGCCACCGTCGCGCTGTTCATCATCCATGTCATGATGCTGGGTACCTGCATGGGTAATCTGCCGGCCGTCGCCCTGGGCCGCACCGGCCGCTGGGCCGGCACCGGATCGGCGCTGCTGGGCTTCATTCAGTTCGTTTTCGGCGGCATCGCCAGCCCGCTGGTGGGACTGAGCGGCGAGGCTCCGGCGTCGCCTTCGGCGTCACGATCGTGGTCGTGGCGCTAGCGGCAAATGTGCTAGGCGCCTTCGGCGTGCGCGACCGTGGGGAGAAGGAGCAGCAGCGGGCCGCCGCCGCGGCCAAGCGGGCCTCCCGACTCGGCCGCGACCAGCTCGCCGAACAGGCCGACAACGGCGCTGATCAAGCCGCGATCCCCGCAGGAGAGCCCGCCACTGAGGTGGCCGAAGCCTGACGGCCGTCCGACGTCGTCGTCCCTAGTCCTGCTCTTCCTCGGAGGCGTCCAGGCGGTAACCGACGTTGCGGACCGTGCCGATCAGGTGGTCGTACTCGGTGCCGAGCTTGGCGCGCAGGCGGCGGATATGGACGTCGACCGTGCGCGAACCGCCGATATAGTCCTCACCCCACACCTCGTCCAGCAGCGCCTGCCGGGTGAGCACCCGCCCCTGGTTGAGCGCCAGCGCCTTGAGCAGCTCGAACTCCTTGTAGGTCAGGTCCAGCAGCGTGCCGCGGATGCGAGCGGTGTAGGCGGTGGTGTCGATAACCAGATCGCCGGCCTCAATACGGTCCTCGGCAATCGGCTCCGCCTCGGTGGTACGCACGCGTACCAGCCGCAGCCGCGCACCCAATTCGGTCGGTGCGGCCCCGGCCATGACGAAGTCAGCGGCCCCCCAGTCGGGCTGGACGACGGCGGCGCCGCCCTCCTCCAGCACCAGGATGATCGGTGGGCAGTCCATGGGCCCAGACAACAGCTGGCATAAGGCACGTGCGCGCATCAGGTCGCCGCGGGCATCGATCATGACCACATCCGCCTCGGCCGCCGAAGCATAGGAGGCGGGCACCGGTGCCAGGCAGTCGATCCGGCAGTCGAGGAATGAGATTGCGGGGACGACGGCGGTGGCGCTGTGCTCACGGGTGAACATGATGACGCGCACGGTTGTCGCCTCCTTCCGGCCCCAGCAGGGCCTGAGGCTCAGTGAACCACATTCGTATTTGCGAACGGATTACACGACCTGGTGCGCGCTGGTACATGCGCGGCGCGCGGGTGTGGGACGATGCGACCGTGAACACGCAGGATGTGCCCGGCATGGTGGACCCCGGGAGCTATGGGACGCGCCGCGGCGGCAACCGCCCCATCGAGGTGGGGCTGGTCGACCCGGCCTGGACTCGGCTGGCGGTGGCCAGCGTCGTGCCCGTGCTCCTGGCCATCTCCGCGGCCCTGCCCGCCTGGGCGCGCTTGATCGTCGTCGTCCTGCTGGTGCCCCTGACCGCCCAGGGCTGGCCGGCGCTCGTGCGCACGCGGCACGACCAGGGCGCCACCGCCGTCATTACCCTGACCGGATTGACCGCCGCGGTGCTGGTGGCCATCACCAATGACTTCGGCATGGCCGGGGTGGTCATGGCCCTCAGCGTGCCGGCGGCTTTCATCGCGCAGATGGCGCGGCGCGACGGCCGCCAGCACCTGGTGGAGGACCTGTCCTCCACCGTCACCGGAAACCTGGTCATGATTTCTGGCGCCGGCTGGTGCGCCTTACACACCGGGATCGCCGATCCCGCCGTTATCGTGCCTTGCACGCTGGCCCTGTTCATCGGCGCCCTGCTGACCACCCTGAACGTGCGTGCGAATGTGCTGGAGGTACTCACCGTCACCATCCCGGCACTGGTGGCGGGTGCCGCCGGCGGGGCATTAGCCATGGTCGGTTTCTTCGGGGCCAGCCACGTCGGGCCGGAGCCGGCCCTGCAGTCGGCGGCGGCGTGCCTGGTGGCCGGATTCGTGGCCGGGGTACTCATGGCCGCGGCCAATCGCGTCCTGTGGACTCACCGCTGGGTTCCCGGTGGTCGGGCCGCCGTGGCCAGCGCGATCGTGCCGATCCTGTCGCTGGGCGCCCCCGTGTACGCCATCGCTCGCGTCATGGGCAGTTTCATCGCGGCTGACGCCGACGCCGTGGCGTCCGGCAGCGCCCCGGCCGTACCCTGCACCCATGGCGTTTACGATTCCCGACGACCTCGCCCCCGAGCTGTACCCGCTGGCCTGGCTGGTGGGCACCTGGCGCGGCTACGGCATCCTCACCTACGGGGAGACCGTGCCGGAGCAGGCCGTCTATCAGGAGATGACCTTCGACCACGACGGCGGCCCCTACCTGCGGCAGACCAGCACCATCTGGACCGTGGACGCCACCCGCAGCCAGGACCTCGACTTCGAAATGCCCGGACTGGAAGGCGCCTCGCGCCTGACCCCCGCCCAGATCTGGTCCACCGAAACCACCTTCTGGCGGCCCGTCGGCCAGGAGCTGCCGGAGGCTGCCGATGGCGATGGTGCTGCGTCCGCACCCGCCTCAAAGACCCCGATCACCTCTCTGGAACTGGTTTCCACCGACCCTGCCGGGCACGTCGGCGTCTGGGAGGGGTGGATCCAGGGGCCGCGCGCCCAGGTCGGCACCCAGGCGGTGGGCCGCACCCGCACCGCCGCCACCGTCACCGAGATGAGCCGCATGTTCGGGCTCGTCGGCGGGGAACTCATGTGGACTCAGGACATGGCCGCCTTCGGCGAGGAAGAACCCAAGTCCTACGCCTCCGGGCGCCTGGGCCGGGTGGAGGACGCGGGGGAGGCCGACCCCGGGGCCGCCCTGCGCGAGGCCATCGCGGCCGACGAGGCCGCCCGCGCGGCGGGCACCGACACGGCGGCCACCGCAACGGACGCCCCCGCCTGATGCGCCGCAGCCCCCTCCTAGACCGGTCCGACGCCGTCGCCAATCCCGCCGGCGACCTGGATGCCGCCGTACCGGCCCGCTATGACGACCCGCTGCGCGAGCAGAACGCGCTGGTCGACGGGCGTGCCGCCACCGCGTTGGCCCGCGACGTCGTTGCCGTCACCGGCCCCGACCGGCTCAGTTGGCTCACCTCCCTGTCCAGCCAGGACCTGACCGGTCTGCTCCCCGGCGACGGCGGTGTGGAGGCACTGCTGCTGGACGCCCAGGGGCACATCACCCACGCCCTGGTCTGCGTCGACGACGGCGAGGTGCTGCTGCTGGTCACGGAGGTCGGACGCGGTCGGGCGCTGGCCGAGTTCCTGCAGTCCATGCGTTTCATGCTGCGCGTGGAGGTCACCGTGCGCGAGGACGTGGCCGTGCTGGCGGCGCTGGGCGAGGGCGGTGCGGCTCTGGAGGAGGCCGCATGGGCCGCGGGCGCCCACGTGGCCACCTGGCGCGACCCCTGGCCGGGTGTGGCCGAGGGCGGCACCAGCTACGACGTCGGCGTGGATCGGGAACACCCGGGTGCGGGGTACCAGGCCACCTGGGTGCTGGTGGCTGCCGAGGCCGTGGGGGAGGTTGCGCAGGCCTTCCTGGCCGGTGGCGTCGCGCCGGGACGGTGCTTGGCCGGTTCGCTGGCCTGGGAGGCGCTGCGCGTGGAGGCGGGGCGGCCACGGTGGGGCCGCGAGGTGGATGCGCGCGCGATCCCGCATGAGTTGGACTGGCTGCGCACTGCCGTGCACTTGAACAAGGGCTGCTACCCGGGGCAGGAGACCGTGGCCCGTACCCTCAACCTGGGTCGTCCGCCGCGGCGACTGACGATTCTGCAGCTGGACGGTTTCACCGGGCAGCTACCAGCGCCGGGTGCGAGCGTGTACCTGGGGGAGCGGATCGTCGGAGCGGTGACCTCTGTGGTGCGTCATGTCGACTACGGCCCCATGGCGCTGGCGCTGTTGCGCCGGGGCGTGCCCGCGGATGCGCCGCTGACCGTGGAGGTCACCGACGCGGATGCGGAGGAGGCCGCGACTGCGGCATCCGAGGAGGTGGTCACCCGGGTTGCTGCGGCCCAGGAGCCTCTGGTGTCCCCCGAGGGCCGAGCCCAGGCGAGCCCCTCCGAGCGCCCCGGTGCCGGACTGCGCGGCGTCTCCCTCCACCGAGACCGGCACCAGTAACACACCGAGGTCGGTTGAAGCGGCGGCGGAGCGATGGCGTGGTGACTGTTGCCCGTCTACGGGTGTGATGCTGGCTGCCCGGCGTGAACGAACTCTGAAACCGTTTGACAAAACGGGGGGGGTGGCACAGTACAGCCCGTCCTAGCAATCCTGATTCATAGGAGAATCACTTCCATGACTGCCATATCGCGCCGGGTTTTCGCGCTGGGAACCATGGGCGCCGTCGCCGCCGTCGCGCTTTCCGCATGCGGTTCCTCGGACTCCTCGGACTCCTCCAGCAACGCTGACGGAGGATCAACGAGTGATACGGAGGCATCGCCTGCCTCCGAGGAGACCACCGAGGAATCCGATGCCTCCTCTGGAAGCAACGCGGATAAGCACACGATCGTATTTGAAGTCACCAGTGACACGGCGAGCACTGCGGACATCACGCTGACCAGCCTGGATGCGAATGGCAACATCAGCCAGGAACAGTTGAGCGATGAAGCGCTTCCGTTCAGCAAGACGGTTGAGATTGATGGGTCCTTCGTCTTCGATGCCTCGAACGCGAACATCCTTGCTCAGGCCAAGGATGGAACGGACATCACCGCTTCCATCGCCATTGACGACAACGAGCCCGTTAGTTCGTCGGGATCCGGCGAGTACGCAACCGCGATGGCCCAGGCCTCCAACTGACAAGCAGCCGCCCGAGAACTGAGAATCGGCCGCCCGATGCGGCGGAACCGCTCGGGCGTTATGCGTGGCGTGTGGCGCCTCGCCTACTGCGAGCTTTTGCCCTCTGATGTGCGGCCAATTAGTGCACACCAGAGGGCAAAAGCTCGTACCAGGGCGCAAGGGGTCGCAGTAGAGGCCGGTATGGGTCACACGACGTCCCGGCGCAGTCCGGCGCGCAGCCGGGTGACGGCGTGCCGGGTGGCAGCCAGGCCGACTCCCGCCCACACGAGCGCGACCAGCAGGTCGTGGGCCAGAAGCGGTACGACGTCATCGGCCCCCGAGTCGAGGACTGTCACGGTGCCGCTTAGCGGCACTATCCCGCCGAGCACGCGCAGCCATGCCGGGCACAGTGACAGCGGCACAATCACACCGGCCAGCAGCGGCAGGAAGGTGGAGACAATGGTCGCGCCCAGGTAGGGGTCGGGTAGGTCGACTCCGATGCCTGCTGCGCCGACCCCCAGCAGCAGCCCACAGACGACGGCGATAGGCGCCAGGGCGATGACCCGCCCCAGCATGGCGGCGTCATGGGCGGGGGAGAGGACGAACACCGCGCCGATGGCGGCGGCCCCGGTGAGCACGGCCAGCAGCGCGGGCACGACCGCGACTGCCAGCCAGTAGGCCAGGTCCGCACGGCGGCGCGTGTGTACCTCCTGGAAGACGCCCAGGTTGCGGTCGGTGGCGACGGTGCCTACAACCCCGGCGCACACGGAGCTCGCCAGGGCCACCAGCGCGGCGGCGTAGCCGGTGCGCACCAGGTTGGGTGCGGACAGGTCTGCGCCCAGCAGGACGTCGTAGATGATGCTCAGCAGCGGCAGCACCAGCAGCGTCACTACGGCTGTGCCTAATGTGGCGAAGGCAGTTGATGACGCCCACGTCACGCGCACCCCCGAGGCCAGGCGCCGGATGAACAGCTCCATCAGATCACCTCCAGGGTGCCAGCGCGCGTGGCTAGCCACAGCGCCCGCCGCCCCAGCAGTGCTGCCAGGCCCAGCCAGGCGGCCACGCACACGCACCAGCCGACCACGTCCGCGGGGCATACAGCGCGCCCCAGCAGCATGTCGAAGGGCACAGACAGGGGCAGGAATCGGCTGATCCCGGCCAGCCAGGACGGCGGCGCGGTGGAGGTGAACAGGATGCCGGAGGCGATGAACACCGGCACCAGCAGCAACTCCTCGTAGGCGATCGCGTTGGGCGTGAGCACGAACAGCGCCGCGATCACGAGGCTCAGGGCCAGGCAGCCCGCCAGCAGTAGGAGCGCAGCCGCCACCATGCGCCCGGCCCCCATCCACCCGGGGACGGTGAAGTCCACCGATCCGGAGGCCACTGCCCACGTGCACCAGGCCACCGGTAGTGCCGCCATCCCGAAGGAGCCGGCGGCACAGACGACGGCCGCTAGAGACCGTAGAGCGCCGATCGGCGCCATCACCAGGTGCGCGAGAGTCCCCTTGTGCCGCTCGAAGCCGATGATGCCCGCGGCGCAGGTAGCGGTGGCCCACATGCCGATCACGCCGCCACGCACCCAGCCCTGGGTGGGGGTGATCCCGCCCCAGGCGCGGGCAGCGAGGAACTGCACCAGCGTTGTGGCGATGGTGGTGAAGACCATTAGCTGGATGAAGTAGGGGACGGACATGAACTGGCGTACGTGGAAGGCCGTCATGCGCAGTTGCCGAATCATCGTGCGAGCCTGTCGGCCAGGGCCAGGTAGGCCTCCTCCAGCGACGCCGGGCGGGTGACCAGATCGGCGGGCGCATCCGCCCCGATCTCGGCCAGGGCCCCGGCCAGGGCGGTGTCGTGGGTCTCCCGATCCGCGTGTGAGTCGTCCGCAGCCCAGTAGACGGTCACCGCCCAGCGGCCGGACGCGGGACGCTGCACGACGACGGCGACGTCCCCCAGTTGCTCCTGCACCCGGGCGGCAGCGTCGGCCAGTTGGGCAGGCAGGGAGAAGACACTGGTCATTGCGATGCCCGCGTAGGCGGCGACGTCGCTCACAGCACCGCGAGTGACGATCCGCCCCGCCCCGATCACGCTGATCGTGTCGGCCAGCTCCTCCACCTCCGGCATGGAGTGGGAGGTCAACAGCACCCCGGTGCCGTCTGCGGCCAGTTCCCGGATCAGGTTGCGTACCTGGAGGGCCACGTCGGGATCCAAACCGGTGGTCGGCTCATCCAGCAGGAGCAGCGGGGGAGAACCGAGCAGGGCGCGTGCCAGGTGCAGGCGCTGCAACATGCCGCGGGAGAACGCTCCGGCCTTGCGGGTGGCCACATCCGCCAGGCCCACCCGTTCCAGTGCCTCGTCCACCGCCTGTCGACGGCGGCGTCGAGCCAGCCCCTGCAGGTCGGCGAAGAACAGCAGATTGTCCCGGGCGGTGGCGCGCGGATAGAAACCGAGTTCGCCGCCGAGCACCAGTCCCAGGCGGGCGCGTGCCGCCTCGGGGTGGCGGACGGCGTCCATGCCGTCGACCTGGATCTCGCCAGTAGTGGGCGTCAGCAGGGTAGCGCACATGCGCACGGTGGTGGTCTTGCCGGCGCCGTTGGGGCCGAGCAGTGCATGCACCTGACTGGGCTCGACGCTCAAGGAGACGTCGTCGACGGCAACGAACTCCTCCTTGCCGAAGACGCGGCGCAGGCCGGAGGCCATTAGAACTTTGGTCTTGTCAGACAATATTGTCGAATCCTCGAATTCCTATAGGATCAGACTCGCAAAGTTCAGCAATGTGTTCCGCGTCGTCAAACAAGCGCCGCTTGTACAGGCACGCAGTCACAATTTCTCGTGACGCTCGGATGCCCTGAGTCGAGCCAATTTGATAGTAGCGCCAAAAAGCGTCCGAAGCATGCCGTGCCGCAGCATCGTAGCGTCCGTCAAGGTATAGACTGTACGCATATTCGCCCATCGCTTCCGGGAGATATTCAAATGCCTGTCGCCTTGTTGTTTCCAGATTCGTCTTGAGGATCTTGCTAGCTTCGGCATTGTTTGAGGAAAACGCCTTAATCTGAGCGGCATTGATTGCTACTTGACTACGGTAGCGACCAGCTCTCGACATTAGCTCAATGTCACCCGATGCGTTGCGCATAAACGAGACCAAGTGCTCATCGGCGCTCCGCAGTGCAGACTCCGGATCCCTGTCCCGCAACCGTGAATAGGCTAGCGCCACGAGATTATACATGATTGCGAGGTCCAGCTGGCCCTCTAAAGTTCCAGAATCTACGTATGCCTTTTCGGCATGAAATAAGCGTCTAAGTCCAGCCTCGAAAGACGATTGACGTTTGATTTCGAATGTAGCGGCGCGGTGTTGGGCCGCGTAGCGGTCGGTCTTAGAGTTTGTGCACATCGTGGCGGTTGCGAAGTACTCTAGGGCGTCGTGGTTGCCTAGCGCCCCAGCAATTACCCCACTGTAAATAAGCAACCGATAATCATTGGACCCTATTACGTCGGCCTTGCGTGCCGTGATCGCCTGAAATGCGCTGGCGTAATCGCCGAAAAACAGCGTTACCGCGTCGAGTCGCTCGGCGAGGCTGGTCAGTTCGGAAGCGACAAGGTAGTCGCGAATATCGACCGGATTTAATGGCGTCATACCGGCGATCTTTATATGTGTCGAATAAAAGACTGCTGGGTCTGGCGCGAAGCGAATTCCTAAATCTGTTACGTAGAGAGGGGCTGCTACGGTCCTGACGGGAGGGGGTGTGTGGCCCAATAGAAGAGCGGATGTGACGTTGTAGCGTTCAGCGAACGCCGGAGAAGTTGGACGTCCGTTGATCCGATCTAGCAATTCGTCCAAATGTTCGATGAGGTAATCGGTATCCATCAGGTATCGACCATGTCCTTCCCCGGCGTTCGCCTGCGTTGTTGACGTCAGCGTGCTACCGGAACTATGTGGTTCCACACCATCGTCATGTCGCCGAACATAGCGGATCTGGACTCGCTAATGGTTGCAGTGATCGTGCGTGCCTTATCGTAAGAGGTCATGTGTAGAGCTCCTTCAGATTGTCAGGGTATTGCTAGTGATAGCTAGCAATCGCATCTTCCTGCGAGGAATCGCAATGTGTCAAGGGAGTCCGTATAGTGGATAAATAGATGGAGGCTCTTTGTTTGTTAGTAGTTGCGTATGACTGTATCGCTTGGCACGGTGATAGCTCGTCCCCTCCGGGTGTGGTGGAGCTCGATTGCGAAAGGGGAACGAGCGTTTCTCGCCAGGAAGCCCCCGAGCTGGCCAGAATTGGTGTGATGACCTGGGAAGGCCCAGGACAATGCAGGGCGGTGCCGCATGCGCACTACACCCGCTCCGCATCTGTTTGTTCCCGCATTGTCGCGCAGATCTGGGTGGGCATGTCAAGCCCCGGGTTGCCCAGCTCCTCGGCGATCCTGCAGGTTCGCCCGTTACTTTGTTGGTGGTTCCGGGTTGTCCGGGGCCGGGCCAGCCGCTTCCGGCACGGGTTGTCGGCTCTTCGCGTTTGAGGGTGTGGTGGTGGGGTAGCGCGGGGTGCGCGTGTCGGGGTGGTGGGTGTGGGTCGAGGTCCCCGATGATTGATGGGCTACTAAACACGACCGATCACAAAGACCTCGACATGACCGAGACTACCTTCACTGCCCCTGACCTTGCTAGCTTCCTAGGCCAGAGGCGCCCTGGGACTGACAGCCACCGGCGTGTGCCTGGAGCAGGAGCGGGCGCTGGTGGAGTGCCGTCTGGAAGCCTCGGAGGAGGATGCGTTCTGCGGGGCCGAGGGCGCCTCGGTGGGGACCGCGGCCCGGCGCCTGGCGCATGTTCCGGTGGGCTGGCGGCCAACCCACTTGCTGGTGCGGCTGCGCCGGTGGCGCTGCCAGGGCTGCGAACGCGTGCGGGTGGCAGGATGCCTCTCGACCCGCCGCCAAGCGGGCTGTGTTGACTCGGGCGGCCGTGGACTGGGGCCTGCGGGCTGTGGGGGTGGACTTCATGTCCATCTCGCGCGTAGCAGCAGCTCCGGGGGTGTCGTGGGACACCGCCAACGGCGCGGTCCTGGAGCACGCTAAGAACACGCTCCTGAAGGACCCAGACCGTTTGAAGGGTGTAGAGGTCATAGGGGTGGACGGGCACGTCTGGCGGCACACCCGCAAGGGCGACCGGTACGTCACCGTGAACTGCACCGGGTTTGATGGAGGCAGTGAATACACGGAAGGATCACTGTCATGAGTGCTCAGAGGAAGTACCCCGAGGAGCTGCGGGAGCGGGCCACCAGGATGGCTGTGATGGCTGTGGAGGCCCGCCGGGACCCCGAGCGGTCTAAGGGAGCGATCCGCAGGATCGCCGATGAGCTGGGTGCCCCGCCCCGAGGCGCTGCGTACCTGGGACACAGGAAGGCCGAGGTTGACGCGGCTGCCAGGCCGGGGACCACCAGCGAGGATGCCGAGCGGATCAGACAGCTGGAGGCCGACAAGCCGCGAGCTGCGCAGGGCGAACGCCATCTTGAGGAGTGCGTCGGCTTTTTTCGCGGCCGGTGCCCGCAGCGCCCGTCCCGCTGATCTGTGAGTACATCGACTCCCACACAGGGAGGAGCTGCGGGGCCTGTGCCGATCTGCCAGGTCCTGACACAGTCAGGCATGAGGATCGCCCCGAGCACCTACTACGCGGCCAAGGCCCGGCCCCCATCAGCAAGGAGTAGACGCGATGACGCTTTGAAGGCCGAGATCAGGCGGGTGCATGAGAACAACTACTGCGTGCTTGGGGCCAGGAAGATGCATGCGATGCGGGGCCGTCCTGAGGCCTGTGAGCGGCATGGGCTGGGGCATGCGGTGCCCGCTGTACCGCGGGTGCGGTTGATGCGGGCCATGGGCCTGCATGGTATTCGCCGCGCCAAATCGCCCAGGACGACCCGTTCGGCTCCCAAGGGAGCAGTGCTCGGCGGATTTGGTGAATCGGCACTTCAGCGCGTTCAGACCCAACGAGTTGTGGGTCGCGAACATTACCTATGTGCGCACCCTGTCGGGCTGGGTGTATGTGGCTTTCGCCCGCTGACGTGTACTCGCGTCGGATCGTCGGCTGGCAGACGTCCACGAGCTTGTACACCGACCTGGCCCAGGGGCGCCCTGAGGATGGGGATCTGGCAGCACCCGGCGTGAGGGCACTGACCTGAAGGGGCTGATTCATCACTCCGACCGGGGTGCGGCTGTACCGGGCGATACGTTACGGGCAGGCCCCCTCGGACTGCGATGCGGTCGCCTCGGTGGGGTCGAAGGGCGACTCCTATGACAACGCGCTGGCCGAGGCCCTGATACTGGCTGTACAAGGCGGAGCTCATCCGCAATCACAAGTATTTGGATGAGCACGGGCCCTGGGAGGGCATTGATGATGTCGAGTTCGCCACCGCCGAGTGGGCGCAACTGGTCGGGCACCGTCCGGCCTCACTCCGCCACAGGCATGCACGCCCCTATCCAGCACGAGCAGGCCTACACCCCACCACCACGGGAAGACACCAACACCATCGCCGAGCCCGAGACCGAACCCGAGGCCGTGGACGTCGGCGAGCAGACCACCAACCAACCCCAGCCGGCAACCACCGGCGCCAGATAAATACACCCTCCACAAAACCCAGGGCTTGACACACCCCCCCGGGGTTAGCCTGCTGGACCATCGCCCTGACTTTCCCGCATCACACCAGCCAAAACCCTGATCCGAAGCACCACATTCACGCCGACACTCGTAGAGGCAGGGGCGGGGGAACGGCAAAGTGCGGCTAGCCGGGGCGGCCTCGCCGGTGCCCTCGCCTCGTACCCCTTGGTGGGGCCGCGGAGTTTGAGTGTACGGCGCCCGCCATGACTTGGTGTTGTGGTCTCTGTGGGAATGCTGCCGCTGTGGAAGTATGGGCGCATGAGCGACCGCAGCCGTTGGATCGTGCCCATCGCCCTCGGGGCCGCTGGTATCGCCTATGTGAATGGGCGCCTGCGTCCGCGCGGCGACGACGCAGAGCCCCTACCCGGAGACGAACTCCTGCCCGACGCCGAGATCGTCGAGACGCACGAGACGGTGCTGCAGGCGCCTGTGGCCGACGTATGGCCCTGGCTGGTCCAGATGGGCTATGGGCGTGGCGGTTTCTACAGCTTCGACGTGCTTGAGCGGTTGGCCGGAGTGAGCATTTCCAATGCGGATGTGATCAACCCGGCGTGGCAGAACCTCACCGAGGGCGAAGTGGTGCACCTAGCCGAAGAGGTCGCCTGGTGGTCGTGCGTGCGGAGCCGGAGCGCTGCCTGGTCCTGTCATCCAAGGGCGGCCGTGCGCCCGCTGAGGCAGGTATGGATTTCGACTTCACTTGGGCATTCGTCCTCACCCCGACGGGACTGCATGCCTGCCGTCTAACGGTGCGTGAGCGGTACATGCCCTACACGCTGGCCGCGTACCGAATGGTGCGGGCCGTTCGCCCGGTGGCCCGGCTCATGACACACGGCATGCTTCACGGCCTGCGGCGTCGTACCCGGGGCTGAGGCGAGGGCCGTGACGAGGATCATCGGTGCGCCGACTCAGAACATATCCCGGCGCTGCCGGAGCGGCCGGGCCCGTGCTTACACCCCCTCTACCGCCAGCGTGATGCACGCCATAGAATCGCCGTGGTGTTGCCCGTACTCCCTGAGGAGAAACCATGAAGATCCTGCACTCACAGTTCACCGCCAAGCCCGGTTACGAGGATGAGGTCGCCAGATGATCTGCGACTTCGGTGAGAAGGTCCGCACCGAGCCCGGCAACCGCGTCTTCGACGTCTACCGCCACAGCGACGACCCCGCGAAGTTCTTCGTTATGGAGGCCTACGTGGACGAGGAGGCCTTCCAGACCCACCTGGGCATGCCCTACGGCGGCCCCTTCAACGCCCGCCTGGAGGAGCGCATCGAGGAGCCGCACTCGGTGCTGACCTTCCTGGATCAGATCGGCTGAGACCGTCTGCGCCGCCGGAACGGGCGGGGCCGTCAACCACCGCCGGTGGTTGACGGCCCTGTTCTTGATGGGCCCGCGGCGATCTGGCGTCGGGCCAGGAGCCGACCTACCTGCGCGGGCTGTCCTGATCAGAGGTTGGGGCCGGCCGCGCCCTCGTTGACCCGCTCGGCGAGGATGCGGGCGAAGGTCGAGGCCGAGGCGTCGCCCGTCGACAGGTAGTTCTTGACGGCCTTGAAGAAGCCGTCCTGCATCGCCGGGGAGATCACCTCGCCGTAGGAGATCGCATTGAGCACCGTCTGACTGCGCAGGTCTTCGGCGGCTTGCTGCTGGTAGGGGGTGAGCGTGGAGACGTCGGCGTCATTGCGCACCGGCACGCAGCCCTTCACCTCGCATACGGCGGTCTGCACCTGCGGGTCGAGCACGGTGCTTAGGAAGGCGTCGGCATCCTCACCGTTCGCCGACGTCGAGGAGCGGACAAAGGTGTCCACCACGATCAGGAAGGTTCCCTCGGTGCCCGGGAAGACCACCGAGGAGACGGGTGATTCCCCGGTGGTGGATCCGGCCAGCGCCTCGGACTCGGTCAGGGCGCCGTCGTTCATCTGGTAGAAGCCGCACTCGCCGTCCGCCAGCCGGCCGGCCGCCTCATCCCAGGTGCGGTCGGCGTCGTCGGGATCGGTGTAATCCATGAGCTTCCCGAAGGTCTCCAGGGCGTCGGTCACCTGCTGACCGGACCAGTCGAAGCGGTCTGCCTCGATCTGGGCCCATCCCTCCTCGCCGACGGTGGCCAGCAGCACGGACTCGAACAGGCCCGCCGTGGTGATGGAGTCGGCGCCGCCGATACACAGCGGCGTGGTCCCCTGCTCCTGCAGGGTGTCCAGGTCGGCGAGCAGATCGTCGAGGGAGTAGCCCGACCCCGGCTCGTCAATGCCCGCCTGCCGCAGCACGTCGCGGTTGAACATGAGGATGTTCGCCCGGTGCACGGACAGTGGGGCCGCGTACTGGCTGGAACCCACCGTGACCGAGGCGAGGATCTCTTCGGGGAGCTGGGCGGTGACCTCATCGGTGAACAGGGAGGACACATCGCCGACGACGCCGGCGTCCCGCCAGGCTGTGACGTTCCCGGCCGTCAGCGACTGCCACACGTCGGGGGCGTCGCCGCGGGCGATGCGGGAGGCCAGGGTCACGTGGGCCTGGGAGCCGGCACCGCCGACGACGGCCAACTGGTCCACGGAGACGTCGGAGTTGCGCTCCTGGTAGGCGTCGACGAGCGTGTCCAGGGCGACGGACTCCGACGCGGAGGTCCACCAGGACAGCACCTCGATGGAGTCGGACGGGGCGGAGGAGCCCCCACAGGCGGTCAGGGCGAGGGCGGTGCTGGCCGCCGCGATCAGGGCGGCGGCGCGTTTTCTCAGGGAAGTCATGACTGGGCCTTCCTTCCGGAGACTGTGCTGGCTGAGGCCGTGCCGGAGGCCGTGTCCGACGCCGCAGCAGCGGTGGCTGTTTGGGTGGGCGCGCGCAGGTCGTAGATCGCGTAGGCGGTGACCATGGCGAAGCACGCCGCCGGAACGATGAATGAGGTGGACGCGCTGGTGGCGTCCATTACTCGGCCCTGGACCATCGGCATGATCGCCCCGCCGACGATCGCCATGACTAGGCCGGCGGCGCCGAACTTGGTGGCGTCCCCGAGTCCGGAAAGAGCCACGCCGTAGATCGTGGGGAACATCAGCGACAGGCAGAAGGACGCGGAGATAATGGCGATGACACCGGTGATGTCGGGGCGCAACGAGGCGTAGATGCACAGGCCCACGGCGATCGCTCCCAGCACCGCCATCACCTTGGTGGCTCGGATGCGGGCGATGACGGCGGTCATGAGGAAGCGGGCGATCAGGAAGACGATCAGGCTGATCTGCAGCATCTGCGAGCCCAGCTGCAGGGAGCCGTTCAGTGCCTGCTGGGTGTACTGGATGATGTAGGTCCAGCAGCACACCTGGGCGGCCACGTCGAAGAACTGGGCGATCACCCCGTAGCGGTAGCGCTTGGAGCGCCACAGGGTGGCCAGCGGACTGGCCGGCCGCGCGGCGTCGTCCTCCACCACGGCGGTGGGCGGCGCCTTCTGCACGAAGATGATGACCAGGATGATGGCCAGCAGGACGCCGAGCCCGATGTAGGGGCCAGTGACGGCGCGCAGCTGCTCGGCGCGGATGGCCCGCTCGGTCTCGGGGCTGACGTCGGCCAGGTTCACCGGGGTGTCGAGCTTGGGGAGGATGAGGGTGGAGGCGATCAACACGCCGATGTTGGTGCCCAGTGGGTTGAAGGCCTGGGCGAGGTTCAGCCGCCGGGTGGAGGTCTCCTCCGGCCCCAGGGAGATGACATAGGGGCTGGCGGAGGTCTCCAGCAGCGAGCAGCCGGCGGCGATGGCGAACAGGGCGGCCAGGAAGGCCCCGTAGGTCATCACCTGAGAGGCGGGCCAGAAGCCGAAGGCACCCAGGGAGGCGAGGGCCAGGCCGGAGACCATGCCCGCCTTGTAGCCCCAGCGGGAGTTGATCAGGCCGCGGGGATCGCCAGCAGGAAGTAGGCGCCGTAGTAGGCCATTTGCACCAGCGACGCCTGGAAGGAGGACATGTCGAAGATGCGCTTGAACCCGGAGACCATGGGGGTGGTCAGGTCCGCGGCGATACCCCAGGCGGTGAAGCAGCCGATGACCGCGACCAGGAGCATGGTGGCGCCCGGATACAGGATCTTGGTGGAGGCGGGGGATGCGGACTTGTTTGATTCGTTCGTTTCGGGCAGGGCCGTCATAGGAGCTCCCGGATCGGCGGTGATGCGGTCTGCGTCGGGGTGAGGTGTGGAGGTGGGTGGCGGGGCGGTTCGACAGGGGAGTGACCACCAAGTGTGACCTGAACCATATCATGCATGTGTGGCGGTGGTGCGCTTTCGCCCACGGGGAATGGTGCTCGCAGCGCGTCGGGGCGACGGCTACAGTTGATTCGTGGACATTCTGGTGCTAATCGCCTCCTACCTCGCGCAGGCCGTCTCCTGGATCTGGCGGGCCGCGCAGTTCACCGCCGTGGGCCTGGGCATCTGGGCGCTCATCGACACCCTCACCCATGACCCGTCGCACTTCATCGCGGCCGGCAAGCGCACCAAGGGCTTCTGGCTCGGTGCCAACGCCGCCGGCGTCGCCGTGGTCCTGCTGATGGGGGCGACCTCCATGCTGGGCCTGCTCGGCGTGGTCGCCAACGCCGTCTACCTGGCCGACGTCCGTCCCGCCCTGCGGTACTACGCGCCGGTGCGGGTGCGCTCCTCGATCCGCTTCCCCGGCAACGGCCGCGGATCTCGGGGCGGTCGGGGTCCGCGCGACTGGACTCCCGGCCGCTGATGCGCGCCGTCTTGCAGCGCGTCCACCGGGCGGCGGTGCGCGTTGACGGCGAGGTGGTCGGTGCCATCGACCGCCCCGGGCTGTTGGCCCTGGTCGGCGTCACTCACAGCGACGGTCCCGCGCAGGTGGCCACCGTGGCCCGCAAGATCGCCGAGCTGCGGCTCTTCGACGGCCCCGGCGACGACGACGGCGCCCCGGGCCAGGAGGTCTCGATCACCGACCTGGGGGCGCCGGTGCTGGTTGTCTCCCAGTTCACCCTATACGCCGACGTGCGCAAGGGACGCCGCCCCTCCTGGAACGGTGCGGCTCCGGGTGAGGTGGCCGAACCGTTGGTGGAGGCAGTCATTGCCGAACTACGCGGCCGCGGCCTGGAGGTGGCCACCGGCAGCTTCGGCGCCCATATGGACATCGACGCCGAATTGGATGGTCCGGTCACCATCCTCGTCGAGGCCTGATGCCGAGGGCGGAGGTGCGGGAGGCACAGGGTCCCCTGCTGGCAAGGCTCGTCCCGCCGTCGGTGATTGTCGCCGAGGCGCGACACGACATCGACGCTCCGCTGCTGCCGGCGGAGTGTGCCCATATCTCGGGTGCCTCGGTGCGTCGTCGCGCTGAGTTCACCACGGTGCGCCACCTGGCCGGGCGGGCGCTGGCAGAACTGGGGGTGGCCCGGCCCGCCATGGTGCCGGGGCCGATGGGGGAGCCCACCTGGCCCGACGGCGTCGTCGGTTCACTGACCACTGTGCGGGTTACCGGGCGGCCGCGGTCGCCCGCGCGAGCCAGGTGGTCGCGCTCGGCATCGACGCCGAACCGAACCGGCCGCTCGCACGCGGCGTGCTGGAACGGATCGGCTCCCCGACGGAGCGGGAGAACGTTGACGAGCTGGCCGCGACGTTGCCGGACGTGGCCGGGGACCGGCTGCTGTTCAGCATCAAGGAGGCGGTTTACAAGGCCTGCTTTCCCCAGGCGCGCCACCCCCTGCGCTTCGCGGACGCCGTCGTGGACATCCGGCTCGACGGCACCTTCGCGACCCGGCTCGCGGCGGGAACCGACGACAATGCCGACGGCGCGGATCCGACCGGCCGCTGGGCCGCGGACCGGGGCCTGCTGGTCAGCGCCGTCGTGGTGATTGGTTCACCGTACAGGGACGCCCGGACACGCCTCTAATGTATTCAGGATCACCATTGGATAAGTAAAGGCTCAACTACTGCGGCGCTTTCGGTGAGTTTTCGAGTGTGCTCTGGTATTACCTGCTCCGTGGTTCTGCGGAATATCGGGGCGTCGGCGCGCGGGCGGGTCTGGTCGCCGGCAAATCCGGGTGTTACCCTTGAAATTGCGCGGAATTATGTGTGCGCCGAGTTCAAGGAGGAACCGGTATGTCGACGTCCCTGCAAACCGAATTACCACACACGGAGCTATTTGAGCCCACCCGGGTGGGCAGCATCGAGGTCAAGAACCACTACGCCATGGGGCCTATGGGCCCTCTCGGATTCGCCACACCTGAGGGAGGCTGGAACCAGCGGGCGATCGAGTTCTACGCGACGCGGGCGCGGGGTGGAGTCGGCCTGATCATCACCGGCGTATGCCAGGTGACCAACCCCGCCGATGGCGTACCGCCGGGCCTCATCCCCAATCCGACGCAGTCCCCCGGCCTGTTCATGACCACCAGCCGGGACCTGACCGAGCGCGTGCACGGCTACGACGCCAAGATCGTCCTCCAGGCGGGGGCGGGCTTCGGCCGGGTGATCACCAAGGCGATCCTCGGGGGACGCACACCAGTGGCGCCGTCCGCAATCCCCTACCGCTGGGACCCCTCCATCACCTGCCGCGAAATGACGGTGGAAGAGATCCAGGCGTCGTCGAGCAATTCCGCGTCACCGGAGCGGTCGCGCGCGCGGCCGGATTCGACGGCATTCAAGTGCACGCCGTCCACGAGGCTATCTGCTCGACCAATTCGCCATCTCATTCTTCAATCACCGTACCGATGAGTACGGCGGCTCCCTGGAAAACCGTTTGCGTTTCGCCCGCGAGGTGGTTGAGGCCATCCACGCCGGTGCCGGCGACGACTTCCCCGTACAGCTGCGCTTCTCTCCAAAGTCCATGATCAAGGACTTCGGCGTGGGTGCCATGCCCGGTGAGACCTTCACCGAGATGGGTCGGGATATGGACGAGGGGATCGAGGCGGCCCGACTGCTCGTGTCCTATGGGTACGAGGCGCTCGACGTCGACGTCGGCTCCTACGACTCCTGGTACTGGAGCCACCCGCCGATGTACCAGGCCAAGGGGCTGTACGTCCCCTACGCGCGCCAGCTGCACGAGGCCTGCCCCGAGATCCCGCTGATCGTGGCCGGGCGCATGGATGATCCCGAGTTGGCGGCCGCGGCCACGGCCGACGGCACGGCCACGCTGATCTCCCTGGCCCGCCCCACGCTGGCCGACCCGGAGATCGTTAACAAACTCCAGCGCGGCCGGCGCGATCTGGTCCGCCCCTGTATCTCCTGCCAGGAGGGCTGCATCGGCCGCATCGAGCACTACTCGTCGCTGCGCTGCGCCGTCAACCCGCTGGCGGCTCGGGAGACCGAGCGCCCGCTGCCGCAGGCGAGTGACCGCACCCGCATGCGCGTGCTGATCATCGGCGGCGGCGTGGCCGGCATGGAGGCGGCTCGGGTCCTGGCCGAACGAGGCCACACCCCGGTGCTGCACGAGGCCTCCGACCGCCTCGGCGGCGTGGTCATAGCCGGCGGTCAGCCCTCCTTCAAGGAGGACGACCTCGCACTGATTGCCTGGTATGAACGCCAACTGGAGGACCTCGGGGTCGAGGTGCACCTGAACTCACCCGTTGATGCCGAGGTCATCCGCGCATCCGGGGCCGACCACGTGCTGGTCGCCACCGGGTCCACTCCGCGGCTGCTGGACCTCGGTGAAGGCGTGCCCGTGGTGGAGGCCACCGATGCGCTGCTCGACCAGGATGCCCTCGGCAAACAGGTCGTCATCATCGGCGGTGGCCTGACCGGCTGCGAACTGGCCATCTCGCTGCGCGAGCGCGGCGTCGAGGTCACCATCGTGGAGGCGCTGGCGGACGTGTTGGAGAAGAACGCCCCGCTGTGCATGGCCAACCACGTCATGCTCCACGACCTGGTCTCCTACCGCGGGATTGAGGTGCTCGCCGGTGCCCGCGCCGAACATGTCACCGCCGCCGGCCTGTTGGTGAGCGTCGACGGCGACCAGCGGCTGATTCCGGCGCAGACGGTGGTCACCGCGATCGGCTATACCCCGCGCCACGAACTGGAGACCGAGGTGAAGGCCGCCGGCATCCCGTACCACGTCATCGGCGATGCGCGCCGGTGCGCCAACATCATGTACGCGATCTGGGACGGCTTCGAGGTCGCCAGTCAGTTGGCCAAGTAGCGTCCGGCGTCGGCGAAGGCAACGGTGTCGGCGGGGCGACGCCCGGATGGGTGCCGCCCCGCCGACACCGTTGCCACAATGGAGCCATGATGCGAATAGAAGCGGTACGCGGAGACATCACCACCCAGGAGGTGGACGCCATCGTCAACGCGGCCAACTCCGGGCTGCTCGGAGGCGGCGGGGTCGACGGCGCCATCCACCGCGCCGCCGGGCCACGCCTGCTCCAGGCCTGCCGCGAGTTGCGTGCCACGAGCCTGCCCGATGGGCTGCCGGTGGGGGAGGCCGTGGCCACACCCGGCTTCGACCTGCCCGCCCGTTGGGTCATCCACACCGTTGGTCCCAACCGGCACGCCGGCCAGAGCGACCCTGCCCTGCTGCGCGCCGCCTTCCGCTCCAGCCTGGAACTGGCGCAGGAACTCGGATGCCGCAGCGTGGCCGTGCCGGCCATCTCCGCCGGCGTGTACGGCTGGGATGCCGACGCCGTCGCCCATGCCGCCGTGGCCGAGGCCCGCGCGCTCGCGGCCCGAGCGGACACGGCCAGTGGCGTGGAAGTATGCGGAACCGACGTCGTCGACGCCGCTGCGGAGCAGGCGCGCGGGCTGGAACTGGTGCGCTTCGTGCTTTTCTCAGACCGGCTGCTGCGGGCCTTCCAGGCGGCCCTGGACGCCTGAAGCTCGGTGATCGACGGCGCTCCAGCTAGACCTGCCAGGCGTTGATGCACACGAGGCCGGTCGGGCGGGTCGGGTGTGTGGTGGGTGGGGGCTGCTACGCGGGTTGGGCGTTAACAACGCTACTTAACGTTCTGCTGTATGCCTCAGAGCCCTTCAGCAGACCGTTAACCGGCGTTGTTAACCCCGAAGTGGCGTTGTAGACGGCGAAGTGGCGTAGTAGATGGCCTCACTTTCAGGCACGGGGATAGCGGTAGCCGCGTCCCGTGCTCTTCCTGCTCGGTCCTTGCACAGCAGTCCGGCGTCAGCGCTGCGGGAGAGCGCCACGTTTGGACTCCCACGCGGCGCAGGCGTTGACGAGGGTCTCGAGGAAGGCCTCCTCGCCAAACGTGTTGATCTTCATGAAGACCGCCTGACTGCCGCCGACGGTGATACCGACGACGTGGACGGCTCCGCCGTCCTCGACGGCGGTGACTGTCATGCCTACGCGATTGCTCCCGGTCCAGGAGAAGCGCTCGAAGGCGCGCACGGCGACGCGCCCTGCTGCGGTCCTGACGTCGGCGGAGGGCTCCTCGGATGCGGAGACGGACTGGCCGGTGATGGATGATGTAAGGAAGGGCATGAGTTCATCGAAGGGGCCGACAAGCGTGCGGGTGTAGACAGACATTTGGGCCTCCCTCGGGTGCGAGACGTGGAGCGGGCCGAAACAGCGGACGCAGTCAGCCTATACGTGGCAGAGCGCACTGTGTGCGTGGAGGGGACAGAGGCCCAGGGGCGGGCGGCCCTTGCGCTGAGAGCCCTCCCTGTGCACCCGCCCTCCCTTATTCCTGAGTCGGGACGACTCAACCCTGCTCACGCCCACTGCGAACAGGGGCATGGGCGCCGGCCGCACGCCGTTAGCCTTATCAGCGCGTGCCCCGCGTTCCCCCAATCCGGGCAGTGCCCGAACCCGGGCAACGCGATCACCAACCGCACGTGCCGAGGAGCAATCAGCGATGTTCGAACGCTTTACCGACCGCGCCCGCCGCGTCGTCGTCCTGGCCCAGGACGAGGCCCGCGCGCTCAACCACAACTACATCGGTACCGAGCACCTCCTTCTGGGCCTGATCCACGAGGGCGAAGGTGTTGCCGCCAAGGCGCTGGAGTCGATGGACATCTCCTTGGACGCCGTGCGCGCCCAGGTCGTGGAGATCATCGGCGAGGGGCAGTCGGCCCCCTCCGGCCACATCCCCTTCACGCCGCGCGCCAAGAAGGTGCTGGAGCTGTCCCTGCGCGAGGCGCTGCAGCTGGGCCACAACTACATCGGTACCGAGCACATCCTGCTCGGCCTGCTGCGCGAGGGCGAGGGCGTGGCCGCTCAGGTGCTGACCAAGCTCGGCGCCGACCTGTCGACCGTCCGCCAGACCGTCATGCAGATGCTCTCCGGCTACGAGGGCAAGGAGACCGTCACCGCCGGCGGCTCCAACAAGGAGGGCACGCCGTCGGGCTCCGCCATCCTCGACCAGTTCGGCCGCAACCTCACCGCCGCCGCGCGCGAGGGCAAGCTGGACCCGGTCATCGGCCGCCACAAGGAGATGGAACGCGTGATGCAGATCCTCTCCCGGCGCACCAAGAACAACCCGGTTCTGATCGGTGAACCCGGCGTCGGCAAGACCGCGGTCGTGGAGGGGCTCAGCCAGGCGATCGTCCACGGGGACGTGCCCGAGACGCTGCGGGACAAGCAGCTGTACTCACTGGACATGGGCTCGCTCGTGGCCGGCTCCCGCTACCGCGGTGACTTCGAAGAGCGTCTGAAGAAGGTGCTCAAGGAGGTGCGCACCCGCGGCGACATCATCCTGTTCATCGACGAGATTCACACCCTCGTCGGGGCGGGTGCCGCCGAGGGCGCCGTCGATGCCGCCAGCATCCTCAAGCCGATGCTGGCCCGCGGCGAGCTGCAGACCATCGGTGCCACCACCCTGGACGAGTACCGCAAGATCGAAAAGGATGCCGCTCTGGAGCGCCGTTTCCAGCCGGTCACCGTGGAGCAGCCCTCCATCGAGGAGACCATTGAGATCCTCGGCGGACTGCGTGACCGCTACGAGGCCTTCCACCACGTGGTGATCACCGATGAGGCCATCGAGGCGGCGGCCAAGCTGGCCGACCGCTACATCAACGACCGCTTCCTGCCGGACAAGGCGATCGACCTGATCGACGAGGCGGGCGCGCGCCTGCGCATCCGCCGCATGACCGCTCCGCCGGAGCTGCGCGAGATTGACGAGAAGATCGCCGCCGTCAAGCAGGAGAAGGAGTCGGCCATCGACGACCAGGACTTCGAGCGCGCCGCCTCCCTGCGCGACGACGAGCGCCGCCTGGGCGAGGAGCGCGTCGCCAAGGAGAAGGCCTGGAAGTCCGGCGACCTCGACCAGGTGGCCGAAGTCGACGAGAACCTGGTGGCCGAGGTGCTGGCCATGTCCACCGGGATCCCGGTGGTCAAGCTCACCGAGACCGAGTCCGCCAAGCTGCTGGGCATGGAGAACGAGCTGCACAAGCGCATCGTCGGCCAGGACAAGGCCATCGAGGCCCTGTCCAAGTCGATCCGCCGCACCCGCGCCGGCCTGAAGGACCCCAAGCGTCCCGGTGGCTCGTTCATCTTCGCCGGCCCCACCGGCGTGGGTAAGACCGAGCTGGCCAAGGCTCTGGCGGAGTTCCTCTTCGACGACGAGGACGCCCTGATCCAGCTCGACATGTCCGAGTTCGCCGAGAAGCACACCGTCTCCCGGCTGTTCGGCGCGCCCCCCGCTACGTCGGCTACGACGAGGGCGGCCAGCTCACCGAGAAGGTGCGGCGGCGCCCCTTCTCCGTGGTGCTGTTCGACGAGGTGGAGAAGGCCCACCCGGACATCTTCAACTCGCTGCTGCAGATCCTGGAGGACGGTCACCTCACCGACGCTCAGGGGCGCGTGGTCGACTTCAAGAACACCGTCATCATCATGACCACCAACCTCGGCTCCAAGGACATCGGCAAGTCCGTGGCCACGGGCTTCCAGTCCACCGAGGGCGGCACCATGGACTACGAGGAGATGAAGGCTCACGTCAACCGGGAGCTCAAGCAGCAGTTCCGGCCCGAGTTCCTCAACCGCGTGGACGATCTGATCGTCTTCCCGCAGCTGACCAAGGATGAGGTGCGTCAGATCGTCGACCTGATGATCGCCCGCCTGTCGGAGCGTCTAGCTGAGCAGGAGATGAGCATCGAGCTGACCGCTGCCGCCAAGGAGCTGCTCGCCGAGCGCGGTTTCGACCCGGTGCTCGGTGCCCGCCCGCTGCGCCGCGCCATCCAGCGCGACATCGAGGACGCCCTCAGCGAGAAGATCCTCTTCGGGGAGATCGAGCGGGGCCAGAAGGTCCTGGTCGACGCCGAGGGCGAGGGCATTCTGGGCGAGTTCACCTTCCGAGGCATGCCCCGCGAGGATGCCGAGGAGGCCGTGCGCGAGGCCGAGGAGATTGCCTCCGCCGCCGCCGAGCCGGCACAGTGACCCGGGGCCCGGCATGCCGGCCGGGTACTTCGGTCCGGTGTGCTAGCGCGTAGTCGCTGACGAGCTCCACCACGAGGCGGGGCCGTCCCGCAGAGGGCGGCCCCGCCTTCATGCTTGTGCATGAGGTTGTAGTTGTTGGCCGTGCTGGTTGGTGGAACACCGGTGTGGGCGTCAAGTGACGCTTGTTATGACATGACTGTGAAGACGATGTGACCTTTGTGGTACTTGCCGGTTTTCACTATTGGCCGGTGCGTTCTCGGCTAATGTGTTCCGCGTAGTGATAGCACGCAGGTACTTGGCTATGCGCGTGTTAGTGGGTTCGTTGCCCGCTGACGCGGCAGGCCGCCTCCCGCACCAAGGAAATACTTCTCATGACTGCGAACGCGCCTGTTGCGACCCGGCAAGCGTCTCCGCTTCCCGGGTGGATCAGGCCCTTGACCGGCCCCGATGAACCCCTCTTGAGACGTAAGGCCACTTGGGTTGTCAAGACCCTGTTTCTGGCCATGTCGCCCGCCATCCTCCTGGGACTGTCCTATCCGCTGGCCATGAGCCGGATGGTGGGACATACCGTCGCCGGCGTACCCATTGCCTCCCTGATCGTCAGCGTTGCGGTGGCGGTCCCCTGGCTGAGCCAGGTCACCTGTGGGCCCGTCTACCGGCTCATGGGGCCGGTCGCAGACGCCGAGCCCAGACAGTGCGTCCGGCAGTTCGCTCGGCTGTGGCCGACCGTGCTGGCCTTCTCTGTTGTCTCGGTGCTGCTGGTCAGCGCACTGGTGGCGGCGTCCACGCACTGGCCAGCGCTGACGATCGCAGCACACTTCTTACTGCTGCTGGAGAACATGGTCTTCGCCCAATCCCTCATGGTGGCGGATCTGCTGCGGCGCCGGCACCACTGGGCGCTGGGCTGGCTTGCCTATGCCGCCTCGGTTCTACTGCTTCCGACAGCCTGGTACCTGCCACCGCTGCTGGCCGCGCTCACGCAAATCGTGCCGATGAGGTCGGCCCTGTCCGGCCTGCTCCGCCCGCTCCCGGTACGCCTCGGAGACTATGTGGCCGACATGGGGCGCGGCCTCATTCTCGGCGGTGTGCTGTGGGCGGACAAACTCCTACTGTTCCTGACCCTGGGCACACAGTGGCGCATTGCCCTGGCCTACTTGTGCCTGCAGCCCGCGGTCCTCGGCTACAGCTTCTACTTCGCCATTGCCACCCCCAGGGTCACAGGCGTGCTCACCGAATTCCATCGGGGACTGGAGTCGGAAAGCATTGACTCACTGCACGACCGCAGCCGCTATCTCACTAGATTGCTGAACCGCGCGCTCGTGCGTGCCGGACTCGTGGCGGTCCTCGGGGTACTTGCCGTGGTGGTGGTAATCGCCGTGGTCGATCCGGCATCTGTGGCCGACGCTCTGGCCGTTGCGCTCGGATCGGCGCTGCTGGCGGTGCTGACCCTGCTCGCATACGAGATCGACCACGCCGGGGACCCGGCTCTGGCGATGGCCTTGTCCGGCGCGCATCTGCTGGCAGCGCTGGTGGTATTCACGCTGGTCAGCGGCCTGACCGCGTCCTTCGCCGTGACCGCGCTGGTCGACGTCCCTCTGATCGCCGTCTCGATGGTCGTTTACCAGGCGCGGTGGTCCTCACCCGAGTACTCCTTCTTCTGGCGAAAGGCTCTGTCATGGTGAGCAGCACTCAAGACCAGGCAATGCCCGGCGCAACTCCCGCATCCGCGGTTCTGCCGGATGGCGTTCCCGCCGACGGACGCTACGAGGAGGTCGACGTCGCCATCGTCATGGAGTCGACGTACCCCTACCTCAAGGGCGGGGTGTCCGCGGTGGTTCATGACATCATCACCGGCAACCCCGATCTCACCTTCGGGATCATCCACATCACCTGGGATCATGACTGCCCGCGCACCGACCTATACGGCATGCCGGGTAATGTGCGTTGGGTCAAGGTCGTGTATCTGTCGATGGCCGACCACCCGGAGTTCACCTCCAGTCGGCCCGCCGACCTGCGCATGAATCACCGCGAGCGGCTCGTCCTGGCGCATCGGCTCATCGACGCCCTTCAGGCCCTGGCGGCCGGTGAGGGCAAGCCAGTGTGGGATCTGATTGCGGAGGGCATGGCGGCTTCAACGCGCCGCTATCCGCTGTGGGCGCTCCTCGGGTCCGCCGAGTTCATGGAGACGTATCGCGATCGTATGCCCACACTGGGAATGTCACTGAGCGAGCTGTTCTGGTGCTTGCGCGAGTTCTTCTCCCTGGCGTACGCCGTTTTGGGCGAGACCATGCCGCGGGCACGCGTATATCACGCTCACACCACCGGCTACGCTTCCCTCCTGGCGGCCAATGCCGCCCGGGAGAACGGCGGATCCTTCTTGCTGACCGAGCACAACCTCTACGTGCGCGACACGATCAACACCCTGCTCGGACGACGTATGGACAAACCAGTTACCTCGCAGGACTATCGGACCTTCGACGTCGGCGGACGAGACCGCATGTGGATGGCCTGGTGGATTGAGATGGGGCACCTGTGCTATCCGGAGGCCTATGTCACCACCTACCTGTATCCGGACGCCGTGACAGAGGCGCGGGGCCTGGGACTCAACTCGGGCGCGGTCCGCGTCATTCCCAACGGCATCGTCATCGACGAGTTCGACGCGGCCTACGCCGAGCGGCAGGCTGCAATCGCTACCCTGCGTGGCGGAGGAGCGGACTCCCATCGGTGGCGATTGGTGTACATCGCCAGGGTCGTGCCGATCAAGGGGTTGCTCGACCTTATCGAGTCCATGCGGATTTTGCGCGAGCGCGGTCTGCGCTTCCATCTGGATGTATGCGGCCCCACCGAGCACGTTCCCGAGTACTACGAGCGCTGCGCCGCGCGCATCGGGGAACTGGGGCTGGAAGACTTCATCACGGTGCGGGGCACCATTGATGTGCGCGAGCACCTGAGCGACTGGGATCTCTTCCTATTGCCGTCCTACAACGAGGGCCTGCCCATGGTGTCCCTGGAGACCATGGGCGCGGGCATTCCCACCGTCTCCACCGATGTGGGTGCCCTGCGTCCCATCGTCCTGGAGGCCATCACTGCCCAGGACGGCACAGTGCTGGACCCGAGCGGCTTCATCATCCCTCCGGGGGACCCGACGCTCATGGCCGACCGGATCCAACAGGTTACAGGTGACATGGACCTGTTCGAGCGGATGAGCCGTTCCGCCCGGGCCCGTGCGGAGGCTGCCTTCAATCTGCTTAAGGTCAACGCCGCCTACCACGACTTGTACCTGGAGGGTGGAGTCGGTACTCGTCGTCGCTCCGACCACATCCGCACCGCGGGTGAGCAGCGGACTCGTGGAAACCAGCCGCTGGCGCCGAGGCGGGGACGTCATCGGGCCCCGCGGCGCCCCAGGCGCTGGGCCGGCCGCGTCTTCAGCAGGCACGCGGCCGACAAATGACTGGCACCAGACCGGGTGTTGGTGCCTGGCTGCGCTACGGTGAGCCGCTTGCGCCCGCAGAAGTGGACTTTGCCATCGCCCACTATCGCACGGCTGTTCTCCAGCCTTGGGAGACTGTGGCGGCCGCCCGGTTGAAGGACGCCGCCCCGGACATGACGGTGCTTGCCTACCGCTGCCTGTCCTCGGTGCGCATCTTTGAGCCGCCGGAGCGGCGCGCGTCGGGCATCGGCTGGAGTGAGGCCCGCAACCGCGGCTGGATCGCTCGGCGTGCGGGCGAGCCGGTGGAGTGGTCTTCCTACCCGGGGCACTTCCAGGCACGTGTCTGGGATCCCGCCTACCGGGCTGCCTGGACGGAGCGGGTCACTGCTTCCCTTGACGGCACAGCTTTCGACGGTGTCATGGCGGACAACGACGTCTTCGAGGACTACTACGGCCTGGGGCTGCCCGCCATCGCCGTCGGTGACCCGGACGCCCCGGTGGACGTCGCGGGCCTGCGGAAGGCGCTGGGCGAGCTGGTGGAGGCGGCAGGCCGGGCTCTGACCGAGGCTGGCCGGCTGCTGGTCCCCAACATCGCCGAGGCGCGGCGCGAACCCGGACGCTGGCGTCAGCACGCCGCCTGGGGCGGTGGCTTCGAGGAGTGCTGGCTGGGCTGGGGCGACGATGCCATGTTCGACGCGACGACGGCGGCTGCACAGACGGAGCAGCTCGGCGGCCCGGGACTGGGCCTGCTGCGCACGCCGTCGGGCGGACGTGGGCGGGTGTGGGATGGGTCACAGCAAGGGCTGTATGGGTTGGCCCTCTTCTGGATCGTCGCGCCGGTGCTCCGCAGCTGTCCTATGCGGCCACCGGCCACAACGACTATTCGCGCACGGCCTGGTTCTCGGCCATGGACGCCGATCTCGGGCGTCCGCGCGGACCCGTGCACAAGTCGGGCCGGGTGTGGCGGCGGCGCTTCGAGGGCGGCGTTGCGGCGGCAGTCCTCGACGGGGAGACGGGTGGCACGGTCACTCTGCCCCCGGGCGCGGTGCGTCCGGGGGCGCAGGGCCGGCCCGACGGCGAGCCACTGCCCCGGCGGCTGCGGCTGCGTCCCCATGAGGGCGTTATCGCTCTGGTCCCCTAATCTCGCGAGGTCGGTAGAAGTAACGTGCCGAGATCGGTAGAAGTTGCCGCCGAGATCGGTAGAAGTTACCGCCGAGATCGGTAGAAGTGGCGTCGCGCCCATGTGATTGATGCACGCGTGTATTGTCAGTACAAATATGAGCGGTCTGAGGACACGTCGCCAGGTAGTGGCATTAGGACTGAAGTCACATTAGAGTGTGCGCTGTCAACGCGCGCGGGCGCACAGCTCACTAGAACCAGAAAGAGGCGAAGATGCCCAAGTACGTATACCGCTTCAGCGAGGGAGACAAGGACCAGAAGGACCTCCTGGGCGGTAAAGGGGCCAACCTCGCCGAGATGACCCGCCTCGGCCTGCCGGTGCCACCCGGCTTCACCATCACCACCGACGCCTGCCGCGCCTACCTGCGCGACGGCGTCGTCCCCGACGAGCTTGCCGTGCAGGTGACCACTGCCCTGCGGCAGGTCGAGGAGGAGCTCGGTCGCCAGCTGGGCGCCGCCGAGGACCCGCTGCTCGTCTCCGTGCGCTCGGGCGCCAAGTTCTCGATGCCCGGCATGATGGAGACGGTCCTGAACATCGGCCTGAACGATGCCTCAGTGCAGGGCCTGGCCGCCGCCTCCGGCGACGAGCGCTTCGCCTGGGACTCCTACCGTCGCCTGATCCAGATGTTCGGCAAGACCGTACTCGACGTCGACGGCGATCACTTCTCCGACGCCCTGGACGCCAAGAAGGCCGAGCGCGGGGTCAAGCTCGACTACGAGCTGGACGTGGACGCGCTGAAGGAACTGGTCGAGGAGTACAAGGCGATCGTCGCCGCCCACGCCGGCATCGACTTCCCCCAGGACCCGCGCGCCCAGCTGGACATGGCCACCGAGGCCGTCTTCCGCTCCTGGAACACCGAGCGCGCCCACATCTACCGGCGCCGCGAGAAGATCCCGCACGACCTGGGCACCGCCGTCAACGTGTGCACCATGGTGTTCGGCAACATGGGGGAGACCTCCGGCACCGGCGTGTGCTTCACCCGCGACCCCTCCACCGGCCGCTCCGGCGTGTACGGCGACTACCTGGTCAACGCCCAGGGGGAGGACGTCGTCGCCGGCATCCGCAACACCCTGTCCCTGGCCGACCTCGAGCGCCTGGACCAGACCAGCTACGACGAGCTGCGCGCCGCCATGCGCCGCCTGGAGACCCACTACCGGGACCTGTGCGACATCGAGTTCACCATCGAGCGCGGCAAGCTCTGGCTGCTGCAGACCCGCGTCGGCAAGCGCACCGCCGCGGCCGCCTTCCGCGTGGCCACCCAGCTGGTGGACGAGAAGCTGATCACCATGGACGAGGCCCTCACCCGCGTCACCGGGGACCAGCTCAACCAGCTGATGTTCCCGCAGTTCGGGGACGACTCCGGCCGTGACCTGATCACCCGCGCCATGCCCGCCTCCCCGGGCGCCGCCGTCGGTCACATCGCCTTCGACAACGCCGAGGCCATCGCCCGTGCCGAGGCCGGCGAGTCCGTCATCCTGGTGCGCCGCGAGACCAACCCCGACGACCTGCCCGGCATGGTCGCCGCCGTCGGCGTGCTCACCGCCCGTGGTGGGAAGACCTCCCACGCCGCCGTGGTCGCCCGCGGCATGGGCAAGACCTGCGTGTGTGGTGCGGAGGCCCTGGACATCGACGTCGAGTCCCGGACCGTGCGTGTGGCCGGGCGGGAGACCCCGCTGACCAGCGACGACGTCATTGCCATCGACGGCGCCACCGGTGAGGTGTTCCTGGGCGAGGTCGCCGTCGTCGACTCCCCAGTCATGACCTACCTGCGCCGCGGCCTGGACGAGGCGCTGGACACGGCCGGTGACGTCGACACGCGCGAACTGATCACCAGTGTGGACCGCATCATGCGGCGGGCAGACGAGGTGCGTCGCCTGCAGGTGCGCGCGAACGCCGACACCCCCGACGACGCCCGCCATGCCATCCACCGTGGCGCCCAGGGTGTGGGGCTGTGCCGTACCGAGCACATGTTCCTCGGTGAGCGCAAGCAGCTGGTTCAGAATCTCATCCTGGCCACCGACGACGCCGCGCGGGAGGCTGCCCTGGCCGCCCTGCTGCCGCTGCAGAAGAGCGACTTCGTGCAGATGCTTCAGACGATGGACGGCAAGCCCATGACGGTGCGCCTGATCGACCCGCCACTGCACGAGTTCCTGCCCGACCTGACAGAGCTGAGTGTGAAGGTCGCTGTAGACCGCGAGCGCGGCACCCTGGACCCGGCCGATGAGGACCTGCTGAACGTGGTGCGCCGCAACCACGAGGCTAACCCGATGCTCGGCCTGCGCGGCGTGCGGCTGCTGCTGACCATGCCCGGCCTGATCGAGCTGCAGGTGCGGGCCATCGCCGAGGCCGCCGTCGAGCGGCTCAAGGCCGGTGGCGATCCCCGCCCGGAGGTGATGATCCCGCTGATCGGATCGGTGCGGGAGCTGCAGCTGGCCCGGGAGCGCGCGGAGGCGGTGCTGGCGGAGGTCTCCGCCGAGTCCGGCTACGAACTGAACTTCCCGATCGGCTGCATGATCGAGCTGCCGCGGGCGGCCGTCACCGCCGCACACATCGCCGAAGAGGCGGACTTCTTCTCCTTCGGCACCAACGACCTGACCCAGACCACGTGGGGTTTCTCCCGTGACGACGTGGAGGCCTCCTTCGTGGGCCGCTACATCGAGGCGGGCATCTTCGGCACCTCCCCGTTCGAGTCCATCGACGTCGACGGCGTGGGCGGCATGGTGCGGCTGGGCGTCGACGGCGGACGGTCTACCAAGCCGGGCATGAAGATGGGCGTATGCGGCGAGCACGGTGGCGACCCCGATTCCATCGCCTTCTTCCACCGGGCCGGCCTGGACTACGTGTCCTGCTCGCCCTACCGCGTGCCGGTGGCGCGCCTGGAGGCGGGCCGAGCCGCGGTGCTGGCGCCGACGGCGGAGTGACCTCGAGCTTTCGCCTCCTGATACGAACTTTTGCACCCTGGTGTACGGCAGTTTCCCGCACACCAGGGTGCAAAAGTTCGTAGTAGGGAGCATTCGGGCGTCTGAGGCGAGACACCGGCTGGGTGGGGCAGGGCAGCCCTCAGGCCGGCTGCTGCGTTGGTGACGTCGGCAACGTGCGGCACGTGCGGGGCGGGGTCCTGACACGCTGCGTGCAGACCGCCGAGCATCCCGCGAGCCGAAGGGCCTTCATCCGGAGGTGCTGTCACCTGTTCGTTGCGGTACAGTGATAGCGATGCGACGTCACACCCGAGATGGCGCGGATCCCTGGAGGAAGAAGTGTCTGAGAAGGAAAAGCTCACAGAGCTGAAGGAATATGTTGATCGTAAGAACTGTGACATAGACCTGGTGAACCCGTACGCGTGCACTATTGTGGAGGGGCTGCACGGCTGGGTAAACGCGTCCGACACCTGGGAGGGCCCGCTGGCGGATGAAGAGGCTGAATTAACAAAGACCAATATCGATGCGTTGATTGCAGTATTCGCCGGCCTCAGTGACGATCTCGCGACAGCAATAGCGAACGCGGAAAGCGATGATGAGGGCAGCTGACATACAGTCGGAATGTCAGAGGTTCCAACCGGTCGCTACCGAGGAAGGGGAAGGGCAATAATGACGAAGGTCTCCCTCAACGCTGAGAAACTAGAAACAGCCATTGCTAAAATCCGTAAGGTTGCCACTGACGCCGAGGGTGCCAGGACTTCCATCAATTTCCAGTTTAACAGTGCTGAAGTCACTCTCTCCGAGAGCAACTTCAGTCCGGACGCGTCGTCTGCTATTGAAAACCTGAACCTCAGGGCAGACGAGATTGAGTCCTGTAAGAATGAGATCGTGCGCCTGAATGAGTCCGGCATTGCGAGCATGAACGCGGACGGCGTCATTACTTATGACCTGCCGGACACCGTGACGATTAACTCGTCTGAGGATCTCAGCTCGGTGGTGCAGGCGGAGATCGATGCGGAGAAGGTGAAGAATGCGGATCCTGATGAGTTGCTGGACCTGATGAACGGATCGGTGGCGGAGCATCAGGATGACGATGTATATGCCGCTGCCTTCGCCGACGCATGGGGCCTGAGGGGATGGTGGACTTGGCGTATACGATCAATCAGCAGCGGCAGTCGCAGCTTGAGAGTGTTCCCGGCTATGATCCGAACGATCCCGATACCGACTACGGCGTCCGCTGGGACCGGACCAACGATGCGTGGTTGTCTGCTCAGGCGACGCTGTCGATCTGCTTTGGCACTGCTACGAATTCTTCGGCCTGGACTCCGAAGCACCGCTCGGACTACGCCGAAGAACTGGCCGGGCTAGTCACGGATGAAGATCAGCCCTACTACATGCCGCTCGGCTTCAACCTGCTGCTGGAAGGGGCTAATCGGACGGCGGCGAATACGGCTGAGCTGGATGGCGAGGCTGCGCAGGCCGGTGGGGTGTTCAGCAAGTACTTCCTGCAGGATCTGGGGAATGCGATACAGGCGCATGAGAAGACCAGCGAAGGTTACCCGGCGTGGCGGGAGATGATGCTGAAGACGTCTTCGCCCGAGGGGAGTATAGGTGATTGGGATCCGATGGCCGGGATTCTGACTGCGATGGGGCGGCAGCCTGATGCGGCTTTGGACTTCCTGGCGCCGCCGGTTGATGACCGTGCTACTGAACAGACCGTGAAGGTTGACGGGACTACTTGGGAGTGGCTGCAGGGACGTGCCTGGGACTCGACTAGTTTTGAGGCGCTGACCGCAGCTTTCGCGGGTGCGTCGGAGCATCGGCAGCTGACGACGGGGACGAAGGACGAGCGCGCTGCGTGGATCACGGAGCAGGCAGTTGTCGACATGGCCGGGCGCAAGGACGGCCTGTGGACTAATACCTCGCGGCAGAACGCGGCCGTGGTACTGGCCAACTCCATGCAGGAGATAGACGAGTCCGCCAATGAAACTGAGAATTCGAGAAAGGACTCGGCATTCAACGGCAGCTTGCCCGCCGGTTGGGAGGGCTACCATCCGGAAGAGGTAAAGAAGCTCCTGCAGGAGACACTAAAGGATGATGTCGCGCTGCAGACCGTATCCGACGCGGCAGGCAGATACACGTCTTCGCGAATGGATAGCTCATTGGATGAGCTCGCCGCGGATGCCGGATACCAAGAGGCATATGACCAGGTTGCACAAACGAGACGCATTGACGGCCAACTACTCGGATATATCCAGGGTGCTGCAGAGAAGGGGCGCGGCGACGCTGCTGCCGAGAAGGACGCGACAAACCAAATGATCCTAAACGCCTTCGGCAAAGGGCTGAGCTTCATTCCGGGACCGCAGTCCGCGGTGGCCGGGAAGGCTCTAAGCATAGCGGAGTCTTACGCGCTCGATGCGGCTGGCGATGCTCTACCGTCAAATGCGCAGCAGGCCCAGAACGAGGCGATCGACATGCAGAAAGAGGCTGAGCAGCGTCTTATGGTAGAGACGTATGTCAAGCTAGATCAACGGGGCTTCTTGCCGCCCGGTGCGTATGAGGATGAAGACGGCGCGCCGTACACGGACAAGGATTGGATGAAGCCGGACCGTGAGGGAAAACTACATATTGACGCAGACACTATATATTCAAGCCCTGACAACATGAGAGAGTTCACCGGCTGGATCAACAATGATCCGGACGTCTCCAAGGTTTCACGTGATGCTCGAGAATCCACGGCGGGGTTTAATGAAGGAGTGAAAAGGGGGAAAGGATAATGCAAAAGTCGCTCAATGGCGGTTCGCGGAAGTTCGTTCGTTTGGCGCTGGTTTTGATAGCCGTTGGGGTTCCGGGTTGCGTGAGTGGTTGTAGCGGTGATTCGGTTGCGGGCCCGTACTGTGGGTTGATTGCGGAGGAGGATGTGAGTCCTATTGTGGGTCGTGTGACGGAGGTCGAGGAAGGGGTTAGTGGGGTGTTCTATTGTAGTATTGAAGGTGAGCGGGCTGTACTGGTTGCGAGCGGTACGGACGACTCGTGGGTTTCGTTTGGGCGTTACGGCAATAACGCATTTACGACGTTGGAGGCGATCACTGGGGGTGAGGGGCGCGAAGTTCCGGGGACGGATGCGCGTGTCTTCTCCTATCTTGGGCCGACCCCAAACCATCCGGATGCTTATGCGTATTGGTTGGAGGGTCGCGCCGGGTTTGCCATGTACACGGTGATTGCCGAGGATGCTGACGAGTCGACGGCTGCGGCGTTGGAGGAGTTGGTGATCAAGTATGCGCCGCAGGTGCTGGATGGTGTAGCTTCGCGTACTGAGGATCCCGGTCGTAACCGTGATGATCCGGCTACGGGCACTCCCAGTCCCGAGCCGTCTGCCGCACCGACCGCAGACTCGTCCAGTGGGGCTGTGCCCATGTCCACTGAATCGCCCGAGCACTGACAATGTTTTCGCCTAGGTTAAGCCGTTTGGTGCCGCTTCGCTCGGTTCTAGTGGTGTTGCTTATGGTTGCATCGGTGGGTTGCGTGAGCGGATGTGCTGGTGATTCGGTTGTGGGTCCGTATTGTGGTGTTTTTGAGCAGGATGATGTCACGTCTATCGTGGGTCGGGTGGAAAGTGTTGAAGATGAACGTTCTAGCGTGATGGGCTGTCGGATTCATGGTGAGCGCGGCATACTTGTCGCTTCCAGTACTACTGACTCGTGGGTCGGGTTCGGTCAGAACGGCAATAATGCGTTCACTACGTTGGAAACGATTACTGGGGGCGAGGGGCGTGAGATTCCGGGGACGGATGCGCGTGTCTTCTCTTATCTCGACTCCGACCCAAACCATCCGGATGCTTATGCTTATTGGTTGGAGGGTCGTTCCGGGTTCACGATGTACACCGTGGTTGCCGAGGATGCTGATGAGTCGACGGTGGCGGCGTTGGAGGAGTTGGTGATTAAGTACGCGTCGCAGGTGCTGGATGGGGTGTCATCGCGTACGGAGGACCCTGGTCCCAACTGGAATGATCCGGCCGATGCTGCTCCCAGCGCTGAACCGACTGCATTCGCCACTGCTGAGCAGACCGCAGCGGTCGCGGCGAGTGCGGATTCATCGGACCGGGCTCGAAGCGAAGCGGAGGATGCGAAGAACGCCAAGCCCGATGAACTGCTGGAACTGATTAATGGCTCGGTGGCAGACCATCAGAATGATGAGGTCTACGCCGCAGCGTTCTCCGACGTCATGGGGCCTGAGGGCATGGCGGAACTGGCCTATGCGATCAATCAGCGGCGGTTGCAGCAGACTGAGAACCTCTCCGCTTACGATCCGAATGATCCCGACGCCGAATACGCGACCCGTTGGGACCGGACCAACGATGCGTGGTTGTCCGCTCAGGCGACGCTGTCGATCTGTTTCGGCACCGCGACGAACTCCTCGGCCTGGACTCCACAGCATCGCTCGGACTACGCCGAGAAACTGAGCGGGCTAGTCACAGACGAGGCTCAGCCTACTACATGCCGCTCGGCTTCAACCTGCTGCTGTCGGGAGCCAACCGGTCGGCGACGAACATACTGACCTTGGTGGGGCGCTGGCGACCGCTGGCGGGGTGTTCAATGACTACTTCCTCCAGGACCTGGGGTATGCGTTACGAGCACACGAGCAGGCCAGCGATGATCTGCCGGCGTGGCAGTCGCAGCGGATGAAAGCGTCACCTCCCGAAGGCGCTTGGGGCGCCTGGGATCCGATGGCCGGGATTCTGACTGCGATGGGGCGGCAGCCTGATGCGGCTTTGGATTTCCTGGCGCCGGCGGTTGATGGCCGTGCTACCGAGCAGACGGTAGAGGTTGACGGGACTACTTGGGAGTGGCTGCAGGGACGCGAGTGGGACTCGACTAGTTTTGAGGCACTGAGCGCAGCCTTTGCGGGTGCGTCGGAGCGTCGGCAGCTGACCACGGGGACGAAGGATGAGCGTGCTGCGTGGATCACGGAGCAGGCTGTGGTTGACATGGCCGGGCGTAAGGACGGCCTGTGGACGGACACTTCGCGACAGAACGTGGCCGTGGTACTGGCCAACTCCATGCAGGAGGTAGACGAGGCCGCCAATAAAGGCGGGCAACGATCTGCGGAGGCGTCCGATTTCAACGCCTCCATGCCTGCGGGCTGGGAGGAAGGTCACAGATACGAGGTTCGGTCCTTGTTGCAGGAGACGCTAAAGGATGATGTCGCGCTGCAGACCGTCTCCGCCGCGGCGGGGCGATATACCTCACTGCGCCTCGACGATGCGCTGGATACGCTGCCCGCCGACTCCGATGACTCGCAAGACGCGGGCAAGTCGACTCTGAAGGACGCGAGTGCCCTGGTCCTTCAGAAGCTTCACCCCGACGGCCGTCTGCTTGGTTACATTCAGGGCGCCGCGGAGAAAGGCCGCGGTGATGAGGGAGAGCAGCTGGATGCGACAAACCAGATGCTCCTCAATGCCTTCGACGACGGGGTGTACTCCACCGCCGATGCCGTTGCCGGCACCGCCGGGCCTGCTTGGGGCGGTATGGCGCGGCAGACCGCGCAGTCCTACGCTGTGGCCGCGCTGCAGAATCCCATTGTCGGCGCACCTGACCGGAGTGACGTGCAGGAGTTCGGAATGTCAGAGGCGGTGAGGCTGCACTTTCTGGTGGAGGCGTACTCCAAGCTCGATGAACGAGAACTGCTTCCACCCGGCGCCTACGAGAACGTAGATGGCAAGCCCTACACCATCTACGCATGGATGAAACAGGACTCCACCGGGGCTCCTCATCTCGACGCCGCGGTGCTGTTGTCCGACTCGGACAACATGCCTCAGTTCGCAAGCTGGCTACTCGATCCCGATCTTGCCGGAGTGACCATTCGCCACGGTGTGCCGGCAGTAACGGCGTTTGAAGTGGGCCACGATGCGGGCGGAGTATGAATGCGGCCCTGTACGGCCACTGCGCCATCCGGCCGCCCAGTACAGAGCGCGACCCGGCGGGTGGTCCTCAGGCCGGCTGCGGCTGGCGGAACCTGTCCCAACTCGTCAGCAGATTGAAGGCCGCGGCGATACCCAGCACGATGACCACCATGTTGCTGCCGGGGCTTGCCAGCACCAGGCGCTGCGGGGTGACAAGCAGGTCGGCCACGAGCACCGCGGCCAGCGCCACATTCGCTACGACGACGCCGGGTCTCACCCGCCACCGCAGCCGCGAGCCGAAGTAGCCGCAGTCGGCCTCGATGCCGCGCGCGAGCACACTGGCCGAGGCGCCGGCCAGCGCCAGTAGCAGGATTGCGGCGATGACTTCCGTGATGGGCAGGCGCCCGCCCAGCACCAGGCAGCCCGCCAAGAACAGTTCGACCGCGGGCAGGGCGATCGCCACGGCCCGCGGGCCTCGTCCGGGGAGTAGGCGGTAACCGGCGACGTCGGCCACCTGCAGCTCCCGTGGGGCGGCGCGCTTCGCGTAGGCGCTTACGGTCAGCAGCAGGCCGATCAGGATCCGACCCGCCGCGAGTGCCAATGGGACAGTCGGGGACACGGGACTCACGCTCCTTCTGCGGCGCGCTGTGCGTGCATCCACGCAATGCGAGCCGCGTTGTGACGGTAGTCTCAGGATGCGCGATATTCGCACACAGGTCAATGCTCAGGCCACACAAACTTGTCCCTTGCGGGAAGCTCCCGGTCCCGCGATGCCAGGGCCCACCACCCCCTGCCACCGCTCGGAGACCTCTGCCAGAATCGGCGCATGACCAGCGCTGACAGCCGCGGCGTCGCCGACGCACACACACCGATGGCCCCCGCCGTCCTGCGTGAACTGACCGATGCGTTGCGCGAGCGGATGGGACGCGTCGTCGTCGGCAAGACCGAGGCGATCGACCTCCTCCTGGCCACCTTCCTGGCCGGCGGCCACCTGCTGATCGAGGACGTCCCCGGCGTCGCCAAGACCACCCTGGCCCTGGCGCTCGCCCGCTGCCTGGACCTGTCCTCCTCCCGCATCCAGTTCACCGCCGACCTGCTCCCCGCCGACGTCACCGGCGTGAGCGTCTACGACCAGTCCACCCGCGAGTTCCGCTTCCACCCCGGCCCGGTGTTCGCCGGCGTCGTCGTCGCCGACGAGATCAACCGGGCCACGCCCCGCACCCAGTCCGCCCTGCTGGAGGCCATGGGGGAGGGGCAGGTCACCGTCGAGGGCCGCTCCCTGCCCCTGCCCGACCCGTTCATCGTCATCGCCACCCAGAACCCCCTGGAGATGGAGGGCACCTTCGCCCTGCCGGAGGCCCAGCGCGACCGCTTCATGACCCGCCTTACCATGGGCTACCCCGACGCCGACGCCGAGGCCACCATGCTGCTCGCCCGCGGTGGCGCCGATCCGCTGGCCGAGCTCGCCCCCATCGCCTCCGAGCACGACGCCCGCGCGGCCCGCACCGCCGTCGCCGCCCTGCGCCTGGCCCCGGCCG